>NZ_JBFREZ010000006.1:0-402758 GCF_052114565.1 Mycobacterium sp. 2YAF39
CGTCCCGTCCCCGCCCCCGGCAGCACCTCCACCGGCGTGCACCTCCCGTTCCCGAACACTCCGGCCCCGCACAGTGAGCACAACGGCCAGGGACACAAGGGCAGCAACGAACTACCCCACCCGCACAGCCCCCGCTAAACGCACGAAGCGATCCCGCTTCCACACCACCGGCCGGAGCACTTCGCGGCCTGCCATCATCCGCGCAACGTCTAGGGCGCTGTCGCGAGCCAGAGCCGCACCAGGCAGCGCCTGTTCTCGACCTCCTCTGCATCCTCGAAGGCATTCCGGTTATGGAGCATGGTGTTGTTGTCGGCGAAGAGGACATCGCCGGGCTCCATCGTGAAGTCGATGGCGTTCGCAGGATCGGTCAGGATCGCGTCGAATGCATCGAGCGCCTCATGCTGCAGCGCGGTGAGCGGGTGGCCCGAGAGGTGGTGGCCCAGTTCGATGTGCAAGCGGTTGTACCGGATGTGGACGCCTTTGTCGGTGTCGACGAACACGGGACCGCGCGAAACCGGGTCCTCGCCGTCGGCGGTGTCCTTCGACCGGTCGAAGAGGAACTCGCCGTAGAGCACCTCCACCAGATCCGGGCGTGTCGCCAAGAGGATGTTGTACGCGGTGTGACCGCTGACCACCAGCGACTCACCACCGGACACCCCCTTGCGCAGGCACATCAGAGCGAGGGTGTCGGGACGGCTGCCGACGAAGGCGGAAGCCGAGTCGGTGTGGTAGATCATCCCGAGATTCGTCTTCGACCCGCGTGCCTCCATCAGCGTCGCGCCGGTGTCCTGAACAAGGTAGACGCGTTCGCCGGCCCGATTCTGTTGCAACGGCGTGCCCACGTAGGTCCCGATACCCCAGTACAGCATCGAGGCTTCCTCGTCGGTCCATCCGTGCAACGGCAAGCCGCGCAGGACGATGAAACCGGCGCCGGAGTGCACATGGTTGCCGATGGATTCGGCCATCTCGGCGAGTGCGGGTTCGACGAAGTCGGCTGCCTCGACGGTATCGATCCGCTTGGCGCGTCGCCGCAGCTCATCACGGATGTGCAGACATGCCTCGGCTTGGTGCGGCTCGACCACGATCGTGTATGACGCGTCGTCAAACGTGGCCCGATGCCACACCTTGTGGCCGGTCATCGGCCGGAGGTTCAGGGTCGCGTCTCGTGTCTCCCACGTGAGCATCGGCGGTCTCCTTTCTTGTGTCGCCAGGCTCGTGACCTGACATTGACCGCCGATTCTTTAAAGTTTCTTGGAACCGTCGGCTTTTAGGAATCGCCAAGAACGCCGTCCGAAGCTAGGCGTCGTGACCACCATCGATCTCATCGCAGCCGCCGTTATCTGCGGCTTCCTGGCCTGGAGCCTCGCGCGTTACGCGCCGAGGGCGCTACCGGCGTCGACGGTGGCGGTCCAGGGTGCGCTGGGGGTGGCCACTGGGCTGCTGGTCCGAGAGATTTCGTTCGCCTCTCTCGGTGGTTCGGACTGGGTGGCAGTCCTCGCGGTCGCCGTCGGGACACTGGCCGTCTGCATCGCGGGCGGTGCGCTGCTGGGCATGCACCGCGGCATCAGTCCGCTGACGGGTGCCCTTTCACTTGTCGCGGGCGGTTCGGCAGGCGTGGTGTCCATCGCCCGCGAGCTCGGTGGGGACGATCGTGTCGTCGCGGCCGTGCAGTACCTACGCGTGGTACTCATCACCGCCGCAATGCCTTTCGTCGTCGCGGTCGTCTACGGCGGAACGGCTGCAGGGGCATCTACTGCCGACGCCACACGCTCGCTGCCGTTGTTGTTCAGCCTGCCGCTGATCGCGGTGATCGTCGCCGCCGGCGCGGCGGCCGGCCGCGCGGTGCGGCTTCCCTGCGCCGGGCTGCTTGGCCCGATGGCGCTCACCATCGTCGGGGAATTCAGCGGACTGCTGGTGGGGCTCGACGTGCCTGTGATGGTGGTCCAGGTTGCTGCGCTGATGATCGTCTGGCAGACCGCGCTGGAGTTCGATCGTGAATCGATTCGTGCGATCCGCAGGATCCTGCCCACCGCGCTGGCGTTGATCACGGTGCTCAACCTCGTCGTGGCCGGCTTCGGCGCGGTGCTGGCAAATGTCGCCGGCCTCAGCCAGCTCGACGGATATCTCGCGACCAGCCCCGGCGGCATCTACGCGGTACTCGGAACCACAATCGGATCCGACTCCGACGTCGCGTTCGTGATGACATCCCAGGTGATCCGCGTCGTGCTGATGCTCTTCGCCGCGCCTCTGGTCGCAAAGGTGTTCCTGCGGTTCACGCCTCGTAGTGCCGAGATCATCGCGGCAGACGTCCGATAAGCCTGCAGCGATGGCCGATGGGTGTGCGGGATCAGATGTCGATTCGGCGACATGTTGGGCACAAACCGGGAATCGCTGGTGTGGGCGGCGTCGATCCTGGCAATACGCCCGTAAATTGCTGAATCACTATGAATAAGGTCTTGCGCACATTGGCCGTCGCCTTCGCCGCGCCGGCGATCGCGGGCGTTGCGCTCGCCGGCACCGCGGCGGCCGACCCACCGCTGCTCAACGGCACCTACGGCGCAACCGACGGCGACCCCTACAACGTCTGGACCATCGCGACGAGCTGCGGTGCTGCCGGCTGCACCGGCACGGTCGCCAGCAACCAGGGCTGGACCACTCCCACCACGTTCTCCGGCGGCCGCTGGAACTTCACGGTATCGAAGCCAGGCGGTCTCACCTGCGACGACGGGCACTATGAGCCGGCCGTGGTGTCGATGTCCGTCGACCCGGCGACGCTGGCCGGGGTGTTGTCGACGGACTCCAATTACGGATGCGCGGGCGGAATCGTGACCCAGAGCCCGTTCCAGCTGCAAAAGGTCGGCTGACGGGTCTCTGAGACAGCCACTGGGCAGAGTCGCGGAGTTCGGCCTGATTTGCTTTCCGCGTGCCAGGAAAGAACTATTCTGTCGCACGTCGTTGCAAACAACTGGACGCTGATTCGGGGACAGTCTGAATGAGTATGCGCGGCAGCCAATGACGGTCACCGCTGGTTCACCTGACCCGGTCACGTCGAGTCCTCGACTATCGCGTGCCGAGATTGCCTCAGAAACGCAGGCTTTCGTGATCAGCGGGTGGCGGGCTCCCAACGCGGTAGTCATCGTGACCAACCTGCTCGCTTTGGCGACGGTCGCGGTGCTGAGCATCGTGAGCCAACCAGCGGGCATGGCGACACCGCCCCTGTGGCCGGCCTCCGGCATCGCGCTTGGCTTGGGCGTCTGTTTTCCACGTCGGTACATGTGGTTCCTCGCGCCGGCTGTCGCGGCGATAACGCTGCCGGTCCTGGTGTGGGCAGGGCGGCCGCCGCTGCTCGCTCTTGTGTTGGTTGTAGCCGTGGCCGCCGAGATGGTGGTCGGCACGCTGCTCTTGCGCGGCCGCCGGGATCGCCTACCGCGGTTGGCCACTCCGGCCGATCTGGCCCGGTTTCTCGGGATCGCTCTGGTATCGACGGCGCTGTATGGCCTGCTCGCATTCGCCGCCTTTTCACTCTTCGGCCAACCTGTAGCCGCCTTGGAGTCGCTGCAGACCGGTGTGCTCAAGCACGCTGCGGGAATCGCGCTACTCACTCCGCTGTTCATCACGCCGCCGCTGCGAAACCAACAGGCAGGCTTCGCCGAATCGATGGCACACGCTGTCGCGGCCCTGGGCGTCGCGGCCGCGGTGTTCACGGTCGAACCGTTGCCATTGGAATGGCTGCCATTCCTGCCGTTGGTGGGGGCGGCGCTTCGGTTGTCGACTTGGATGCTGTCCCTGCTCATGGTCGGCGTTGCCAGTATCGCGGCCAACGGCAGTGTTTTCGGCATGGGCCCGTTGTCATTCGAGCTGTGGGGAATCTCGACGGGCGCCGTCCTGATGCAGGTCTATCAAATGTCGATGGTGGCCGTGTTTCTCACGCTGTCCATCGTGGTGGGATCCGAGCGTGACATGTCGACGCGGCTCCACGAGAGCGAGGAATTGTTCCGCAAGAGCTTCAACGCATCGGTCGCAGGCAAGCTGATGGTCGTCCGCACATCCACCCTATGGATTGCCGAACGCGCCAACCCCACGGCGCGGGACCTGCTGCCCGGACTGCGAAAGGGAGTCACGCGACTCGACAGCTTGATGGGTGAGGATGCGGTTGCCAGACTCGCGGAAGCCGCCGATTCTCTCGTTGACGACAACGCACGACTCACATTGGCGCTGACCGATGGCCGCAGCTTCGACGTGAGCATCGCCGTCATCGGCGAGCAACCCGAGGGGACTCTCCTTGCGCTGCACTTCCACGATGTCACCGAATCGGAGCGGCTACGCCAGCTCGAGCAGGAGGAGATCAACCGGGCCGCCGAGGTCCAACGTGCACTGGCGCCAGGCGAGTTGCCGCCGACCCCGGGTTGGACATTCGGCGCGTCCATGATCCCAGCCAGACAGATCGGTGGGGACTTCTACGATGTGCGCGTACATCAGCCCTGCATCGCGCTCAGCCTCGGCGACGTCATGGGTAAGGGCATCGACGCAGGCATGCTCGCCGCCGCGACCCGCACCGCGCTGAGGTCCCTCGATCTCGACAGCAGCCCATCGGATGTCGTCACCCGCGCAGCGGGCATCCTCGACGGCGATCTGCGCCGCATCAGCGCATTCGTCACACTCGCCTATGTCCTGGTCGACATGGAGTCGGGGAACTTCCAAATCGCCGACGCCGGCCACGGGTTGCACTTCGTCGTCCGCACCAGCTCGGGCCGGGTCGAACGACTGGTGTCCCACGATATGCCCGTGGGAGTGGGCGACGAGTGGCTGGAAATCAGCGACAACCTGCACCCGGGAGACATGATCCTGCTCGTCAGCGACGGAGTGCTGGATCGGTGGGGCGGCTCGTTGGAGGGCCTCGAGGGCGCAATCGCGGGGTGCACCAATCGTGAGGGAATGACCCCGCAGTCGGTTGTTGACTCCCTGTGCGCCGATGGGGCCGACTTGATCGACGAGGATGACATCACCGCGGTGGCTTTGTGCCGTACCGCGCTCGCCGCTAGCTAGCTGAAATGCGTTGTGGGCCGTGCCAATTGCACGCCGTCGATCGTAATATCGAGTTTCTCGTTGTAGAACGCGACCATGTTCGCGATCGGCGCGACCGCGGGCAGTGGCGTGTCGTAGGTCCACGCAAGGTCGGCGACAGAGGTGTCTCCCACCCGCACTGACCAATAACCCGACGTGACGCCCTTGTACGGACACAGCGTCTGCGTGGTCGACGGCTCGAGATGGTCGAACGCCACGTCGGTGCGGTCGATGTAGTAGCGGGTCGGCAGCCCGGTTTCGAAAAGCATTACTGGGCAGCGGGTATCGGCCAACTCCACACCGTCGAGCGCGACCGTGATGTGGCGGTGAGACCGCAGGGCATCGACCCGCGAATACGGATTCCGCGGATGCCCGTAGATCGGCTCGTCCTCCTCGAACCAATCGAGTGTGTCCCACCGGAACCGCACAAGTCCCGCGAAGGCACCCTGCTCGAAAACCTTCGCCGCCGGATGGTCGCGCAGGGCCTCGGCGCGGACGTCGGCAACCGGGATGTAGTACTGCGGGTAGTAGGGCACCTCCCAGACGTAGCGCGCCGAGGTAGTGTCGAAGACCAGCTCCGAACCGAGAAACCCGCGTACCCGACGAGGACACGGTTCGACGCGACCGCGGACCGCCGCCATCTGGGGGTAATCGGGATCCGGCTGCCCAGCGTCCGTCATCTCAGTCTCCTTCGGGAATCGATGCCTGATTCGACTATGCGCGCATCGGTCGCGTTCTGCATGTGCTCGCCACCCCTTTGACATCCAGAAAGCGCAGCTCACGGACGGTATCGGGGTGCTGTTACGTGACCGCCGATTGATCTTGATTTTCGCGTCTTTTGGGACGCCTCTCCGGTACCGTTAGCACCGCTTTCCGTCCTAACGGCCTTCAAAGGAAGACGACGATGACACAACAACCGCCTGGCAATTACCCGCCCCCGCAACCGCAAGGGGCGCAGCCAAGCTCGCACTTGGTGCTCGGCATTCTGACGACACTGTTCTGCTGCCTCCCGTTCGGCATCATCTCGATCGTCAAGGCGAGCCAGGTCAGCGGACTCTGGGCGCAGGGCCAGTACGCCGCGGCGCAGGCATCGTCGGCCGCCGCCAAGAAATGGGCGATCTGGAGCATCGTTGCCACCATCGCCGTGTACGTCGTCATCGGCATCCTCATCGCCGCAGGCGTCATCAATGCGGACTTCAGCACCACGACAACGACGGACTACTGATTCCCACGCAACTTCGGCATATCGCGCCTGACCGCCTCGGTGGCCCACTTCTGGTGGGCGCCTTGGCGGCCGGTGCGTGTGCTGCCGTCTGGATCGGCGATCCGACGACACCGGGCGGCTTCCTGCCCGTGTGCCCGACGAAAGCGCTTCTTGGCATTGACTGCCCGGGATGCGGCACACTTCGGATGATCTACTCGCTGCTGCACGGAGACTTTCTGGCAGCGGTGCGTTTCAACGCTCTCGCTGTCGCGGCAGTCGCATTCTTGTTCATCGCCTACGTCGTCTGGACCTACGGTCGCGTCGTCGGCCGAAAATTCACAGGCTTGCAGAACCACCGCTGGGCCGCCGCGGTGACGATGGTTCTCGTCACAGTGTGGTTCGTCGTGCGTAATCTGCCGTTCGAGCCGTTCACCGCACTGCGGGTGTGACCCGCGAAACCTACTGCCCCAGTGCATGATCGACACTGCGAACCGCCAGTGCCGCCGCGGTCAGCGTCGGGTTGACCGCCAGGGCGGTCGGAATCACTCCGACTGTCGCGAGGTAGAGGCCATCCGTTCCCCATACCTGGCCGAATTCGTCAGTCACCGAAGACCCGTCATCGGCGGCGCCCATGCGGCAGGTGCCCATCACATGTGCGAATCCGAGATCCATCCACTGGGGTTCCACGCCCGCGCGAAATCGACCGAGGCCGCCGGCAAGGCGGCGCTGGTCGGCGGCGACGGCGTCCATACGCGCCCGGTCGGCTGCGCGCAGCGGAACATCGAAGCACACCCGATACCCCTCGAAGAACATGGTGTTGTCCGGGTGATTGTCCACCGGGCAGAACGATTGAATTTCAACGAGCCGATTGGATGCCACCTCGACATCGGGTGGTTCCGCGGGTGCCGGGCAGGTGTCGCGAAGGATCATCGTGTTCCAGGGTGCCGCGGTGGTCGGCGGAATCTGCAGGCGCGGCGGAATGTCGTAACCATCACCGCGGCAGAGGCTCTCGTCGAGCACCAGCTGTGAAAACAGAACCGGATGATAGGTGAGGTGCTTGCCGAGCGCCGGGGACGCCAATCCGGAGCGGTGCAGCAGAGCGGGTGTGTCGAAGGCGCCCGCGGCGACCACGACGACGTCGGCGTCGACGTGCTCGCCGCCGGTGAGCTCGACACCCGAGACGCGCTGCCCGCCGACGACGATGCGACTCACCCCGGCGGTACGGATACTCACCCCGGTACCGGCAAGGACGTCGGCGGACGCGACGTAGTGGATCGTGGCGGGATCCAAAAGCCTTCCCGCCATGGGCTGTCCGACGATTTCGCGGCCGTCCTCGGCGAGCCGGTCACGGAGTCGCTCGACGATGCACCGTTGGCGGACGGAGGCGTCGAACGTGTCGTCGCGGACATCGAGATACCGTTCGGCGTCACCGAGATAGCGATCCCATTCGGCGTCCGGCATCACCGGCCACCGCTCGAACGCGGCGGGTCGCGGGCAGTTGTTCGTCCAGAGCACGCCCTGCCCGCCGGCCGCAATGGTCGTCGACGCGCCGGGCAAGCCCGCGGGGGGTGCCGCGGCGTCGAAATACCTGAAATGGTCGGCAATTCTGGCGAAGTAGGAGTCCGGGTCTTGTTGAAAACGGATCTGGTTGCGCACATGGCTACCCGGCGGGTCCGAGATCGGCCGGCCCGCTTCGAGTAGTGCCACCTGCTCCCCCGCCTCCGAGAATCGGCGGGCAACCACTGCCCCGATCGGGCCGCTGCCGACGACGACAATCCCGCGACGCATTCCTTGCGTTCCCTAAGGGTTACGGACGCAGTCGTAGGTCAACGGCACGTCTGGCCCCATTTCGACGACCTCGAACGCATCGGATGTGATGGCGCTGAAGGTGTCCGAGGCGATACCCAGCTCCGCCCATTTGGCGGTGCTGGTGCGATCGTCGGCGAAGGTGAGCGGCACCGTCCCGCCGTCGGCCAGCAGCATCCCGTGGGTCTTGAGGGCCGTGATCACCACTTTCTGCGGGTCGGTGTAGCCCGACTCGTCGAAGTCGGCCTTCAATCGGAACCGCACCCCGTAGGGCGGCGCATTGGCATCGGTGCTTTCCGGGCCGCCGGCGTGGCTCGCCGGATGCACATAGACCTCCGCCCGCATCCGGTCGTTGGGCAGGATGAACCGGATCGCGTGATCGATTGAGCCTGAGGCGACTTCGTCGGCGGTGGGGGTCATGGCGGCGATCGGGAAACCCCCCGCGTCCGCGCTTGTGCACTGGTCACCGCGCAGGTTGTCCGGGTACTCCTTATTCAGGTCCCAGATGAACAGTCCCTGGGCCTTGAGGGCGTCACCATCTTTTGTTGACTGGTATGTCTCGTACAGCTTCTGTCCGTCCCGGTCGACGACGAGCAGCTGGCAGTCGCCCTGACCCTCTGTGTTGCCCGACGGGTCGCATTGGAGATCCGTGGACCCGCCGATGTTGGCATTCTCAGGCACCGGCATTTCCGCGGGCACCGCATCGCAGTCCGGACCGCCGCCGCAGTAATCTTCGGCGCCGACCACCTGCATCCGTGGCGTGCTCCCGTCGGCGTAGAAGACAGCATTCGAGAAGTCGATCTGCAGCCGGTTTTCCGTACCCCATCCGCCCGCAGCGGTGAGCGCACCGATGATCGCGTCGCTGCGTTCGGACTTCGCGGCTCCGGAGACGTCCACGGTCCACGGCTGGGCGCCGTTGAACATCGCACCTCCGGGCGGAGGCGGTACGGGCGGCGCCCCGGAGGATCTCGACAACGCGGACGGTGACGACGGCGACGACGCAGTGCCGCTCGATGGCGAGTCGGAGTCACCGGTGAACAGGATCGTGGCGACGACCGCCACGATCACGACGAGCACAGCGGCGCCGGCGCCAAGCAGAATGTTTCTGCGCCGCCCCGATGGCGGCGCGGTCTGCTCAGGTGGATTCGCGTCGGCCGGCGGTCGGTACTGGGTTGCCGCCAGGGCCGCCGGGTCCGGTCGACGCATCCGCTCGGTGGGTTCTGGCGGCGGGCCCGCCATCGTCGGGCCGGGCTGGTTCACCTGCTCGGTCCGCTGCGACGTCCACAGCGGCGGTGCGGCTTGGGTTTGATCCGATTGCCCACCGACCGCAGCCCGGGCGGCGCTCGCGAGATCCTTCGTCGACGCGTACCGCTGGTCGGGTTCCTTGGCCATGCCGGTGGTGATGACTTGGTCCATCGCCTGCGGAATCTGCGGTCTGACGGTCGACGGGTGCGGCGGCGGCTGGAGCATATGGGCGGTGGCGATCTGCTCGAGTGTCTTTGCCGGAAAAGGTGATTCACCGGTCAGCGCTTCATAGAGCACACACGTGAGGGCATAGACGTCGGCGCGCGCATCGGCGGACCCTGCCGAGAATCGCTCGGGCGCCATGTAGGCCCACGTGCCCACCGCGGCGCCGGTGTCGGTCAGCCCCGCTTCGCCGGCGACTCGAGCGATGCCGAAGTCGATCAGATAGGCGAAGTCATCCTCGGTGACAAGGATGTTCGACGGCTTGACGTCGCGGTGCACCAGCCCGATCCGGTGGGCGGCGAACAGCGCCAACGCAATCTGTTCGATGATCTTGATGGCGCGGTGCGGGGGTAGCGGCCCGGAGGCCAGCACCGTGCCCAGATCCTCACCCTCGATGAGTCGCATGTCTACGAACAGGCGGCCGTCGATCTCACCGAAGTCGTGGATCGGCACCACATGCGGATTGTTGAGTCCCGCGGCTGCCCTGGCCTCCCGGCGGAACCGCTCCTGGAACGTCCGATCGCTGGCCAGGTGGGCAGGCAGGACTTTCACCGCCACCACGCGGTCGGTCACGGTGTCGTAGGCGCGCCAGACATCGCCCATTCCGCCACGACCGAGCAACTCGACCAACCGGTAGCGCCCGAACGGCGTGCCCTCCAACTCAACCTCCCGAGGATCGCGGCATGCGAAACGCAGTCCGCCAGGACCACCTTATGGGCGGATAGCAAAGGCCACAGCGGTATGACGGGCCCGGTTGGCGTCGGGCAATATGTCAGACGTGCCGGGACAGCTAGAAAACAAGGTCGTCATCCTCGCCGGGCTGGGCGGCGTCGGGAATGGACTCGCCCGCCGATACGCCGACGAGGGAGCCCGGCTGGTCGTCGGCGACCTCGATGCCGAGCTGACGTCGCGCGTCGCCGCCGAGATCGACCCGTCGGGACAGCGGGTGCTCGGCGTCGCACTCGACGGCGCCGACGAACAATCAGTGATCTCGATCGTCGGGTTGGCGGTGGAGAAGTTCGGGCGGCTCGACGGTATGCACGTCAACTTCACCAACGCCGCCGACGCCTACTTGCCCGGTGGTGTCGTCGAGCTGCCGCTGGAGGCATTCGACGAGGTGATGCGGGTCAACACAAGAGGTTTCGTGATCTGCGCCAAACATGCGATCCCTCCGATGATCGAAGCAGGTGGCGGGTCGATCGTGTTCACCGCGTCGATCGACGCCTACAACGGCGCAGGCACTCGCGTCTCCTACGCGATGAGCAAAGCGGCGGAACTGGCCTTGATGCGTCATATCGCCCGCAAGTACGGTCCGAAGGGCATCCGCGCCAATGCCATTGCCCCGGGCCTGATCTGGCATTACAAGTTCGACGAACAATGGATGCCCGACGGCATCGTCGAGCAGACGCGGGCCCGTCAGATGATCAAGTCGCGGTTCGGAAATCCGGACGACGTCGCCGCGCTCGGCACCCTGCTGCTCTCCGATGACGGCAGCTTCATCACCGCACAGACGATCAGTGTCGACGGTGGGGTGACTTTTCGCCCGTGACGATCCGCCTCAGCGGTAGTAGTTCTCGTTGCCGGTGGGGTATCCGCCGCCGGTCGTGGTCACGTGAACGTGGTCATAGTGGCCGTAGCCGCCACCGCGCTGCGCTCCGTTGGGGGTGTAGTAGACACCGCGCCAGATGGCGTCCTGTATGGCGAACCTCGACGCGTTGCGCAGCACGTAGTCGACGATCTCGTTGCCGAGCGCAATCCCTTCGGCGGTGCCGGGGTTGGGGATCATCACGTCGAGCGCCAGACCGTTCGGATGCCATCGCAGGGCATCGGGCCGAACGCCGCCGATGCTGTGGATTTCGGGGAAGGCCGCGGTGATGGCACGCGACGCCAGGATCGTCTTGACCTGCAGTCCGCTCTCGGGCGCGAGTCCGACGGGCAGGGTGCGATCGACGGTCCGATACCGCGACGCGGCGATGACGTTGCTGGTGCCGGAGTCCGCCCCGGAGCTCAGGCTGACCTGGCCTATGAGCGGTGCCGGCATCGGCGCCATCGGTCCGACGGCCACGATTTCCACGTCCAACGGCGCGACCTCGGGGGCGGCCGCGTGAGCGACGGCATCGTTGGATGGTTGGACGTCGGCACCTATCGCGAACCAGAGGGCGGCGGGGCCGAGTACCGAAGCCACTACAACCGGCGACTTACGTCGCTTTTTGGCTAATGAGTGCCGACCCACGCCAAGCACCATAACCGCAAATCGGTACAAACACAGCAACAGTCCGACCTGCGACGATGTTTCCGCAGGTCACGGGCCCGAGATACTTTCGTTACCAGTCCGTTATTGGCGGTGAAGGGCCTGGTCGATGGTTGATACGTGGACAATCGACTCGTGGCATCCCCGAACATCCAGTTTCGCCGCCTCGCCGAGCAGGTCGCAGACGAGCTCCGGCGGCGCATTCTGCGAGGTGAGCTGGCCGACGGCAGCATCCTGCCCAAGGAGGACGAGCTTCTCCTCCAGTTCCCCGTCAGCAAGCCGTCGCTGCGCGAGGCGATGCGCATCCTCGAGGCCGAGGGGCTCCTGCGCGTGCGGCGCGGAAAGCTCGGCGGAGCGGTGGTACGACGGCCCAACGCCGCGAACGTCGCCTACACGGTCGGTCTGGTGCTCGGCTCCCAGGAGGTGGGCCTCTCCGACGTCGGCAACGCTCTCCTCCAGGTCGAGCCGGCATGCGCGGGTCTGTGTGCCCAACGTGGCGACCGCGGACGCGCAGTGGTGCCGCAGCTGCGACGGCTGCATGCCGAGGCCGTCGAGGCTGTCGAAGACCTGCTGCTCGTGACGTCGGCGAGCAGGCGGTTCCACGAGTCGCTCGTGTCGCTGTGCGGAAACCAGACGATGATCATCCTGGCCGGCGCGCTCGAAATGCTGTGGTCTGCGCACGAGACCAGCTGGTCGAGCCGGGTGGCCGACGGCAGCATCGTGCCGATCGACGAACGGCTGGCCGTCCTCGAGGACCACCTGCAGGTCATCGACGCGATTGCCGACGGGGATGTCCGCCGTGCCCACGACCTGGCCGCGGCCCACCTCGTCGACGCGCAGCACTACCCGGGGTCGTCGGGCATCGTCAACCCATCGATGCTGCGCAACTGGGCGCACACCCCACCGGGATCCGACCGTTGACCCCACCGTTGACCAAGGTCCTTATTTTCATATGATTTGGTGATGGGCGTCGACGGGGTCGCCGTGACGAGCGCCGAAGCGGCGCAGTATCGAGCCGCCGGGTGGTGGTCGGATGTCACCCTGTCCGATTGCGTCCACCGCAACGCAGCCTCGTCGCCGGACAAACCGGCCTACATCGACTTCACTCTCGACTCGGCCGACCGTCAGTTCACCTGGACGGAGTTCGACCACGCCGCCACGAACCTGGCCTGCGATCTGCGCGGCCTCGGTGTCCAGCCGGGTGACCGGGTCGGCCTGTGGCACAAGGACAGCGCGTCGATCCACCTGGCGCTGGTCGCCATCGAGCGGTGCGGTGCGACGGTCGTGGGACTGGGATCGCGCGCGGGCGTCCGCGAAGTCGAGCAGATCCTGCGGACCACGAACCCGGCCCTGCTCGTCGCCGATACCGAACGGCAGAGCTCCGCTGCCGAGGCCGCCGACCCGTCGCTGCGTGTCGTTGTGCTGGGTTCCGAACTCGCCATCGACACGCGGGCACCTCATGCCGACACCGGCCTGTCGCCGACCGGTCCAGACGACGTGTTCCTGGTCAACTCCACGTCCGGCACCACCGGCACACCCAAATGCGTTGTGCACACGCAGAACCGATGGCACTACTTCCACCTCAAGGCGGTCGCCAACGGCGAGCTCGCCGCGGACGACGTCTTCCTGCCCATCATCCCGACACCGTTCGGATTCGGGATCTGGACTTCACACACCACGCCCATCCACCTCGGCGCTACCACCGTGCGCATCGAGCGCTTCGATCCCGCCGCGACATGCGCGGCGATCGAGCGGCACCGCGCGACGGTGTTGTGCTGCGTCAGCACCCAATTGGCGATGATCCTCGCGGATCCTGCATCGCGCGATCACGACCTCAGCAGTCTGCGCGTCGTGTTCACCGGCGGTGAGCCACTGCCGTACACCCAGGCCGCACGGTTCGAGCAACTGACCGGCGTCACCATCCTGCAGTTCTACGGTTCCAACGAGACGGGCATGCTGAGCGCCACCACCGTGAAGGACTCGCTCGACCGCAGACTGCGCACCGCGGGCCGGATCGTGCCGGAGATGCAGGTGCGCTTGTTCGACGGGAACCGCGACGTCACCGACTCCGGTCGCGGACAGCCCGCGTGCAGGGGACCTGCGCTGTCCCTGGGATACCTCAACGGCACCGACCACGACCAGTTGTTCACCGAGGACGGGTGGATGCGGATGGGTGACATCTGCGAGCTGGACGCCGACGGCTATCTCACGCTGACCGGACGGACATCGGACTTCATCCTGCGCGGCGGGAAGAACATCAGCGCCGTCCAGGTCGAGGAGGCCGTGGCGACACATCCCGCCGTCGCGGTGGCCGCGGCGGTCGCGATGCCCGATCCGGTCTTCGGCGAACGCGTCTGCGTCTACGTCGAGCTCCGGCGGGCCGGCGCCCTCGACCTGCCGACACTCGTCGAACACCTGCTGGCGCAAGGTGTCTCCAAGGAGTTGCTTCCCGAACGGCTCGAAGTACTCGATGAACTACCGCGCTCGTCCGGCGGCAAGGTCGCCAAAGGTCAACTTCGCGAACGGATCCGGGAGGGATCATGACGGCAGAACAGATTCGGCGCGGCGGCCTCGACGTGTGGTCGCCGTCGAAGACGCCACCCATCGGGGACAACCTCACTGACGGACAACTGATGGCCGTCGCCTTCCGGCATCTCGCCGACGTCGGCTTCGCCGAGAACATGGCCGGGCACATCACCTGGCAACCCGACGGACAATCCGAGCTGAATGGTCGCTCGGACAAGCCTCGCTCCGACATGTACGTCAACCCGTGGGGACTGTGGTGGCAGGAGTTGACCGCATCCGACATCTGCGTCGTCGACGAGGATGCCCGTGTGGTCCGGGGCCGCTGGGACGTCACACCCGCCATCCACCTGCACACCGAACTGCACCGGATCCGGCCGGACGCACGCGTGGTGATCCACAACCATCCCTATTACGTCAGCCTGATCGCGGCGCTGGGTACTCTGCCCGAACTCGTACATCAGACCGGAGCGCTGTTCCTCGATGATATGTACCTCGTCGAGAACTACGACGGCGAGATCGACGCCCCTTGGCGCGCAAGCGAACTGGCACAGCAAATCGGTTCCGCCAACCTCATCGTCCTCGCCAATCACGGCGTCATCGCCGCTGGGCGCAACCTTGCCGAGGCGGTCTATCGGGCGGTGTCCATCGAGCGGGTCTGCCGGCTGGCCTACGACGTGATGCTGACCGGGCGGACACCGTCGAAGATGAGCCGCGGCGACATGGTCGGCATGCAGCAATCGCTGATCGAACGCGCCGCCGATGTCTACTGGGCCGGCGCCGCCCGCATGACGATCAAAGCCGACCCCGACGTGCTGAATTAGTGGCCCAACCGATGACGAGAAGTAAGGAAAGCCAATGACTTCCATCGACGACATGGCGGCGAATCTCAACTTCACCACGGCCAAGACGGGCGATGAGCGCACCGTGACCTTCCTGCCGGAGCCCGAACGTGCCGAGCGCAAATACACCGTGATCTCCGTCGACGATCACATCGTCGAGCCTCCCGATACGTTCGCCGGGCGCGTGCCCGCCAAGTTCGCCGACCGCGCGCCACGGGTGGTCGACACCGACGACGGCGGCCAGACCTGGATGTACGACGGCACCTCACTACCAAATGTCGGCTTCAACGCGGTGGTCGGC
Source organism: Mycobacterium sp. 2YAF39 (assembly GCF_052114565.1). NCBI lineage: Bacteria > Bacillati > Actinomycetota > Actinomycetes > Mycobacteriales > Mycobacteriaceae > Mycobacterium > Mycobacterium sp. 2YAF39. Next base: position 15,459 of record NZ_JBFREZ010000006.1, read on the forward strand.
CGGCCGGTCTCCGAGTACGGATTCGAACCCGCCCGGTTCGACGAAATGCGCCGTGGCGCATGGGATATCCATGAACGTGTCAAGGACATGGACGTCAACGGCGTATATGCATCGCTGAACTTCCCGTCCTTCCTGCCCGGCTTCGCCGGCCAGCGACTGCAGCAGGTCACCAAGGACCGCGACCTCGCGATGGCGTCGGTGCGGGCATGGAACGACTGGCACCTCGAGGCATGGGCGGGCGCCTACCCCGACCGGATCATCCCGTGTCAGCTGCCGTGGCTCCTCGATCCCGAGGTCGGCGCGAAGATGATCTACGAGAACGCCGAGCGCGGATTCCACGCGGTGTCGTTCAGCGAGAACCCGGCGCTGCTCGGATTCCCGACAATCCACTCCGGCTACTGGGAGCCGCTGATGGCGGCCTGCGCAGACACCGGAACGGTGGTGAACCTGCACATCGGGTCGTCGGGTACGTCACCGTCCACCACCGCCGACGCACCGCCCGATGTGCAAGGCGTGCTGTTCTTCGCCTACGCGATCTCCGCGGCCGTCGACTGGCTGTACTCCGGCGTGTGCACCCGGCACCCCGATCTGAAGATCTGCCTTTCAGAGGGCGGCATCGGATGGGTGGCTGGCCTTCTCGACAGACTCGACCACATGCTGAGCTACCACGAGATGTACGGAACATGGCGGGCCCTCGGGGAGACGCTGACGCCCGCGGAGGTCTTCAAACGGAACTTCTGGTTCTGCGCGGTGGAGGACCAGTCGTCATTCATTCAGCATGAGCGAATCGGCACGGACAACATTCTGCTCGAGGCGGATTACCCGCACTGCGACTCCACGTGGCCACACACCCAGAAGAAAATAGACGAGCAGATCAGCGGGCTGCCCGAGTCGGTCATCAGAAAAGTCACGTGGGAGAACGCGGCGCGGCTCTACCAGCACCCGGTCCCCGTCGCGGTCCAGGAAGACCCCGACGCGTTCTGAGGCGTTAGCGGTACCCTCGGTACGAGTTGCGGCAAGATCGGGGGCATCACCATGGAGGTCGTGCTCGGCGTTTCGATGACGTCGCGAGCCGTGCGCTGGGTTCTCGTCGAGGGCACCACGGGTGAGGGCGCCACCATCGACCGCGGCACGTTCGACCTGGCCGACGCGGTCGACCCGGACGATCTGCTGGATGTGCTGCTGGTCGCCGAACCAGAACGACATATCCACGCCATCGGCCTGACCTGGACCAATGCGGCAGAAGATGCGGCATCGGGGGTTCAGCAGGCTCTGGAGGCCAGGGGCCACGACAACATCATCGCGGTCTCGGAACTCGAGGCGGGCGACGTCTTGGCGTCCGGCATCGCAGGCATCGCCGACTACGAGGACATCGCTGTCTGCGTCGTCGAACCCGACTGCGCGGTAGTCGCGATCGTCGACGCCGGTGGGGTGAGCGTCGACCGCTTCGCCCGTCCCCCTGACGGGTCGGATGTGGTCGAGCTGCCGAGTTCGGTCATGGCGATGCTGGATCTCGATGACTGGCGTCCCGATTCGATCTTCGTGGTCGGCTCGGCCGAGGATCTCGACCTGATCAAATCGACGCTCGAGGCAGTGACGGATGCCCCCGTCTTCTCGGCCGCAGAAGCTGATCTGGCGCTCGCCCGGGGCGCCGCGCTGGCGTCGGCCCGCGCAGTGAACGGCCTGGAGACCGCCGGTTCGCATCGGCCGTCGAGAGTCCGCGCGTTGACTGCGGTCGTCGCCGCAGCCGCGGTGACGTTGGTCGTGTCGCTGTCGATCGCACTTGTATCGAGCCTGTCCGACGAGGCGGTGGCCGAACAGCACGCCGCGAACACCGAGCCCAGCGCCGAGGTGCCTACACCGCCGGACACACAATCCGCGACGAAGATGTCGAACCTGACCGAATCGCTGGAGGCGGCACGCCCCGTCGTCGCGCAGACCATCGTGGCCGCCGCGCCGCCTGTCCCAGAGGCTCTACCACCCGCGATCCCGGCACACGCGCCCGCCGTACCGACGTATTCGCCACCGCCGATCATTGCGCCACCACCGGTGCCCGTGATCGTTCCGCAGCCACGGCTGCGCGATCGGATTCTGGAACGCATTCCGATCATCAACCGGTTCCACGAACCGGAATACCAGTCCCCGCCGTAATCCCTACGGCACAGGGGCCGGTTGGTACGGGTTGTTGGGCACCTGAACCGGAATCGGCACCGGGACGAACGGCACCGTGATGTAGCTCGTCGTCATCGCGGGCGTCGTGGTGGTGGTCACCGTCGTGGTGGTCGGCGTCGTTGTCGTCGTCGTCGTCGTGGTCGTCATCGTTGTGGTTGTCGTCGTGGTCGTCGGCGGCGTCGTGGTCGTCGGGGGTGTGGTGGTCACGTATGTCGTGACCGGCTCCTGGGTGGTGGGTGGAGGAGGTGCCTCACTGGTGACCGTCACAGTTTCCCGGGGCGGCGGGGCAACCGATGCCGGTGGTTCGAGACTCGCGGGCGGCGGCTCCGCGCTCGGCGGTTTGACCGGGGCGACGGTGCTGGGAGGAGAATCCGTCTCGCGGGTGCTGTTGCTCGTCAACGCGATCGCCACTCCGCCGACGGCGATCAACGCGATCGCAGCGGCCACCCCGAAGACCAGCTGCGGCACCCGTTGCCACACACGTGGTTCATCTATCGGCCCGGTCGCGGGCACGTACTGCACCGGTTGACGCATTGAAGTTGCTTCTGCGTCATACGGATTGGTGTAGGGATTCTCGCCGGTGTACGGCACGGGCTCATCGACGACGTCGTCGTCTTCGGACCACGCCAGCGCACTGACAGTCTCCGACGCGGGCGCCATGCCCGTCTGCGCATCGGCCGCACGCGCCCTACCCGTATCGGCATCGGCCACCGCCGGCGCCAATCCCGTCTGCGCATCGGCCGCCGAACCGTATGCCGCGAACAATGCCGCGCCGACTGCCGCATCCAATGCGGGCTGTGGTGTCGTCACTACCGGCCTGTTCGAATGCTCCGAAAGACGTTGTGCGATCAGTGGAATACCCGCACCGCCGCCCACTGTCGCGACGGCAGCGACGTCGTGCCAGCCAATTCCGTTGCGCTCCAACGTATCATCCAGCGCGGCGAGAACGCCACCGAGCGCCGGTGCGATCAGCGACTCCAAATCCGATCGCGTCACCTGAATCGTCGACCGGTGACCCGGGAGCTCCGCGACGACTTCGGTCACCGATTCCGTGGACAGCCGCTCCTTGGCGGCACGGCATTCGTCCCTCAGCCGGGCCAGCGATCCCACCGCGGCGGTGGCCGCCGGATCGGCGTCACCTGTCGCCGCGTGGTCGTTGACGATGTGGCTGAGCAACGACTGGTCGATCTGGTCTCCGGAGAACTCCACATACCTGGTGGTCTCATCGATCGGCTCGAAGGATCTGCCGGCGTCCGCCAGCGTGATGCTCGTCCCGCTGCCGCCGAAATCCAGCAGAGCGATCACACCCTGCGATGCCAACCCGGGATTGCTCTTCAGCGCGGTCAGTGACGCGAGGGCGTCCGACACCAGTCGCGCGGGCATACCGTTGGACGCCAGGTTCGGATCGGCGCGCAATGCGGTGCGCAGACTGCGCAGTGTCCCCATCCCCCAGTGCGCAGGCACAGCGATCGCAACGTCGGATGAGGGCTGCCCACTCGCGGCGCCGACCATAGCTCCCAGCGCCTCGACCAACAACCGATCGGCCTGGTGCGACGTTCCGTCCGGGGCGACCAACGGAACCGGGTCGCCGATGCGTTCGACGAATCCGCCCAGCACGGAGCCGTCGGCGAGGGCCACCACCGAACGGCGTATTACGGGTTGATTGCCGACACGCGCCGCGACCAAGTTCGTCGTCCCGATCGACAACCCCAACGGGTCGCTCATAACGGACCACACCATAGCGGTCCGACCTGCCGATATTCGTTAGACACTCCGTACCAACACCGTTCCACCATCACGGTTTTGGTGCGGCGCAGTAGACGGTGTGCTGCAATGTCGGCCATGGGTGACATCGACGACATCAAGCAAGTCAAGTACCGCTACCTCCGCGCGCTCGACACCAAACACTGGGACGAGTTCGCTGACACGCTGACCGAGGACGTGGTCGGCCGGTACGGCGAGTCGATCGGCGAGGAGCATCACTTCACCAACCGCGATGAACTGGTCAGCTTCATGCGCACCTCGCTCGGGCCGGAAATCATCACCGAGCATCGCGTCACCCACCCCGAGATCGCCGTGGACGGCGATGAGGCGACCGCCACCTGGTACCTGCAGGACCGGGTGATCGCGCCGGATTTCAACTTCATGTTGATCGGCGCGGGTTTCTACCACGACAGGTACCGCAAGACCAGCGACGGCTGGCGGATCAGCGAGACCGGTTACGACCGTACCTACGACGCCTCGATGTCCACCGAGAATCTCAACTTCAAGGTGAAAGCCGGTCGGGCAATCAATCTTTGACCGTTACTTCGAGATCGCGATGAGCGCCCCGGGTCGGAGCCAACGCATGATCTCGACCAGCTTCGCATCGTCGATGGCCACGCAGCCCGCGGTCGGCCCGCCGTCGGTGGCGTGGAGGAAGAACGCGCCGCCGTTGCCGGGGACACGCTCCTTGTTGACCCCCATCACGACCGCATGCACGTACTGGGGGATCTCGAGGTTCTCGGTGCCGCTGGCCGGATCAGTGTTGAACGGGCACTGCGCTTCCTCGCACACCTGCATGGTGTTGTAAGTGGGGCTCTTCATATCCCCGTCCCACCAGTGATTGGGACCGACCTGGACATACTGCAGACCACCGCCGGGGTTGGGTTCAGTCCCGAATGCGAAGTCGAGCGTGAATACACCCATTGGCGTCTTCATCTGGCCGTCATGGGTCTGCGGCGCCATTCCCGAGGCGCCGATGAACGCCGGGATTCCGACTGCGACTGGCTGCCAACCGGCGGCGGTGCGCTGGTAGACGTCCATCTTGGCTGACGAACCGCCAACGCCCACAACGGAAATAACCTGGGTGGCGTTGCCGACCGATTGCGCGAACCACGGCGCATTCTGCGCCTGGCTGACGGATGCGGTCGCGAGCGCCAACACGACCACGCAGGACAGGGTCAGTAGCCGGCGCACCCGTACATGCTAGGGGGTGTTATCGGTTTGCTGTCGCAGGCGCGTGGATAGATTAAGCGACATGAACCTCCTGCCCATTCGTCGCCATCGAGGCATCCGACAGATCGGAGAGGGCCTCGGCACGCTGGACCGCGAGGTCTTCGAGGCTGTCGCCGAATCGCCGAGCCCGCTGATCGACGCGGTGATGCCGCGACTGACCAGTGCCGCGGACCACTCCAAGCTGTGGTTCGCCATCGCCGCGGGGCTGGCGGCCTTCGGCGGGCCGTCGATGAAGCGGGGTGCGTTCCGCGGGGTGATGACCCTCGGGGTGACAAGCCTGCTGACCAATCAGGTGGCCAAGCGGGTGTGGAAGCGGCCCCGGCCGTCGCGGATGCTGGTGCCGTTGGCCCGGCAGACGCGTCGGATACCGACGTCGAACTCACTGCCGTCCGGCCACTCGGCGAGCGCGGCCGCGTTCGCCGTCGGCGTCGGGCTGGAGACGCCTGCGCTGGGGCTGGGCCTGGCGCTGCTTGCCGGTCTGGTCGGGATGTCGAGAATCGCCACGGGCGCGCACTATCCCGGCGACGTGCTCGCGGGCTTCGGGATCGGGGCTGGTGTCGCGGTCCTCGGTTCACGGGTGGTGCCGCCGGTCGTGCCGACTCGGCTGCCCACCGCCGATCCACTGCGGGTGGACACACGGCAACGGCCCGACGGCGAGGGCGTGGTACTGGTGGTCAACCCGGCGTCCGGTGGGGGGACCGGCGCCGACGTAATCGAGCATGTCCGAGATGCGTTGCCGCGCACCGAGATCGTCTCGGTCGACGAGAGCGACGACATCGAGGAGGAGCTACGCGCGGCGGCCGAGCGGGCCGAAGTGCTCGCCGTCGCCGGCGGAGACGGGACGGTGTCGTGTGCCGCCGGTGTCGCCGACAAAGCCGGTATTCCACTGGCGGTCTTCCCCGGTGGCACCTTCAACCACTTCGCGAAGGACATCGGCTGCGAGACCGTGGCCAAAACCGTGGAAACGATTCGGCAGGGGACCGTGTCCTGTGTCGACCTCGTGTGCCTCAACGACGGCCAGTTGGTGATCAACACGGCGAGCATCGGCGCCTACCCGATGTTCGTGCAGACCCGCGAGAAGTACGAGCACAAGATCGGTAAGCCATTGGCCGGCATCTACGCGATGTTCTACACCTTGCGACACGGCGTACCGGTACGCATCAAGTACGACAACAAGACGTTGCAGACGTCACTGTTCTTTCTCGGCAATTCCGTGTATCTGCCATCGGGATTCGCGCCGTCACGGCGGACACAGATGGACGACGGCCTGCTCGACGTCCGCATCCTGGAAACGGGCCGCCGGCTCGCGAGAATGCGCATCCTGGTGGCGCTGGCGCTGGGACGGCTGACCCGCAGCCCGCTGTACCACGAGATGCGCGTGCCGGAGTTCTCGTTCACCGCCGTCGACGGCCCGACGGTGCTCGCCCACGACGGCGAGATCGGCACGGAATTCACCGACGCCGCCTTCAACGTGCGCTATCGCGCACTTCCGGTTTTTCGCCCCCTGCGGTGACCGGTCGCCGCGGCGGCAGTAGCAGTAGACAGAGGGCGAAATAGGCGTAGCCCAATGCCCATCCGGCGATGACGTCGGACGGGTGGTGCACATTGAGCACGACGCGGCCGATCCCGATGAAGATGACGATCAACGCGCCGACAGCGGCGAGCCACCCCCGCAGCGGCGGTGGCACGACGGGCCAGCAGATCGTCAACAACACCAGGACACCGACGATCACGCCGAGCGCGTGACCGGAGGGAAACGACATCGAATAGGCGAACACCAGCGCCGTTGGCGGACGCGGGCGATCGGCCAAATGCTTCGCGAGCTCGATCAGCGGTCCCGACAGCCCCGACGTGAGTAACACAAATCCCGCGAGCCGCCAGTTGCGGCGCCACAACGCCACGACGACCACCACCAGACCTGCAAGGCGAAAAGCGTTGGGCCCGAGCACGGTGCAGAACACGTCCCACGACGTCACCCAGCCCGGGTGGAGCTCGCCGTAGCGGTACGCGGGCCCCAGGCCCGCCGTGTCCATCGCGGCCAACCACGTCCACCCAGACACATAGCCGATCCACATCAGCGCGTACACGCCTATCGCCGCTACAGCGGAGCCCAGGAGCCGGCGCGTCCTGGGTGTCATAGGAATAGCTCTACCAGTCGACACCCGCTGCCGTTAGGGTGGCTGGCCGACATCCGTTCGGAGGTCGAATCCGAGGGCGTCATCTACCTGGGCGAATTCCTTGCGGTCATCGCGCGATTCCCGATCTACCACAGGTCGACCCGGAGTTCAGCGGTCACCTCTCGCTGACCTACAAGGCTGCTCTGCCTGACGATGTCCTGAGTCTTGTCACCACGCGAACGCTGGCGTTCGACGTCCCACCGACCTCTGCCTACAGCGTCCTCGGGATTCCCCGCGGCTGAGCTACGGTGCCTGTATGGCGGTGTTTCTGCGCAAGCTGCTGCGCATCGGCGGACTGACCGACGAACTGCGGGCCGAGACCGAGGCCGAAGGCGTCATCTATCTCGCCGAGTACGTGCCGGTCACTCGGCGGTTCAGCGGCAAGATCCCCGGTAAGCGCGCACACGGCAACGTGTCGAGTTATGTCGGCTCGCTGGTGGTCACCAATCAGCGGATACTCGGCACGCTGTCATCCGTGCCGAAGCTGGCCGGCCGCACCATCGATCAGCGTTGGGACGCCGCGCAGTCGGGCGCCGTGACAGCCGATCTGTCTGAAACCGGACTGCACATCGAGGTCAACATCAACGCCGTCGACCCGCATTTCGAAGGTCAGCTGTCGCTGCAATACAAGACGGCTGTCCCGCCCGAGGTGCTGGCGCGCGTGCCGCGACGCTCACTGACTTTCGACGTTCCACCGGAGTATGTCTTCCGCGCGGTCGGAGTGCCGTACCACCCCTAGCTGTGATGTCCAGGGAGGTTGTCCCTCCCGTTATCGGTGAGCCTGTGTGACAGGGAAGGCCTCCGGTTGTGAAGTGGAGCTGTCTAGGAACCGCTTCACCAACCAGGAGGCCTTCGTGTCCCACGCTAACGCTGCTCTGACCCCGCGCGCTCGATTGAGGCTCGCTCGACTCGTCGTCGAGTCCCACTGGACCTACGCCGCGGCCGCCAAGATGTTCATGGTCGCCCCGCGAACCGCCAGGAAGTGGGCCGACCGCTTCCGCGTCGAGGGCGAGGCCGGGATGGCCGACCGCAGCTCACGTCCGCACACGAGTCCGACCAAGACCACGCCGGTGCTGATGCGTCGGATCGTGGACATGCGGTGGCGAAAGCGGCTCGGGCCGGTGCAGATCGCCGGCCAGCTCGGCGTGCCGGCGTCCACGGTGCACGCGGTGCTGACCCGGTGCCGGATCAACCGACTGTCCTACATCGACCGGGTCACCGGCGAACCCATACGACGTTATGAGCATGACCATCCGGGCTCGCTGATCCACGTCGACGTCACCAAGTTCGCCAACATCCCCGACGGCGGCGGGCACAAGTTCTTGACCCACCAGCAAGGCAAGCGCAACGCGCGCCAAACGGCACGACGCACGGGTGACCGCGGTGATCGCTCCCACAACTGGCGCCCGCGAATCGGAATCGCATTCCTACACACTGTGATTGACGATCATTCCCGTGTCGCCTACGCCGAAATCTGTACCGACGAAAAGGCGGTCACGGCGATCGGTGTGTTGCAGCGGGCGGTGACGTGGTTCGCCGAGCACGGCGTCACCGTGGAACGAGTCCTCTCCGACAACGGTGCGGCCTACCGGTCCTACGACTGGCGCGACGCCTGCGCCGAACTGAACATCACCCACAAACGAACCCGCCCCTACCGCCCCAAACCAACGGCAAGATCGAGCGATTCCACCGCACCCTCGGCGACGGTTGGGCCTACGCCCAGTTCTACGAGTCAACCGACCAGCGCAACACCGCGCTGCCCGGCTGGCTGCACTTCTACAATCACCACCGAGCCCACTCCGCTATCGGAGGCCGCCCACCGGTCACCCGACTGACCAACCTCCCTGGACATCACACCTAGCCCTCTTGCGAGACGACTCCGCGCAGTCCGTCCGCACCGAACAACGGCTCCAGCATCGACGAGTAGTCGGGGCCGCGGCGGACGAGCACGCCGCCATCGACGTTGATCACCTGGCCGGTGATGTAACTGGCGGCGTCGCTGAGCAGAAACACCGCACAGTTCGCGATGTCCTCGACCTCGCCGGGTCGGGGTAGCGGCGTGATCTTTGCATAGTCGGCGCTCAGTTCTGCCGAATCAAGAACCGGCGCAACGAGTTCGGTGCGGATCAAACCGGGCCGGATACAGTTCACCCGCACCCATGACGCGCCGAGTTCGTCGGCCGCCAGCTGCATCAGATGGTCGATGCCCGCCTTCGAGACCCCGTAGGCGCCGAACCACCGGTGGGTATTGCTCGCCGCGATCGACGAAATGCCGATGAACGATCCGCCGCCGCCGCGAACCATCTCCCGCGCCGCGTGCTTGAGGACGTACATGGTGCCGTTGATGTTCAGGTCGACGGTTCGCCGCCACGCCTCGGAGTCGATCTGGGTGACGGGGCCGATGGTCTCGCTGCCGCCTGCGCAGTGCACCACGCCCTGCAAGCGGCCGGTCCACGCCGTCGCCGCCTCCACCACACGAGCGACTTCCTCCTCGTTGGTGACGTCGGCGGGCTCGTACAGCACCGACCCCTGACCGCCCTTGGCCCCGATCTCGTCGGCCGCGGCCGAGAGCCTGTCGGCGTTGCGGCCGACCAGCATCGCGTTACCGCCTGCCGACACGACTGCCTCGGCCACCCCTTTACCGATGCCGCTACCGCCACCGGTGACCAGAACCGTTTGCCCCGCCAATGACAGCTGCACCGCAGACTCCTTCGTCCGTCAACTAGAACAGGTTCTAGTTATACGTCACGGCTCGTCGCGGCGGGCGAGCTTGGGTGCTCCCAACGTCCGCCAGTCCGGCACGTCCGGCGGCAGGCCGACCGGATACCGGTTCTCGTTCGCGGCGGCCCAGTGGGCGTGCCCGAGTTCATGGATGTGAAACGCGTGCCGTAGCGCCTCGGTGAAGCCCATCGCGTCGGCCGCGGCGTTCACCGAATCCTTGACCAACAGCGCGGCCATGGTGGGCCGCTCGGCGATGCGCTTGGCGAACTCGAGTGTCTTGTCCTCCAGGTCATCGCGCGCGAAGACCTTCGACACCATGCCGAGCCGGTAGGCCTCGTCCGCATCGATCGAATCACCGGTCAGCAGAAGTTCTTTGGCTTTTCGCGCACCGAATTCCCATGGGTGGGCGTAATACTCCACCCCCGGCATGCCCATCCTGACGGCGACGACATCGCTGAACTTGGCGTCGTCGGAGGCGACGATCAGATCGCAGGCCCAGATCAGCATCAGCGCAGCCGAGATGGCGTTGCCCTGCACCTGCGCAATGGTGATCTTCCGCAGATCCCGCCAGCGACGGGTGTTCTCGAAGAAGTAGTGCCACTCCTGCAGATAGGTCTTCTCCGCGACGGCGTTCCGGGTGGCGCCGTTGATCGAGAAAGTCGGGTGCTGGCCGGGTCCGGGTTTGCGCTCCGACAGCGCCTCCTCCGAGCCGAGATCGTGTCCGGCCGAGAAGTTCTTACCGCGTGCCGCCAGAATCACCACCCGCACCTCGTCGTCAGCCTCCGCACGACCGAAGGCCTCGTCCAGCTGTACCAACAGAGTTCGCGACTGGGCGTTCTGGGCTTCGGGCCGATTGAGCCAGATGCGCGCGACGCGCCCCTCGTCCAGCGTTTCGTAAGTGACCTGTTGTCCGGCCGGTCCGGCCGTTGTCTGATCAGGGCTAACCACGGCCGACCACCTCGTTCGCGTTATAAGACAGCTTGCACATTACGGTGCCGCGCCAAGCAGTCGCCCAGCGGTGCCACAGCAAATACGCAGCAGCTCCACAGAACACAGCTATCTCGACGACGCTCTGCTCTCTATTATGTTGATTACGAGTACACGTCATCTAGCACGACTGCAGCGCCCGCCGCATTTTCAGAGATGCCATCCCGACGCTCAGCAAACTCAGAGGAATGCAGCCAGGGCATGCTCTCCACGCGGAAGATCCACCGAATCGCCCGGTGACCTCTAGAATTTGGGAATGGCCACTCCTAAATTCGCGATACGGCGACAACTTTTGATCGGCGCCTTCGTCGTCGCGGCGGCCGCGGCGCCTGCGATCGCCGCGTTCTCGATGCCCGAACCCGGTATCGCCCAAGCCCAATGCACGGGCGGCGAGGAAGCCGACCAGTTCACCACAACCTGCGTTCCCTATCTGGTCCCGAACAGCGGCGGCTCGGGATTCACCACGACCGCGGCGAACCCCGATATGCCGGAGATCGACGGCATTCCATGCACCGGAGGTAACTCGGGCGCGTGCATCGGTCTTTCGGAGGATCAGTCGCTCCTGCCGAATGTCACGCCCCGTTCGACAATCAGCTCCAGCCCGTGAAAGGGCTGGAAGCCAGGGAACCGGCGGAAGCTGTGCAGAAATCTCGCAGCTTCCATAGAATCCATGCCGACGACATGGTCTAACAAGACGACATGGTCTAACAAAACAGAAAGCGTGACAATGGCGACCTCCCAGCTCTCAGCTCGACGACTGATGCTTGCCGGTGGATTTGCGGTCGCAGTTGCCGTTGCCCCCGCGATCGCTGCCGTCGCAGCGCCCACTGCCGCACTAGTTGCACAGGGATGCCCCGGCGGTGAAGAGGCCGATACGTTCACCGGCACGTGCGTACCGCACACCGTCCCCAACTCCGGTCCTTCGCCCTTCAACACGTCTTCCGGCAACCCGGATCTGCCGGTGGTGTCTGTGCCCGGCGGCGGCGGCTCCATCCCCTGCACCGGCGCCAACTCCGGTCAGTGCATCGGCCTTGCCGAGGAGCAGCAAGCCCAGGGACCCGCGGTTGTGCCTCAGTCGACCGTGGGTCACAGCCCGACCGTCACCAACTAGGCGGCAGAAGCCTCCGATCGGCGGCGACGGCAACGTCGCCTAGAGTTGTCGTATGCCTGCGAAATCTGATCCCGCCGAGCTCGGCGACGTCGAACCGCTAGCCGACAGCACTGCACGCCAGGCCAGGCGCGTAGTAGCCGCATACGCGAACGACGCCGACGAGTGCCGGGTCTTCCTGTCGATGCTCGGCATTGGACCCTCGAAGCTTGAGGCGTAAGTGAGCCCGGGGAGCGGCCGCAAGGTCAGCTCCGGGGACTCTGACTTCGTCGTGGTGGCCAATCGGCTGCCGATCGACATGGAGCGGCTGCCGGACGGCACCACGACGTGGAAGCGAAGCCCCGGTGGGCTCGTGACCGCCCTGGAGCCGCTTCTGCGCCGCCGACGGGGCGCCTGGATCGGGTGGCCGGGCATTCCCGACGCCGGCGACGACCCGATCGAACAGGACGACCTCCTGCTGTGCCCCGTGAGCCTGTCCGCCGACGACATCGCCGAGTACTACGAGGGCTTCTCCAACGCCGCGCTGTGGCCGCTGTATCACGACGTCATCGTCAAGCCGATCTACCACCGGGAATGGTGGGACCGGTACGTAGAAGTGAATCGGCGCTTCGCCGAGGCGACGGCCAAGACGGCGGCCGAGGGCGCCACGGTGTGGGTGCAGGACTATCAGCTGCAGCTGGTTCCGAAGATGCTGCGGCAGCTGCGGCCCGACCTGACCATCGGCTTCTTTCTGCACATCCCGTTCCCGCCGGTCGAGCTGTTCATGCAGATGCCGTGGCGCACCGAGATCATCGAGGGCCTGCTCGGCGCCGATCTGGTCGGCTTTCACCTGCCCGGCGGCGCACAGAACTTCCTGATTCTGGCCCGCCGGCTCGTGGGCGCCAACACCTCGCGTGCGACGATCGGCGTGCGTTCCCGATTCGGCGAGATCAACGTCGGCTTCCGCACCGTCAAGGTGGGCGCGTTCCCGATCTCCATCGATTCGGCGGCGCTCGATCAGCAGTCGCGCTCGCGGGCGATCCGGCAGCGCGCGAAGGAGATTCGCAAAGAACTCGGCAATCCTCGCAAGATATTGCTTGGTGTCGACCGGCTCGACTACACCAAGGGCATCGACGTGCGGCTCAGGGCGTTCTCCGAGCTACTCGACGAGAACCGTGCGAAACCCGATGACACTGTGCTGGTTCAGCTCGCGACACCGAGCCGGGAACGCGTCGAGAGCTACATCGCGATGCGCGAGAGCATCGAACGTCAGGTCGGCCACATCAACGGGGAGCACGGCCATATCGGTCATCCGATCGTGCACTACCTGCACCGGCCGATACCGCGCGACGAGTTGATCGCCTTCTTCGTCGCCGCCGACGTCATGCTGGTAACCCCGCTGCGGGACGGCATGAATCTGGTCGCCAAGGAGTACGTGGCTTGTCGAAGTGACCTCGGCGGCGCGTTGGTCCTCAGCGAATTCACCGGTGCCGCAGCCGAACTCCGCCAGGCCTACCTGGCGAATCCGCACCATCTCGAAGGTGTCAAGGATGCCATCGAAGAGGCCTTGGATCAGACGCCGGAGGAAGGCAGGCGGCGGATGCGCGCGTTGCGTCGCCAGGTGCTCGTGCACGACGTCGATCTGTGGGCGAAGTCATTCCTCGAGGCGCTGGCCTCGACGCGAGAGGACGCAACTACATCGGAGTGATGTAGTTGATCAGCCACTTGCCGTCTATGCGCTTGTAGTCGACCCGCAATCGCGCGCCATCGTAGATCGGCTGTTCGCGGTTGGTCTTCTCGGACACCGTGCGGTTGATGTAGACCATCACCGCTGCCGAGTCACGCTGAGCATCCATCACGCCGACGCCAACCACGTTGGCCTGACTCACCAATTCCCGCGCCCGGGCCTGCGGAATGATGTCGGAGTTCGCCCTGTCCTCGAACTCCTTGCGGTACTCGGGCGTGAGCATCTGGTACGCGTCGGTGAGATTGCGCTCGACGGTCTTGTAGTCGTACGTGAACACGGTAGGAATCTGTTGCTGCGCAAGCGGTCCGAGTTCATCGCGGGCAGCCTGCTCACTTCGCGTCTCCACTCGCTGCCAGTACAGGCCACCACCCACCGCGGCCAGGCTCACGAACACAACGGCCCCCAAGGCCGCGAGGCCACTCAGGATCCAGCGCATCAGTTGCCGCCGTTGGGGTAGTTGAGGTCGTAGGCGGTCATCGACCCGTCGTCACCCTCCTGCACGATGATGCGCAGCCGGTAGGGCTGCGACGGCCGGTTGTTGCCGTTCATGTCACTGGCCGTGACCCGCGCCGACACCAATACCGATGCCTTCTTGCTGACGTCGTCCATGTTCTCGAGCGCGGCACCGTTGATGACCGTCTCCGAACTACCGCCCGTATCGCGGAAAATCGCCTTGAGGTTTGTGACGTTCTCGTTGGTGGCGAGCATGTCGCGCAACGGCCCGCTGGTGCCGTCGACGAACCGGTCGACACTCTCATCGATGGTGTCCTGCTTGAAGCTGAACATGTTCACCACGGTCTGAGTCGCGGTGTCGACGAACCGCTGGTTGCGCGCCTGCGTCGCTTCTGTGTTGTGCCGCTGCACGATCAGCACGGCGACGACAGCGCCGAGCCCACTCGTCGCGATGATCGCGCTCACACACGCAACAATTGCCACCAGCCGGCGGTGCGGCTGCCTGCGCGGCGGGGTCGCAATCTTGCTCGCCGTGCGAGCAGGCGTTGGGAAGGTGGGGTCCGCTGCCGGCACGACCACGGCGGTGGCCTCGGCGGCCTTGCCTGTGGTCGGACCGGCAGGACGGGATGCGCGGCGGCGCAAGGCCTTCCGCGGAGGTGTATCGGATTCCATCAGGTTTGCCTCGGATAGAGCATCAGATCGACCCACGTCTCTTGCGGACGCATATCAGCGACGCCCGGCGCGTAAACACCGGTGCCGCCCGCCGGGTCGACGAAGACTCCCGTGTTCTGGTCGTAGGTGCCGTAAGTGGTTCCACTGGCTTGCGGCTGGGCCGGCGGTGGGGCGGCCGGCGGCGGCGGTGCCGCGGGCGGTGGCGGTGGCGGTGGGCCGTAAGGCCCCGCGAACACCGGCGGCCGCGGACCGTCGATCGCCGGTCCGACTGGGGGCGGCGGCCACGCGTTCGGATACGGTGCCGGCGGAATCCACGCCGTGTATGGCGGCGGCGGGGGTCCCGAGTTCGGAGGGGGAATGTACGGCCATGGCTGATGGGGCGCCGGCCCCGGGCCGGGCTGCACCCCTGGCGGGACCATACCCGGCGGGACGGGATATCCCGGGTCCGGATCGTTCTGCGGCGGGATGTAAGGGAACTTGTTGGGCGGCAGGGTGTTTCGCCCGTCCTCAGGTGTGTCGTCCTCCATGACGTCCATCGGTGTGCCGATGGGCACCGGAGGACCGCGCCACGGGCTGTTGCCAATCGGGACGTAGCCGTTCGGATCGCGGCACAACTGAATGGTCGGCGCGCGCTTGCCCGGGAACTCCTGGCACGGATAGTTCCGCGCGCCGCGCACCACCATCGGATCGTTCTGTGCGACCTTGCAATACAGGTCCGTCGGCAGGTCACGCAAAGTCGTGTCGCCCGGCGAACGAATTGCCGACGGCGGCAAGAACCCCGTGTTGCACGGCGGCGGATCGTTGATCGAGATCTTGAAGTCCTGCTTGCCGCCTTCGTCCGCCGGAAGCTGGCCGCCGATCGTCAGAAGAGATGCCTGCAGCGCAGGAAAGATGACCAGCGCCTGTTCGATCGACTTGTGGTAGATCACGCCGACGCGGCCGAAGTTGGCCAAGTTCGCCGCGAGCACCGGGAACGACGGGCGGATGCCCGAGAACGTTTCGCTGGCTTCGGCCGCCGCGCCCGGCGCGGTCTCGAGCAGCGAACGCACCTGCGGATCGGCCCCTGCCACTTCGCTGGTCAAGCGCGCGAGGCCGTCGGACAGCGACCGGATGTCGTCGCCGCTGCGAATCTGCGCCTCCAGCAGCGGTCCAGCCTGATCTATCAGCGCCGAGGTCTGCGGCCAGCTTGCGTTGGCCTCGTCGATCAGCACTCGTGCCGACCTGAGCATCCGCGCCAGTTCGGGCCCTGAACCATTGAACGCATCGAACGCCTCGCGCAGGAGATCCTGGAGCCGGGTGTTGTCCAGGCTGCTCACCAACCGGTCGGCCTCACGCAACATTTCGGCGACATCCTGCGGTATCGCCGTCTGCTCCTTCGGGATCGATGCACCGTTACGGAGCACCTCCGGTGAGGGATCAGCGGGCGGAACGAAATCCACATACTGTTCGCCGACCGCAGACACGCTCTTGACGGTGGCGGTGGAGTTCGAGGGGATCTTGACATCGCTGTTGAGCAGCATGCGCGCGGCGACCCCGCCGTCGGTCAGCTGCACCGACTCGACGCGGCCCGCTTGCACACCGCGGAAGGTGACGTTCGAGTTCTCGTACAGTCCGCCGCCTGCGACGAAATTCGCCGTCACCTCGTACGTGCCAAGACCCAGCCGTGCGGGGATTTGGACGTAGAACAGAGCGATCGCGCCGACGGAAAGTACTGTCACGACGGCGAAGATCCACAATTGGATTCGCGCAGTTCGATTGAACATTACTGGGGCGGCACCTCCTGACCCGACGCGGTGCCGGGCGGGATCTGGAACGGGTCTGCCGCCTGCCCTGACAGGTTCGCCATCTCCCCGGTGAGAAATTCCGGCGGGTTGACGACTTCGCCGAGGCGCTTCATGTTCGAGTCGAAGAATGACGTCGTGAAGATGGTCTCACCGAGTCGGCGGATCGTCAGATCGAACGTGGCGAAGACGTTGAAGTAGTCGCCCCTGGCCACCCGGCTCAGGTTCTTCCCGGGGAACGGGAAGGTGGCGAAACTGTCCAGGCTTGTCACGAGATCTGACCGAACATCGTTGAGCGGCTTGATCACCGAGTACACGTCGATGAAGTCCTGGGCGAAGTCATCCTTGGTCTGGGACAGGATGCGCGACGCCACGTTGCCGAGGCTCTGCAGCGCGGCGAAGGCATCGACGATGTTGTCACGGTTTTCGTTGAGTACCTTCAGGGCTCCTGGGAGGGTGTCCAACGCGCGACCCAGACTGTCCTTGCTCCTGGCGAGGACGCCCGCAAATCTGTTCAGGCCTTCGGCGGTCGCGATGATGTCATCGGTCTGCCGATTCAGCGAGGACGCCAGCTCAGCGAGCCGCGGGATCAGGCCGTTGAATTGGCCCTCGCGGCCGGCCACCGCGTTGTAGACCTCTTGCGTAATATCCTGCAGCCCACCGAGGTTGCCCTTGTTGACGACCACACCCAGCGCGGACAGCACTTCTTCTGTCGTTGGATAGCGGCTGCCCTGGCTCAGCGGGATCTGAAGTCCCTCACGCAGTTCGCCAACCGATGGCTTGTCGGTCGGAGCCGCCAGCTCGATGTGCTGCGACCCCAAAAGCGATGTCTGCGCGACCTTCACCGTTGCGTTGGCCGGCAGGTTGACCTGTCGGTCCAGAGACAGTCTCACCGCCGCGTAGAAGGTGCCGTCGTCCCGCTGAACGGCCTCGATTCCGGACACGCTCCCGACCGTGACGTTGTCGACCATCACGGGCGAGTTCTGTGGCAGCGTCGCGATGTCGGGCACTTCCACCGTGATCGAGAAGGCACCCTTGCCGTGGCCTGCGGTGCCCGGCATGTTCAGCGAGTTCAGCCCGCCGAACTGGCAGCCGGCAAGCAGTACCGTCCCGGTTCCGATGACCAGGGTCCGGCGCGTAGCGCGTCCGGCCCTGAGCCGCCCAGCCCTGATCCCTAGTGACTTGCGCATCATCCCCCGCCTCCCGGGATAGCGGCCTCGGCCGGAAGCGGACCGGGCGGTGGGCCCGGCGGTGGACCAGGCAGTGGGCCTGGGGGTGGGCCCGGTGGCGGTACTACCGGACCGAGCGAGTACGGCTGCGCCGGCGGGGGCGGGCCCGGGGCCGGGTTCTGGGGCAGCAGCAACGCACTCGGGTCTCCGCCGTCACCACCGGCACGGGGCGGGAAGCGGCCGTCGGCCGGAATCCACTCGAGATACGGGATGTAGGTCTGCGCCTTGGCTTCTGTCGCGGGGGTGTCATAGATGACCTGGCCCTTGTACGCGGTGATCGTGTTGATCCCGTGCTCCATGAACGGCGGGAAATTCATCGCGAGGCGTTTGAGCACGGGCGCCATCCGCTGACGGCAGATCTCGGCTCGCTTGTCATAGTCGGGCGTTCCAGCACCTTCGAAGTTCCCGCAGATGAACTGCACCGGGTTGGCGAATTCCGGTAGGCCGAGGAGACCGTTGGCGGTGCCCTGGGCCGGGTTGTAGATGTTGTAGAAGTTCGCCATGGCGTTCGGCAGCACATGCAGGATCTGCTCGACGTCGTCGGTCTGGTTTGTCAGGATGCTGGTGAAGTCGGTCAGCCGCTCGATGTTGCCGATCAGCACCTCGTTGTTTTCGTCGAGGAAGCCGCGGACATCCGACAGGGCCTGGTTGAGGCTACCCAGGGTGTCGTCCAACCCCTCAGCGCTGTCGGCCAATACCTGCGAGACCGACGACAGATGCCCGCTGAATTGGACGATCTGCTCATTGCTCTTCGACAGCGCGTCGACAAGAACCTGCAGATTCTTCACGGTGCCGAACAGGTCGGCACTCGAGTCACCCAGCCGCCCAGCGGTTTGCGACAGTTCGCGCACGGCTTGCCGGAACGAGTTACCGTTGCCGTCGAAGGTGTCGGCGGCCTGATTGACGAATTCGCTCAACGGACCCTGAACCTGGCCCGCTGCGGGTCCGAGCTGCTGGCTGAGCCTCGTCAGCTCGGTTTTGACGTCGTCCCACTCCACCGGCACGGCCGTGCGGTCCAACCCGATGCTGCCGCCGTCCTTCATCGCGGCGCCCTCTTTGAAGACGGGGGTGAGTTGAACGAACCGGGCCGCAACGAGGTTCGGCGCCATGATCACCGCGCGAGCATCGGCGGGAACCTTGACGTCGTCCTTCACCGACATGGTGATCTTCACGGAATCGGCTTGAGGAGTGATCGATTCGATCGAGCCGATCGGAACGCCGATGATGCGGACTTCGTCGCCGGGATATATTCCTGCCGCCGACGGGAAGTATGCGACGACCCGGTAGGAGGTGACTCGCGGCCATATCACGAAGACACCACCGATCAGCGCCACCACCAGTGCGGTGATGACGCCCCAACGTATCCAGCGGCTCACGGTGACTTCGGCCTTATGATCAGGCGCTCGTTGATGAACCCCTTCAGGAGGTCAGAGAGGCTGTCTGGAATCTTGCCCGGTTGGAAGTAGAGGTCCAACAGGAGAGCCTCCTGCGTATTGTTCGGTATCGCATTGGGCAGGTTGACCATGAAGCCGGAAGCCGAACCGACCGACTCGCCGAGCGCGGTGGCGTAGGGCGGCAGCCGCTTCAGCGCCTCACTGATGTGATCGCGGCGTTCGAGCAGGTCGTCCAGCACCAGATTCAGTTTCTTCAGGGCCGGACCGAACTCGCGCCGGTTATCGGCAACAAAACCCGAAATCTGCTGTGACACATCGTCGATGCCGGCGATCAAATTGCTCAGCGCGGCTCGTCGCTCGTCGAGCGCGGCGAAGAGTGAATTGCCTTCGGTGATCAGTTGATTCACCTGGCCGGACCTGTCGGCGAGTATGCCCGACACCTTCTTCGCGCGTGCCAACAGCTGGCCGAGCGCCTCGTCATTGGCGTTGATGCTGCGCGACAACTCGGACACGCCGTCGAGCGTGCGACGCAGCTCGGGCGTCGCATCGCGGAATGACTCGGTCAGTACACCCAGCGCCTTGGTCAACTGGTCCTTGTCGAGCGCACCGGAGTTCTCGCCGAGATCCTGAAGCGCCATGTTCAGCGTGTACGGAACTGTCGTGCGGTCCACCGGAATTGACGTCACCGACCCGCTGCCTTGTGGAGCGACCCCCAGCGACCGCTCTCCCAGAACGGTGTCGGTGCGGATCGACACCAGAGTCTGATCGCCGAGCCTGACATGGCGGTCGACGGTGAAAGCCACCCTGGCGACGTCACCGGCGAGGCCGACGCTGGTCACTTTGCCCACCGTGATGCCGGAGACGTTGACGTCGCTGCCCGGTGCGATGCCACCCGCGTCGGCGAAGAATGCCTCATAGGACTTGCCCTGCGGATAGAACGGCAGGGTGTTGTAGCCGAACGCGACGATCACAACCATCACGATGACCGCGATGCCGAAGATACCCGCCCGGATGGTCTTATCCATTGTCTGAGCACCTGCCCTTCGACGGGTCCGGCACGCCGCCGATCGGCAGGAAGATATCGCTTCCTGCAGGCCCGTTGAACTTGAGCCTCGTCGCGCAGATGTAGTAGTTGAAGTACGACCCGTATGAACCGAGGGAATTGAGTCGCAGGTAGTTCTCGGCCAGCGGTTCGATGACTCGATTGACCTCGGCCTTGCGGTTGTCGAGCTCGGTCGAAAGCGGGCGCAGGTTCTCGAGCACACCCTGCAACGGTCGCCGCGATTTGACCAGCATGTCGGTCAGATCATTTTCCGCGGACGCCAGCGGCGGTATGGCCCCTGCGATCGGATCCTTGCCCTGCGCGAGTCCGCTGACCAGCTTCTGAAGTTCGTCGATGCTCGCGTTGAACTCCACGCTCTTGTCGTCGATGGTCCCCAGCACCTGGTTGAGGTTCTGGATCACCTCCGAGATCACCTGATAGCGATCACCTAGGGACTGGCTGAATGACCCTGTTTCCGAGAGCAATTGGGACAGGGCGCCGCCCTGGCCCTGCAGCAGTTCGAGGATCGCATTACTGATCTGGTTGATCTGGTCGCCATTGAGGCCCTTGACCACCGGGCGTAGCCCACCGAGCAACGCGTCGAGATCCAGTGCCGGCTGGGTCTGGTTGATCGACATCACGCCGCCCGGAGGCAACTTTCGAAGCTCGCCCGGGCCCGAGGTGATCTCCATGAAGCGGTCGCCGACCAGGTTCTCGTACCGGATGACGGCTCGCGTCGACGTGTACATCCGGTACTTCTTGTCAAGGGAGAACGCCACATCGACGGTGTTGTCGGGATTCAGCTTTATGTCGTCGACGGTCCCCACAGGAACCCCGGCGATCCGCACGTCGTTACCGCCCTCGAGTCGCGAGGCATCGCTGAACGTGGCGTGGAAACTGTTCGTCGATGAGAACCGGAGCTCGCCGAAGATCACCACCAACCCGGCGGCGACCAACAGCATGGCGACCACGAAGATGCTCACCTTGGCCAGGAGCCCGCGCTGGCTCATCAGAAGTCGTCCCGTTCCGCGAAGGCGCCATTGAAGAGGAACTGGAATGTCGACGGGGCGTCGACCTGAACCTCGGTGAACGGCTCGTACGGTATGTAGGCGTTGTCGGTCACCAGGAACGGTGACCTGAAGTAGGAACCGCCATATTGCAGGCTGGGGATGTTCGGAAGGCCGCGGCAGTTGGGACCACCCGACGCATTAACGATCGGCAGGCTCTCCGGATACGTGTATGACGGCACGCCCAGCACGAAACTGGAACTGGTCATCGCGCCGGGTTTGAGGCCACCGACAATGGCCGTGCCCCGCTTGTTACCGATGGCAACGCCTTGCACGATGCAGCCGAGTTCCGGCGAATAGTCGCCTAGCACCTTCAGCGGCGCCCGCAGCCGCTGGATCGCGGCGATGTAATCGTCGGCCCCGGGCTCCAGCGTGGCGGTTGCCTCGTTCGCCAACCCGATTGCGGCGAGCAACGTCGCGTTCAGGTTCTTCTGCTCATCGACGATCGTCTTGCTGATCGTCGGCACGTTGTTGATCACCGTCACCAGGTCGGGACCGGCATCGCCGTAGATGTTGGACACCGTCGCCGTCTGCGAGAATAGCGACTCAAGCGTCGGCAACTTTGGATTCAGTTGCGCGAGATATTGATTCAAACCCGCCAGGGTGCTGCCGAAGTCATCGCCGTGACCGCGCAGCCCCTCCGCGATCGCCGACATGGTCGCGTTCAAGTGGATGGGGTTGATCTTGTCCAGGACGTTGATCAGGGTCTGGAACAACGTGTTGGCTTCCAGCTGCACCGACTCGGCCTGGACCACGGCACCGGCGCGAAGGCCGGCACCGGACGGCTGCTCCGGCGCAAGGAATTCCACCGACTTCGCGCCGAATACTGTTGTGCTGCCGATACGCACTGGCGCGTTCGACGGGACATAGCGCATCTGGTCGCGGTTGATCGCGAGCGTCAGTGTCGCCTCGTCACCGGAGTACGCGATGTCTTCGACCTTGCCGATCTGGATACCGCGGTACTTGACCTTGGCGTCCTTGTCCATCACCAAACCGGCGCGTGACGAGTTCACCGTCACTGTTTCGGTCGGCGTGAACGCGGCGGAGTACGCGAGGTAGGTGAAGACCGTGAACGCCACGATGACGGTCGCCAGCACTAAGGCGGCGATCCTTATCGCGAATGTCCTGGACACGATGTCTCCCTCTAGCCCGACAGGTTGAAGTTACCGGTCGCGCCGTACACGCCCAGGGAAATGAACAGAGTAATGATGACCACGACGATCAGCGATGTCCGGACCGCCTTTCCGACAGCGATGCCTACGCCGACAGGTCCGCCGGATGCGTTGTAGCCGTAGTAGGTATGCACCAGCATCACCGCGACCGCCATCACGATGGCCTGAGCGAACGACCACAAGAGATCGTTCGGTATCAGGAACGTATTGAAGTAGTGGTCGTACAGACCGGCGGACTGTCCGTTGACGTACACAGTGATCGTGCGTGCCGAGAAGAACGCCGCCAACGTGGCCAATGAGTACAGCGGAATGATCGCGACCAGTCCGGCGACGATCCGGGTGGACACCATGTACGACACCGAGTGCACAGCCATTGCTTCGACGGCGTCGATCTCCTCGGCGATGCGCATCGCGCCCAGTTGGGCGGTGGTGCCGGCGCCGATGGTGGCGGCGAGTGCAATGCCCGCGATGATCGGCGCGACGATGCGCACGTTGAGATACGCGGACAGGAAGCCGGTGAGCGCCTCGATGCCGATGTTGCCCAGCGACTCGTAGCCCTGCACCGCGATGACACCGCCGGACGCAAGGGTGAGGAAGGCCGCGACGCCGACCGTGCCACCGATGAGGATCAGCGCGCCGGTGCCCAGCGTCATCTCCGCAATCAGCCGGGCCGTCTCCTTGCCATAGCGACGCAACGCGTTTGGGATGTATCGGATCGACTGGGCGTAGAACAAGGCCTGCTCGCCGAACGCGTCGACGGCCCGCGGAAACCGTCCGAGCGCCCGCCGCAGTCGGACTGTGATGTCGTAGTTCCCCAGCTCGCTCATCAGCCGAGAACCCGAACGCCGATTGCGGTCATGAGCACATTGATCACGAACAGGCAGATGAAGGCATAGATTACGGTCTCGTTGACGGCCTCTCCGACGCCCTTGGGCCCGCCCTTGACGGTGAGGCCGCGATAGCAGCCGACGAGGCCCGCCATCAGACCGAACAGCAGGGCCTTGACTTCTGAGATCACCAGCTCGCCCAACCCGGTCAGGATCGTCAGACCGTTGATGAACGCGCCGGGGTTCACGCCCTGCAGCAGCACGGAGAACACGTAGCCACCGGTCAGGCCGATCGCGATCACCAGACCGTTGAGCAGCAGCGCCACGGTGGTCGACGCCAGCACGCGCGGTACGACGAGCCGTTGGATGGGGTCGATGCCCAGAACGCGCATCGCGTCGATCTCTTCACGGATGGTCCGGGCGCCGAGGTCGGCGCAGATCGCGGTCGCCCCGGCGCCGGCGATCACGAGCACGGTCGAGATCGGACCCAGCTGCGTCACCGTGCCGAACGCGGTACCGGAGCCGGACAGATCCGCGGCACCGATTTCTCGCAGCAGGATGTTGAGCGTGAACGCGACCAGCACCGTGAACGGAATCGAGATCAGCAGCGTCGGGATGAGCGCAACCCGCGCGATCATCCAGGTCTGATCGAGGAACTCACGGAACTGAAAGGGCCGCCGGAAGATCTTGATGAAGGTGTCCAGGGACATTTCGAAAAAACCGCCCACGGCCCGGGTCGGTGCCGCGAGCTGTTCGATCAACCTCGGGCTCCGTTCTCGGGGCGGGGTGTACGGCAATGCCCGCGTTGGCGAAGAATTCGAAATTCTTCGCGGCGGCGGGCATTTCACCCCTGGTTTAAGCGGTGCTCTTGGTGAGCCGGATCATACTAACTAGAACAAGTTCGCAGTGTCAAAGAACTACAAAACTAGTCGAAATTGTAGTATCGATGCTGGTCAAGGCATGTGTGACCCAGGTCATTATAGAACGTGTTCTAGCCCATTGGGTCGCCGACAACCGTAGACCGTCAGTCTCACTAAGTCATTAGCCCCGTGGCTGCGAAATTCGCATCCGAGTCACGGCCAGCAAAGTAATTCTGCAACGTTTCCGACAGCTCCGCGGGGCCCCAGGCGTCGGCCTGAGCGCTGAACTGAGCTTCCACGGTGGGCGCAGCCACCAGCGTCACGGTGGGACCGTAAACGATGAAGAGCTGTCCGTTGACGTCTTTCGCGGCGGGCGAGGCCAGGAACCGCACCAACGTGACGACATGCTCGGGCGACAGGCTGTCGATCGCACCGTCGGCCAGCTCGGGCGCGTCGCCGAACACGTCGGCGGTCATCGCGGTGCGGGCGCGGGGCGCGATCGCATTGGCCCGGACACCGTACTTCTCCAGCGCACGCGCCATCGTCAGCGTCAGCGCGGTGATGCCCGCCTTGGCCGCGCCGTAGTTGGCCTGGCCGACGGGGCCGACCAGGCCGGCCTCCGAAGACGTGTTGATGACCCGGCCGTACACCGAACCGGCTCCATCTGTTCCGGCGGACTTGGCTTTCGCGCGCCAGTATGTGGCGGCGTTGCGGGTCAGCAGGAAGTGACCGCGCAGGTGCACGGCGATCACCGCGTCCCAGTCCTCGTCGGTCATGTTGAACAACATGCGGTCGCGTGTGATGCCCGCGTTGTTGACGACGATGCTCAGTCCCCCCAGCCCGTCTGCAGTGGTCACCAGCTCATCCGCCGTCGAGCGCTCGGCGATGTCACCGGCGACCGCGACCGCCTTGGAACCGGCAGCGACGATTTCGTCGATCACGTCGGATTTGTCCAACGCGCCTGCGATGTCGTTCACCACGACCGTGGCCCCCGCTCGCGCCAGGCCGATTGCCTCGGCACGGCCAAGCCCCGCGGCCGCACCGGTCACCACCGCGACAAGGCCGGAAAGATCAGTCGCATCTGCAGTCATTTATGAATACCTCTAGTCTCTGCGGATCAGGGCTGCTCGCGGGCACTCGGCTATCGACTGCTCCGCCAGGTCCTCCTGGCCGTCCGGCACGGGGTCAGCCTTGACGACGGCGTAATCCTCGTCGTCAAGATCGAACAGGTCGGGGGCAATTCCGACGCATACGGCGTTGCCCTCGCAACGGTCACGGTCCACTTCCACTCGCATTACGCACTCCTCGCGCTCAGGGCTACTTTGCGCAGCCAGTGTGGCACCGGCCTGGACCCCAAGACTAGAACGTGTTACAACCGGGAGTGAAGTCGGGCTGGACTTCGGTTCGAGCCTGAGTGCACGTACAGGTGCCTCTAGAGAAGTTAGGACACGGCGATGCGGATCGGCTACACCCCGGAGCAGGAGGAGTTGCGCCGCGAGCTGCGGTCGTACTTCACCAAGCTGATGACCCCCGAGCGCGCCGAGGCGCTGGCCTCCAGCGACGGAGAGATGGGGCGGGGCAGCGTCTACCGCGACACCGTCGCTCAGATGGGCAAAGACGGCTGGCTGACGCTGTCGTGGCCAAAGGAGTACGGCGGCCAGGAGCGCCCGCCGATGGAGGGGCTGATCTTCAACGACGAGGCGTCCATCGCGAACGTCCCCGTCCCGTTCCTGACGATCAACAGCGTCGCGCCGACGATCATGCACTTCGGAACCGAGGAGCAGAAGAAGTTCTTCCTGCCCAAGATCGCCGCGGGCGAACTGCATTTCGCGATCGGATACTCCGAGCCCGGCGCGGGCACCGACCTTGCCGCGCTGCGGACCACCGCGGTGCGCGACGGCGACGACTACGTGGTCAACGGTCAGAAGATGTGGACCAGCCTGATTGCATACGCCGACTACGTGTGGCTCGCGGTGCGGACGAACCCCGAGGCGAAGAAGCACCGCGGCATCTCGATGCTCATCGTGCCGACGACGGCCGAGGGCTTTTCGTGGACGCCGGTGCACACCATGGCGGGCGTCGACACCAGCGCCACCTACTACCAGGACGTCCGCGTGCCTGCCACCAGCCTGGTCGGCGAGGAGAACGCCGGATGGAAGCTGGTCACCAACCAGCTCAACCACGAGCGGGTCGCTCTGGTCTCCGCGCAGCCGATCTTCTCGGCACTCGACGGGGTTCGCGAGTGGGCGCAGAACACCAAGGACATTCACGGCAACCGGGTGATCGACTCACAGTGGGTGCAGCTCAACCTGGCCCGCGTGCACGCCAAAGCCGAAGTGCTCAAGCTGATCAACTGGGAGCTGGCGTCGTCGACCGACAGCGCACCGTCTCCCGCCGACGCGTCCGCCGCCAAGGTGTACGGCACCGAACTCGCCACCGAGGCCTACCGCCTGCTGATGGAGGTGCTCGGCACGTCGGCCACCCTTCGCACCAACACCCCGGGCGCACTGCTGCGAGGCCGCATCGAGCGCATGCACCGCTCGTGCCTGATCCTGACGTTCGGCGGTGGCACCAACGAGATTCAGCGCGACATCATCGGCATGGTCGCGCTCGGCCTGCCCCGGGTCAACCGGTAGATACGGAGATTTGAGCCATGGATTTCAAGACGACCGAAGCCTCCGAAGACCTCGGCGGGCTGGCACGCACCATCGCCGATTCGGTGTCCACGCCGGAACGCCAGCGTGAGCTCGACGGCCTCGATGAACGTTTCGATCAGACGCTGTGGAGCAAGCTGATCGACGCCGACATCCTGTCGACCACCGCCCCGGAATCGTTGGGCGGCGGCGGATTCGGCGAACTCGAGCAGGTCGCGGTCCTGGTGGCGCTTGGCAGGCAATTGGCCGCGGTGCCGTACCTCGAGTCGGCGGTGCTGGCGGCCGGAGCCCTTGCGAAGTTCGGGTCCGAGTCCCTGCAGCAGGAATGGGCGGTACCCGCCGTCAACGGGAAGAAGATCCTGACCGTCGCGCTCGACGGCGGCATGGGCGACGGGCCGGTGCAGGCTCAGACCAATGGTGACGGCTACCGGCTCACCGGTGCCCGCACCCAGGTCGCGTACGGCCCGGTCGCCGACGCTTTCCTGGTCCCCGCCGAAACCGACTCGGGCACCAAGGTTTTCGTAGTCGCATCCGGCGATCCGGGTGTGACGGTCGAATCGCTGAACACCACGGGCTTCGGCAGCATCGGGCATCTGGACCTCAAGGGCGTCGAACTGGGAGCCGACCGGCTCGTCGGCGGCGACCAGGGTGATGACGTGCTGGCGTGGTTGACGACCCGCCTCACGTTCTTGCGCAGCGCATTTCAGCTGGGCGTAGTGGAGCGTGCGCTGGAGCTCACCGCCGAATATGCCCGCGAACGCGAGCAGTTCGACCGGCCCATCGGCAGCTTCCAGGCCGTGTCCGCGCGACTGGCCGATGGCTACATCGACGTCAAGGCCTTGCGGCTGACCCTCACCCAGGCGGCGTGGCGACTGTCGGAGGACCTTCCCGCCGACGTCGAGGTCAACACCGCGGCGTTCTGGGCGGCTGAGGCCGGCCACCGGGTCGCTCACACCGCGGTGCATGTGCACGGCGGCGTCGGGATCGACACCGACCACCCGGTGCACCGATACTTCTTGGCGGCCAAGCAAACTGAGTTCGCGGTTGGCGGCGCCACCGGGCAGCTGCTGCAGATCGGCCGTGACCTGGCCGACACACCGGCTTGAATCCAGCGACCGGGACCGAGCTCCCCACCGTAACCTCGCTGCTGCGCCCTCTGGTCGACCTCGACGACCGCGGGGTCTACTTCGAGGACACGTTCACACCATGGCGTGAGCACATCAGGCACGGCGCGGCGGTGGCTGCGGCGCTGCGGGCCCGCATGGATCCTTCTCGGCCGCAGCATGTCGGCGTCCTGTTGCAGAACACCCCATTCTTCTCCGCGGTTCTGGTGGCGGCGGGTTTGACGGGCATCGTGCCGGTCGGGCTCAACCCCGTCCGTCGCGGCTCAGCGCTGCAGCGTGACGTCACGCACGCGGATTGCCAAGTAGTGCTGGCAGATTCGGCATCTGCATCCGTCGTCGGCGACATCGACCACATCGACGTCGACTCCCCGGAGTGGGCCGCCGAGGTCGCGCAGTACGCGGACGAGCCGGTGGTCGCGTACGACTCCGGTCCGGACGACCTCTTCATGCTTATCTACACGTCGGGCACCAGCGGCGACCCCAAGGCGGTCAAGTGCAGCCAGGGCAAGGTCGCCATCGCGGGTGAGATGATGACGCAGCGTTTCGAACTGGGGCCAAGCGACATCTGTTATGTGTCGATGCCGCTGTTCCATTCCAACGCGGTGCTGGTGGGTTGGTCGGTGGCATTGGCGTCGCGGAGCTCACTGGCGTTGCGGCGCAAGTTCTCCGCGTCGCAGTTCCTCCCGGACGTCCGCCGATTCGGTGCCACGTACGCCAACTACGTCGGCAAGCCGCTGTCGTATGTGCTCGCCACCCCCGAACAACCCGACGACGCCGACAATCCACTGCGCGCGGTATACGGCAACGAGGGTGCACCGGCCGACGTCGAGAGGTTCGGTCGCCGGTTCAACACATTGGTGATGGACGGCTTCGGTTCGACCGAGGGCGGTATCGCGATCGGCCGCACACCCGACACCCCACCGGGCTCACTCGGCCCGCTGCCGCCCGGTACCGAGATCCTTGACGTCGACACCGGTGAGCCCTGCCCGCCCGGCGTCACCGGCGAGCTGGTGAACACCTCTGACGCTGGACGTTTCGAGGGCTACTACAACGATCCAGGCGCCGACGCCGAGCGCATGCGCGGTGGGGCCTACCACAGCGGCGATCTGGCGTACCGCGACGAAGACGGCTACGCGTACTTCGCGGGCCGGCTCGGCGACTGGATGCGGGTCGACGGTGAAAACCTCGGCTCGGCGCCGATCGAGCGGGTCGTGCTGCGCCATCCAGACGTCGTCGAGGTGGCGGTGTACGGGATTCCCGCGCCCGACGTCGGCGATCAGGTGATGGCGGCGGTGCTCTTGACCGATGGTGCGCCGTTCGACCCGGAGAAATTCCGCGCATTCCTCGCCGAACAACCCGACCTCGGCCCCAAGCAGTGGCCGTCCCTCGTGCGGGTCAGCACCGATCTGCCGCGCACCGAAACGTTCAAGGTGATCAAACGCCAGCTGCAGGCCGAAGCGACCGACTGCGCAGACCCGGTGTTCGACATCCGCCGCTGACTACGTTTGATGCCGCAGCACACATCGGGTGAGTGGACCTCGTTGCATCGGCAAGAATTGGTGTCTCTTGGCATGTACACCAAAAGCAAATTTGATGTACATTGCCATGGACATGAAAGCTCGCAAGTACGACATGCGCGCACGTCAGCTGGCCAAAGATGCCACTCGCGACGCGATCATCGACGCAGCCATCAGCGCGTTCGAGGCAGAGCGAACGTACTCCATCACTCTGCCGGCGGTGGCTGAGCGGGCCGACGTCACAGTCAAGACTGTGCTCCGTCATTTCGGGACTCGCGATTCGTTGATCGACACCGCGTGGCAGCGGCTGTTCGACAACATCCGCGCCGAGCGTGAGCCCCCGCCGGACGATCCCACATCTGCGCTGAATCTTCTGATCGCGCACTACGAGCGTCGCGGCACCATGGTGCTTGCGACGCTGGCCCAGGAAGACAAAGACTCCCGAGCGCAACGGATGAACAGCGCAGGCCGCCTTGGCCATCGCGCATGGGTTGAGAAGGTTTTCGATACCCGGTTGCCCGAACAACCGGCCGAACGCACCCGGCTGGTCGACGTGCTCGTGGTGGCGACCGACGTCTACACCTGGAAACTCTTGCGCCACGATCGCGGATTGTCCGTGGGCGACGTCTCCGATCGCATGCTGCTGATGGCCGAAGCACTGCTTACCGCGCCTGCACATCGCGATATAGAGAACAGCGGCCGATGAAAGTTCTCTTCGTCATGTTCGACGGCGGCGGCAATATCCCTCCGCAATCGAAAGTCGCACGCACACTGAGGAACCGCGGTGTCGACGTCCACGTCCTCGGCCATCGGGGAATTCGGGAACGGATCGAAACCGAGGGGCTTCCGTTCGAGGAGTTCGCCGAAGGACGCCGCTTCAATCCGATCGCTCGGCGCTCACTACCCGCGATGATGACCGACTTCGCCAAGGTGACCCTTGATCGGCGTTACGGGCTCTGCGCGGTGGACGTGGCTCGGCGTATCGGGGTCGATGCCGTGGTGGTCGATGTCGTATTCGCCGCCGCGATCACCGAGGTCGTATCAGCCAAAATCCCTGCAGTGGCCTTCGTGCACTGCTTCTACCGGGGTGTTCAGGACATGCAGTCGAGCCCCATTGGATGGATGCAGCGTTTGCGCGGCATCACCCCGCTGCGTGCTGACCGCAGGGATCTTTTGCAAATCGTCACTGCCCGTGCGGATCTCGATCCAATGCGGGGTATTCCGACGGCCCAGCACGTCGGCGTGGTGTGGCAAGGCACGCCGACACAAGCGATTCCTGCTCCGACGCCGCGAATTCTGATCAGCCTGAGTACCTGCGCCTACGCCGGCCAAAGCCGCATGTTGCAAAACATCCTCGACGCCGTCGAACCGCTGGCCGTGGAGGCGATCGTCACCGTCGGGCCCGGCATCGACTCCGCCGGTCTGCGAGTACCGCCCAACGCGTCCATGCATTCATGGCTCGACCACGACGAGGTGCTCGCCGGCGCGTCGCTGGTGGTCGGGCACGGTGGCCACAGCACCGCGATGCGGGCCCTGTCGTTCGGTGTCCCCCTGGTCGTCATGCCGGCCAATCCGCTCATCGACCAAAAGCGGGTCGGTGCACAACTCGCGAAAATCGGTGCAGCCATTTTGTTACCGAAACGGGCTGGCAGTAAACGAATTCGCGAAGCTGTAAAAAAAGCATTGGGTGACCCCACGTACCGCGCCGCGGCCACCAGCATCGGAGCCCGTATCCGTGAGCGCGACGGCGCGGACGCGGCAGCGGATGCGATCGAAGAGTTTCTGGGTTCACGGGCGTCCAGCCGATATCGGTAACCTGGCGGACGTGGGGTACCGCGAATTCGCACCACCCACCGAGCTGACCGACCTGGTCGAGTCCGCGTGGGCGGTGGACGGGCCGCCCGCGGCTGTGCGGGTGCTGCCCGACGGGTGCATGGACCTCATCTCGATGGACGATCGTATCGTCGTCGCAGGTCCGGACACGGCCGCGTCGGTGGCGGAGCGCGACGGAGATCCTTACGTCGGCCTTCGGTTTCGGCCCGGCATCCTGCCCCGGCTGCTCGGAATTCCGGCGGTCGAGCTGCGCAACCGCCGGGTGGCCCTCTCAGATCTGCGACGGCTGCCGCCACGGGCCCATTCGCTGACCGAGATGACCACCCACCTTGCCGCCGAAGCGCCGCGGGGCGAAACCGCGCCGTGGACGTTGCCGCAGTTGAGGCACGTCACCGACAGCCTCGCCGCCGGGTCGACCGTCGCCGACCTGGCCGGCGTCCACGGCTGGTCCCCGCGCACAGTGCAACGGCACAGCACCGCTGTCTACGGCTACGGCGCCGCGACCCTGAGGCGCGTCCTGCGCTTCCGCCACGCCCGGCGACTGCTTGATGCGGGGCTCCCGTTCACCGAGGTCGCCGCCCGCGCGGGCTATGCGGACCAACCGCATCTGCACCGCGAGGTCCGCACGCTCGCCGGCGTTCCGTTGGCGTGGTTTCGTCAGGACGCGAGCGGGGCGAACAGATCCACCCAGTTGCCATCGGGGTCGGCAACGGTCGCATAGCGCTGGCCCCACGGCGCATCGTAGGGCTTCAGCAACCCGGAAAAGCCTGCTGCGGTGATCTTTTCGAAGAGCGCGTCGACCTCGCCGGGTGCGTCGACGCCGAAGGCCAGCGCGAGCCTGCTCTCCGGCGACGATGGCGGAGCCCAGCCGGGATGCATCGCGGCGATGGTCTCCTCCTTGTCGAATGCCAGCGTGTTGCCACCCGGCAGTTCGACCGCCACATGCGGTGCCTCGGAGTCGGGCACCGGCAGGCCGATCAGGCGGTAGAAGTCCAGCGATCGCGCGAGGTCACCGGCGAATACCTGGAAGACGGTTGATGTCAGGCGAATGTCCATGTCAACGACGCTATGTCGGGCACTGCAGAGGTGTCGTGAACAAATCGGACACCATTTGGATCGAGTAGATCCACTCTCCCGTCATAGCGGCCTTTTTGGACTACGCTTCGCTACGGCATTTGTGACCACGACGACAGGAGTTGACTGATGAGGCGCACGGCGATCACCGGAGCGGCCGCGTTGGCCGCTGCTCTGGCTCTCGTGTTATCGGGCTGCGGCTCGGATACCAAGACCGAACCGAGCACGAGCAAGTCGGAATCGACGACCACCACCACGACGACGAGCGCGAAGGCTGCACCGGCATCGACACCCAAGGTCGCGCCGCGCGACGAGGATGCCGCGGGCCCGAATCCGACGATCGCCAGCTACATCGCCGAGAACAACATCCAGGAGACGCCGGTCAAGCAGGGCGACCCCGGTGCGCCGACCATCGACCTGCCGATCCCCCCGGGCTGGGAGCCGGCCGGCGAGAACACCCCGGAGTGGGCTTATGGCGCCATCATCTACACGGGGCCCGAAGCCGCCGAGTATTCGCCGAGCATCGTCGCGCTGCTGTCGAAGCTGACCGGCAACGTCGACCCGCAGAAGATCATCGATCTGGCCCCCGGTGAACTGCAGAACCTGGCGGGCTGGGAAGCGTCGAACGAGGGTGAGAACAGCACCCTCGGCGAGTACCCGGCCTTCCAGCTCGGTGGGAGCTGGGAATCCGATGGGCAGCGGAAGATCGTCGCCCAGAAGACCGTGGTGATCCCCGGCGCCGACGGACTCTACGTGCTGCAGCTCAACGCTGACGGCCTGGAGAACCAGGGCGACATCGTGGGTGCGGCGACCAACGTGATCGACGAGCAGACGAAGATCACGCCGTAGCAGTAACACGCAACGCCGCCAAAGTGCCACAGCGCTTTGGCGGCGTTTGCTATTACGACTCGCGGATACCGTCCAGACGCTTGGTGGCGTCTTCGAAACCGGAGACCAACTCGGCGATTATGTCTGCGACGGGCCGGATTTCGTTCATCTGGCCGACGATCTGCCCGACGGGCATCGCGACGGTGTCGGGGTCGTCCGACTCGTTCATCCGCTGATGAGCCTCGCTGACGAGGATGTTCTGCAGCGGCATCGGCAGCGGCTCGGGCGCATCGGCGGCATCCCAGGCATCCGTCCACTTCGACTTCAGCAGCCGCGCCGGCTTACCGGTGTAGATGCGTCGGCGCACGGTGTCGCTCGAGCCGGCACGCAGCATCGCCTCCTGGATTGTCGACATCCCGGATGGCTTGCGGTGGCCCAGATCGTATTCGGCTGAGGTCAGGAACGCCGAGCCCATCCACACACCTTGTGCGCCGAGCGCGAGCGCCGCGGCCACCTGTCGACCGGTACCGATACCGCCGGCCGCCAGCACAGGAGCCTTACCCCCAAGCGCGTCAACGATTTCCGGCCACAACACCATCGAGCCGATCTCGCCGGTGTGACCGCCTGCCTCGTGGCCCTGCGCCACGACGATGTCCACCCCGTTCTCGACATGGCGCTGCGCATGCTTGGCGTTACCGGCAAGGGCCGCCACCGGCACACCGGCCGCGTGCACCTGGTCGATGACATCCTTCGGAGGCGAACCAAGCGCGTTGGCGATCAGTTTGATCGGATGCTTGAGCGCCACCTCGACGTGCGAGCGGGCCACCGAATGCAACCAGCCGAGCACACCAGCGTTCTGCTCCTCGTCGTCGGGCAATGGTGGAACACCGAGGTCTGCAAGGGTTTTGGCG
The DNA here is from genome assembly GCF_052114565.1 of Mycobacterium sp. 2YAF39. NCBI lineage: Bacteria > Bacillati > Actinomycetota > Actinomycetes > Mycobacteriales > Mycobacteriaceae > Mycobacterium > Mycobacterium sp. 2YAF39. The sequence continues at coordinate 49,785 of NZ_JBFREZ010000006.1, forward strand.
ATGAAGTCGCGATGGCTCTGCGGGATGAGCTTGTCGATATCGCTGGCCGTGCCCTCCTGAGGGATCTTGGCGGGCATCACGACGTCGACACCGTAGGGCTTACCGTCGGTGTTCTCGTCCATCCAGCACAGCACGTTCTCGAGATCGTCGGCGTTGTTGAACCTCACACAGCCGAGAACACCGAGGCCGCCGGCCTTGCTGACCGCGGCCGCGACCTTCTCCGACGGCGTGAAGACGAATATCGGATATTCGATGCCGAAGCGGTCACACAGTTCGGTGCGCATCAACTCGCGGATCCCACATGGCTGGCGTGCGCGTCGTCGGCCGGGCGCTCCTCGGTGGTGTCCTTGGCCCAGCGGTAGTCGGGCTTACCCGCAGGCGTGCGGTGGATCTCGTCGACCCACCACACCTTGCGGGGCACCTTGTATCCCGCGATCTCGTTGCGCACGAACGTGTCGAGCTCTGCGAGCGTCGGCGTGGTTCCCGGCCTGCGGTGCACCACGGCGGCGACACAGTTGCCGAAGCGCTCGTCGGGAACGCCGACCACCAACGCGTCGAACACGTCCGGGTGGCCCTTGAGCGCGGCCTCGACCTCTTCGGGGTAGATCTTCTCGCCGCCGCTGTTGATCGACTGCGAACCGCGGCCGAGCATCGTCACGGAGCCGTCCTCATCGACCTCGGCGAAGTCGCCCGGAATCGCGTAGCGCACACCGTTGAACGTCTTGAACGTCTCGGCGGTCTTCTTCTCGTCCTTGTAGTAGCCGACGGGGATGTTGCCCTTCTTGGCGATCATTCCGCGCACACCCGAGCCCGGCTTGACCTCGTTGCCGTCCTCGTCGAGGACTACGGTGCGGTGGTCGATCGTCACGCGCGGGCCGCCGGTGTGCGACTGCCCCTTGGCCACGACGCTGGTCCCACCGAAGCCCGTCTCCGAGGAGCCGATCGAATCGGTGATCACCCGGTTGGGCAGCAGTTCGAGGAACTTCTCCTTGATGCTCGTCGAGAACAACGCCGCGGTGCTGGCGAGCAGGAACAGGCTCGACAGGTCGGGCTCGTGTCCGCCGTCATGCAGCTTGGTCAATGCGTCAAGCAGCGGGCGCGCCATCGCGTCCCCGGTGAAGAACAGCAGATTCACCTTGTGCTTCTCGATCGTCTGCCATACCTCGTCGGCATCGAATTCCGGTGCCAGCACGGTGGTTTGGCCCGAGAAGATCGACATCCAGGTCGCCGACTGCGTCGCGCCGTGGATCATCGGCGGGATGGGGTAACGGATCATCGGCGGATTCTCCGCGGCGGCCTTGGCCAGGTCGTGCTCGTCTTTGACGAACTCGCCGGTCGCAAAGTCGGTGCCGCCGAACAGGACCCGGTAGATGTCCTCATGGCGCCACATCACGCCCTTGGGGAATCCGGTGGTGCCGCCGGTGTAGAGCAGGTAGATGTCATCGGCGCTGCGCTCACCGAAATCGCGTTCGGGCGAACCCTGCTCGAGCGCCGAGTAGAACTCGACGGCGCCGTAGCGCTGGTAGTCGTCGTCGCTACCGTCCTCGACCGACAGGATGGTCTTGACGTTCGGCGTCTCGGGCAGCACGTTGGCCACCCGGTCGGCGTACCGGCGCTCGTGCACGAGCGCGACCATGTCCGAGTTCTCGAACAGGTACTTCAGCTCGCCCTCGACGTATCTGAAGTTGACGTTGACCAGGATGGCGCCCGCCTTCACGATGCCCAGCATCGCGATCACGATCTCGATGCGGTTGCGGCAGTACAGCCCGACCTTGTCGTCCTTCTTGACGCCCTGGTCGCGGAGGTAGTGGGCCAAGCGGTTGGCCTTGTCCTCCAACTGGGCGTAGGTGAGCTCTTCGCCGCCCGAAATGAGGGCGACACGGTCTGGCACGGCGTCGATGGCGTGCTCTGCTAGATCGGCAATGTTCAGGGCCACGAGACCTAAACTAGAACGTGTTACATTTCCAGACAAGTCTGTGGCATCGACGCTGGAAGGCGGACCCCCGTGAGCGACCCTCAGAAAGGCCCCGACGCCCTCATTGAGCAGCGCGGACACACCTTGATCCTGACGCTGAACCGGCCGGAGGCACGTAACGCGCTTTCCACCGAGATGCTCTCGATCATGGTCGACGCCTGGAACCGGGTGGACGAGGATCCCGAGATCCGCACCTGCATCCTGACCGGCGCCGGCGGGTACTTCTGCGCGGGCATGGACCTCAAGACCGCGACCAAGGCGCCACCTGGAGATTCGTTCAAGAGCGGCGCGTTCGACCCGACGAAGATCGAGGGCCTCTTGAAGGGCCGGCGGCTCACCAAGCCGTTGATCGCAGCCGTCGAAGGGCCCGCGATCGCAGGCGGGACGGAGATCCTGCAGGGCACCGACATCCGCATCGCGGGCGAGAGCGCCAAGTTCGGCATCTCGGAGGCCAAGTGGAGCCTGTATCCGATGGGCGGCTCCGCGGTGCGACTCCCCCGCCAGATTCCGTACACGATCGCCTGCGACATGCTGCTGACCGGACGCCACATCACCGCCGCCGAGGCCAAGGATTACGGCCTCATCGGCTACGTCGTCCCAGACGGCACCGCGCTCGAGAAGGCTCTCGAGATCGCCGACGTCATCAACAACAACGGCCCGCTGGCCGTGCAGGCGATCCTCAAGACGATCCGCGAGGCGGAGGGAATGCACGAGCTCGATGCGTTCAAACCCGACACCGCCAACGGAATCCCGGTGTTCCTGAGCGATGACGCCAAGGAAGGCCCGCTGGCATTCAAGGAGAAGCGCGCGCCGAACTTCCAGATGAAGTAGGCGCCTCAGCCCACGGGTTTGGTGGGCGTGAACGTCACAGGCATCGCCTCGAGGCCGCTGACGAAGTTGGCCGCCCGCAATGGCAGCGTTGCGGACGCGTCGGCAAGCTGCAGATCGGGCAGGCGCCGCAGGACCGCGCTGATCATGTTGATCAGCTCGATTCGGGCCAACTGGTTACCGAGGCAGAAGTGCGTACCGAAGCCGAATGCCAAGTGGCTGTTAGGATCTCGCTGAACGTTGAAGGTGTCGGGATCGCCGTAGACGGCTTCGTCGAAGTTCGCCGATTCGAACATCAGCAGCATCTTCTCGCCCTCGCGCAGCTGCGTCCCGTGGAAGTCGGTGTCGGCAGTGATCGTGCGCGCCATGTTCTTCAACGGTGACGTCCAGCGCAGCATCTCCTCGATCGCGGTCGGGACCCGATCGGGATTGCGCTGCAGCAGTTCCCACTGCTCGGGGTGGCGGATCAGCTGTTCGGTTCCGCCGGAGATCGTGTGGCGCGTCGTCTCGTCGCCACCGACGAGGATCAGCAGGGTCTCCTGCAGGATGTCGTCGTTGGACAAGCGTTGACCGTCGACCTCCGCGTGCACCAGAACGCTGATCAGGTCTTCGGTCGGCTCGGCCCTACGCTGTTCGATCTTGTTCATGGTGTACTCGTTGTACGCCATGAAGGCATCCAGGGTGACCTGCATATCGGCCTCGGACACAGTGGAACTCAGACCTTCCATCATGTCGTCAGACCACTTGAGGAACAGCTCCCGCTCGTCGGGCAGCACACCGAGCATGTCGCCGATGACCGCCATCGGCAGGGGCGCGGCGATGTCTGTGACGAAGTCACATTCACCCTGTTCACACACCCGGTCGATGAGGTAGTCACACAGCGTGCCGATGGAATCGCCTTGGACCTTCAAGCGCTTTCGGGTGAAGCCGGCGTTGACGAGCTTGCGGCGCAACAGATGTGCCGGATCGTCCATGTCGATCATCATCGGCAGGGCTGGTTGATCGGGGCGGATGCCACCGGCGTTCGAGAACAACTCGGGATTGCGCTCGGCGTCGATCACGGCCTCGTATGTAGTTGCCGCGGCCAACCCGTTGCGGTCACGGAACACGGGCTCGTTGGTCCGCATCCATCGGTACGCTTCGCGGGACGTCGGACGATCGGCGTAGAACGAGCCGTCGGCGAGGTCCACGTCCGGCTTCGTCGTTGCCTCGATAGCTGTCATCGTGACACCTCCTGCGCGTCGTCGAACGACATCTGCACGTTGCCAACCGATCCGGAGATCAGCGCACGTTTCGGGAAGCCTAGCGAGGCGAGTTCCTTGGCGTAGGGATGTTCGCCGAGCCGCACACGGGCACCGCCGATCCGGTAGCGCAGGCTCGATGGCGTCATCTCGAAGGGGATCTCGCGGGTGACGCCGTCGCGGTGCGAGTACGACGTCTGCTCCTGGGTGCGTCCGGACAGCGGAACCGGCAGGCCGGGGCTGAAATCCATCCCGAGCGCGAACTGGCCATCGACGGTGAGATCGAAGCTGTACTGGTGGCCGTCGCGAATCGTGAAGTCGGCCATCACCTTCGGGAAGCCCCAGATCGTGGTCCCCGCTTCCAGGGTGAACTCCTGGTCGACGGGCAGATGGTGGATGAAGGCGCCCGCCGAACCAAGGGCGCGCAGCCCCTTGGCATCCGATCCCGGCGGGTTCACCATCACATTTGTGCCGTACTCGTAGTACTCGCCCAGATCACCGTCGATGTAGCGCATCAGCATCAGGACGACGACCGCGCGGCCTGGCCGGTAGCGGCAGACCTGAAGTCCGCTGTAGTCGATCATCGCCTGCGCGGCGTCGGCGTCGACCGAGAACATCGCCATGTGCTGGGCGGCCTTGCGAATCTTCACCGGCATGGTCAGAACGGTGCCGGCGACCGTGTGCTGGCTAGCAGTCATCGGGTCAATCTAGAACGCGGACTAGACAACTAGCAAGGAAGTGTCTACCCGAGCTCTATACCAGTGCAGCAAGGTCACGAATCTGCTCGGGCGACCGCGCGCCGACCACCATCATCGTCACACCCGCGGCCTCCCACGCCTTGATCTGTTCCTGCACGTAGCCGAGGTCGCCCACGATCGCGGAGTCGTCGACGAGTTCGTCGGGAATGATCTTGGCCGCCTCGTCCTTGCGGTCGTTGCGGAACAGTTTGGTGACGTCGTCGACCACCTCGGCATAGCCCATCCGCCGGTAGACGTCAGCGTGGAAGTTGGTGTCCTCGGCGCCCATACCGCCCATGTAGAGCGCCAGGTGCGGCTTCATCAACTCCATCACCGCCGGGCGGTCGTCGGTGACGACCACCTGCGCCGTCGCACAGATCTCGAAGTCCTCCCGGCTGCGCCTCGCGCCGGGCCGGGCGAAGCCCTCGTCGAGCCATTCGTTGTACATGCCTGCGATCCGCGGTGAGTAGAAGATCGGCAGCCAGCCGTCACAGATCTCGGCGGCCAGCGCGACGTTCTTCGGCCCCTCGGCACCCAGCATCACCGGGATATCCGCGCGCAGCGGGTGGGTGATCGGCTTGAGGTTCTTGCCGAGACCAGTGGTGCCCTCCCCGGTCAGCGGCAGCGGGTAGTGCGGGCCATCGCTGTGCACGGGTGCCTCTCGCGCCCACACCTGACGGAGGATGTCGATGTACTCGCGGGTGCGCGCCAGTGGCTTGGGGAACTTGGCGCCGTACCAGCCTTCCACCACCTGCGGTCCGGAGACGCCGAGCCCGAGAATGTGCCTGCCGCCGGACAGGTGGTCCAGCGTCAGGGCGGCCATCGCGCATGCCGTCGGCGTCCTGGCCGACAGCTGGATGACAGACGTACCGAGCCGCATCTTGGTCGTTTCACGACCCCACCAGGCAAGCGGCGTGAACGCGTCCGAACCCCAGGCCTCCGCGGTGAAGACAGTGTCGAACTCGGCCTCCTCGGCCGCTGCGACCAGTTCGGCGTGGTTCTCCGGCGGCTGCGCCCCCCAATAACCCAGCTGCAGTCCTAGCTTCATTAGCCCGCCTCTCGACCCATGGTTGAAACCATTCTTAGAACCTGTTCTACTCGATGCCGTGACCACCAGCCAAAGCAGCCCGGTGCAGATCGATCCGCATGAGCCGCCTCTTTCGGCACCGTTGAGGCTCTCATTCGACTACACCCGTTCAGTCGGACCACTCCTGTCCCAGTTCTTCACCGCCCTGCGCGAGCGACGCGTCGTCGGCGTGCGCGGTTCGGACGGTCGGGTGCACGTGCCGCCTGCCGAATACGACCCGGTCACCTATGAGGAATTGACCGAAATCGTACCGGTGAGCAGCGTCGGGACCGTGCTGTCCTGGAGTTGGCAGCCGGAGCCTCTCGAGGGCCAACCACTCGACCGCCCGTTCGCGTGGGCGATGGTGAAGCTGGACGGCGCCGACACCGCGATGCTTCACGCTGTCGATGCCGGCTCGTCGGACGAGATCAGCACCGGCGCCCGGGTGCACGTGCACTGGGCCGACGAACCGGTCGGTGCGATCACCGACATCGCCTACTTCGCATTGGGCGATCAGGCCGAGCCTGTCACCGAGGCGACCGATGACCGCGACCCGGTCACGATGCTCGTCGTTCCGACGACGATCGAAATCCAGCACACCGCTTCACTTCCCGAGAGTGCGTTCCTGCGTGCGCTCGAGGAGGGCAAGCTACTCGGGGCGCGTACCGGGAAGGGTGGGAAGGTCTACTTCCCTGCGCGGGAGGCGGATCCGGCGACGGGCAAGCAGCTCGACGAGTTCATCGAGCTCCCCGACAAGGGCACGGTGACGACGTTCGCGATCATCAACATCCCGTTCGCAGGCCAGCGCATCAAGCCGCCGTATGTCGCGGCGTACGTGCTGCTCGACGGCGCAGACATCCCGTTCCTGCATCTGGTCACCGAGATCGACGCGACCGACGTGCGGATGGGCATGCGGGTCGAGGCGGTGTGGAAGCCCCGCGAGGAATGGGGTCTCGGCATCGACAACATCGACTATTTCCGGCCGACGGGTGAACCCGACGCCGACTACGAAACCTACAAGCACCACCAGTAAGGGATGCCCACATGACTTCTCATGACGTTGCCGTCGTGGGCTTCGCCCATGCTCCGCATGTGCGCCGCACCGAAGGCACCACCAACGGCGTCGAAATGCTGATGCCCTGTTTCGCCGAGCTTTACCAGGATCTGGGTATCAAGCAGACCGACATCGGATTCTGGTGCTCCGGTTCCTCGGATTACCTTGCCGGACGCGCATTCTCGTTCCTCTCCGCGATCGACTCGATCGGCGCGGTTCCGCCGATCAACGAATCGCACGTGGAGATGGACGCGGCGTGGGCGCTCTACGAGGCCTACATCAAGATCCTGACCGGCTCGGTGGACACCGCGCTGGTCTACGGCTTCGGCAAGTCCAGCGCCGGGGTGCTGCGCCGGGTGCTGGCGATGCAAACCGACCCGTACACGGTGGCGCCGCTGGTGCCCGACGCCGTCTCGACCGCAGGCCTGCAGGCACGACTCGGACTGGACTCCGGGAAGTGGACCGTCGAGCAGATGGCGCAGGTCGCGCTGGATTCCTTCGCGGCCTCCGAGCGCACCGACTCGGAGAAGCCGGCCAAGAGCATCGAAGAGCTGCTCTCCCGGCCATACTTCGCAGATCCGTTGCGCCGCCACGACATCGCACCGATCACCGACGGCGCGTCGGCGATCGTGCTCGCCGCGGGTGACCGGGCCAGGGAGCTCCGGGAGAACCCGGCATGGATCACCGGTATCGAGCACCGCATCGAGACCCCCGTGCTCGGTGCGCGCGACCTGACCACATCGGCGTCGACGGCGGCGTCGGCCGCGGCGGCCACGGGCGGCGACACCGGATCGATCGACGTCGCCGAACTCTATGCACCGTTCACCCACCAGCAGCTGATCCTGAAGGAAGCGATCGGCCTTGGTGAGTCGACGAAGATCAACCCATCGGGTGGTGCACTGGCCGCCAACCCGATGTTCTCCGCGGGCCTGGAGCGGATCGGTTTCGCGGCCAGGCACATCTTCGACGGCTCCGCGCAGCGTGTGCTGGCGCACGCCACCAGTGGTGCTGCGCTGCAACAGAATCTCGTCGCCGTGCTGGAAGGGAAATAATCATGGCGGGCCAACTCGCTGCGGTGCTGGGCACCGGGCAGACGAAGTACGTAGCCAAACGCAAAGACGTCTCGATGAACGGCCTGGTGCGCGAGGCCATCGACAAGGCGCTCGCGGACTCGGGCTCGACGTTCGACGACATCGACGCCGTGGTGGTCGGCAAGGCGCCCGACTTCTTCGAGGGCGTCATGATGCCCGAGCTGTTCATGGCCGACGCCGTGGGCGCCACCGGTAAGCCGCTGATCCGGGTACACACCGCGGGCTCGGTCGGCGGGTCGACCGCGGTCGTGGCGGCCAGTCTGGTGCAGTCCGGCAAGTACAACCGCGTGCTGACCATGGCGTGGGAGAAGCAGTCGGAGTCCAATGCCATGTGGGCGTTGAGCATTCCGGTGCCGTTCACCAAGCCGGTGGGCGCGGGCGCGGGTGGGTACTTCGCCCCACACGTGCGCTCTTACATCCGGCGTTCGGGCGCACCGACGCACATCGGCGCGATGGTCGCGGTCAAGGACCGCCTCAACGGGGCGAAGAACCCGCTGGCCCACCTGCACCAGCCCGACATCACGCTGGAGAAGGTGATGGAGTCCCAGATGCTGTGGGACCCGATCCGGTTCGACGAGACCTGTCCGTCATCCGACGGCGCCTGCGCGTTGGTGATCGGCAACGAGGAGATCGCCGACGCCCGTGTGGCAGAAGGCCATCCCGTCGCATGGGTGCACGCCACCGCGCTGCGCACCGAACCGCTGGCCTACTCCGGCCGCGATCAGGTGAACCCGCAGGCCGGGCGCGACGCCTCAGCCGCACTGTGGCGCGACGCGGGGATCACGAGCCCGATCGACGAGATCGACGTCGCGGAGGTGTACGTGCCGTTCTCGTGGTTCGAACCGATGTGGCTGGAGAATCTGGGCTTTGCGCCCGAGGGCGAGGGCTGGAAACTCACCGAGGCCGGTGAAACCGCGATCGGCGGTCGCATACCGTTCAACCCGTCTGGTGGTGTGCTGTCGAGCAATCCGATCGGCGCATCCGGCATGATCCGGTTCGCCGAGGCTGCGATTCAGGTGATGGGCAAGGCAGGCGAGCATCAGGTAGAAGGCGCCCGCAAGGCGCTGGGCCACGCCTACGGCGGCGGTTCGCAGTACTACTCGATGTGGGTCGTCGGGGCTGACAAGCCGGCCGCCAAGTCATGACACGCATGCAGTACACCGTCAGCATCGCGTTCACCCCACTCGACCAGCTGATCGAAATTGCTAAAGCGGCTGAAGAACTCGGCTTCGACAGCATCGCGCTGCCGGACTCGATCTTCTATTTCGAGAAGCAATCCGTCGACTATCCCTACACTGCCGACGGCAAGCGGATGTTCGATGAGAACTCGCCATGGGTCGATCCGTTGATCCTCGCGGGTGCATTGGGTGCGGTGACCTCGAGACTGCGCTTCTACACCAACGTGATGAAGCTGGGCTCGCGCAATCCGTTGTTACTGGCCCGACAGGTCGGGTCGGTGGCGAACCTCACCAACAACCGGTTCGGTTTCGGTGTCGGGATCGGCTGGGCACCTGAGGAATTCGAGTGGTGCGGGGTGCCCTACGCGAAGCGCGGCAAGCGTGTAGACGAGATGATCGACGTCATCAAGCTGGTGCTCGCCGGGGGTATGGTCGAACACCACGGTGAGTTCTACGACTTCGACCGGCTGCAGATGAGCCCCGCACCGGCCGTGCCGGTGCCGTTCTACGTCGGCGGGCACACCGACGTCGCGCTCAAACGCGCCGTCCGGATCGGTGACGGCTGGACCAGCGCGATGATGACGTGCGACCAGCTGGCCGAAACGATCGCCAAGCTGAAGAAGCTGCTGGCTGAGAACGGCCGAGCCGACGATCCGTTCGAATACCAGGCCGTGTGTATCGACAAGTTCGGTGTCGACGGCCACCGCGACCTGGTCGCGGCGGGTGTCACCGACTACATCGGGATTCCGTGGGTGTTCGAGGGCCTCGCCTTCGACGCCCCGGTGGACGAGAAGATCGATTCGATGAAGCGCTTCGCCGAGACCTACATCCAGTCGGGCTGGCAGGACTGAGACATGACCGTCACGGATCCGAACGCAGCGGTTCACCTGGCGGGTAAGCGCTCACGTGAGGCGGCGATCGCCCACGACAAGGACGCGTGGCTGGCGAACTTCGCCGACGATGCGATCATCGAGGATCCGATCGGACCGTCGCATTTCGACCCCGAGGGCAAGGGCCACCGGGGCAAGGAGGCGATCGCCAAGTTTTACGACATGGCGATCGCACCGAGTGACCTGACGTTCAACTTCCAGCAGACGTATCAGTGCGGCAACGAGGAGGCCAACGTCGGTCACATTGTGATCAGGGCCGCAGGCTACGAGGTAAAGGCCGAGGGCATCTTCACTTATCGCGTGAATTCCGAGGGCAAGATCGTTGCGCTGCGGGCGTTCTGGGAAGTCGACAAGGCGACGGCGAGCGCGCGAAAGGTCTAGCGCGGGTAGGTTGGGCGGCGACCGCACGCACCAACACGAGAGCCAAGTCACATCACATTGTTAAAAGTTTCCAAAGCCAGATCGACCGTCGCCATAGCAGCGCTGGTGTGCGCCGCAGCGATCGGCTGTGATTCTTCATCGGGCATCGACCAGGGGGGCAGCGGCGGAAGCCAACCCGCCGCGACGATCCCTTCAGTGCCGATGACTCCGACCACCACACAGACGACCGACGACAAGAAGGTGGTCGACTACAGCCGGTTACTGCTCCAGCCGGCCGACGTCAGCGACGACGAAGACACGTTCACGGAACAATCGAGCACCCCGTCGGGCCCGGACGGACTGCCCGGTGCGAGTGCCCTATACGTCAACCAGGACGACACCCGGGCCATCGCCGACACCATCGTGATCTATCCGGATGCCGAGACGGCGGCCGCCACGTTACGTGACGCCTTGCCCGCGCTCGGGTCGACGCTGACCGGCGCCACGTCACGACCCGCTCCTGTCGGCACCGACGGCACGATGGCCGTCGGCATGTCGAAGGACGGCAGCAAGGCAGTCACGCTGCTGCTGTTCACCGAGGGTCCCGCGTTGGTGCGCCTGGAGTTCCAAAGCGCACCGGGGGACGTCACCACAGACCAGTTCGTCATCAACATCGGCAAGATGCAGCAGATCGCGTTGAGGACCGGGCTCCCACCGAGCGCCTAGCGCCCCAATCGCTCCATGGCGCCGGTCGCCACACCAAACGCGAAGCGCTTCGTGCGGCGGGCGGCCTCGGCGAGCGCGCGGTTCTTGCCTGCCTTCAGCGTCGCCTCGTCGCCGACACTCACCGCGCCGCCGGTGCCCACCCAGCAATAGACGCCCAGGCAACGGTTCGCCCGGCCGGCGACCGCCTTGGTGATTCGACGGTCGACGTCGAAGCCGGGCTGCGCGCGACTCGGTACGACACACCGGATGGTCGGCATGGTCACGTCGAGCACGGCCCCGCCGAGTGAGAGGCGACCGCCGCTCCAGTTCGACTCGGGCAGCCCGTCTTCCGGATTCTCCAGTGCCAACAGGATATTGGGCCGGAAGCGGCGCACATCGACGTCGTCACCGCCGAGCTCGGCGCCGATGGTCTCCAGGCTCGTCTTGGTCATCACGTGCACCGGAGCCAGATCGACGAACATGCCCGGCGGCGTCGAATACTTGCCGAGCATCGTGAGGTCCGTGACCCGGAACATCGACATGTCCGGGAATTTCTCCCCCTCGGCGATCCCGAAATCCTTGCGCAACGCGGCGATCGACATGTTCTCGCGCTCGTCGCGGCTCAGCTTGTGCAGGCTGGTGTCATCGGCGGGCGGCAACGCGGTGAGTCGCACATCGCGGTCGGCCAACTCGGAAAGCGTCTTGTGCACATCGGGATCACTGCTGGAGCGCACAGTGCCGTCTGGGAAGGTGATCTCGACCTCGGGCGCGTTGCCGGGGCCGGCATCGGAAGCCAACGGAGCGACGTAACGGGCCGTCGCCCCCAACAGCGCGGGGATGCGCCTGGCCGTCGCGGTGACGTCCCGTTCGAGGTCGCGTACCGCCCAGAGCCGGTCGCCATGTGGACCGCGGGTGCCGATGTCGATCTGCTCGACCTGCTCACCCCCGAGGGACTTCACCGGATAGCGCCACAGCGCGCTGACCTGACCCAACGACATGCGAATACGGTACTAGCTTTGCAGGATGCATGAATGGGACACATTCGCCGTCGTCGTCGGAGGATCCGCAGGGGCGCTCGTCGGCCTCCTTTTCGTGGCTATGTCGATCCATGCAGGACGGATCGCCGGATCGGCCGACCTGCGCAGCAGGGCCGCGCAGACGCTCGTGATATTTGCCGCATTGTTGCTGCTCGCGGTGCTGTTATCGATTCCTCTGCAGCCGGACTGGGTCCTCGGAGCGGAACTGCTGGCCCTGGCCGTGTGCGTCGCCGTAGTGCTGATCATCCTGGATCGCCTTGCTGGACAGAGTGATTCACGCACCCCGATGGCCCGCACGCTCGACCTCGTCAATCCGTCGACCCTGACCGCAGGCGGTGTGGCAGGCACGGGCGTACTGCTGCTGTGTGGGGTCAGCTGGGCGGATTTGGTCCTGGTCCCCACCGTGTGCGCAGCGATGGTCGGCGGACTGGCCAGCGCCTTCCTGTTGCTGGTCAAGCTGAGCGACTGATTCCGAGACGTCAGGGGCCATCACCTAGTCGGGTATCGGTTGCAGACCTGTCAAGTAGCGACGGGCAAGATCCTGATAGGCGCCGGGGTTGGTGTTCACCCACATCTCGGCGCCCGTGCCTGCGACCGGTCCTCGGACTTTCGCGGGAGCACCGGTCGCGACCACCTCGTCGGGGATCTTGGTACCACCGATGACCAGCGAATGCGCGGCGATCAGGCTGCGGGCGCCGATGACAGCGCCGTCGAGAACGGTGCAGTGGTTGGCCAGTACCGCCTGTGCGCCGATGTGCACCCCGTGCACCACACATCCGTGCGCGATCGTGGCACCCGGTCCGACGTCGACCGGAATGCCCGGTGGAGCGTGCAGTACGCAGCAATCCTGGACATTCGCGCCCTCGCGAACCACGATCGGGGCGTAATCGGCCCGGAGTACCGCGTTGAACCAGATCGACGCACCCGCTTCGACGTGCACGTCACCGACCAAAGTGGCGGTAGGCGCGATGAAAGCGGTGGGGTCGACGGTCGGTGACCGCCCCTCGAACGAGTACAACGGCATCGTCTAGATATACCGCAAGGTAGAGGCGTTTAGATTGCGCGGCAGCAGGGGAAAACTGTAACGTGTTCTAGTTAGAGCCACAAAAACGGGAGGCCCACCGTGACTACCGAAACTGCAGCCGTTCGCGAAATCGACACCGGAGCACTTCCAGACCGGTTTGCGCGGGGCTGGCACTGCCTGGGCCCTGTGAAGGATTACCTGGACGGCAAGCCGCGCGGCGTGGAGATCTTCGGCACCATGCTCGTGGTGTTCGCGGACTCCAACGGCGAGCTCAACGTGCTCGACGGCTACTGCCGCCACATGGGCGGCAACCTGTCGCAAGGCACGATCAAGGGCGACGAGATCGCATGCCCGTTCCACGACTGGCGCTGGGGTGGCGACGGCAAGTGCAAGCTGGTGCCGTATGCCAAGCGCACCCCCCGCCTGGCCCGCACCAAGGCGTGGCACACTGACGTCCGCGGCGGTCTGCTCTTCGTCTGGCATGACCACGAGGGCAACCCACCGCAAGAAGAGGTGCGCATCCCCGACATCGCCGAGGCTGCCGACGATGGTTGGACCGAGTGGCGGTGGAACACGATGCTCATCGAGGGCAGCAACTGCCGCGAGATCATCGACAACGTCACCGACATGGCGCATTTCTTCTACATCCACTTCGGCCTGCCCACGTACTTCAAGAACGTGTTCGAGGGCCACATCGCGTCGCAGTATCTGCACAACGTCGGCAGGCCGGACGTCAGTGATCTGGGTACCTCGTACGGCGAGGCGCACCTGGATTCGGAGGCGTCCTACTTCGGCCCGTCCTTCATGATCAACTGGCTGCACAACAACTACGGCGGCTTCAAGGCCGAGTCGATCCTGATCAACTGCCACTACCCGGTCAGCCAGGACTCCTTCGTGCTGCAGTGGGGCGTCATCGTCGAAAAGCCCAAGGGCCTCGACGAGGCCACCACCGACAAGCTCGCCCGCGTCTTCACCGAGGGCGTCAGCAAGGGCTTCCTGCAGGACGTCGAGATCTGGAAGCACAAGACGCGCATCGACAATCCGCTGCTCGTCGAGGAGGACGGTGCCGTCTACCAGATGCGCCGCTGGTACCAGCAGTTCTATGTCGACGTCGCCGATGTGACTCCGGATATGACCGACCGCTTCGAGATCGAGGTCGACACCACTGCGGCCAACGAGAAATGGCACGTCGAGGTTGAGGAGAACCTCAAGAAGGCCGCTGAGCAGGACGAGCAGGAGAAGGCAGAGCAAGCGAGCTCATGACCCCGCGTAAGGACGCCCCGGACGTCGACCAGCTGGCGAGGTCGATGTTGCTTCTGCACGGCGTTCACGACGACGACGACCATGCCCATGGCGAGACTGGGGATTCGAAGGAAACCGGGGCTCGAAGTTGGTCTAAGGCACCGGCTTTCGGCGACGATCGTGCCGAGGCCCTGCGGGAGGCCACTGCGCGTGACCGCGAGCGCTATCTGACGTCGGGTCTGGTGTCGGTCGACTGCAGGTTCTGCCACGTTGCGGTCGACGTGAAGAAGCTCGGGCCGGCGCACACGTCGGTGCAGTGGAGCAGCGAGGCGACCCGACGCTGCGCCTACTTCGCCGACATCCGCGAGTCGGGCGGCGACCCCGCCCGCGAGAAGTCCTGCCCGAAGCTCGCAGGCAGCATCAAACACGCTGTCGCCGAAGGCTGCCTGGAGGAGATGTCGTCGGCACCGTCCCCCGGCGACGGCTGAGTCCTATCCCGATATCCGGTACGCTGCCCGAATTTCGGGGATACTTGACGCGTGGCAGACAGCGGAGCCAAGACGCTTGAACGGGGACTCGGGTTGCTCGACCACGTCGCCGGGGGCATCACCCGCCTGGATGACATCGCCCGTGCTGCGGGCCTGAGCCGTTCATCGACGCACCGCATGCTGACCACGTTGGTCGATACCGGCTTTCTCACCCTTGGCGCCAATCACGAGTATCAGCTGGGAATCAAGTTGCTCCAATTGGGCAGCCACGCACAGGCATCCATCGATGTATCCCGCGCGATACAGGCGGAGCTGGAGGCGGTATCGGCGCGCACACTCGATGCCACACATCTCGGTGTGCTGGTCGACACCGACATTCTCTATCTCGCCAAGGCCCGCGGCCGTCGCGGCATCGAGATGATGTCGCGTCCGGGCATCCGGCTGCGCGCACAGAATACGGCCATGGGTAAGGCCCTGTTGTCCGCGCTACCCGACAACGAGGCGGCGGCCCGTTTCGACGCGAAGGCGACACCCACGCCGCACTCCGTCCGTTCGCTCGACGAGTTCTTGGCCGGCTTGGCGCAGACTCGCGAGCGTGGGTACGCGGTCGAGGATCAGGAGAACGAGCTCGGAATCACCTGTGTGGCAATCGGTATCCCCGATGCGCACGGTCGGACCACGGTCGCGATATCCGTGTCGGCTCCGAGCGTGCATATGCCGGCGACACGAAGCGCCGAGGTGGTCGAGTACCTGCGCGACGCGGAACGCGCGCTGTCTCCACTACTTGCCACCGGTTTGGAAACCTATTGGGGCGCAATCCCTAACGGGTGACCGGTTCGCTGGAGTCGAGCAGTCCCAGCTCGGAGCGCCGCGGCATTCCCTCCCAGTCGCCTGGTACGAGGCAGGCGAATGCTCCGACCCGCACCGCCGTGTCGAGCCGTGCCGTTGGCTTCGAGCCCGCCAGCAGTTCGGAGATGTAACCGGCGACGAATCCATCGCCCGCTCCGACGGTGTCCAGTGCGTCGACGCTGACGGCATCGGTGCGGTGCTCGACGCCGTCGATGAGCGCCGCGCACCCGCGTGCGCCGAGTTTGATGATCACCTGTGCGGGTCCGAGTTCGGCGATCCGGTGCGCGAGGTCGGCGGCATCGGCGGCGGGGCCGGCGATCAGAGCCGCCTCGTCGTCGCTCGCGAAGACGACATCGGCGCGCCCGGCCAACTTGCGCAGCGTCTGCCCGGCGACGTCGGGTGACCACAGGCCCACCCGGTAGTTGACGTCGAACGCCACCATGACCCCCGCACCGCGGGCCACCTCGATCGCGTAGTCGACGGTGTCGGCGGCCGATTCGGACAATGCGGGGGTGATTCCGGTGACATGCAGAACGCGGGCGCTGCGGATCTTCTCGAGCGGAAGGTCTCCGGGACAAAGGCGCGAACCCGCACTGCCCGCCCGGTAGTACCACACCTTCTGCGTCGACGCGGTGCGCCGCTCCTTGATCATCAAGCCGGTCGGCGCACCCGGATCGGCCACGATGGCCGCATCCACCTGCTCCGCGGCGAGTTCGCGGCGGATGTACTCGCCGAAGCTGTCGACGCCGATCCGCCCGACCCAGGTGACTGTCGAACCAAGCCGGCGAAGGGCTATCGCGAAGTTCGACTCTGATCCGCCCATGCCGAGGGTCATCTCCGACGCATGCATCAACGGTCCGGGGTGAGTGGCACGGAAAAGTGCCATCGTCTCCCCCAGCGTGACCACGTCGCTGACTGAGTTCTCGGTCATTGCACTGCCTTCCGCTGCGCGAGCGCCTCGCCTGCAGCGGCCCTGAACTGTCGCGCCCGCGCGCTCAGCGCGTCGAGATCGCCACCTTTGAACGCATCACCCAACAGAGGGCCGCCGATGCTGACCGCAGGTGCACCCGCGGCGATCCACGCATCGACGTCATCCAAACCGACACCGCCGCTGGGGATGATCCTCATATCCGGAAACGGGCCGCCGATGTCGGCGATATAGCGGGGGCCGACCGTGGAGGCGGGAAACAGTTTGACCGCCGAGGCACCCGCCTCCCAGCACCGGTACAGCTCGGTCGGCGTCAACCCGCCCGGAAAGACGGGTACTCCCGCATCGCACGCAGCCTGGATCACATCCAGCTCCACCGTCGGGGTGACGATGAACTTCGCGCCGTTCTCGATCGCGGTCTCGGCTTGGGCGCCGGTGGTGACGGTGCCCAGCCCGACCACTGCATCGCCGAATTCGGCGACGAGGCTCTTCATGTGGTCGAATACCCCGGCCGTGCTGAGCGTCAGTTCGATCGCGCGCACACCACCTGCGAGAAGTGCGGCGATGACGGGTGGATACTCGCGCGCATGGTCGGCACGCAGCACCGCGATCACCGGATCGTCGGCGAGAAGTGGTGAGAAATCGACCCTCGTCATCGCGCCAGCCATCCGCCGTCCACCGGTATCACTGCACCGTGGACGTAGTCCGCTGCGTTGGACGCGAGGAATACGACGGGGCCGACCACATCACTCGGAGTGCCCCACCGCTCGGCAGGGATGCGCGCCGAGATCTCGCGGCTACGCGTGGCATCGGCCCTGAGCGCCTCGGTCATCTCGGTGGCCAGATACCCCGGCGCGACGGCGTTGACGTTCACGCCGTGCGCCGCCCATTCGTTGCACAACGCTTTGGTCAGTTGTACGACTGCGCCCTTGGAGGCTGCGTACGCGGATGTTCGATATCCGCCTTGAAAGCTCAGCATCGACGCGAGGTTGATGATCTTGCCGCGCCCGCGTTCGACCATTGGTGCGCCGAAAAGCTGGCAGAGCGCAAACACCGCCCGGACGTTGATGTTCATCGTGACATCGAGGTCGCTCAACGGGAAATCGATTGCATCGTTGCGTATCTGGGCTCCGGCGTTGTTGACGAGAATGTCGACCGGCTGCTCGGCCAGCACGGTCTCGGCCACTTCGCGGATCGATGCCTCTGACGCCAGGTCCACGCTGTGGTGCGTCAACCGGCGGCCGCAGTCGTTCGCAATGAGTTCCAGCTCGGGTGCCGGGTTCGCGCGCTGCAGCGTCACGACATCTGCGCCGGCGCGCAACAAACCCTCGGCGATCGCATTCCCGATGCCACGTGATGCGCCGGTGACGACCGCGGTCTGCCCGGTCAGGTCAGACTGACACTCGTGCACCGGCGTCCTCTTGGGTGAGCAGATCGCGGTCGACGGTTTCCGGCGAGACGATGGTGGCGATGAGGGAGATCGCCATGATCGCCATCATGTAAATCGCCACCGGCCACCATGATCCGGATGCCCAGGTCACCAACGCCGAACAGATCAGCGGTGCGATTCCGCCGCCGAACACCGCCGAGAACTCGCGACCGAGCGCGACGCCGGCGTAGCGGTAGCGCGACCCGAAGAGCTCAGGGAAGTATGCGGCCTGCACTCCGACCGAGCCGTACCCGGCGAAGACGAAGCCGAGCACGATCACGAGCCCGATCAACACCAGGTTCTGGGTACCAATCAGCATGAATGCCGGCACCGGGAAGATCAGTAGGAATCCAGTAACAATCAGATACATCGGGCGCCTGCCGAAGCGATCCGACAGCGTGCCGAAGACGTAGGCCGACACACACGCGAAGAGTGCGCCGATCAAGAGCACCTTCGGGATGAACGCCTTGTCGATCTCGAGCTGGCTGATCAGGTAGCTCGCCATGAACACCTGGAAGACGTAGGAATGCGCGTTGGTGCCGAGGTTCATGAAGAACACCCGCGCGACGCCGAACCTTCCGTGTTTGAGGACGTCGCTGATCGGCGCCTTCTGCCGCTCGACGACCCCCTCCGTTTTGAGCTCCTTGAACACCGGCGACTCGGACATCTTGCGCCGGATAATGAACGCCGCGACGGTCACGACGACCGACGAGAAGAACACCAGCCGCCAGCCCCAGTTCATGACGTCGTCTTCTGGCCACAGCTGGACGAGGATCCAGATCACCGCCCCGAGCACCGTTCCGGCCGCGGCGCCGACGTACACGAGCGAGGCGTAGCGCCCACGCCTGCCTTTCGCCGCCGTTTCGGTGAGAAGCACGATGCCGCCTGCTTGTTCGGCGCCCGCGCCAAAGCCCTGCAGGACACGCAGAAACACGAGCAGGATCGGCGCCCACAGCCCTACCTGGTCGTAGGTGGGCAGAAGTCCGATGAAGAAGGTCGAGATGCCCATCAAGAACAGCGTCGCAACGAGGACCCATTTGCGTCCCAACCGGTCGCCGAAGTGAGAGAAGAACAGGCCGCCCAGCGGTCGCGCCGCGAACCCCACCGCGTAGGTGCTGAAGGACGCGATGAAACCGACGGCCGGTGAGACCTCGGGAAAGAAGATGTCGTTGAACACCAGCGCGGCGGCAGTGCCGTAGATGACGAAGTCGTACTGCTCCAGCGCGGTGCCGATGAGCCCGGCCCACGCCGCTCTTCGCACCGTCCGCTGGTCGGCCGGCTGATCCGGCGACTTCATTCCGTCGACGGCGACCTGGCCGTCGATGTCGTCGCCGTCGATGCTCTTGTCTGCCATGGCGGTCACCGCCTATCCCGATTTTAGGGATACTATCCCAATTACTGTGCCAGCCTAACGCAAACGTGTGACCGACAACACCCCTGTATTGACTGCGTAGGGGTCTTTAAACTGCCGACATGCGAAAACGAGCGCTCGCCGTTCTGCTCGTCTTCGTTGTTTCAGGCTGCACCCGGGTGGTCGACAACCCCCACCCGAATGCGACTGCGCCGGTGGCGCCGATCACCGCAGGACAGGTCGTCGACCTGTTGAGCCCGAGTGTCGAGAAGTACGACGGCAACCTGTTTTCCACCGTCGAACCCGAGGAGTGCAGCGGCGTTGCCAAGGAGGTGGACCCGCCTTTCATCTTCGACCTCGACCCGGCGGCGACGGACGGTGGGCACTGGATGGTCGACGATGTTGGACGCCAGATCTACATCGAGGAGATGGTCGGCGTCTACCACGCGGACTACGACGCGAAGAACGCGCTGTCGCAGGCGAAGAGCACCTTGGCCGCTTGCGCGAACGCACCCTTCACCGTCACCGATATGCACGGCCGTTCATACGATTTCACGCTGCTGCCGCCCGTGCCAGCCAGCTCACCCAACATCCTGCTGTGGTCCTTCAGAGCCAGCGACTGGGCCTGTGACAGCACATTCGTCGCGTCTCACAACGCGGCGATCGAGATCTCGACGTGTGGCGCGTACGGCGGCTACCCGGTGCACACCCTGGCCACAGAGGCGCTGAATCGCATTGAGGCATTGGCCAATACGACGGCCTGACCGTCACAGCCCCTTGAAGCGTTCCTTGACCTGTTCGTCGGTCAGGCCGTAGTCGGCCAGCGAGTAGGTGTGCTTCGGCGCACGGGGACCCTTCTGGCTCTCGGCATGACTGTCGGCTATCGCCGCGCGGGCCTCGCCGGTGAACTCGATGTCGAAATGTTCATAGATGTCCTCGACGGCCGAGATCGGATCCTTGACGAACTTGAAGTAGTCGACGTCGCAGAACTGTGAGGGATCGTGATCGGCGCGAACGTCGTTGAACCGCTTGAGACCTCGTGACCACGTCTCCATGGCGTCCTCACCGATCTGCGCCCCGGTGAACGAGTTCGACCACCCTTCGGTCGTATGTTGCGCCAATGAGCACATCGACGCCATGATGGTCTCCGCAGGCCGGTGGCACTGCACCACCAGCGCATCGGGGTAAGCCGCGAACAACGCGTCGAGTGCAAACAGATGACTCGGATTCTTGAGCACCCAACGCTTTTCGGGTTCGTTGAGCCCGATCAGTTGAAGATTCTTTCGATGCCGCTGATACGACTTCGTCCAGTCCTGCTTGGCAAGCCACTGTGAGTAGGTGGGCAGATGGGAGAGCGTCTCGTAGGACACCGAATGCAGCGACTGGCGCAGCAGCTGCCAGCACTCCTCGACCTCGTCGGCGGTCATGTAGTGCAGCCCGGTGTAATCCGGGTTCTCCTCGTGTGCCTTGGCGAACTGCGCGTCGATCTGCCTGAAAACCGGATTATCCGACCACGTTTCACGTGGCGGGCGCGGTTGCGGGAACTCTGCCAGCCACAGCTCCAGACCCTGGTGCCGCGGGTCGGCGGTGAGCAGGCGGTGGATGACGGTGGTGCCCGTACGGGGCAGCCCGGTGACGAAGATGGGCCGTTCGACGGCAATGTCGGCATGCTGTGGGTACTGCTTGAACGCCGCCTCCGACACCAGCCGGGCCACGAGCGCATTGCGCACGAAGAACCGGTTCATCTTGCTGCCGATCTCGGTCAGGTCGGCGTCGCGCCTGAACGACTCCAGCAGCACGGACAGCGCTTCGCGATAGTTGTCGTCGTCGACACCGAAATCGTCGAGGCCGCAGGCTTTTATCGCCGAAGCGTGCAGGTCCTCGACGGTGCCGACATCGGTCCGCGCAGTCATCAGGCCTTGTACTCCCCACAGTTGACGTCCAGCGCCTGACCGGTGATGCCGCTGGACAGGTCACTGGCCATGAACAAGATGGCAGAGGCGACCTCGTCCTCGGTGGGGAGGCGCTTGAGGTCAGACCCCGCCGCCGCAGCGTTGTAGATTTCATCCACACTGGTGCCGTACTTGCCGGCCTGGTGTTCGAAGTAGCCCTTCAGGGTCCCGCCCCAGATATAGCCGGGCAGAACGGAGTTCACCCGGATACCCTGGTCGCCGAGTTCGGTCGCCAGCGTCTGCGACATCGCCAGCAGCGCCGACTTGGCCATCTTGTACGCGCCGTACTTGGCCTGCGAGTGGCGCACGACCATCGAGTTCACATTGACCACGGCGCCCTTCGACTCGGCCAAAGCGGGCGTGAATCCCTGAATCATCCGCAGCGCGCCGAACACCGTCAGTTCGATCGCGTCTTTCATGTGCTCGAACGTGGTGTTGGCGAACGGTTTCATGGACGGCACGCGGAACGCATTGTTGATCAACACGTCGACCCTGCCGTATGCCTCGAGGGTCTGCTCGACGAGATTGTTCACCTGGGCGTCGTCGGTGATATCGGTGCCGACCGTCACCGCGCGCCTGCCGATGTCGGTGATCTGCTTGGCGACGTCATCGAGCCGTTCCACGGTGCGGGCGGCCAGCACGAGATCCGCACCCGCCTCCGCACATCGCTTGGCCAGCGTGGTGCCCAGCGCCGGTCCGACACCGGAAATGACGACAACCTTGTTCTCGAGCAGCACTTTATCCCACCATTCTTTCGCCGATTTGCTTCTGGCGGAGCGCGATTCGCGCGCGCCAGTCTTCGTCCGAGATCTTGTTCGACTCGTAGTGCGGCAGCGCGGAGGCGACCTTGTCGATATCGATCACTTCGAGCGTCGGTCCGTCGGCCTCGGTCAGCTCGCGCGAGACTCGTTGCCAGCGGAACTGCAGATAGCCCTTGGCGTGGCCGAGTGTTTCGCACCAGTTCGTCACGCCGGGGTTGGCATCGGACACCACAATCCTGATTTTGCCATCCGGATCCGCCTGCGCCTGAGTCCCGTTCAGCGACGTCTGATGGTTGATGTAGTCCAACGAGATGTACCAGAAGCTGCCGAGCTGGAAGCCGAGATAGGGCGCGTCGGAGACCGGCAGCGTGATCACGATGGCCTGATCCGGCGACAGGTCGTAGTGGCCGACGGATGAATACTGGGTGGCGAGCCCGCCAGGGGTGAGGCGGGGTGCCGTCAGCGTGTTCACGGGCAGGTCGTCGTAGAACCATTTGGGGAACTGCAGCCAGGTCTTGACCCGCTGGACGAGCTGCTTACCCGCGACGGCGTAGCGCTTCGTGATGAGTTCGGTGGACAGTGGCGGCGGCGCTGTGCCCTCGGTGTCGGTGCGCGCGATGGCGAAGGTCCCGCGCTGGGCAGACCAGTCGTTGTACACCTCGCGGATGACGAGCTGGGATGGCCCGGGCGGAGTGAACCGCCACTCGAAGGTGCCGTCGGCGGCGATGTCGAGCTTGCGGTCGTCGAACGCCGTCTCGCTGTCGGGCACGTTGGCATCGGTGTACTCACCGCCGAGCAGCTGGAAACTCACATCCGTCGTCGTGCCACGCGTGCCGGTGACCACGTATTCGTAGCCAGGCTGCACCCGCGTTCCGAAGTACATGGTGTCCGGGTTGTCCAGCCCCATCTTGGTGAACGGACCGGTCCCGCTGTGGAGGAAGGGGTGGTCGCGGTCGTAGTCGAATGCGACGTGCGTGCACGCCGCGATGCATCCCGCAAGGTACTGCAGACCTTCGAGGAGATCTGCTTCGGTTTCGATGAAGGGCGCGGCGGCGACGAGGCTCTCGGCCTCGGCGATGGCCTCGGCCAATGGCTGTGAGTACACACCACTGAAACTAGAACGCGTTCTAGCAAGAGTCAATATATCGACCGACGCGGTCCATATATGGAACGGCAGGTACTCTGCAGAGGTGTCCGCTCCCGAGTCTTCCGGCCGCGCATCGCCGCCGACAGACCGGGTCGTGCGCATTCTCGACTTCCTCGCCGAGCGCCCCCAGGAACGCTTCGGGGTTTCGGAGCTGGCCCGCCGGGTCGGGCTGAGCAAGCCGACGTGCCTTGGCATCGCCACCTCGCTCGCGGACGCGGGCTATCTGGTGCGCGACACCGCCGACAAGACCTATCGCCTCGGCCCGTCCCTGATCACGCTCGGACACAAGGCGCAGGAGTCGATGCGAGTCAGTCCGGCGGCGCGCGAGGAACTCCGCCGCCTTTCGGCCCGCTTCGGGGTCACCGCGGCGTTATCTGGCGTCATTGACGACCGCATCACGCTGCTCGACCTGGTGGCGCCCGCGGGCGCACGGCCCGGCGTCGAAGTCGGACAGAGCTACCCCTTCGCCCCGCCCGTCGGGCTGATGTTCGTGCTGTGGGACGAGGAGGCCGAACGCAACTGGCTGGCCAAAGAGCCCACGATCCCGCTGCGCACCCAATCCGACCGGCGCAATCGGGTGATCGCCAGGTGCCGCCACGACGGGTACCTCGTCGAGCGGCTGACCCCGGGTGGGCGACGGCTGTATTCGTTGATGGCGGGCATGTCGAGCACACTGCCCGACGAATTACGGGCGCTGCTCGGCGAATTGGTTTCCGACATCGGCGAACGGGTGTACCTGCGCGACGAGAACGCAAGCGGCGGGCGCAAACGTCACGACATCAGCGTGATCTCGGCTCCGGTGTACGACCACTACCAGCGACAGGTGATGGTGGCATCGATGCACATCGGAAAATCGTTGACGGACAACGAGATTGTCGAACGCGCGCGCGCTCTGGTGGCCACTGCCGACGCGGTCAGCGCGCAGCTGGGCGGCGTGAAACCCACCCGCTGAACGCACTCACCGCGCCGGTGTGGAGGTCCGGCGCGGTGCGTGTTCGAACGTTTTAAAGGTCGGTCAGTGCCGCAGTGATCGGAGTGGGTGCCACCTCGACGCCACATTGGCTGGCCAGATCGATGGCCGGCTGGTTGATCGTCATCAGCTCGGTTTCGACTTGCGGATTCGCCGCGAAGTACGCGCGGAATTCCTGCGTCACCTCGTTGGGCGACTTGGCCACGATGTCCGTGAGTGCGGTATTCGCCGCGGGATTGCCGGCCAGGTAGGTGCTCGTGGACTCCGACACCATGCGTGAGGTGTCGGCGATCGTGCTGATGCTGCAGTTCGGTGGTTCCGGTGCAGGGCCGGGTGCGGGCTGCGCACTCACGACCGGCAGCACGATCGCGGCGGAACCGAAAGCAAGTAGACCCCCCGCGAACATGCCGTACAGGCCGCGTCGCACGGTCGTTTCGGACATCTTCATCGAATCACTCCTTCAGTGGGCAACCGTTCGGTCGCTGCGAAGGGCGTAACCGGTCTGGGGGCGGGCTTAAACAAACCCCAGCTCAGCTGGTGCTCGCCAGCGCGAAGGGCAGGACCTCGGGCGCCCCGGCCTCGCGTACGACTCTGGCGGCCATCGTCAGCGTCCAGCCGCTGTCGGACAGGTCGTCGACGAGCAGCACCGGTCCGCCTGCGGATCCGACGACATCCGCATCGGGCGGTGTCCACGCCCCGTGCAAGGCGGCGACGCGGTACGCCGAGTTCGCCGCGGTCACCGCACGCCGCGTCGGCGCGTACTGCAGGGTGCCCAGGTCGGTCAGCCTGCCGAGTCGCGCCAGTTCGCGGCACAACGACGAGATCAGCAGCGGATGGCGGTCCGAATCGAGCGCCATCACCGCCGTCGGCCTTTCGGCCCAGTCCCACGACGCCAGCACCTTCACCGCCGCGGCCACCACGTCGTCGGACGCTTCGCCGTCGGGTTCGTCGAGAAGGCGCCGCAACCGCGCACCCCAGCCGAGGTCGGTCAGTCGTCCGATTGCGCGTCCGGTAGCCGGGCCGTCGCCGATCTTCCCGCTCAGGTCGACGCCGAGTTTGGCCAGCCCCGACGGCCACTGCTTGCGCGGTGTGAGCTCGACCCCCGGCCGCATGAGCCGTTGTCTGGTGGCCTCGGCGGTATTCTCGTCGACGTCGGCGTTGACGTGTTCGCCCGTGCAGTTGTCGCAGCGGCCGCACCGTTCGCCGTCTCGCAGTGATGGATCGTCGAGTTGGCCACGCAGGAACGCCATCCGGCATTGGCCGGTGCTCTGGTAGTCCAGCATCGCCTGCTGCTCTCGCTTGCGAGCCTCGTCGAGCTTCCGATAGCGCGGCTCGTCGTATTCCCACGCTGCTCCCGTGCCGATCCAGCCCCCCTTGACGCGCCGCACCGCACCATCGACGTCGAGGACCTTCAACACCATCTCCAACCGGGACCGACCCAGGTCGACGAGCGGCTCCAGCGCGGGTGTGGACTGCGGACGCTCGGGTTCCAGCGCGCCGATCACGTTGCGCACCATCGCCTCCGACGGGAATGCGACGGAGGCGAAATACCGCCAGACATCTTGGTCTTCGTGACCGGGGAGCAGGATGACCTCCGCGCGCTCCGTGGACCGTCCCGCACGACCGACCTGCTGGTAGTAGGCGATCGGCGAGGACGGCGCACCGAGATGCACGACGAAGCCGAGGTCGGGCTTGTCGAAACCCATCCCGAGCGCGGACGTGGCGACGAGCGCCTTGACCCTGTTGGCGAGCAGATCTGCCTCGAGCTGTTCGCGTTCGGCCGCTTCGGTGGACCCGGTGTAGGCGGCGACCTCATGGCCCTGCTCGCGCAGCAGTGCCGCGACGTCATGCGCTTGCGCGACGGTGAGCGTATAGATGATCCCGGATCCGGGTAGCGAATCGATATGCGCCGCAAGCCAAGCCGCGCGCTGGGCCGGATTGCCCGCCTTGACCACCGACAGCCTCAGTGATTCGCGATCCAGTCCGCCGCGCAGCACCAGCGTGTCGTGTCCCCCGACACCCAGCTGGGCGGCGACGTCGTCGACGACTCTGTCGTTGGCGGTCGCCGTGGTGGCCAGGACCGGAACGTCGGTGCCGAGTTCGCCGATCAGCGTGCGGATACGCCGGTAGTCGGGCCGGAAGTCGTGGCCCCAGTCCGAAACGCAGTGCGCCTCGTCGACCACGACGAGTCCGGCGTCGTGGGCCAGCGCGGGCAGCACCTGATCGCGAAAGTCGGGGTTGTTCAGCCGTTCCGGGCTGACCAACAGGACATCGAGATCGCCGCGGCGTACCCGCTCGTGGATCTCGTCCCAGTCGGTGACGTTGCTCGAATTGATGGTGGCGGCATGGACCCCGGCCCGTTCCGCGGCGGCCACCTGGTTGCGCATCAGCGCCAGCAGCGGGGACACGATCACCGTCGCGCCGCGGCCCGCTTCACGAAGAAGTTTGGCGGCGATGAAGTACACCGCCGACTTGCCCCAGCCCGTGCGCTGGACGACGAGCGCCCGTCGGCGCGCAACCACCAGGGCCTCGATGGCCGCCCACTGGTCGTCACGCAGCGTCGCCGTCGGTCCGGCCAGCTTTTCGAGGATCTCCTGGGCCTGCTCGCGCGTCGCCTGTGTTGCCATGCACACCATCGTGCAGGTCGGGTCCACGAGTCACCAATCACCGCCGAACGTTCGGCGCGAATGCTATTTCGTGGGCGCGGCGTCCTGCTCGCGCTTGATCTCCAGCGCGATGTCGATGAGCTGATCCTCCTGGCCGCCGATCAGCTTGCGCTGGCCCGCCCGGTGCAACAGCTGATGCGCGGGCACGCCGTAGCGTTCGGACTGACGGATGGCGTGCTTCAGAAAGCTGGAGTACACGCCGGAGTAACCCATGATCAGCGCGTTGCGGTCCAGCAGGCACTCCTGCGGCATCGCGGGCGCGACCACCTCTTCGGCGGCGTCGGCGATATCGAAGAAGTCGATACCGGTCTTGACGCCGATCTTGTCGAAGACCCCGATCAGCGCCTCGACGGGCGCATTGCCCGCACCGGCGCCGAAGCGGCGGCACGATCCGTCGATCTGCTTGGCGCCCGCCCGCACCGCCTCGATGCTGTTGGCGACACCGAGGCCCAGGTTCTCGTGGCCATGAAAACCAACCTGGGCGTCGTCACCGAGTTCGGCGACCAGCGCGGCGACCCGGTCGGCCACCCCTTCGAGTACCAGCGCGCCCGCCGAGTCGACGACGTACACGCACTGGCAGCCCGCGTCGGCCATGATGCGGGCCTGCGCGGCCAGCTTCTCCGGCGGAATGGTGTGGCTCATCATCAGGAAGCCGACGGTCTCCAGGCCGAGTTCGCGGGCCAACCCGAAGTGCTGGATCGACACGTCGGCCTCGGTGCAGTGGGTGGCGATCCGGCAGATCGAGCCGCCGTTGTTCTGCGCCTCCTTGATGTCTTCCTTGGTGCCCACACCCGGCAGCATCAGGAAGGCGATCTTGGACTCCTTGGCCGTCTCGGCGGCGAGCTTGATGAGCTCCTGCTCGGGGGTCTTGGAGAACCCGTAGTTGAAGCTGGATCCGCCGAGCCCGTCACCGTGGGTGACCTCGATGACCGGCACACCCGCGGTGTCGAGCGCCGCGACGATGGCACCGACCTCGTCCTTGGTGAACTGGTGACGCTTGTGGTGCGACCCGTCCCGCAGGGAGGTGTCCGTCATCCGGATGTCCCACATCGGGTCGAAGTAGATGTCGTCGATGCTCATGCTTGGCCTCCTCCGGCCGTCGCAGACGCCCGCTCCTTCGCGATCTCTTCGCCGACCTTCGTCGCCGCGGCGGTCATGATGTCCAGGTTTCCGGCGTAGGGCGGCAGATAGTCGCCCGCACCCTCCACTTCCACAAATGTGGTGACGAGGTGGTTGCCACCGTTGTACACCGTCGGTTCGTCGAACTGCGGCTCGTTGAGCAGCCGGTACCCCGGCACGTAGGTCTGCACCTCGGCTACCACGTCCTTGATCGACTGCGTGATCGCGTCGTGGTCGGCGTCCTCGGGGATCGCGCAGAAGATGGTGTCGCGCATGATCATCGGCGGATCGGCCGGGTTGAGGATGATGATCGCCTTGCCGCGCTTGGCGCCGCCGATGTTCTGCACACCTGCGCTCGTCGTCTTGGTGAACTCGTCGATGTTGGCGCGAGTACCGGGACCGGCCGACGCCGACGACACCGATGCCACGATCTCCGCGTAAGGCACGTCCACGACACGACTGACGGCGTACACCATCGGGATGGTGGCCTGGCCGCCGCAGGTGACCATGTTGACGTTCGGCGCATCCAGGTGCTCGCGCAGGTTGGCCGGCGGGATCACGCCGGGGCCGACGGCGGCGGGAGTCAGATCGATTGCGCGGATACCCGCCTCGGCGTAGCGCGGTGCGGCGTCTCGGTGCACATACGCACTCGTGGCCTCGAACACCAGATCCGGCTTCTCACTCTGCGCCAGCAGCCAGTCGACGCCCTCATGAGACGTCTCGAGGCCGAGCTTGCGCGCCCGCGCGAGGCCTTCGCTCTCCGGATCGATCCCGATCATCCAACGGGGTTCGAGCCACTCCGAGCGCAGCAGCTTGTACAGCAGGTCGGTGCTGATGTTTCCCGACCCGACGATCGCGACTGTGCTCTTCTCGGACCTTCCGGTCATTGTGATTTCCCTACTACTCGAAACTCAGGTGGACTGAACCTAACTCGGTAAAGTCCGCGACGAAATTGCTGCCCGGCGGTGCATCTATCGCACGCGTGCACGACCCCGGCAGCACGATGTCACCGGCCTTGAGACGCACCCCGAAGCCCTCCACCTTGCGGGCCAACCATGCCACCGCCGTCACCGGGTTTCCGAGCACCGCATCGCTGCGGCCCTCCGCGACGACCTCGCCGTTGTTGGTCAGTACCGCATCGATATTGCGGATGTCGATGTCCTTGGGCGACACCCGCGCTTCTCCGAGCACCCAGCCCGCCGACGAGGCGTTGTCGGCGATCGTGTCGCAGAGCTTGATCTTCCAGTCGGTGATGCGGGTGTCGATCAGCTCGATCGCGGGGGCGAACGCGGCCGTCGCCGCGAGCACGTCGTCCTCGGTGCAGCCGGCGCCGGGCAGGTCGTCGGCAAGGATGAACCCGACCTCGACCTCCACCCGCGGGTAAAGGTAATTGGCCGACGGAACCGGCTTGTCCTCGTAGACCTGCATCTCGTCGAGCAAATGCCCGTAATCGGGCTCGTCGACGTTCATCATCTTCTGCATGGCCTCCGACGAGAGGCCGACCTTGTGTCCGATCACGCGCGCCCCCTCGGCGACCCTTTGCCGGATGTTGAGCAGCTGGATCTCGTAGGCGTCGACGACGTCGATATCGGGGTTTCCGTCGGTCAACGGGCTGATGGGCACGCGGCTGCGTTCGGCCTGGGCGAGGTCGGCCGCCAGCTGGTCACGCACCTCGACGCTAAGCATTTTGCGAAGTCCCCTCGTTTTGTTGACCGGCACAGTTGTCCTGCGGCCGGGCAATTCTATAACGTGTTCTACATGACGGGTAAGGAGTACGACGTCGTCGTGGTGGGTAGCGGCGCAGCCGGCATGGTCGCCGCCCTCACCGCGGCCCACCAGGGACTTTCCACATTAGTCGTCGAGAAGGCCGCACACTACGGCGGTTCCACTGCGCGGTCAGGTGGCGGCGTGTGGATTCCGAACAACGAGGTTCTGCGGCGTGACGGCGTCAGCGACACCCCCGAGGCCGCGCGGAAATACCTGCACACGATCATCGGCGATGCCGTCGAGCCCGAGAAGATCGACACCTACCTCGAGCGCGGCCCCGAGATGCTGTCGTTCGTGCTGAAGAACTCACCGCTGAAGATGTGCTGGGTGCCGGGATACTCCGACTACTACCCGGAGACGCCCGGCGGCCGGCCGGCGGGCCGTTCGATCGAGCCGAAGCCGTTCAATGCGCGCAAGCTGGGGCCCGACGAGAAAGGCCTGGAGCCGGCGTACGGCAAGGTGCCGTTGAACATGGTGGTCATGCAGCAGGACTACGTCCGGCTGAACCAGCTCAAGCGTCACCCCCGCGGAGTGCTGCGCAGTGTGAAGGTCGGCGTGCGTTCCGTATGGGCCAACGTGACCCGCAAGAACCTCGTCGGCATGGGCCGCGCACTGATCGCACCGCTGCGCATCGGGCTGCAGAAGGCCGGCGTTCCGGTGCGACTCAACACCGCGCTGACGGACCTCTACGTCGAGGACGGTGTCGTCCGCGGCGTCTACGTCGTCGATACCCGCGACTCCGCCGATGCTGAGCCCGAACTGATTCGGGCCCGCCGCGCGGTGATTCTCGGCTCGGGTGGCTTCGAGCACAACGAGCAGATGCGGGTGAAGTATCAGCGCGCGCCGATCACCACCGAGTGGACGGTGGGCGCTGTCGCCAATACCGGTGACGGGATCCTGGCCGCCGAAAAGCTCGGCGCCGCACTGGAGATCATGGAAGACGCCTGGTGGGGGCCGACGGTTCCATTGGTCGGCGCACCGTGGTTCGCGCTTTCCGAGCGCAACTCCCCCGGGTCGATCATTGTGAACATGGCGGCCAAGCGGTTCATGAACGAGTCGATGCCCTACGTCGAGGCGTGCCACCACATGTACGGCGGCGAGTTCGGCCAGGGCCCGGGTCCCGGTGAGAACATCCCGGCATGGCTGGTCTTCGACCAGCGCTACCGCGATCGCTACATTTTCGCGGGTTTGCAGGCCGGACAACGTATTCCGAACAAGTGGATGGAATCCGGCGTCATCGTCAAGGCCGATACGATCGCCGAACTCGCCGAGAAGACGGGGCTGTCCGCCGATGCGCTGACCGCGACCATCGATCGCTTCAACGGGTTAGCACGTTCCGGTGTCGACGAGGATTTCAAGCGGGGCGAGAGTGCGTACGACCGCTACTACGGCGACCCGACGAACAAGCCGAACCCCAATCTCGGTGAGATCAACCAGGCTCCGTACTACGCCGCCAAGATGGTGCCCGGCGATCTGGGCACCAAGGGTGGCGTACGGACCGACATCAACGGGCGCGCGTTGCGCGATGACGGTTCCGTGATCGACGGTCTCTACGCCGCGGGTAACGTGAGCTCACCGGTCATGGGGCACACCTATCCGGGACCCGGCGGAACCATCGGTCCCGCCATGACATTCGGATACCTGGCAGCACTGCATATTGCGGGGAAGAACTGATGCCGATCAATCTCGACGAGGCGCTCGCCGCCGAGCTTCCGCCCGCCGAATTCTCGTGGACGAGCAGCGACATCCAGCTCTATCACCTCGGCCTCGGCGCGGGCGCCGACCCGATGGACAAGCGCGAACTGCGCTATCTGACGGACGGCACCCCACAGGTGCTGCCGACGTTCGCCAACGTGGCGCAGAGCTTCCACATGACCGAACCGCCCAGCGTTCAGTTCCCCGGCATCGACATCGAACTCTCGAAGGTGTTGCACGCCAGCGAAGCGGTGTCTGCGCCAGGGCCGATCCCACCGTCGGGCACCGGTATCGCGGTCACCCGCTTCACCGACATCTGGGACAAGGGCAAAGCCGCGGTGATCTGGTCGGAGACCACAGTTTCTGCGCCTGATGGCACGGTCTTGTGGAAGCAGAAGCGGTCGATCTTCGCGCGCGGCGAGGGCGGCTTCGGCGGCGAACGCGGACCCTCGACATCCTCGGAGCCGTCACAGCGCGCACCGGATTTCGAGCTGGCCATCGCGGTTTCGCCGCAACAGGCGTTGTTGTATCGCATGTGCGGCGACCGCAACCCGCTGCATTCGGATCCTGACTTCGCGGCCGCCGCAGGCTTTCCGAGGCCGATCCTGCACGGTCTGTGCACCTACGGCATGACCTGCAAGGCGATGGTCGACACGCTGCTCGACGGCGATACCGCCCGGGTCGGCAGCTACGGCGCCCGGTTCGCGGGCGTGGTGTTCCCCGGCGAGACACTGCGGGCCAGCATCTGGAAGGAGGGCGACGGCTTCACCGCTGTCGTCACCGCTCCTGAGCGCGATGACGCCGTGGCGCTGGCCGGCGTGGAGTTGATCCCGGCCTGACCCGGCCGCCCGTCAGCCGAGGATCAACCCCGACGTCGGCACTCCGGTGCCTGCCGTGACGAGGACGTGCTCCACATCGGGTACCGGATTCACCGACGTACCACGCAGCTGACGGACACCCTCCGCGATGCCGTTCATACCGTGGATGTACGCCTCGCCCAGCTGACCACCGTGGGTGTTGATCGGGAGCCTGCCGCCGATCTCGATGGCACCGTCGGCGATGTACTCCTTGGCCTCGCCGGGACCGCAGAACCCGAGCTCCTCCAATTGGATCAAGGTGAACGGGGTGAAGTGGTCGTAAAGAATCGCGGTCTGGATGTCGGCGGGTGTCAAACCGGATTGCTCCCAGAGCTGCCTGCCCACCAGCCCCATCTCCGGCAGGCCGAGCTCGGACCGGTAGTAGCTCGTCATCGAGTACTGGTTGGGGCTCGAACCTTGGCTCGCCGCTTCGATGACGGCCGGCCGGTGCTTGAGGTCCTTGGCCCGCTCGGCAGAGGTGATCACCAGTGCCACACCGCCATCGGTCTCCTGGCAGCAGTCGAGTAACCGCAGCGGCTCGGCGATCCACCGCGAGTTCTGGTGATCCTCGATGGTGATCGGCTTCTCGTAGAAGTACGCCTTCGGATTGTTGGCGGCGTGCCTACGGTCGGCGACCGACACGGCGCCGAAGTCCTTGCTCGTCGCACCCGAGTAGTGCATGTACCGCTGGGCGATCATCGCCACCTGTGCGGCCGGTGTCGACAAACCGTGCGGGTACGAGAACGAGTTGTCCACACCCGTCGAGTCCGCGTTCTCCACCAACCGCAGCTGCACCTGGCCGAAGCGCATACCCGACCGCTCGTTGAAAGCCCGGTATGCCACAACGCAATCCGCGACACCCGTGGCTACCGCGATCGCCGCCTGCTGGACCGTGGCGCAGGCCGCTCCTCCGCCGTGGTGGATCTTGGAGAAGAACTTCAGGTCCCCGATCCCGGTGGCGCGCGCGATCGACACCTCGGTGTTGGAGTCCATCGTGAACGTCACCATGCCGTCGACGTCAGCAGGCGTGAGCCCGGAATCGTCGAGCGCGTCCAGCACGGCTTCGGAGGCCAGCCGCAGTTCGCTGCGGCCCGAGTTCTTGGAGAAGTCGGTGGCGCCGATCCCGGCGATGGCGGCCTTACCGGACAGTTCACCCGGCATCAGGCATCTCCGATCGTGAGAGTCGCGTTGGCGATCACGTGGTCGCCAAGGCTGTTGCTGCCAGTCACTTTGAGTGAGACCACGCCATCTTCGACGGCGGTCACCTCTCCTCTGAAGGTCACGGTGTCGTAGGCGTACCACGGCACACCCAGCCGCAGGCCGATCGTCTTGATGAACGCGTTCGGTCCGGCCCAGTCGGTGATGTAGCGCTGGACGAGCCCGGTGTCGGTGAGGATGTTGACGAAGATGTCCTTGGACCCCTTGGCCTGCGCCTTGTCGCGGTCGTGGTGGACATCCTGGTAGTCACGCGTGGCGATCGCCGTCGACACGATGAACGTCGGGTCGCCGTACAGCGACAGCTCGGGCAGCTTCGTGCCCACCTCGATCGCGGCCGGAGCCGCTCCGGCGGCGACATCAGATCCAGCGCTCACTTCGCGGGCTCCCATGCGTAGTTGGTCCAGGCCGGCCCCGAATCCCCGTCGGGGAAGTCGATATACGTTGCGCGGACAGGCAATCCGATCTTCACGCTCGCGGGGTCGACGTTGCGGAGCTCACCGAGCATCCGCACGCCCTCGTCGAGTTCGACCAGCGCGATGACGAAGGGAAGTGTGCGCCCGGGCACCTTCGGGGCGTGGTGCACCACGAAGCTGAACACCGTGCCGTTGCCGGACGCGACGACGTAGTCGCTCGGCTTCTCTTTGTCCTGCCACAGTGCGGGCACCGGCGGATGTACCAGGGTGCCGTCGCCGCGCTTCTGGATGCGCAGCTCGTGGGCGTTGACGCCGTCCCAGAAGAACTTCGTGTCACGCGACGACGCGGGCCGCATCATGCTGTCCGCGTCCAGGTCGTCGGGTACCGATGTGGCGGCCGGCTGATCAGCGTCGGCGGGCCTGAATTTCATGATGCGCCACATCATCTCGGCGACGGGGTTTTCTACGTCGTCGCCGACTGTCCACGAGATCTTCTGCGTGATGAAGAAACCCTCACCGAGCGCGGTCCGCTTGGGCCCGACGACGTCGGTCAGCTCCGCTGCGACGCTGACCTCCTCGCCGGGGCGCAGGTAGCGGTGGTAGGTCTGCTCGCAGTTGGTGGCGACGACGCCGATGTAGCCGGCGTCGTCGAACAATCCGAGAATCTTGGCCAGCGGATCGTCATCGGCACGCTGTCCGCCCAGACCGCCCATCGTCCAGACCTGGATCATCGCGGGCGGCGCGACGATCCCCGGATGACCGGCTGCCTTCGCCGCGGACTCGTCGACGTAGATCGGGTTCTTGTCACCCATCGCGTCGAGCCAGTGGTCGACCATCGGCTGGTTGATCGCATGGCGTCCGGCGCGCGGCTTGCTCTTGCCTTCGTTCTTGACCCGTTCTGCGGCCTTCTGGATTTCCTCGACACTCACCGGGGAACCCTCGGAACCTTCAGGCCCGCCGCAGCGATCATCTCCCGCATCACCTCGTTGACACCTCCGCCGAACGTGATCACCAGGTTCCGTTTGGTCTGGCTGTCGAGCCACTCCAAAAGCTCTGCAGTGCCCTCGTCGGCCGGATTGCCGTACTTGCCCACGATCTCTTCGGCCAGCCGTCCGGCGTACTGAATGCGCTCTGTGCCAAATACTTTGGTGGCAGCGGCGTCGGCGACGTCGATGGTCTCCCCCGAGGCGGCCACCTGCCAGTTGAGCAGTTCGTTGATCCGCCACATCGCCTTGAGCTCACCGAGTGAGCGCTTCACGTCGTCGTGGTCCAGCGGGGTGTCACCGTTGCTCCCCGGCTTCGCGGCCCAGTCGTGGATGCGGTCGTAGAGAGCCGCGAACCGCCCGGCGGGCCCGAGCATCACGCGCTCGTTGTTGAGCTGCGTGGTGATCAGCCGCCACCCGCCGTTCTCCTCACCGACCAGCATCTCGGCGGGCACGCGCACGTCGTTGTAGTACGTGGCGTTGGTGTGGTGCGCGCCATCGGACAGGATCATCGGCGTCCACGAGTATCCAGGGTCGGTGGTATCGACGATGAGCATCGAGATGCCCTTGTGCTTGGCGGCCTCGGGATCGGTACGGCAGGCCAGCCAGACGAAGTCGGCGTCGTGGCCACCGGTCGTGAAGACCTTCTGCCCGTTGACGATGTACTCGTCACCCTGCTTGATCGCCGTGGTGCGCAACGACGCGAGGTCGGTACCCGCCTCCGGTTCGGTGTAGCCGATCGCGAAGTGAACTTCGCCGGCGAGAATGCCGGGCAGGAACTTCTTCTTCTGCAGTTCGGTTCCGTAAGCCTGCAGTGTCGGTCCGACGGTCTGCAGCGTGACCGCAGGCAGCGGTACGTCGGCACGATGTGCCTCGTTGACGAAGATCGACTGCTCGATGGGGCCGAAGCCGTGGCCGCCGAACTCCTTGGGCCATCCGACGCCGAGCTTGCCGTCCGAGCCCATGCGCTTGATCACCGCCCGGTAGGCCTTGCCGTGCCGGTCGGCCTCCATCTCCTTGTATTCCTCGGAGGAGATGAGGTTCGAAAAGTATTGCCGCAGTTCGGCTTGCAGCTGCCGTTGTTCCGGGGTCAGTTCGATGTACATTTACACTCCCACCAGATCCAGTCGGTGCGAAGGCCCGCCCACCAGCCGGGTCAGATCCTTGATGCCCGAGTAGTAGCGGTCCATCGGGTAGTCGATGTCCATGCCCATACCGCCGTGCAGGTGGTGGCACAGCTGCATCACCGGCGGCGCCTGGGAGGCCAGCCAGTAGCCGAGGATGTCGATGTCCTCATCCGCGTCGAGCCCCTCGGCGAGTCGCCACGCCACCGATGTCGCCACCAATGTCAGCGTGCGAGAGGCGATGTAGACCTCAGCAAGCTGGGCGGCAACCGTCTGGAAGGTCGACAGCGGCTTGCCGAATTGCTCACGGGCCGCCACGTAATCCGCGGTCAGGCGCAACGCTCCGGCGACCAGGCCGGAGGCGAACGCGCCGATGGCGGCCAGCGCCAGCTGATTCACCCGTCGCGGCTGGGCACCTTCGAGCACCCCATCGGCCTCGGCGTCGGTGAACGTCACCGAATACTCATCGCCGTGGTTGGAGGTCGGGGTCTTGGTGACCTGAACCCCATCGGCCTTCGGGGAGATCACGACGACGGCATTCTCCGTCGTGACAACGATCCAATCGGCTTGTTCCGCATAGGGAACCGCGACCTTGGTGCCGTTGAGCTTGCCACCGGTGAACGTGGTGGCCGGGCGGTCGGGAAGAGGCGCACCCGGTTCGTTGAGCGCGGCGGTCAACACCGATCCTTTGGCGACACCGGCCAGATAGCGGTCCTGCTGCTCGTCGGTGGACAGGTCGAGAAGGGGCAACAGCCCGAGCCCCAGGGTCGCCAGCGCGGGACTCACGGTGCCGTGCCTGCCGACCTCGGTCAGCGCCGTGGTCACCTCGGCCAGGCCGAGGCCGTCGCCGCCGAGGCGTTCGGGAACGCCGAACGCGACGACCCCGCCGTCGACCAGTGCACCCCAGCTGTTGTCCCGCCCCAGCGCCGACGTCACCACATCGGCGACAGCCTGCTGCCCTTCGTCTGGACTGAAGTCCACCCGAGTCCTCCTGAAATCTATTGCGCGCCTGCGCCGGTGTAGTCGACCTGCCAGTGCTTGATCCCGTTGAGCCAACCCGACCGTAGCCGCTCGGGCTCGCCGATGGGTTTGAGGTCGGGCATATGGTCGGCGACGGCACCGAAGATGAGGTTGATCGTCATGCGGGCCAGGTTGGCACCGATGCAGTAGTGAGCGCCGGTGCCGCCGAAGCCGACGTGGGGATTCGGATCGCGCAGGATGTCGAACTTGTGTGGCTGTTCGAAAACTTCTTCGTCGAAGTTGGCCGAACGGTAGGACATCACCGCCCGCTGGCCCTTCTTGATCGTGACGCCACCCAGCTCGACGTCCTCGTTGGCGGTCCGCTGGAATGCGGAAACCGGTGTGGCCCAACGGATGATCTCGTCGGCCGTAGTCGCCGGGCGCTCCTTCTTGAACAGTTCCCACTGATCGGGATTCTGCGAGAAAGCAATCATGCCGTGGGTGATCGAGTTTCGGGTGGTTTCATTGCCGGCGACTGCGAGCATGATTACAAAGAACCCGAATTCGTCGTCGGAGAGCTTCTCGCCATCGACGTCGGCCTCGATGAGGGTGGTGACGATGTCGTCGGTGGGGTTCTTGCCCCGCTCGTCGGCCATCGCCATGGCGTACATGATCAGTTCCATCGACGACTGTGCGGGATCGACGGTCGCGTACTCGGGATCGGTGCCACCGGTCATCTCATTGGACCAGCGGAACAGCTTGTCGCGATCCTCCTGGGGCACACCGAGCAGGCCTGCGATGGCCTGCAGCGGCAGCTCGCACGAGACCTGTTCGACGAAGTCGCCGGTGCCCTCCGCGGCTGCGGTCTTGGCGATGTTCTCGGCGCGCTCGGCGAGCTCGGCCTCCAGGCGGCCGATCGCCCGGGGGGTGAATCCGCGCGAGATGATCTTGCGCAGCCGGGTGTGGTGCGGCGCGTCCATGTTGAGCATGACGCTGCGCTGAAGTTCGACCTGCTCGCGCTTCATCTCCTGCGGCCAGGTCGGGATGGCGCCGTTCTGCCAGCTGGAGAAGACGTCGCTGCGCCGCGACACTTCCTTGACGTCGGCATGCTTGGTCACGAGCCAGTAGCCCTTGTCCTCGAAGCCGCCGGTGCCGCCGGGTACGTCGACCCAGTGCACCGGTTCGGCCTTGCGGAGCTCGGCGAGCTCGGTGACGGGCAGACCCGCGAGGTTGACGTCGGGGTCCAGGAAGTCGAAATCGGCTGGGATGTTGGGGGGTGCCATGTGCTGTGCGCTCCTCTGAAACGTTAATTGCAACGTGTTCTAGTCTCAGTAAAACATGCCTTCTTCGCAGATAAAAGGCAGGTCATCATCCTCGCTTGTCAGAGTAATGAAACGTGTTCTAGCCTGACGGAATGGGTAACCCTGTCATCGTCGAAGCCACCCGGAGCCCCATCGGTAAGCGCATGGGATGGCTTTCCGGCCTCCATGCGACCGAACTGCTGGGGCTGACGCAGAAGGCACTAGTGGAGAAGGCCGGCATCGATGCCGGCGATGTCGAGCAGGTCATCGGCGGCTGCGTCACGCAGTTCGGCGAGCAGTCCAACAACATCACCCGAGTCAGCTGGCTCGTCGCCGGACTGCCCGAGCAGGTTGGTGCCATGACGGTCGACTGCCAGTGCGGTAGCGGGCAGCAGGCGAACGGGTTGGTCGCCGGGCTGATCGCCGCGGGCGCGATCGACATCGGCATCGCCTGCGGTATCGAGGCGATGAGCCGCGTCGGACTCGGCGCCAACGCCGGCCCCGATCGCGGGATTCTGCGGCCGGCCTCATGGGACATCGACCTGCCAGACCAGTTCACTGCCGCCGAGCGCATCGCGCAGCGCCGCGGCATCACCCGCGAGGACATCGACCAGTTCGGCTTCGACTCCCAGCGCAAGGCGGCTCAGGCGTGGGCCGAGGGCCGCTTCGACCGCGAGATCAGTGGTATCGAGGCGCCGGTGCTCGACGAGAACAAGCAGCCGACCAGTGACCGGCACGTCGTCACCCGCGATCAGGGTCTGCGCGATACGACCCTCGAGGGCCTTGCCAGCCTGAAGCCCGTGATCGACGGCGGCATTCACACCGCCGGCACGTCGTCGCAGATCTCTGACGGCGCGGCCGCTGTCCTGTGGATGGACGAGGACAAGGCCAAGGCACTCGGCCTAAAGCCGCGGGCGCGGATCGTCAGCCAGGCACTCGTCGGCTCCGAGACGTACTACCACCTCGACGGTCCCGTGCAGTCGACGGCGAAGGTGCTCGAGAAGGCCGGGATGAAGATGGGCGACATCGACATCACCGAGATCAACGAGGCGTTCGCGTCCGTCGTGCTGTCGTGGGCGCGGGTCCATAACCCGGACATGGACAAGGTGAACGTCAACGGAGGTGCGATCGCGCTCGGGCACCCGGTCGGAAGCACCGGCAGCCGCCTGATCACCACCGCGCTGCACGAGCTGGAGCGCACGGATCAGAGCACCGCGCTCATCACGATGTGCGCCGGCGGCGCGCTGTCCACCGGAACGATCATCGAGCGGATCTGATGACCGCGTCCCCGGCCGTCACGGATGCCGACCGCATCGCGGCCGCGCAGGCCTACATCGACGCGCTGGTCTCCCACGACGCCGACAAGGTGCCGTTCGCCCCTGGGTGCACGCGCATCGAGGTGGGGCTCAAGACCGGGTTCTCCGGAGATCACCTGCGCCGCAGCCTGAATCGCGGTATGCAGTACCGGGTCATCCAGGCCACGACGGTGCCCGAGTTCACCGTCGTCGACGGCAACACCATCCGGGCGAAGTTCGACCTCGTGACGAAGCCGTCGCTGCTGGGACGCAAGGTCGGCGCCCACATCGATGAGACCTTCCAGATCGCCGGTGACGGCCTGATCCACCACATTCGAGCAGGGATCCGCCCCTTCGTCACCGCGTCCTAGGATTCAGGCCATGGCCAATTCCCGCCCCCGCTTCATGGATACGAAGGCGTCGGACATCCTCATCAAGTGGATGTCGAAGATCAACACCTTCATGTACCGCCGCAGCGGCGGTGAAGGCTTCGGCAGCGATTTCCAGGGGATCCCGGTGGCGCTGCTGACCACCACCGGCCGCAAGAGCGGTGAGCCGCGGATCAGCCCGCTGTATTTTCACCGCGACGGCGACACCGTGGTCGTGGCCGCGTCCAAGGGCGGCAGCGACAAGCACCCGATGTGGTACCTGAACCTCAAGGCCGATCCGAAGGTGCAGGTTCAGATCAAGAAGGAGATCCTCGATCTCACCGCGCGCGACGCCACCGAGGAGGAGCGCGCGAAGTACTGGCCGAGGCTCGTCGAGATGTATCCGACGTACGAGGACTACAAGTCCTGGACCGACCGGGTGATCCCGCTCGTGATCTGCGAACCGTGACAAGCACTTACGATCTGCACTTCTATTTCGACCCGGTCTGCCCATTCGCGTGGATCACCAGCAAGTGGGTGCGCATGGTGGCGGCTCAGCGCGATTACCGCGTGGACTGGCGGTTCATCTCGCTGCGAATCCTCAACGCCCACATCGACTACGCGACACACTTTCCGTCGTACTACGAGGAGGGCCACACCGCCGGCCTGAAGCTGCTGCGCGTTGCCGCCAAGGTGCGCGCCGAGCATGGGCGAGATGCGGTGGGACCGCTCTACGAGGCGATCGGCACCCGACTGTTCGACACGGTGCGAGAGCAGCGGCTGCAGGCGGCCGACCAGGCCGCTCGCGAGCTGGTCGAGCCCGCGCTAGTCGACGCCGGACTTCCCGCCGACATGGCCGATGCACTCGACGACGCATCGCTGGACGACGAGATCCGCGGCGAGACCGAGGAGGCACTCGCACTGACCGGGCGTGACGTCGGCACGCCGATCCTGCATTTCAGGCCGCCGACGGGAACAGCGTTCTTCGGTCCGGTCATCAGCAGGTTGCCGTCCCCCGACGACGCGGTCGACCTGTGGGACCACGTCATCGGGTTGGCCGAATTCGGCGGCTTCGCCGAGATCAAGCGGAGCCTGCGGGAGCGACCACGTTTGGCTGCCTTCGGCGACGGCTAGACACGCCGTATGGCAGGCGCCATCCGCAATTCACGGACGCTTCGGCTGGCGATGAAGTACTTCGCCCGCGCACACATCTGGACCTACCAACACACCAACGGTCGCATCGGCGCCAAACTGCTCTGGTTTCCGGCGGCGCTGATCACGACCACGGGACGCAGAAGCGGCCGTCCGCGCACCACGCCGACCCTGTACCTGGATGACGGCGACCGGGTGATTCTGCCCGCGTCGTTCGGTGGGCGTGACACCGATCCCGCGTGGTATCTGAACCTCGAGTCGAATCCCAAGGTGCACGTGCAGATTCGCTCCCGCCATCTCGATCTGACCGCCCGCGACGCGACCGAGGACGAACGTAAACG
This sequence comes from Mycobacterium sp. 2YAF39, assembly GCF_052114565.1. Taxonomy (NCBI): domain Bacteria; kingdom Bacillati; phylum Actinomycetota; class Actinomycetes; order Mycobacteriales; family Mycobacteriaceae; genus Mycobacterium; species Mycobacterium sp. 2YAF39. Next base: position 91,347 of record NZ_JBFREZ010000006.1, read on the forward strand.
CTACTGGCCCAGGCTGATCAAGATGTACCCACCGTATCGCGGGTACCAGCAGGCGGCAGACCGGGTGATACCGATGGTGGTCTGCGAACCCTGACGGATCAGCGCGCGCCGAGGTCGTCCAGCGCGTGCTTGGCGCCGGGATGCAGTGGGACGGGCAAGGTCTCGCGCGCCGTGTCCAGTGAGATGTCTTCGGCCGCCTTGTTGACCTCGGCCAGCTCCTGCTTGTGCTCGAAGAGCGCCTTGGTCAAAACACACGCGATGTTGCCGTCCATGTCGTTCCTGACGAGAAGCAGATTGGGCACCACGACGGTCGGCACGTCGGCGGGTGTCTGGTACGTACTCGCCGGGATGACACCGTCCTCGTAGATCGGGTTGATGTTCTGAAGCTTCGGCAGAGTTGCAGTCACATCGATGAACTTGACGTTGTCGCGTTGGCTGACGAACAGGTCGGTGATCCCGCCGGTCGGCAGGCCTCCTGACCAGAACATGGCGTCGAGCGAGCCGTCCTTCATACCCTCGACCGTCTTGCCGAGCTCAATGCGCTGTGACTGGACGTCGGTGCTCGGGTCGAGTCCGGCTGCCTCCAGCATGCGGTTGGCGATGACCTCTGTGCCGGAGTTCGGCGATCCGATGGACACCCGCTTTCCGCGCATGTCGCGGATCGCGTTGATGCCCGCGTTGTTGCGGACGATCACCTGGGTGTAATTGGGATACAGGCGGGTGAGCGCCGCGATGGGCTGGTCCCCGTCGAAGGCCGCCATCCCGTTGACCGCGTCGGCCGCGGTGTCGGCGAGTGAGAACGCCACCTGATTGGTGCCGGCCACCAGCTGCTGGATGTTCTGCAACGAGGCCGTGGTCTCTGCAGCGGTGGCCTTGAGTGTGCCGCCGGTCTGTTGCTCGATGGCCTCCGCGTAGGCGCCGCCGAGTGCGTAGTAGACGCCGGTCGTGTTGCCCGTCGCGATGCTCAGCGTGGCATCGGCCGTCACTTCACATGATGTCGGTTCTTCGGTGGCCGTCGCTGCATTGTCGCCGTCACGCTGACCGCCACAACCGGCCACCACCAACAGGATTGCGCCGCAGGCGGCGCCCACTGCGTACGGTCTCACCATGGCGCGGGTGCTCAGGCCCCGTAGACCGGCACAGGTACGCGAGCCTTGGACAGCAGGTCGCTGACGACGGGCCCCAGCTCCGCTGGATCCCACCGCGCGCCCTTGTCGACCTGCGGGCCGTGCGCCCACCCTTCGGCGACGCGGATGATTCCACCCTCGACCTCGAACATGGCGCCGGTGACATCCTTCGACTCGACGCTGCCGAGCCAAACCACCAGCGGCGAAATGTTTTCCGGCGCCATCGCGTCGAAGTCCCTGCCCTGGGTCGACATCATCTCGGCGAACACCGTCTCGGTCATGCGGGTCCTGGCCGACGGTGCGATGGCGTTGACGGTGACGCCGTAGCGGCCCATCTCCGCTGAGGCCACCAGCGTCATCGCGGCGATGCCCGCTTTGGCTGCGCTGTAATTAGCCTGTCCCACACTGCCTTGCAGCCCGGCTCCTGAGCTGGTGTTGATGATCCGGGCGTCGACGGTGTTGCCTGCCTTGGACTGGGAGCGCCAGTAGGAGGCCGCGTGGCGCATGGTCGCGAAGTGACCCTTGAGGTGGACGGCGATGACGGCGTCGAACTCCTCCTCGCTGGTGTTGGCGAACATCCGGTCGCGGACGATACCTGCGTTGTTGACGAGCACATCGAGTCCGCCGAATGAGTCGACCGCTGTCTGCACGAGGCCTTCGGCTTGCGCCCAATCGGCGACGTTGGCCCCGCTGGTCACGGCTTCGCCTCCGGCAGCGGTGATCTCGTCGACCACACCCTGTGCCGCGCTGCCGCCACCCGCGGGCGAGCCGTCCAGCCCGACACCGATGTCATTGACCACCACTCGCGCACCCTCGGCGGCGAAGGCAAGCGCATGTGCGCGTCCAATGCCGCCGCCAGCACCCGTCACGATGACCACACGGCCGTCGAGCAGTCCCATATTCTTTCTCTCCCTTGTTACTTGATGTCAGCAGTGGTAGTTGCCAGGTAGTGCGGAGGCTCGCCGCCGCCGTGCACCTCTAGTGAGGCGCCGCTGATGTATGACGCGACATCGGAGGCCAGGAACGCCGCTGCCCAGCCGACGTCGTCCGGCTTCGCGAGACGACCCAGTGGGACGTTGCGCGATATGGCGGCGATGGAATCGGCGTCGCCGTAGAACAACTCGGACTGCTCGGTCTCCACCATCCCGACGACCACCGAGTTCACCCTCACCTTCGGCGCCCACTCGACGGCCAGCGTGCTGGTGATGCTCTCCATGCCCGCCTTGGCCGCACCGTAGGGGGCGGTGCCCGGTGTCGGCCTGCGTCCACTGACGCTGGCGATGTTGATGATCGAGCCGCCCCGGGGCTGTGTCTGCATCGCCGCGTTGGCGTGGATCGACACCGAAAGTGGTCCGAGGAGATTGAGCTCGACGATCTTCGTGTTGAACTTCGCCGACGATTCGGCGGCCAGCACGTAGGGCGATCCGCCCGCATTGTTGACGACGACGTCCAGGCGGCCGTGGCGCGCGATGACCGCCTCGATCAGCGCGGCCACCGACTCGTCGTCGCGCACGTCGCAGCTGTGGAATTCGTAGGGCGATCCCTCCACCGGCCTGCGCGCACACGTCACCACGGTCGCGCCTTGGGCGGCGAACACAGAGCTGATGCCGGCGCCCACGCCGCGTACCCCTCCGGTCACCAGAACGACCCTGTCTTGGAGTCCGAGGACTATCTCTGGGCGGTCGGTCACTGTGCTAGCGTACCAAGCAAGTGCTTGCTTAGGTAGAGACCCCCAGAGTAACCGAGGTATCCCCATGACGATCACCACTACGACGGTCGAGCCGGGCATCGTCTCGGTCACCGTCGATTATCCGAAGGTCAACGCGATTCCGTCGCGCGGCTGGTTCGAGCTCGGCGACGCGATCACCGCGGCCGGACGTGACCACAGCACCCACGTCGTGATTCTGCGGGCCGAGGGCCGCGGCTTCAACGCGGGTGTCGACATCAAGGAGATGCAGAACACCGAGGGCTTCACCGCGCTCATCGACGCCAACCGCGGATGCTTCCACGCCTTCCGCGCGGTGTACGAGTGCGAGGTGCCCGTGGTCGCGGCGGTCAACGGTTTCTGCGTCGGTGGCGGCATCGGACTCGTCGGCAACTCCGACGTCATCGTCGCCTCCGACGACGCGACTTTCGGTCTGCCCGAGGTCGAGCGCGGCGCACTGGGCGCGGCGACGCACCTGTCGAGACTCGTGCCCCAGCACATGATGCGGCGACTCTTCTTCACCGCGGCCACCGTTGACGCGGCGACCCTGCACCACTTCGGATCGGTGCACGAAGTGGTGCCGCGCGCCGAGCTGGACGAGGCGGCACTGCGGGTGGCGCGCGACATCGCCGCCAAGGACACCCGGGTGATCCGGGCGGCCAAGGAAGCGCTCAACCTGATCGACACCCAGCCACCGAATGCCCGTTATCGCATGGAACAGGGCTTCACATTCGAGCTGAACCTGTCCGGCGTCTCCGACGAGCACCGCGACGCGTTCGCAGGGACGAAGAAGGGCGCCGACAAATAATGGTTCGGCGGGCACGAGCGAAGCGAGCAGGGAAATAATGTCAGACAAGAGAACGACTTTGGACGAGGCCGTCTCGTCCATCGAGAGCGGTATGACCATCGGCCTCGGCGGCTGGGGATCACGGCGCAAGCCGATGGCGTTCGTCCGGGCCCTGCTGCGCACCGATGTGAAGGACCTGACGGTCGTCACCTACGGCGGACCCGATCTGGGGCTGCTGTGCTCGGCGGGCAAGGTCAAGCGTGTCTACTACGGCTTCGTGTCCCTGGACTCCCCGCCGTTCTATGACCCGTGGTTCGCCAAGGCACGCACGAGCGGCGCCATAGAGGCTCGCGAGATGGACGAGGGCATGGTGCGCTGCGGACTGCAGGCCGCCGCGCAGCGTCTGCCGTTCCTACCCATCCGTGCCGGGCTGGGCAGCGACGTCCGCGCCTTCTGGGGCGATGAGCTCAAGACCGTGACGTCGCCCTACCCCACAGGGTCCGGCTACGAGGAACTCATCGCGATGCCCGCGCTGAACCTCGACGCGGCGTTCGTCCATCTGAATCTCGGTGACGCCCAGGGCAATGCGGCATATACCGGTATCGATCCGTACTTCGACGATCTGTTCCTGATGGCCGCTCAGAAGCGGTTCCTGTCGGTCGAGCGGGTGGTGCCGACGGAGGAGTTGATCAAGTCGGTGCCGCCGCAGGCGCTGCTGATCAACCGGATGATGGTCGACTCAGTCGTCGAGGCCCCCAACGGTGCCCACTTCACCATGGCGGAGCCGGACTACCGCCGCGACGAGAAGTTCCAGCGGCACTACGCCGAGGCAGCGGCGTCCGACGAGTCGTGGCAGGAGTTCGTCACGACCTATCTGTCGGGCAGCGAGGCGGATTACCAAGCGGCCGTAGGGAAATTCGCAGAAGAGGCCAAGGCGGCCAAGGAGGCGTCGAAGTGATGTCAGTGACCCGTGCCGAGGTGTGCGCTGTCGCATGCGCCGAACTCTTCCGCGATGCGGGCGAGATCATGGTCAGCCCGATGGCGAACATGGTCTCCGTCGGAGCCCGTCTCGCGCGTCTGACCTTCTCCCCCGACATCCTGCTGACCGACGGCGAGGCGCGGCTGCTGGCCGACACTCCCGCGCTCGGCGCGTCGGGCGCGATCGAGGGCTGGATGCCCTTCGGCCGCGTCTTCGAGACGCTGGCCTGGGGTAGGCGCCATGTCGTCATGGGCGCCAATCAGGTTGATCGGTACGGAAATCAGAACCTGTCGGCCTTCGGTCCGCTTCAGCATCCGACCCGCCAGATGTTCGGGGTGCGCGGTGCACCGGGGAACACCATCAACCACGCGACGAGCTACTGGGTCGGCAGCCATTCCAAGCGAGTGTTCGGCGATTCCGTCGATGTGGTGTCCGGAATCGGCTGGGACAAGGTCGACGCCGACAACCCCGCATACCGGTTCGTCAACGTGTTCCGGGTGGTGTCCAACCTCGGCGTGTTCGACTTCAACGGACCCGACCATCAGATGCGCGCGGTGTCGCTACATCCCGGCGTCGAGGCCGAACAGGTCGCCGAAAACACCTCCTTCGAGGTGCACGGTCTGGAATCCGCCGATACGTCGCGGCTTCCCACCGAGGAAGAGCAGAGACTTATCCGCGAGGTGATCGATCCGAAATCTCTGCGGGACAGGGAAATACGGTGAGTAGGCTCCGTACGCCGCTGACCGAACTGGTCGGCATCGAGCATCCGGTGGTGCAGACCGGGATGGGCTGGGTCGCGGGCGCACGCCTGGTCGCGGCCACCTCGAACGCTGGCGGTCTGGGCATCCTCGCATCGGCGACCATGACGCTCGACGAACTCGCGACGGCGGTCACGAAGGTGAAAGCTGCGACCGACAAGCCGTTCGGCATCAACATCCGTGCCGACGCCGGTGACGCGAACGAGCGCATCGACCTGCTGATCCGCGAAGGCGTCAGGGTCGCGTCATTCGCACTGGCGCCCAAACCCGACTTGATCGCGAAACTCAAAGATGCCGGCGTGGTGGTGATTCCGTCGGTCGGCCTGGCCAAACATGCCAAGAAGGTCGCCGGGTGGGGTGCGGATGCGGTGATCGTCCAGGGCGGTGAGGGCGGCGGGCACACCGGCCCGATCGCGACCACACTCCTGCTGCCATCCGTCATCGATGCGGTCGACATCCCCGTTGTGGCGGCCGGTGGGTTCTTCGACGGTCGCGGCCTGGCGGCGGCGTTGTCCTACGGCGCGGCGGGTGTCGCGATGGGCACCCGATTCCTGCTGACGTCGGATTCGACGGTGCCCGATGCGGTCAAGCGGCGGTACCTCGAGTCCGGACTGGACGGCACCGTCGTGTCGACGCGCGTCGACGGGATGCCACATCGCGTGCTGCGCACCGGACTCGTCGAGAAACTGGAGAGCGGTTCGCGATTGCGGGGCTTTTCGGCGGCGATCCGCAATGCCCAGAAGTTCAAGAAGATGTCGGGTATGAGCTGGCGTTCGATGATCAGCGACGGTTTGGAGATGCGGCACGGCAAGGAGCTGACGTGGTCGCAGGTCGTGATGGCCGCCAACACCCCGATGCTGCTGAAGGCCGGACTGGTGGAGGGCAACACGGCCGCAGGCGTACTGGCCTCAGGCCAGGTCGCAGGCATCCTCGACGATCTGCCGTCCTGTGCGGAGTTGGTCGAGTCCATCGTGAGCGAGGCGGTCAACCACCTGCAGGCGGCCGCCGCACTGATCGAATAGCTTCGGAGGCGACCGCCACGAATTCCTGTTCGGGACGGCCCGTGGTGCCGTAGCGCAGTCTCGTCTTTACCTCGCCCGCGGCCGCCAGCGTGGCCAGGTACCGCTGCGCCGTTGCCCTGGACACGCCGATGGCGGTGGAAACCTCCGCTGAGGACATCGGCCCGTCGGCGGCACGCAATGCCTTCAGGACAAGCTGTTTGGTGGGCGACGTGGCGGTGACCGACGGTTGTTGTGCGGCGACTCTCGGGCGCAGCGCGTCGAGCGCCGCATCCACATCCTGTGCGCTCAGGTTCGATCCGGACAGAATCGAGCGGTAGCGCGCGTAACCGGCCAGCCTGGCCGCCAGATCGGCGGGGACGAACGGTTTGACCAGGTAGCTCAGCGCACCGGCGGCCATGGCCGCTCTGATCGTCTCGGCTTCGGTAGCCGCGCTGAGAATGAAACTGTCGCACTGCAATTCACGAACGAAGTCGACACCGGACCCGTCGGGCAGGTAGACGTCAACCAGGGCGAGGTCCACGGGATCGGCCTCGCGTGCTGATGCCAGATTGTTCACAGTGGCGGCCACCGTGAAGCCGGGAAGGGCGTCGACGATACCGGCGTGCATGTTGGCTACACGGAAGTCGTCGTCGACCACCAGCACTGTCAGTTCTGCGTCACCCATTGGGCTTCCTCCTCGACCATCACACCCGGCAGCCGGGCGATGAACTCTGCTCCACGTAACTCCGCATCGGGATCACCCGTACTGGACAGTCGCACGTCTCCTCCGAGAGCACGGCTGATCTGAAGGGACAGCGCCATCCCGATCCCGCGGCCGCCGGGTATCCCCGATTGGGGCTTCGTCGACCTACCCTCGGTGAACACATGCTCGACGAAGTCGGCCGCGACGCCGTCGCCGCTGTCCGCGACGGTGATGTGCAGCGTCGAACCCTCCTGCAGCAGTTCGACTTCCACCATCTTCGCCTCATCGGCTCCCGTACGTGCCGCGTCGATCGCATTGTCGATCAGATTGCCGAGCACCGTGGTGACGTCGACTGGCAGCGCGAGCCTGCCGGACACCCACGTGTTCTCGCCGATTCGCAGGGTCACGCCGGCCTCTCGTGCGGTCGCGGCCTTTGCGGCAAGGAACGCCTGCAGAAATGCGTCGCGGACGGCATCCATGCCGGGCAAGGCCGATCCCAGCGGGCCCGATCCCAGCAGCTCCAGCAGATACTGTTCGGCCTCCTCGATATGACCGATCTGCAACAACCCGTTGAGCAGATGCAGTCGGTTGGCGAATTCGTGACGTTGCGCGCGCAGCGCCGTGCTCATCAATTGCACCGCATCGAGTTGGCGGGTAAGTGATTCCACGTCGGTGCGATCGCGCACCACGAGCACGGTTCCGAGGTCGTGTCCGTCACGCGACACGGTTCGCGCGGACACGACAACGATGCGGTCTCCGACGGTGGCGATGGTCGGCTTCGGGCTGGCCGACTTCAAAACGTCGAGGACCCTGGGCGTCAGCCCGATCTCATCCACCGGACGGCCACGCCCGCCGGTGATCTCGAGCAGGCGGCGCGCCTCGGTGTTGACGAAGGCCGTGTTCCATGCGGTGTCGACGGCCACCACACCCTCGCCGATACCGTGCAGGATTGCCGCCTGACCGCGGACCATCTCGGCCAGCTCGGAGGGCTTGAGCCCCAATGTCAGTGTGCGCCAGCGTCTGGCCAGTAGATAGGAGCCGACGATCCCGATCAACAGGGCCACGCCGACGAGCACCGCCGCCGCCCGGACGTCCTTCCACAGCTGCCTGTGCACGGCCGATGTCGAGACGCCTACGCTGACCTCTCCGATCACCTCTTGCGAATTCGGCCGCAGAATAGGCACTTTGGCGCGCTCCGACGGTCCGAGGGTGCCGGACTCGGCCATCACCGACTCGTGTCCCGCCAGCGCCTCGTCGGGATCGGTGCTCACCGGCTTACCGAGTTCGTCGATGTCCGGGTGCGTGAGCCTGATGCCCTTGTCGTTGGTGATGACCACGAACAACACATGCGTGCGCTTCTGCACCTCCGACGCGATGAGCTGCAACTGACCGTTGGCCAGTTCCTGGGTGAGGGCTGGGCCCTGGGGCAGCTTGGTGTCGTCGTAGTGCGCGACGTCCGCCCGGACGGCAGGTGCGTCCGCCAACACCCGGGCGATATCGAGCGCGCGCGTACCGACTTCGGCATGGATCCGTTGATGGCTGAGGAACGCCAGCAACCCGCCGGCAAGACCGACCGTGAGGACGATAACGGCGGCTTGCAGCAGCAGCACCTGGGTGGCGAGCCGCGCGTCGAAGCTGGGCCTGAAGGCCATGCATCGAGCCTACGGCCGGTGCGTGAGCAGAATGCGCAAAAGCGGCAAATCGCTCACTTCGCGACTAGTGCGCACAAGCGAGCCATTGGCTCTGGCGCTCCGTAACTTCAAATGCAACGGATGACGGAAAACGTCATCGAGCACAAAAGGAGTTTTCGAAATGGTCGCACTGGGACCCATCAATTCATGGCAGCCGGCACAGGGTCCGGTCACCACGTGGACCGCTTCGGACGCGTCGCGGGAGATCATGGCGAACGCGGACCGCGATCCCCTGCCCCCGAGCTTCCAGCAGGCCTCCCATCTGCGTGCCGCGTTCTACAGCCGAGCGCTTGGACGCCAACTACCCCGCTTGATGGTGGTGTCCTGGGACATTCCGGGGACGTGCGACATCGTCGCGATGACCACCGCGATCAACACGCACGTTCGCCGCCACGACACCTATCACAGCGCATTCGGATTCGAGAACGGCAATATCTTCCGCCGCACAATCACCGATCCGGCACAAATCGAATTCGTGCCCTTTTCCTACGGCGAAATGGCTGCCGACGATATTCGTGAGCACGCCCTGACGTCGACGCCGGACACGCTCGATTGGGACTGCTTCACGTTCGGCATCATCCAGAAGCCCGACCATTTCACGTTCTACGCCAGTGCCGACCATCTGCACATCGACGGGATGTCGGCGGGCATCATCTTCCTCGATATGCACCTGGCGTATCAGGATCTGGTCGCCGGCCGGCCTGTGACGCAGGCGGACGTCGGCGGGTACCGCGCCCACACGGTTCGGCAGGGCGAGGAGATCGCTGCCATGGACCTGTCCTCCCCGGAGATCCGGGACTGGATCACCTTCGCCCAGGACACCGATGGTGACTGGCCGAGCTTTCCGCTGGAGCTGGGCGACACCTGGTCGAACAACAAGGGTGACTTCATCACCGTCGAGCTTCTGAACGGCGAGGAGACCGAGGCCTTCGATGCCGCGTGCCGCGCCGTCGGCGCGCGCTTCTCGGGCGGCGTCATGGCGTGCGCGGCCCTGGCCGAACACCAGCTCACCGGCACAACCACCTATCACGGCTTCACTCCATCCGATACCCGTGTCGCGGGTACCGAGACCCTGAGCGTCGGCTGGTTCGCCGGCGTGTTCGGAGTCACCGTGCCGATCGGCGACGGGTGCTTCGGGGATGCCGCCCGCGCCGCGCAGAAATCGTTCGACTCCAACAAGAGACTGGCGAGTGTTCCTCTGGAGCGGGTGCTGGAGGTCGCGCCGGTGAACCAGCTGGGAATCAAACTGCCGAGCAAGGCCTCGATGATGGTGTCCTTCATGGACTTCCGCAAGATTCCCGTCGCGGCCCTGTGGGAAGAGACCAACTTCGGTACCTACGGCGACAGCCTGTCCCACGGCGGTGTCAACATGTGGGTCAACCGGCACGCTGGTCGCACCACGGTCACCGTCTCCTTTCCCGACAACTCCGTCGCTCGGGATTCGGTTCACCGCTACATCGCGGCGTTGACCGAGGCGTTCACCGACGTCGCGAAGACAGCCTTCGAGGACTGGATCGAAGAGGTTGCCCGCCACGCCAATTCAACCGCCGCTCACCTGAACTGAAGGGATCCGAGGACATGGACACCATGCTCGATCTGAACGACCAGCTCGTCTTTCTCGGCGAACGCGCGACGGGGGCGACGAACCTGCTCCAGTGTGTGTGGACGTACGACCGTGCCGTCGACATGGATGGGCTGCGACGCTTCCACCGTCATCTGTTGGCGGGCCGGTTGTCCCGGCACGTCGAACGCTCACCGCTGCCGTTCGGTCGCCATCGGTGGGTGTCGCCCGACGACGCACCCGCCATCGAGATCGCTTTTGCTCGGCCCCGCGGAGAATTCGGTGCGTGGCTGCGTGAGCAGACCGAGATCCCGCTGGACTACGAGCACGGGCCCGCATGGCATCTCGCGGTGCTGCCGTTCACCGACGGAGGGACCGGGCTGAGCCTGATCGTCTCCCACGGCCTGGCCGACGGAGTCGGGCTCACCACAGCGCTGGCGGATGCGGCCGCCGGCCGTGACGACCCGATCAGCTGGCCGCCCGCCGGGTCTCGGCGCCGGTGGCGCGCGCTCCGTCAGGACGCCCGCCAGACTGCCCGCGACACACGCTCGGTGGGCCGGGCGATCGTGGCCGGGGCGCGGATGGTCCGGTGCGCCCGGCGGGATGCCGCTGCCTCAACGCCCGCGGCAGTGACGCGGCCGATCTCGGGCCTGAACGAACCGATCGACATCCCGGCCGCGACCGTCTTCATCGACGCGAACGAGTGGGATGCCCGCGCGAAGTCGCTCGGCGGCACCGCCAATTCCCTACTGGCGGGATTCGCCGCGAAGTTCGCACAACGGGCCGGCCGCGTCACGGCCGGTGAAGGTCTGGCCACCTTGGCGATGCCGATCAACGACCGCATCGACGGTGACACCAGGGCCAACGCGGTGGGCAACGCCGACGTGACGGTCGATCCGACGAAGGTGACCGCCGACCTCCGCGAGGTCCGCGCCGCCGTCAAAGGCGCCCTCATCCGGGTCCAGGACGCCCCCGACGAACGGTTCGCCCTGCTGCCGCTCGTCCCCTTCCTGCCGAAGTGGCTCGTCAGGAAGATGATCGGCGTGGCCGCGGGGTGCACGACGACCGTCTGCTCGTCCAATCTCGGTGACGTCGCCGCCGCCGCCAATCGGCCGGATGGCACGGACGCCGACCACTTCTCCATGCGGTCGCTGTATCCCCGCGCGACTCGCGCGATGATGCATCGCGCAGGCGGGGTGCTCGGCATGCTGTCGGGGCGCGTCAACGGCGAGGTCTTCGTGTCGGTGCTCGCCTGCGATCCGGCTCGCCCCGGCTCGAATCAGCAATTACAGGAGGCGATTTTCAGCACTCTGGCAGATTTCTCGCTCACTGCGACGATGCAGTGGGATTCTCAGGTCGACGAGATCATCGCGAAGTAGAGGTACTCACGTGGTGCAGAAGTTCTGTCGAGTCGTGGTCCGGGCGCCCTGGCTCGTCATCTCGGCCTGGGTGGCCCTGGTCGTGGTGTTGGCGATCGCGTTCCCGCCTCTGACGAAGATCGTCGAGAACCAGACGATGCAACCGCTGCCGCCACAGGCGATGGCGGCCACTCAGCAGATGGCGACGGACTTCGGGGACACCGCCCAGAACATCCTCGTCGTCGTCATGAGCGACGATCACGGTCTCACGCCCGCCGACGACGCGACATACCGAACGCTGGCCGACAAACTGCGCGGCGACGGTCAGGATGTCGCGACGGTGGAGGACTTCGTCAGTACTCCGCCGTTGCGAGCGCTGATGGTCAGCAACGACAACAAGGCCTTCTACCTGGCGGTGACGCTCAAGGCGCCCGCAGGCTCGCCGGAATCGTCGGATGCCTACAAACGGGTCAGCCAGATCATCGAGCAGGTCACCGCCGGCTCAGACCTCACCACCCACGTGACGGGTCAGGCGGCGGTGGTCGGCGACATGTCGATCGTCAGCTCCCGCGATATGCAACTGATCGGTATCGCCACGGCGGTGATGGTCATGGTCATCCTGCTGGTGATATACCGGCGGCCGGTCACCGCCCTCTTGCCACTGATCACCATCGCCGTCTCGGTAGCAGCCGCACAAGGTGTGGTGTCCGCTCTTACTACGTTGGGGCTCAACGTCACTGCGACGACCGTCGTGTTGATGACGGCGATGATCGTCGGTGCGGGCACCGACTACGCGGTGTTCCTCATCAGTCGCTACCACGAATACCTCCGTTCGGGTGTCGACTCGGACGAGGCGGTGGGCAAGGCGCTGGAATCCATCGGCAAGGTGATCGCGGCATCCGCAGCCACGGTGGCAGTCACGTTCCTCGGCATGATCTTCACCCAGCTGCCCGCGTTCACCAGTGTCGGCCCCGGGCTTGCGGTTTCGATCGCGGTGGCGTTCTTCGCAGCGGTCACACTGCTGCCCGCCATTCTCGTGCTTGCGGGCCGCCGCGGATGGGTCAGCCCTCGCGCCCCGCTGACGAGTCGACTGTGGCAGCGCTCGGCGGTCCAGCTTGTCCGGCGGCCCAAGTCCCATCTGTTCGTCAGCCTGGGTGTTCTACTCGCGCTCGGTTCCTGCGCGCTGATGATGCATCCGACCTTCAACGATCGCATGCAGCTGCCCGCCTCGGCGGAGAGCAACCAGGGGTACTCCGAGATGGCCCAGCACTTCTCGACAAGTGCGCTGCTGCCGGAATACATCTACATCCGATCCCCGCACGATTTGCGCAACCCGCAGTCCCTTGCCGATATGGAGCAGTTGGCGCAGCGCGTCGCGCAGCTGCCGAATGTCACGGCGGTGCGTGGTATCACCCGCCCGACAGGGCAGCCACTCGATCAGACCAAAGTCAGTTATCAAGCGGGGCAGGTCGGCTCGAAGCTGGCGGACGCCTCCTCACAGATCAACAGCAAGACAAGCGATCTCAATGCACTCAGCGGCGGCGCCCAGAAACTGGCCGACAGCCTGTCAGACGTTCGCGATCAGATTCATACGACCGCGAGCTCGATGACCGCGATGACGGGCACACTCACCAAAGTGCAGCAACAACTGTCCAGCCCGCAAACCGCACAGGTGCTCGCCACCATCCGGTCGTATGCGAACGACCAGGCCGCGGTTGATGGCGTGGCCGACAACGCCAAGGCGATGCTCGACGCGCTGAACAACAGCCCACAGTGTGACGCGGACCCCGCCTGCAGCAACGGCCGCGCCACGCTGGCCCAACTCGCCTCCGCCGGTCCCGGCGCCTCCGCCCAGGACGTGCTGGCCAAAGTGGAACAGCTGAGCAATCTGCTGCAGTCGGCTGGCACCGACCTACAGTCCCAAGGCGTCGGCAATCCCGCTGCCGCCCAGCAGAAGATCGCGCAGATGGAGCAGGGCGCGAATGCACTGGCCGAGAGCAGTCAGCAGCTCGCGACCGGCGTGAAGACACTGGTCGATCAAACCAAGCGGATGGGCGCGGGCATGAACCAAGCCGCCGACCTACTGAACTCGATCAAGCAGGACGCGTCCCAACCGTCAATGGCGGGCATGTACGTACCGTCGAGCATCCTGACGACGCAGGACTTCAAAAATGCTGCGAAGCTCTACATCTCACCCGGCGGGCATTCGGCCCGCTATCTCGTCGAGTCCAAGTTCGACCCATTCAGCACCGAGGCGATGGATCAGGTGCAGCCGATCCTCGACACGGCCATCGCGGCACAGCCGAACACCACGCTGGCAGGTGCGACGATCTCGATGGTCGGAACGACTCCGATGTACGCCACCATTCGCAGCTATTACGACCACGATGTCCGCCTGATCGTCGTCATGACCCTTGCCGTGGTGTTCCTCATCCTGGTGGCCTTGCTGCGAGCTCTTGTCGCACCGCTGTATCTCATTGCCTCGGTGGTGATCTCGTATCTGTCGGCGTTGGGCCTTGGTGTCCTCTTCTTCCAATTCATCCTCGGCCAGCACATCTACTGGAACGTCCCGGCGACCGCCTTCATCGTTCTCGTCGCCGTCGGCGCGGACTACAACCTGTTGCTGATCAGCCGCATCCGCGAGGAATCGCATTACGGCATCCGCTCGGGCATCATTCGCGCCATCCGTTCGACGGGCGGTGTGATCACCTCGGCCGGAATCATCTTCGCCGGCTCGATGTTCGGCCTGCTGTTCGGCAGCCTGTCCACGATGGTCCAGACCGGTTTCATCATCGGCATGGGACTACTGATCGACACGTTCGTCGTTCGCACCATCACGGTGCCTGCCATGGCCTCGCTCGTCGGACGTGCGAACTGGTGGCCATCCAGAGCAGCACGCTGAGCAGAATGCGCACAAGGGTCAAATCGTCGCTTGTGTGAGTAGTGAGCACAAGCGAGAAATGCTGCTACACCGGGGCTTAACCTATTTCTAGAGATCAACCCACTACCCCGGAGCAACGAGATGAAAGCCCTGAAAGCCCTTCTGGTCGGCGCAGCGACGTGCGCCGCCGTCCTGACCGCGCCCGCCTTCGTGCCGGCGACCGCGGGTGACGGCGCGACGGATGACACCAAGGGCGTCAAGGTGATGACCGTGCACGGCGACCGCGTCGCTTACCGCGACGAAGGCCGCGGCGAGGTCGTTCTGCTCATCCACGGTATCGGCGGCAGCTCGAGCACTTGGAGCGCTGTGATCCCGTTGCTCGCCAAGAAGTATCGCGTCATCGCCCCAGATCTGTTGGGCCACGGGCAATCCGACAAGCCACGCGGCGACTACTCGGTCGGCGCACTCGCCGTGGTGTTGCGCGATCTGCTGGACGAGTTGGGCATCACCCGGGTCACGGTCGTCGGCCACTCGCTCGGCGGAGGTATCGCCATGCAGTTCGCCCATCAACATCGTCAGTACTGCGATCGGATCGTCCTGGTCAGCAGCGGAGGATTCGGTGACGACGTCAGCCGCGTGTTCCGGCTGCTGTCGCTGCCCGGCTCGGAGTTCGTGCTGCCGATGATCGCGTCGAGGCCTGCCGTGTTGGCGGGCAACGCGCTGCGTGCACTGCTGGGGTCCGACGACCGCTTCGATGCGCGGCCGCCGCTGTCGAACCGTGAGAACAGGCGGGCGTTCCTGCGCACGCTGCGCTCGGTCGTCGACTACCGCGGGCAGGCGGTGTCGGCCCTCAACCGGCTGTGCTGCAGCGACGATCTGCCTGCGCTGATCATCAGCGGCGACCAGGACCGGATCATCCCCGTCGAGCATGCGCGTGCCGCGCACGCCACGATGCCGAACAGTCGTCTTCACGTCTTGGCCGGCGTGCATCATCACCCGCCCACCGAGGAGCCTCAGAAGGTCGCGGGCCTCATCGACCAATTTCTGACCGCGGCATGAACGGTAAGGCTTTCGATTCAGCCCAAACCACGCTCCGATATCCCTAAGCTCTGGCGCATGAAAACGAACGCCGCCGTGCTTTGGGGACTCAACGAGCAATGGAGCGTCGAGGAGATCGACCTCGACGGGCCGAAGGAGGGCGAGGTCCTCGTCTCGTTCGAGGCCACAGGCCTGTGCCATTCCGATCACCATGTGCAGACCGGCGACCTGGCCGGAGTCACGCTTCCGATGATCGGCGGGCATGAGGGCGCGGGCATCGTGGCCGAAGTCGGT
Source organism: Mycobacterium sp. 2YAF39 (assembly GCF_052114565.1). Lineage (NCBI taxonomy): Bacteria > Bacillati > Actinomycetota > Actinomycetes > Mycobacteriales > Mycobacteriaceae > Mycobacterium > Mycobacterium sp. 2YAF39. The sequence continues at coordinate 107,230 of NZ_JBFREZ010000006.1, forward strand.
CCCGGCGTGAGGGACCTGAAAGTGGGCGACCATGTGGTGGCGTCGTTCCTGCCCGCCTGCGGGCGCTGCCGCTGGTGTGCCAGCGGACATCAGAACCTGTGCGATATGGGCGCGATCATCCTGCTGGGCATCCAGGCCGACGGCACCTACCGGCGCAGGGCGCAGGGTAAGGACATCGGCGTCATGGTGGGCGTCGGAAGTTTCTCCGAGTTGAGCACCGTGTCGGAGACCTCGCTGGTCAAGGTCGACGACGACCTGCCGCTGTCCCGCGCGTGCCTGCTCGGCTGCGGCGTGATGACCGGGTGGGGTTCGGCCGTCAACACCGCCGACGTGGCGCCGGGTGACACCGTCGTGGTGATCGGATGCGGGGGCATCGGCAGCGGCGCGGTCCAGGGTGCCCGGCTGGCGGGCGCCGAGCACATCGTCGTCGTCGATATCGTCGAATCAAAGCGGGACAAGGCATTCGAGTTCGGCGCCACCCACTTCGTGACGTCGATGCCCGAAGCCACGGCGTTGGTCGCCGAACTCACGCGCGGGGTGATGGCCGATTCCGCCTTGTTGACGGTCGGCCTGCTGAAGGGGCCGATGATCAACGAGGCCATGGACATCGTCCGCAAGGGCGGCGCGGTGGTGATGACCGCCATCGCCTCGATGGCCGACGTGACGCCGACACTGCCGATGGCGATGATGACGCTGTTCCAGAAGCGGCTGCTCGGCAGCCTCTACGGCGAGGCGAATCCGCGCGCGGACATCCCGCGGCTACTCAACCTCTATCGCGACGGCAAGCTACTTCTCGACGAGACGGTGACGGCCGAGTACAAGCTCAACGACATCAATGTCGCCTACGACGACATGCTCGCGGGACGCAACATCCGCGGTGTGATCATCCACGACCACTAGCTAGAGGCGCTCGATGATGGTGACGTTGGCGGTACCGCCGCCTTCGCACATCGTCTGAAGACCGTAGCGACCGCCGGTGCGCTCCAACGTGTTCAGCATCGTGGTGAACAGCTTGGCGCCCGTCGCACCCAGCGGGTGTCCGAGAGCGATCGCGCCGCCGCTGGGGTTGACCTTGGCGGGATCGGCCCCGGTCTCCTTGAGCCACGCCATGACCACCGGTGCGAAGGCCTCGTTGATCTCAACGGTGTCGATGTCGTCGATCGACAGGCCGGTCTTTTCCAGCGCGTAGGCCGTCGCGGGGATCGGACCGGTCAACATGAAGACCGGGTCGGCGCCGCGGGCACTGATGTGGTGGATGCGTGCCCGCGGTTTCAGCCCGTGATCCTTGACCGCCTGCTCGGACGCGAGCAGCACGGCGCTCGCGCCATCGGAGATCTGGCTGGCCATCGCGGCGGTCAGCCGGCCTCCGTCGACAAGCGTCTTGAGGCCGGCCATCTTCTCCAGCGACGTGTCGCGCGGACCCTCGTCGATGACGAAGCCGTCGACGCCGATGATCTCGTTCTCGAAGTGCCCCGCTCGGATCGCCTCCTTCGCGCGCTGGTGGCTGGTCAGCGAGTACTGCTCCATCTCCTCGCGCGAGAGCTTCCACTTCTCGGCGATCAGCTCCGAACCGCGGAACTGCGAGATCTCCTGATCGCCGTAGCGGTGCAGCCAGCTCTTGGATTCGTTGGTCGGTGAGGTGAACCCGAACTGCTCTGCCACCGTCATCGCCGACGAGATGGGGATCTGGCTCATGTTCTGAACGCCGCCCGCCACGATCAGATCGGCGGTGCCCGACATGACTGCCTGTGCGCCAAACGAAATCGCCTGCTGGCTCGAGCCGCACTGGCGATCGACGGTCACACCCGGCACCTCTTCGGGGAAGCCGGCGGCCAGCCACGACAGCCTGGCGATGTTGCCTGCCTGGGGGCCGATGGCGTCGACGCATCCGGCGATCACGTCGTCGACCGCACCGGGATCGACGTCGGTACGGTCGAACAATCCGCGCCACGCGGCGGCGCCCAGATCGACGGGATGCACGCCGGACAGCCCGCCGTTGCGCTTACCGACAGCGGTGCGTACGGCTTCGATGACGTATGCCTCAGGCATGTGAAGCTCCTTCTTTCGTGATACCGCCGAGAACGATGGACAGGTATTGCCGGCCGACCTCGTCGGCCGTCAGCGGTCCGCCCGGTTGATACCAGCGGACCGAAACCCATGTGGTGTCGCGGATGAACCGGTACACCAGATCGACGTCGATATCGGGCCGGAAGCAGCCCTCCTCGATGCCCTGGTTGAGCACGTCCACCCACATTTTGCGCTGTTCTTTGTTGCGTTCTTCCACGTACGCGAACCGCGGTTGACCGAGCAGCCGTTTCGCCTCGTCCTGGTAGATCACCACCTGGGCGTGACGGTCGGCGATCGCCTCGAACGACGCCATGAACAGCCCTTTGAGCCGTTCCAGCGGATCGGGTTCGATCGCGATGATCTCCTGGTATCGGGTGAACAGCCAGTCGAGGAACTCCCGCAACAGCTCGTCGACCATCTCTTCTTTCGACGAGAAGTGGTGGTAGAGGCTGCCCGAGAGGATTCCCGCGGAGTCCGCGATATCGCGGACCGTGGTGGCCCGCAGTCCGCGGTCGGCGAACATCTTCGCGGCGAGCTCGAGAAGCTCGTCACGCCTGCTCGTCGGGGGGCTCGACGATTCCGCCACCATCCCGCCAGCTTACCAACCAAGCACTTGCTAGGTCACCTTTGGGGCTGGAACGCTGCGCAGAAGTCGGCGTCGTAGTCCTCGACGGAACGATCGGCGCGCGACCGGGAGAGGTTGAAGAGGTACCACGGGTCGTCGACCCTGTCCGGTCTCGTGACGCACGCCCGGATCCGATCGGGCAGTCGGTGCAACGCAGGGTCGATATCCGCCGAAAGCGTCGACAGGTAGTCGGCGTCGAGTGCGCCGATCTGCTCGAAGCGGTCGATATTGCGATCGGCGATCAGTCGCTCAGGATTGAGCGCGGCCAGACCGAGGAGCGCAAGCACACCGGCCACCAACACCGCGCGCGGCAGCCACCGGGCGCTCATCCGAATTCCGGCGGCGGCGACGAGCAGGAACACCGAACCGAGCCACACCTCGATGGTGATGACCATCAGCCGTTCTGTGCTGTACCCGTATGCCTGCTGGTACACCCACATTCGATGGATCGCCGAAATAACCACGACAACCGAAGTGGCGCAAAGTATTCCGACGAACACCCGCAGCAGCCGGCGATCGGCCGCCGTGGCTCGTCCCGCCACCCGGATGACAACACTCAACACCAGCATCGTCAGGGCGGAAACCCACAACAGCTGCCAGAACCCCTGCCGCGCATACTCGGCGTAGGTCAGCCCCTCGGTCTCCAACACATGCGTGTGTCCACCGAACAGAACGCTGGCCTGCACGGCGACAAAGGCGATGAACAACACGTCGAGTACGCCGAGCGGCAATGCCCATTCCCACCGCGGTACCGGCGTCATCGGCGCAGGAGCCATCTTGTCGAGCCGTGGCCTGAAACGGATCAGGTAGCCACCCGCCAAGATGAAACCGATCACGAGCCCCGCCACCACGAGCCGCGCAGCGATATCGCCGCCATCGAATTCAGGCACCACGTTGTCGGCAAGGTGAGCGAACGCAGGGTCCGCCGCAGCGAACAAGCCACCGAACACAAGCGCAAGAACCACCGTGATGCCGATGACGGCCGCAACCCGGCCGAGCTTAGGCAGGGCGATACGGCGCGTTGTCCCGATGTCGCCGCCGGGGCGGCTCGGTGCCGGACCGCGAAGAGCACGGCCCACCCAGCCCCGCACGCGTCCCGGCAAGAGCCAGGGCAGAAACGGGGCGGTGAACACCGCAGTCCAGGTCTGGCCGCCGACGAACGTGCACCAGCCGACCACCCACGCCGCGATGAGGCAAAGGCCGCCGACCCATTCTGCGGCCAACATCGCCGAAACCGAGAGCAGCGCCAAAGTCAGGCCGATTCCGACCCATTCGTCACGAGCAGGTCGACGATCCGCTGTGCCGTACACGACGGAAAAGACCATGACCCCGACGACGAGGTAACCGACGCTCAGCACCGTCGGCCGCCAGAACGCGGTACCGATCGCGCCCGCAATCAACGCGGCGAGCAACAAGCGTCGGGGCGCAACGGCCAGCGGGTCGATCGGCCAGATCCGCCTCGGCCATATCGTCCAGCCCGCCTCGCCCTGCCGCGGTGGCATCGGGCCGAGCGGCGGTGGAGGTGTCGGGGGCGGAGTCCCGTACCAGCCCGGATACATCGTCGTCATGTCACATCCTCCACTACCGATAGGTCCGGGATGATGACCGCAATCCGGCATCCCTGCGGCGCATTCATCACTTCAATTGTGCCGCTGTGCAATTCGACGGCCCACCGTGCGATTGCCAGACCCAGGCCGGTGCCCCCCTCTGAGGTCGCTCCACGGGTGAAACGTTCGAAGACCCGTTCCCGCTCCGCAGGCGCAATGCCGGGGCCATGATCGGACACCTCCAGTCGGAGACCGGCGGGTTCGGCGGCGCACGCCAGAACCGAGACCTGACCACCCTTGGGGCTGTGCCGAACAGCGTTGTCGACCAGATTGACGACCACCTGGCGTAACCGCGCCGGATCGGCGACGGCTACGAGGGAGGCCGGTAGGACTCGCACAGCCACCTGGGCCTCGCTCGGCGCGACCGCGACGTGTTCGATCGCGTCGCGAAGGAATTCGTCGACGCCGAACCTGCTGATCTGCAGTGGAATTGCGCCGCCCTCGACACGCGAAAGATCGAGGAGATTGGCCACGAGTTCGCCGAGTCGCTCTGTCTGCGACAACGCCATCCGCATTGTCTGTGCATCCGGCTCAGCCACACCGTCGACCACGTTCTCCAGTAACGCCCGCAGGGCAGTGATCGGGGTGCGCAGTTCGTGCGAGACGTTAGCGATGAGACCGCGCCGGAACTCGTCCGCGGCACCGAGGTCGGCGGACATCTGATTGAAGGCTGTTGCCAGCTGCCCGATTTCGTCGCGGGAGGTGGCCCGGACCCGGATGCTGTAGTCACCGCGCGCCATCGCGCGGGCTGCGGTTGTCATCTGCCGCAGCGGTGAGGTCATCCCATGGGCCACGAACTGGGTGAAGACCAGTGAGGTGGCGAGCGCCGCGAGCAACGCGTACCGGAACTGCCAGCTCGCGCCGACCCAAAAGGTGAACGCTGCCAAAGTGATTGCTCCGCCAACGAGTAACGCCGTCTTCACCTTGAAGGATGCGAAGGGGTCCAGCGGACGCGGTAGCCGGTCCCACAGCGAACCGAATCCGCTCATCGCGGAATTTCCAGTGCATAGCCGACGCCGTGCACCGTACGGATCAGACCTGCGCCCAGCTTTCGCCGCAGAGCTTTGACGTGGCTGTCCACCGTGCGGGTCTCGACATCAGACGCCCAGCCCCACACGTGTTCGAGCAGTGTCTCGCGGGCGACCGCAGCGCCGGGTCGTCCCGCCAGGAAGGCGAGTAGGTCGAATTCGGTTCGGGTGAGCCGGACTTCGTCATCACCTTCGTAGACTCTGCGCCCGTCCAGATCGATTCGATACCGACCGACCGACATTGACGACGGCTCCGACATCCGATCCACCCGCCGCAACAGAACCCGTATCCGAGCGACGAGTTCGCGCATGCTGAACGGCTTCGCGAGGTAGTCGTCGGCGCCGATGCCGAGGCCGATCAGCATGTCCGTCTCGTCGCTTCGAGCGGTCAGCATCAGCACTGGCGTGGACCGCTTCGCCTGAATACGCCTGCACACTTCCAGACCGTCGAACCCGGGCAGCATCACATCGAGTACGACCAAGTCGGGATCGGTGGCCGTCGCGGTCTCCACCGCCGACGGCCCGTCGGTGGCGGTTTCGACCAGAAACGCTTCCGCGCGAAGCCTCGTGGCGACAGCAGCGAGGATGGTCGGCTCGTCGTCGACCACCAGAATTCGCTTCACACATCAGACTGTAGGTGCTGAGTGTGGTCGTTCCGGTCAGCGAATGTGAAGATACTGTGGAGATGTGAGAGATGAGCCTGTCAGGCGCGCTGGCTCGACACCGAAATCACTTCACCAGTGAGATAGCTGGAGTAATCGCTGGCCAGGAATGCAATCGTGGCGGCGATCTCCCACGGCTCGGCCGCCCGTCCGAACGCCTCACCCTCCGACAGCCGGTCGAGCAGTTCCGAACTGCTGGTCTTCTCGAGAAACTTGTGCCGGGCGATACTCGGCGATACCGCGTTGATTCGCACACCGTGTTCGACGGCTTCGATTGCGCTGCAACGCGTCAGCGCCATCACCCCCGCCTTGGCCGCGGCGTAGTGCGATTGCGAGTGCTGCGCCCGCCAGCCGAGGACGCTGGCGTTGTTGACGATCACACCGCCGTGGTCGGCCTCCCGGAAATACCGCAGCGCCGCACGCGTCGCACGCATCACCGACGTCAGCGTCACATTGAGGACACGGTCCCACTCCTCGTCGGTCATGTCGACGACGGGCGTCTCGCCGCCAAGGCCCGCATTGTTGACCAGGACGTCGAGCCGTCCCAGCCGGGCGGTCGTGGACGAGATCAGCGCGTCTACCTGCGCGGTGGACGTCACGTCGCACACCACGCTCTCGACCCGGCCAAGGCCGAGTTCGAGCAACTGGTCGCGGGTTTCGCCCAGCCGCCGCTCATGGTGGTCAGAGACCATGACATCAGCGCCCTCGAGGAGCGCGCGCCGCGCCACCGACGAACCGATACCGGTGCCTGCCGCGGCGGTCACCACGACCACCTTTCCGGTCAAAAGTCCGTGCCCCTCGATCTCTTTCGGGGTTTCGGCCAGACTCATGCGCCCTTCACCTCACGGGGTAGGCCGAGCACGCGCTCGGCGATGATGTTGCGTTGGATCTCGTTGGAACCGCCGTAGATCGTGTCGGCCCTCGAGAACAGGAACAGCCGCTGCCATTCGTCGAAGTCGCCGTCTGTCAACGTCAGGCCGTCGCGGCCCAGCACCTCCATGGCGATCTCGCCGAGTTCGCGATGCCAGTTGGCCCACAACAGTTTCGAGACGTTGTCTTGTCCCGGCTGCTCGACGTCCATTGTCGCCAACGCGTATGACCGCATGGTGCGAAGGCCCGCCCAAGACCTGGCCAGCCGCTCGCGAATCAGCGGATCGTCGGCGGCGCCGTTGCTCTTGGCGAGGTCGGCGACACCGGAAAGCTCACGGGCGTATTCGATCTGCTGACCCAGAGTCGACACCCCGCGTTCGAACGTCAGCGTGCCCATCGCGACCCGCCAACCATCGCCGGGCTCACCGACGACCAGCGACGCGTCGGTGCGGGCGTCGTCGAAGAACACCTCGTTGAACTCCGAGTCACCCGTCAGCTGGACGATGGGCCGTACTTCCACACCCGGCTGGTCCAGCGGAACGAGCAGATACGAAAGGCCCGCATGCCGTTTCGAGCCCTTTTCGGTGCGCGCGACGACGAAGCACCACTGCGCCCAGTGCGCCAGCGACGTCCACACCTTCTGCCCGTTGACCACCCACGCGTCGCCGTCGAGCTCGCCGGTCGTCGACACGTTGGCCAGATCGCTGCCCGCGCCGGGTTCGGAATAGCCCTGGCACCACAGTTCGGTGACATCGAGGATCTTCGGCAGGAACCGCTGCTGCTGCTCGGGAGTGCCGAAGGCGATCAGCGTCGGCCCGAGCAGTTCCTCACCGAAGTGGTTCACCTTCGCGGGTGCGTTCGCGATCGCGTATTCCTCGTAGAACGCGACGCGATGCGCGACGGACAGGCCGCGGCCGCCGTGCTCCTCGGGCCACCCGAGGCATGTATAGCCCGCGGCCGCGAGATGCCGGTTCCACGCGAGCCGTTCCTCGAACGCCACGTTGTCGTTGCCGGGGCCGCCGAGGCCTTTGATCGCGGCGAATTCGCCGGTGAGGTTCTCGGCGAGCCAGTCGCGGACCTCGGCCCTGAACTCCTGGACCTCTATCACCCCTGTAGGCTAACCTACCAAGCACTTGCTTTGTTAGAGGAGCATCAATGAGGGACGGTCCGCGGACGATTCCGCAGGTCTTGGACCGGATTGCTGATCAATTCGCCGATCACCACGCCCTGGTCACCGACGATCGTGCGTTGACCTATGCCCAGTTGCGGACCGAGGTGCGGCAGGCCGCTGCAGCGATGCTCGACCTCGGCGTGCAGGCCGGAGACCGGGTCGCCATCTGGTCGCCGAACACCTGGCACTGGGTGGTCGCGTGCCTGGCCACGCACTATGCCGGCGGCGTGATGGTGCCGCTGAACACCCGCTACACGGCCAGCGAGGCCGCCGACATCCTCGCCCGCACCGGCGCTCCGCTGCTCTTCGCGGCGGGCGAATTCCTCCGCGTCGACAAGGCCGCGTCGATCGACCGCGAGGCGCTGCCCGACCTGCGGCACGTCATCCGCGTCCCGATCGAGACGGACGACGGCACCTGGGATGAGTTCGTGGGCCGCGGCACAGATCTCGACGCGGTCGATGCCCGCGCGGCAGCCGTGCAGCCCGACGACGTCTCCGACGTCCTGTTCACATCCGGCACCACGGGCCGCAGCAAGGGCGCGCTGTGCGCACATCGTCAATCACTCGACGCCCCCGCGGCATGGGCGGCCTGCGGGGAGCTCACCAGCGCCGACCGCTACCTGTGCATCAACCCGTTCTTCCACAACTTCGGCTACAAAGCCGGCATCCTGGCCTGCCTGCAGACCGGCGCGACGCTGATCCCGCAGCTGACGTTCGACCCCGAGAAGGCGATGGCCGCGGTGGCCGAACACCGCATCACCGTGCTGCCCGGGCCGCCCACGATCTACCAGATCCTTCTCGACCATCCGAAGCGTGGCGACTACGACCTGACATCGCTGCGGTTCGCGGTCACCGGTGCGGCGACGATCCCGGTGGTGTTGATCGAACGTATGCAGACCGAATTGGACATCGACATTGTGCTGACCGCATACGGCCTGACCGAGGCCAGTGGTTTCGGCACGATGTGCCGCGCCGAAGACGATGCGGTCACCGTGGCCACGACGTGCGGCCGCCCGATCGCCGACTTCGAGCTGCGCATCGACGCCCCGGCCGACGATGGCTCGGGTGAGGTGCTGCTGCGCGGGCCCAACGTCATGCTCGGTTACCTCGACGACCCCGAGGCGACCGCCGCGGCCATCGACTCCGAGGGCTGGCTGCACACCGGCGATGTAGGCCGGTTGGACGAGCACGGCAATCTGAGCATCACCGACCGGCTCAAGGATATGTACATCTGCGGTGGCTTCAACGTCTATCCCGCCGAGATAGAACAGGTGCTCGCTCGGCTCGACGGCGTCGCCGAGTCGGCCGTCATCGGCGTGCCCGACGAGCGGCTCGGCGAGGTCGGCAAGGCCTTTCTGGTCCTCAAGCCAGGCGCGGAGCTGGATGAAAGTGCGGTAATCGCTTACACGCGTGAGCATCTCGCGAACTTCAAGGCACCACGATCGGTGGAGTTCCTCGATGTGCTGCCACGCAATCCGGGCGGCAAAGTGATCAAGCCAGCTCTGCGGGAAAGGATCTGATGGATCTCAACTTCGACGACGCGACGCTCGGCTTCCAAGCCGAGGTGCGCGAATTCCTCGCGGCGAACAAGGACGCGTTTCCAACGAAGTCCTACGACACCGCCGAGGGCTTCGAACAGCACCGCCGCTGGGACAAGGTGCTCTTCGACGCCGGCTTGTCGGTGATCACGTGGCCCGAGAAGTACGGCGGCCGGGATGCGTCACTGCTGCAGTGGATCGTCTACGAGGAGGAGTATTTCCGCGCAGGCGCCCCTGGCCGGGCGAGTGCCAACGGCATCTCGATGCTCGCCCCGACTCTGTTCGCGCACGGCACCGAGGAGCAACTCGACCGAGTGCTGCCGAAAATGGCCAGCGGCGAGGAGATCTGGGCGCAGGCCTGGTCCGAGCCGGAGTCGGGCAGCGACCTCGCCTCCCTGCGGTCGACCGCCACCAGGACCGACGGTGGATGGCTGCTCAACGGCCAGAAGATCTGGAGCTCGCGAGCGCCGTTCGGCGAGCGCGCGTTCGGTTTGTTCCGCTCTGATCCCGAAGCGCAGCGCCACAAGGGGCTGACCTACTTCATGTTCGATCTGAAGGCCGAGGGCGTCACGGTTCGCCCCATCGCACAGCTGGGCGGCGACACCGGATTCGGGGAGATTTTCCTCGACGACGTGTTCGTTCCCGACAACGACGTGATCGGCGAGGTGCACCAGGGCTGGCGTGCCGCGATGAGCACGTCGAGCAATGAGCGCGGTATGTCGCTGCGCAGCCCGGGACGTTTCCTTGCCCCGGCCGAAAGGCTGGTGTCGCAATGGAAAACACTGGAAGCCGACTCCGCTGAGCCCTTCGCAGGCCGGGTGGCCGACGCGTGGATCAAGGCCCAGGCATACCGTCTGCACACGTTCGGCACCGTGACCAGGGTCAGCGCCGGCGGTGAGCTGGGCGCCGAAGCGTCGGTGACCAAGGTGTTCTGGTCGGACCTCGATGTGGCGATCCATCAGACCGCGCTCGACATGCGCGGCGCCGATGGGGAACTCGCTGACTCGTGGACCGAGGGTCTGCTGTTCGCGCTGGGCGGCCCGATCTACGCAGGCACCAACGAGATTCAGCGCAACATCATCGCCGAACGGCTGCTGGGCCTACCACGGGAAGCTAAGGGGTGACGTCCGGCCATGTTTTTTGAGATTGACGAACAACAGCGCGACTTCGCGGCGAGCATCGACGCCGCGCTCGGGGCGGCCGACCTGCCCGCGGCCATTCGGGCGTGGGCCACAGGCGACACCGCACCGGGCCGCAAGGTGTGGGCACAGTTGGCCGACCTCGGAGTGACCGCACTGATGGTTGCCGAGAAGTTCGACGGCATCGAGGCGCATCCCGTCGACCTTGCGGTCGCCGCAGAGCGGCTGGGCCGGTGGTGCGTCCCGGGCCCGGTGACCGAATCCATCGCGGTGGCACCGGTTCTGCTCGCTGACGATGAGCGCAGCGCGGCGCTCGCCTCGGGTGAGCTGATCGCCACCGTCGCGCTGCCTCCGCAGGTCCCGCGTGCCGTCGACGCCGATACCGCCGGGCTCATTCTGGTGGCGGCCGACGGCAAAGTCACCGACGGCACCGCGGGCGAGCAGGTGGAATCGGTTGATCCCAGCCGAAAACTGTTCGACGTCACCGTCTCCGACGAGGGCACGACCGCCGATGTGGCACGCGCCTACGAGTTCGGGGTACTGGCGACGGCGGCGCAGTTGGTCGGCGCGGGGCAGGCCCTGCTCGACATGTCCGTCGAGTACGCCAAGCAGCGCAGCCAGTTCGGCAGGACCATCGGTTCGTACCAGGCGATCAAGCACAAACTCGCCGACGTGCACATCGCGCTCGAGCTGGCACGGCCCCTCGTTTACGGAGCTGCGCTGTCGGTGGCCGACCAGTCACCCGACACCGCGCGGGACGTCAGTGCCGCCAAGGTGGCGGCCTCCGATGCCGCGCTGCTGGCGGCGCGCTCCGCGCTGCAGACGCACGGTGCCATCGGGTTCACGCAAGAGCACGACATGTCGCTGTGGTTGTTGCGGGTGCAGGCGTTGCGCTCGGCGTGGGGCGACCCCGCACTGCACCGTCGACGCCTATTGGAGGCATTGTGAGTGAAGAACGCGAACTGTTGCGCGACACGGTAGCCGCGCTTGTCGAGAAGCATGCGTCACCGGCCGCTGTACGGTCGGCGATCGAGTCCGAGCGCGGCTACGACGAGTCGCTCTGGAAGTTGTTGTGCGAGCAAGTCGGTGCCGCCGCACTGGTGGTACCCGAGGAGCTCGGCGGCGCGGGCGGCGAACTCGCCGATGCCGCCGTCGTGCTCGAGGAACTGGGCAAGGGCCTCGTGCCGACACCGCTGCTCGGCACGACGCTGGTTGAACTGGCGCTGCTCGCCGTCGACGAACCGGACGGCGATGCACTCGAGGAACTTGCGGCGGGCACGAAGATCGGCGCCGTCGCGTTCGATCCGGACGTCGTGATCAACGGCGACGTCGCCGACATCGTCATCGCCACCGACGGTCAGCAGCTCAAGCGACTTACGCAGTTCACCGCGCACCGCCTCGACGCCATGGACCCGACTCGGCGGCTGGCCCGCATCGAGGCCCAAGAAGGGACCGGCATCGGCGCCGATCCGGGACTTACCGATACTGCGGCGATCCTGTTGGCAGCCGAGCAGATCGGCGCGGCCACACGCTGTCTCGATCTCACGGTCGAGTACACGAAGGACAGGGTGCAGTTCGGCAGGCCCATCGGCAGCTTCCAGGCACTCAAGCACCGCATGGCCGATCTGTACGTCGCGGTGCAGTCCGCGCGTGCGGTGGTGAACGAAGCGGTCGCCGAGCCGTCGCCGACGTCGGCGGCGCTGGCGCGCTTCTCGGCCAGCGAGGCGTTCTCGAAGGTCGCCGGTGAGGCTGTCCAGATGCACGGCGGTATCGCCATCACGTGGGAACACGACATACAGCTGTATTTCAAGCGTGCGCAGAGCAGCGCACAGCTTCTCGGGCCGCCGCGGGAACACCTGCGCCGACTCGAGTCCGAAGTGCTTTAACCGCCGCGAAGGAAGCCGGTCAGATGCCCGGCCACCACGTCGGGTTGTTCGAGCCACGGCCAATGCCCTGCTCCCGCAATCCCTCTAACCCGGGCATTGCGGAAGATCTGCCGCTGTTCCTCCGCTTGCTCCGGCCCGATGTAGGCGTCGTTGTCTCCCCAGATGATGAGCACGTCGCCGGTGAATTGCGCGAGCCGGTCAACGTACGGCTCGATGGCGTGCTCACCGGTCGACCGGTACAGCTCGACGACGGTGCGTTTGGTGCCCGGCACGAGGATGTGTTCGATGATCCGGTCCCGGTGCTCTTCGGGAAGCCCGGCGTCGGTGCGGTTCATCACCGCTCGGAGCATCGGGGCGTTCGCGATCATGCCGGACAGTTCGCCGAGGATCGGGGTTCGCCAGATCTTCGCGGCGGTGTGGTTGATCCGCCGCGGGGTGTTGATCAGGGTGATGCTGGCCGTCCGGTCCAGATGGTCGGCGGCCCACGCGAGCGCGAACGGTCCGCCGAAGTCATGCGCCACCAGATGAACCGGTCGCGTTTCGAGCTGGGTGAGCAGTCCTTCGAGGTGCGCGGCGTAGTGCGCGACGGTGTAGCCCCAGTCGGGGGCCTTGTCGGCGGCGCCGAACCCCGGCAGTTCGGGGGCGATGACGCGGGCGAACTCGGCGACCGGATTCGTCAACGGGCCCCAATCGGCACCGGCGTTGTTGCCGTGGACGAAGAGCACCGGACTGCCCGAATCGGGTCCGCCGATCCAAACCGGACTGCGGACGCCGTCGACCGCGACCACCCGCGACTCCCATTGAACGTCCACGCAAGAATTCTGCATTGATCCTGCGGGTCGCGACGTAGGCTCGCGAAAATGGTGAGCTTCGTCTTGGACCAGAATCTCGGCCTGCCCTCGGGCGACGAGCCGTGGAAGACAATTCTCAGTGCAGCCGACGTCACCGCACACCAGACCGCCGACCTCGCCGCGATCGACCAGGCGCTCGCCGAACATCAGCCGGATATCGCGTATGTGCCGACTGCAGACTTTCATCGATTGGTCCGAAGCGGCGACCAGTACTACCGCGGTCTGGCGATCGCAACGTCGAAGTTCACCGGCGACCCACGACAGAGCAGCCTGCTCGTGGTCCGGCACGACGACTCCGCAACGGGGCTCGACGACCTGGCCGGCGCGGACTACGGATACATCAACACCTCGTGCACGTCGAGCTACTTCTCCCCCGCCATCCTGCTGACCCAGCAGGGCAAGACGTGGGACAAATTCCTGAACTTCATCCCGGTCCCGCCGTGGCAAGGGCAGATCGATGCCGTTGTGTCCAAGAAGGTCCGGGCGACCATGGTCCTCGAAGACGTGTGGAGAGCAACTCCCGACAACGCGGAGACGACGAAGATCATCGGCCGTTACGACAACTGCAAACCGCCGGTGGTGATCGCGAGCAAGACCCTCGACAAAGGAGTTCGCGAAACGCTTCTCGACGCGTTGGTCGCCTGGGAGCCTGACTGGAACGGCATCTTCGGCGGACTCAAGCCGTACTACTACGCCGACGTGCACCCGTTCTTCCACGACCTCGATCAACTTCCGGGCGATATGTGATGGGCGTTGCGTTACGGGCAGGCATTCCGCCGTTCTATGTGATGGATGTGTGGCTGGCGGCCGCCGAGCGTCAGCGCAGTCACGGCGATCTCGTGAACTTGTCGGCAGGCCAGCCAAGCGCCGGGGCCCCGCAGGCGGTGCGCGCTGCGGCGAAGGCGGCGCTGGACAACAGCGTGCTCGGCTACACCGTGGCGCTCGGCATTCCGGAGTTGCGCGTCGCGATCGCGTCGTCGTATCAGGCCCGGCACGGCCTCGCGGTCGACCCGGCAGATGTGGTGATCACGACCGGTTCGAGCGGTGGATTCCTGTTGGCTTTCCTGGCCTGCTTCGACGCCGGCGACAGAGTGGCCATCGCGAGCCCCGGCTATCCCTGCTACCGCAACATCCTCTCGGCGCTGGGGTGTGACGTCGTCGAGATCCAGTGCGGGCCCGACACCCGTTTCCAGCCGACCGCGCAGATGCTCGCCGAACTCGATCCGCCCGTGCAGGGCGTTATCGTCGCCAGTCCCGCCAATCCGACGGGCACGGTGATCCCGCCGGAGGAACTGGCGGCGATCGCGTCGTGGTGTGCGTCCTCGGGCGTGCGGCTGATCAGCGACGAGGTGTACCACGGACTGGTGTACGAGGGTGCGCCCGCGACGAGCTGTGCATGGCAGACGTCGCGGGAAGCCGTTGTGGTGAACAGCTTTTCGAAGTATTACGCGATGACCGGTTGGCGGCTGGGGTGGCTGCTCGTACCGCAGGAATTGCAGCGCGCCGTCGACCGCCTGACCGGAAACTTCACCATCTGTCCGCCGGCGCTGGCACAGGTCGCCGCGGTCGCGGCCTTCACGCCCGAGTCGATCGCAGAGGCCGATGCACTGCTAAACCACTACGCGGACAATCGGCGACTATTGCTCGACGGACTGCGGGGAATCGGCATCGACAAACTGGCGCCTACCGACGGGGCCTTCTACGTATACGCCGACGTATCGCATCTGACCACCGATTCGCTGTCGTTCTGCTCAAAGCTTCTGGCCGACACCGGCGTTGCGATCGCGCCCGGCATCGACTTCGACACAGTGCACGGCGGATCGTTCGTACGACTGTCCTTCGCGGGCCCCTCGGACGATATCGAGGAGGCGGTGCGCCGCATCGGCATCTGGCTGGGCTAGAAGGGCGGTGGCGAGTTGTTGTGTTCGCGTTCGGCTTTGATGTGTGCGGCGCGGTCTTGTGCGCGGGTGCGTTTGCGTTGGGGCATCATCAGGCCCCGGTCGGTGCTGAACGTCCCCGACTGCGGTGGGGGTGGTAGTTCCCCGGTGTTGGTGTCCCAGTCGGGAAAGTAACTTCGACAACCCGGATGGGTCGTATAGGTGCGACCGGTCGGCGAGGTCCACACCGCCGCACCGTCAGGCAGCAGTTTCAGCTCCCAGTCCCCGGTCCAAAAGGTCTTGAGCAGGTGATGTTTTCGGCACAGACACGCCAGGTTCGACGGATGTGTGGCCCCCAGCGGATGCGGGATCACATGGTCGATATCGCAGACCTCTGCAGGCGCGGTGCACCCGGGGAATCGGCACGTCAGATCACGCGCGCGCACAAACCGCGCCAACCTCGCCGACGGCCGATACCCCGACTCCGGCTCTTCGGCCGGAGTGCCCAGGGGTCGTAGCCTGGCGCCATTGCGCAACAACTCGGTCAGCAGCGGTGTGGGCAGCACCTCAGTACCCGACAGAATCGCCGTGCCAAAGGAGGATGCGGTGTTCTGCAGACCGTCGATCGTGGCCTGGTCGGTGTACACCGTGACGACCACCGAGGACTTCGGCGCCGGCTGCCCTTCGCGCGCGGGGCAATTCGGTGATTCACACAGGCACGGCAGGTGATCATTGCCGTGGCTCCACGCGCCCAACGCATCCGCGCGGCGTTCGTTGGCCGAGCGGGGATCGTTCTCACACACCGTGGCCACCATCCCCGCGATCTTCTTCTTCAACACCGCCGCATCCGCGGCATTGAGCCGCCCCCACACCGACGTCGTGCCGGCATCGTCCTCGAGATCGCCGACGACGAAGTCACGGGAACGGTGCACGGTCTTACTCACCATCAGCGCCGAGGCATCGAATTCCAACACCAACGCATCCACGGCGGCGAGCAGCTTGTCCTCGGCCAACGGACCCCACTTGCCTGCCCGATCCGCGATAGCCCGATCGATCACCGCCCAGACCGGGTCATCGGTGATCAACTGCGTACGCCAGGTGATCGCACCCACCACCCGCGCACTCAAATCACCGCGCCCGAACAACTCGGCCACCGCGGGTAAATGCTCACGCAGTGCCTTGGCTATGCGCATCTGACCCGAGCCCTTGCGGGGGCTGATATTCATCGCCGCGGCCACCTCCGCAGCCGCGCAATCCCACGGATCGAACGCCCAGAACGCGCGCGGATCCTCGGCATCCGCGCCGACTCGGCGGGCGGTCAACTCCCCGATCGCAGATAACCGCAAGGCCCCGGCCGCGGCCTCTGCACGTGCGGCCTCCTCGATCGTGGCGACCAACCCCGCCTCATCGATGCCATCGAACATACATTCGATTATGCACCTGCTCACCGACAGCTGAATCAGTTATCCCAGGCACTCCAAGGGGCTCCCTAGCTCGGGAATCGCCAAGGAAGTTCCAAGGCTGATCCATAACTTGGGAAGTAGCAACGAAGTAGCAGAGCCAACTGCCCACTCAGAAAGGAGTATTCACATGACCACCACCGTGAGACCGACCGACGAAGCCGACGACCACATCATCAGATCGGAGAATTGATCCCTAGCGCTTCAGGTTGGCGTACCAGTCCAGCAGCTCGGGGTCGTCGACCGCGCTGCGCTCCACCACCTTCGCCGCGTCCGCGCCGGCGAACAGTTTCTTGATCGGCACCTCGAGCTTTTTACCCGTGCGGGTGTGCGGCACGCCGGGCGCCTCGATGATCTCGTCGGGCACATGGCGCGGGGACACCTCGTCGCGGATCGTCTTCTTGATCCGTTCACGCACCTCGTCGGTGAGCGCGACACCCTCCGCGGGGACGACGAACAGCGGCATCCAATAGCCGCCGTCCTCCTGCTCACAGCCGATCACCAACGCCTCGGCAACCTCGGGCAGCCGTTCCACCGCCTGATAGATGTCGGCGCTGCCCATTCTGATGCCGTGCCGGTTCAGTGTCGAGTCCGACCTCCCGTGCACGATGATGCTGCCGTGATCGGTGATCGTGATCCAGTCCCCGTGGCGCCACACGCCGGGAAACATCTCGAAATACGCACTGCGATAACGTTCTCCGTCGGGGTCGTTCCAGAAGCCGATCGGCATCGACGGCATCGGTTTGGTGATGACCAACTCGCCGACCTCACCGCGCACCGGGTTGCCCGACTCATCCCAGGCGTCGAGCGCGCATCCCAGGAACGGTGCCGACAATTCGCCCGGCCACACCGGCACGGTGCGCACACCGCCGATGAACGCCGACACCACATCCGTGCCGCCGCTGATCGACGCGACTTGAACATGTTCACCGACGTTGTCACGCAACCACAATGACGATGACGGCGGCAGCGACGATCCGGTGATGCCGACGGTTTTCAGCGCTGACAGGTCATGGTCCTTGCGCGGGACGGCGCCCGCCTTCGCGCATCCGAGCACGTATCCGGGGCTGGCGCCGAGGACCGTCACCCGGAGACGCCCGGCGATGTCCCACAACGCGTCTGGCCGCGGAGCGTTCGGGCTGCCCGAGTAACAGATGATCGTCGCACCGACCAACAGGCCGGCGACCTGGAAATTCCACATCATCCAGCTCGGGCTGGTGTACCAGAAGAATGTATCGTCCGGACCGATATCCGACTGCAGCGCAACGGCCTTCAAGTGCTCGAGAACCACGCCGCCGTGTCCGTGGATGATTCCCTTGGGCTTACCCGTCGTACCCGACGAGTACAGAATCCACAGCGGGTGATCGAAGTCGACGGGCACGGGTTGCAGCTCACCACCCGACTCGGTGAGTTCAGATGCCAGCACCGTCGCCTTCAGCGTAGGCAGTCCCGCGCGCAGGGCCTCGATATCCTCGCGTTTGTCGTAGGTCTTGCCACCGAATTGGTAGCCCTCAGCCGTCACCAGCACCACCGGCTCCAGCTGCCCGAGACGGTCGAGCGCGGCCTTGGCCGAGTAGTCCTGTCCGCATGCGCTCCAGATCGCACCGATGCTCACTGTGGCCAGGAATGCGATGACGGCTTCGGGGATATTCGGCAGGTAGCCCGCCACGCGGTCGCCCAAACCGACCCCGAGGCAGCGCAGCTTGTCTGCGAAGGCCGCAGTGCGTCCGAGCAATTCGGCCCACGACACGTCGACGGCCGCGCCGTCCTCCATGACATGGATGATCGCAGGCCGATCGGACCGCGCATTGCGGACGACCTGATCCGCGTAGTTCAGCGTGACACCCGGAAACCATTGCGCCCCAGGCATCGCCGCGTGCTCTAGGACATTGTCGGGGCGGTCACCGAACCCGAAGTAGTCCCACATCGCCGCCCAGAATGCGGCGGGATCATCGACCGACCACTGCCACAATGACGTGTAGTCGGTAATCGTCACGCCGGTCTTGTCAGCCACGAAGCGCGCGAAGTCGGTTACTCGTGCCCTGGCGACGTCGTCATCCGTAGGCACCCATTGCGGTGTGGCACCGGTCATCGCGCGCTCCAGCCCCCGTCCATGGTGTACGACGCCCCGGTGACCATTCCCGCCGCCGGTGAGGCCAGCCACCCCACCAGGCCCGCGACTTCCTCGGGTTCCACCAGACGTTTGATAGCGCTCTCCTTCAGGAGGATGTCGGTCACCACCTTATCCTCCGCGATGCCGTGAACCTTGGCCTGATCGGCGATCTGCTTGGCCACCAGTGGCGTTCGCACATAGCCGGGGTTCACGCAGTTACTCGTCACGTCGTGCTGTGCCCCTTCGAGAGCAGTCACCTTCGAAAGTCCCTCGAGGCCGTGCTTGGCGGTCACGTAAGCGACCTTGTACTCGGACGCCCTGATGCCGTGCACCGAGGAGATGTTGATGATCCGGCCGAAGTTCTGCCGGTACATGTGTGGCAGTGCGGCTCGAATGAGCAGGAACGGCGACTCCACCATGAGCGTCATCATGTGGCGGAAGCGGTCCGGCGGAAAATCGGGGATCGGGCTGACGTGCTGCACTCCGGCGTTGTTGACCAGAATGTCCGCGTCGAGCTCTAGCTCTTCCAGTGCCGAGACATCGGAAAGGTCTACTGCCCAGGACTTTCCGCCGATGTCCTGCGCAACGGACTTCGCGCCAACGTCGTCGCGGTCGGCGACGGTGACCACCGCTCCCCGCGCGGCCAGCTCCCGCGCACACGCCTCGCCGATGCCGCCCGCACCACCGGTGACAAGCGCGGTACGACCCGCGAGTTCTGTCATACGACACCCGCCTTCGCGAGATCCTCGCGGTCGGCCTCGTCAAGGCTTTCCAGATCGATGCCGTTCGTCTCGCGCATGAACAACGCTGCCACAAGGGTGATTACGGCGGCGACGGCCAGATATATCGCGATCGGCACCCAGGTGCCGAACTCACCCAGAAGCCAGGTGGCGATCGCGGGAGCCAGTGATCCCGCCACGATCGACGTCACCTGATAGCCCAGGGACACTCCGGAATACCGCATGCGCGTGGGGAACATCTCGGCCATGATGGCCGGCTGCGGTGCGTACATGATCGCGTGGATGACCAGACCGATTATGACCGCGGCCATGATCGCGAGATAGTTGGCCGTGTTCATCAGGGGGAACGCGAAAAAGCCCCAGGTGCCCGCAAGGATGGCGCCGACGATGTACACGGGCCTGCGCCCGAACCGGTCGGAGAGCCGTCCCACCTGCGGGATGACGAGGAAGTGCACTGCGTGGGCGGCCAACAACCACCACAGGATGTCGCCGGTGTCGGCGCCGACGTGATTCTTGAGGTAGACGATCGAGAACGTGACGACGAGGTAGTACATGATGTTCTCCGCGAACCGCAGGCCCATCGCCGTGAAAACGCCACGGGGATAACGCTTCAGCACCTCGAACACGCCGTAGGACACGGCCTTGACCCGCTCGACCTCCTGCTGTGCCTGGATGA
Organism: Mycobacterium sp. 2YAF39; assembly: GCF_052114565.1. Classification (NCBI taxonomy): domain Bacteria; kingdom Bacillati; phylum Actinomycetota; class Actinomycetes; order Mycobacteriales; family Mycobacteriaceae; genus Mycobacterium; species Mycobacterium sp. 2YAF39. The sequence goes on from NZ_JBFREZ010000006.1 coordinate 127,540, forward strand.
AGATCGGCGCATCGGTCACCTTCGTGCGGATGTAGTAGCCGATCAACACGACGACCGCCGAAAGCCAGAACGCGACTCGCCAGCCCCACGACAGGAACGCGGCATCGGACAGTGTCCCGGTCAGGACGAGGAGCACGATGGTCGCCAGCATGTTGCCGACGGGGACTGCCGCCTGCGGCCAGCTGGCCCAAAAGGCGCGGGTGCGGTTCGGGCTGTGCTCCGCGACGAGCAGAACGGCGCCACCCCACTCCCCGCCGACGGCGAAGCCCTGCATGAACCGCAGAACCACGAGCAATATCGGCGCCCAGACTCCGATCTGGCCGTAGGTCGGCAGGCAGCCCATCAGGAACGTCACACCACCGACGAGCAGGAGGCTGAATTGAAGCAGCTTCTTGCGGCCGTACTTGTCGCCGAAGTGTCCGAACACGACGCCGCCGAGCGGGCGTGCCAGGAATCCGACGCCGTAAGTCAGGAGTGCGGCGATGAGCGCGCTGTCACCCGAGCCCTCGGCGAAGAAGACTTTGTTGAAGACAAGGGTTGCCGCGGTGGCGTAGAGAAAGAATTCGTACCACTCGACGACGGTGCCGGCCATCGAGGCGACGACCACACGCTTCAGGCCCGTCGGAACGGCACTGCTTGCACTGCTCGCGGGCGGCGGTTCGTGGTGAATCGTCATTGCACGCTCCTCGATTGTGATGCACCGCACAGGCCATTGTGAGTATTCACGCAGGTACCCCTACCTGCAATAATCAAAACTGCAGGAACTATCTGCAAAAATGCAGATATGGCCGTGTCATCTCGCTCGGCGGGCCGCCAGCCCAGCGCCGACGACCTTCTCGTGTTGCTTGCCGTCGGCCGCTCGGGCCGCTACAACATCGCCGCGGAAGAACTCGGCCTCAACCACACCACCATCTCGCGCCGCATCGCCGCATTGGAGCAGTCGGTCGGCGGCCGGGTGCTGGCCCGTGTGGCCGGCGGTTGGGAGCTCACAGACCTCGGGCGTGAGGCGTTGTCGGCCGCCGAGGCCGTCGAATCCGCCGTACGCTCGCTGACCGTCCGGACCGGCGGCGAGCGCACGCTCGAGGGTGTGGTCCGGATATCGGCGACCGACGGCTTTTCCGCCTACATCGCCGCACCGGCTGCCGCTCAGGTGCAACGGAGTCATCCCAACGTCGCGGTCGAGATCGTCGCCGCGACCCGGCGCGCCACACAACAACGCTCCGGCCTTGACGTCGAGGTGGTGGTCGGTGAGCCGAAGGTCCACCGCGCTAAGGCGATTCGGCTCGGCGACTATTGCCTAGGTCTCTACGGCGCGCGCGAGTACCTGGTGGACAACGGAACTCCGACGACTATCGCTGACCTCGCCCGCTATCCGCTGGTGTACTTCATCGACTCGATGCTGCAGGTCGACGACCTCGACGTGGCAACCAGTTTCGCACCCGCCATGCGCGAATCCGTCACCTCCACCAACGTCTTCGTACACGTCGAGGCGACACGAGCGGCTGCGGGCATCGGACTATTGCCGTGTTTCATGGCCGATCGCCACGACGATCTCGTCCGCGTTCTTGGTGACGAGGTGGCGGTCCGGTTGACGTACTGGCTCGTCACCCGAGCGGAGACCTTGCGCAGACCCGAGGTCGCGGCCGTCGTGAACGCGATCCAACACCGGATGACCGAACAACGCGACGTACTGCTGGGTGCGCACGGAAAAGGGCACCCACCGCAGTGAGTGCCCTTTTCGATTATTGACTGTCAGCGGCTCTGGTGCACCGTCGTATCCACGTGGGGCACACTCACCTGGGGCTGAATCTGGTCGAGCCACTGGTAGTGCACTAGCTCGGCTTGCGCGGGTCCCGCGAGGCCGATGACGGCGGCGGTCAGACCACTTGCGATCGCTGCGGCGAATCCGAACTTCTTCATCTTGTTGCCTTCTTCTGTTGCTCTGCCGGTGGTTCTTCTCGCCGGTTCTGATGGTCTAAACGGACAGGTCAGAGCTTTAATTCCATTGGCAGCAATTGATCGACGGTTGGCAGATTCGCTCCACTGAGACAGGCTTGGGCATGCCGTTCATCGATCATCGATTTCATCGACGGCTGCGCGCTAGAGTCATCCTGATGATGATCAGGGCGATCCTCGTGGCCGCCGCCGCCTGCGGTGCGGCGGTGTCGCTCGCCGTCCCTGCCGCGGCGCAACAGGACCGGCCTTCGTGCGACTTGGCGCTGACGTTCATCTGCAACATCATCCCGATGGCGCCCGAGCTCGATCACGACGTGGATCTCACCGACCAACAGCCGCCGGCTGATCCGAACGCGCCGAATCCGGAAACACTGCCGCCGCTCGACCCGTGTTCGGCGGGCTGTATCTAGAGCCAGGTGTCGTCTGTGGTGGCGGTGAGGAACGCCTCAAGGTCGTCACGCCAGTGCGCCGGCGACGTCTTGTCGGGTTCGATACCCGTGTAGTTGCCTCGATAGAACAGCAGTGGCCGCGGTTTCTTGTGCGGGACATCGGACAGCGAGTGCACCGCCCCGAACACGACGAGGTGATCACCCCCGTCGTGGACAGATGCCACCGTGCAGTCGATATGTGCGAGCGTGTCCTTGATGACGGGCGATCCGAGTTTCGAAGGGTGCCAGTCGAGTCCGGCGAACTTGTCGGGTTCCTTGGAACCGAACCGCGCCGAGACATCCTTCTGCTTCTCGTGCAGCACGTTGACGCAGAAGTGACCGCTCGCCTCGATCGCTTTCCAGGATCGCGACACCTTCGTCGGGCAGAACAGCACCAGCGGAGGCTCGAGCGACAGCGCGGCGAACGACTGGCAGGCGAACCCGACCGGCTCGCCGTCATGCATGGTGGTGATCACGGTGATGCCCGTGCAGAACTGTCCCAGCACATTTCGGAATGTGCGGGGATCTAGGGGCTCAGCCACTTACTTGAAGCCGATGCTGAAGTCGTGGCCCCACAGGCTGACAGCTGTGCTCTCTCTGGCGACCCAGCCGTCGTTTTCGACCTGCAGTCCCTCACAACCGAATTCGACGTCGAACCCGCCCGGAGTCTTCATGTAGAACGACAGCATCTTGTCGTTGACGTGGCGGCCCAGGGTCGCCGACATGGGGACCTTGCGGCGCAGTGCGCGGTCCAGGCACAGCCCGACATCGTCGGCCTCACCGACCTCGACCATCAGATGCACAATGCCACTTGGCGTTTCACCAGGCATGAATGCCAGGCTGTGGTGGCGCGGGTTCACGCCGAGGAAGCGCAGCCATGCCGGCGCACCATCGGCGGGCCTTCCGACGAGTTGCGGGGGCAGCTTCATCGAATCGCGCAGGAAGAAGCCGAGCACATCGCGGTAGAAGTGCAGCGTGTCCGCGTCGTCGCGAGTGGTCAACACCACGTGACCGAGACCCTGCTCCTCGGTGATGAACCTGTGGCCGTACGGGCTGACGACACGGCGATGTTCCAGAGCGGCACCGTGGAAGACCTCGAGCGTGTTGCCCGAGGGGTCGTCGAACGTGATCATCTCGTCGACCCGACGCTCGGCGAGTTCGGCGGCCGAAGCCTCCTTGTACGGTGTCCCCTCGATGTCGAGGCGCTGACGAATGTCCTGCAGCTCAGCGGCATTGGGTGTCTCCCAGCCGGATTGCAACAGCCGGTCGTGCTCGCCGGGGACGATGACCAGGCGGGCAGGAAACTCGTCCATCCGCAGATACAGCGCACCTTCGGTCTGCCCGGATCCCTCGACCATGCCGAGCACCTTCAGGCCGTATTCACGCCACGCGCCGACGTCGGTGGATTCGATGCGCAGGTAGCCAAGAGATTTGATGCTCATGACCCATCCCCCAGAAAATCGATGGTCAGCTTGTTGAATTCGTCGAACTTCTCCAGCTGCGCCCAGTGGCCGCACTGCCCGAACACATGCAGCTGAACCTTTGCAATCTGCTTGAGTGCAACCAGTGCTCCGTCGAGCGGGTTCACCCGGTCCTCACGGCCCCAGATGAGAAGTACCCGCTGGCGCAGCTTGTATACCTCGCGCCACATCATGCCGAGTTCGAAGTCCGCGCCTGCGAACGACTTTCCCATTGCGCGGGCGGCAGCCAGCGATTCGGGCTGACTCGCGATCGCGAACCGCTCGTCGATCAACTCCGGTGTCACGAGCTTCTGGTCGAAGACCATGATGCGCAGGAACTTCTCCATGTTCTCGCGCGTGGGCTCGGCGGTGAACTTGCCGAGCAGCTTCACACCCTCGGTGGGATCCGGCGCGAACAGGTTCACCGACAATCCGCCGGGGCCCATCAGCACCAACCGTCCGGCGCGCCTGCCGTTGTCGAGTGCGAACCTGACGGCGGTGCCACCGCCGAGCGAATTGCCCACCAGGTCGGCGCTTTCGATGCCGAGGTGGTCGAAGAGATTCAGCAGCGCGGTCGCGCTGTAGCGGTTGTACTGCTCATGCTCGGCGTGCTTGTCGGAGTGCCCGTAGCCCGGCTGATCGACCGCGAGGACATGAAAGTGCTGCGCCAGCACAGAGATGTTGCGGCCGAAGTTCGACCAGCTCGACGCGCCCGGACCGCCGCCGTGCAGCAGCACGATCGTCTTCTCGTTGCCGATACCGGCCTCGTGGTAGTGCAGGCGCATGTCGTCCCGCACCTGCGCGTAGCGCGAAGTCGACTCGAACGTGATCTCTTGCTGTTGGGCAGCTTCGGCGGCGAAGGAGGTCATCAAGGGATCCAGTTAAACCATCGTGTCCTGCGGCGGCAGGCCGAACTCGTTGTTACCGAAGATCAGGTAGGCGCGTTCTGGATCGTTGGCAGCGTGCACGCGGCCTGCGTGCGCGTCGCGCCAGAACCGTTGCACCGGAGCGTCGTTGTTGAGCGCTGTCGCGCCTGAAGCCTCGAAGAGCCGGTCGATCGACGAAATGGCGCGGCCCGTGGCACGCACCTGGTCGCGGCGCGCGCGGGCACGCAGCTCGAACGGAATCTCCTGGCCCTCCTTGAGCAGCGCGTACTCGTCGCTGACGTTGCCGATCAGCTGTCGCCACGCGGCGTCGATATCACTGGCGGCCTCGGCGATACGGACCTTTGCGAACGGATCATCCTTGGCCTTCTCGCCTGCGAACGCGGCGCGAACACGCTTGCCCTGGTGCTCGACGTGGGCGTCGTAGGCGCCGTAGGCCATGCCGACGATCGGCGCGGAGATGGTGGTGGGATGCACTGTGCCCCAGGGCATCTTGTACACCGGTGCGGTGTTGGTGGTGAGACCACCCGCGGTGCGGTCGTTCATCGACTTGTAGGACAGGAAGCGATGGCGTGGCACGAACACGTCCTTGACCACCAACGTGTTGCTTCCGGTGCCCTTGAGTCCGACGACATGCCAGACGTCGTCGATCTTGTAGTCGCCGAGGGGCATCAGGAAGCTGCCGAAGTCGACCGGCTTGCCGTCCTTGATCACCGGGCCGCCTGCGAACGTCCACGTAGCGTGGTCACATCCCGACGACCAGTTCCACGAGCCGTTGACGAGGTAGCCGCCGTCGACGACGGTGCCCGCCCCCATCGGCGCATACGACGAGGAGATCCGGGTCGCGGGATCCTCGCCCCATACGTCTTCCTGGGCCTGCTGGTCGAACAATGCGAGGTGCCAGTTGTGCACGCCGATGATCGAGCTGACCCATCCGGTCGATCCGCAGGCGCTCGCGATGCGGCGCACGGCTTCGTAGAACGCCGTCGGATCGCACTGCAGGCCGCCCCACTGCTCGGGTTGCAGAAGCTTGAAAAACCCCACCTCGTTGAGTTCGGCGACGGTCTCGTCGGGCAGGCGGCGCAGATCCTCGGTTGCCTGCGCCCGCTTGGCGATCAGCGGCAGCAGATCGTCGATGCCGGCTAGGACCGACTGCACGTCACGCTGTTCAATGGACGTCACTGGATTTGCCTCCCGGAAGCGTTTGGGCCTAGAAGGAGATTAGAACACGTTACGATTTGTGTCGAGAAGGGCATACCTGCGGGGGCTGGACCTGGGCACATGCATTTCTGTAACCTGTTCTAGTTATTGCTCCTGTTGGCCGATGAGGAAGGGTGCAGGTCGTGACGGACGAGCCGCTCGGTAGCCATGTGCTCGAGCTGCAGCTGGCCGATGTCGTCGAGGAGACCGACGACGCGCGCTCGCTGGTGTTCACGGTGCCCGACGGCCCCGATGCTCCCGAAATTCCGGCCGACCGGTTGCGCTACTCACCAGGCCAGTTCCTGACGCTGCGCGTGCCCAGCGACCGCACCGGGTCGGTCGCCCGCTGCTACTCGCTGTGCAGTTCGCCGTTCACCGACGATCCGCTGACGGTGACCGTCAAGCGCACCGAGGACGGCTACGCGTCGAACTGGCTCTGCGACCATGCGCACGCCGGCATGAAGATCCATGTTCTGGCGCCGTCGGGAACCTTCGTTCCCAAGACCCTCGACACGGACTTCCTGCTGCTCGGGGCGGGCAGCGGCATCACGCCGATGATGTCGATCTGCAAGTCGGCACTCGCGGAGGGCAGCGGCAAGGTCGTCCTGATCTATGCGAATCAGGATGAGAACTCGGTGATCTTCGGCAACGCGCTGCGCGAATTGACCGTCAAGTACCCGGACCGGCTCACCGTCGTGCACTGGCTCGTCAGTGTGCAGGGGCTGCCGAGCGCGGCGGCGCTTGCCGGGCTTGCAGAACCGTATTCGGGCCACGACGCCTACATCTGCGGTCCTGGCCCCTTCATGGTCGCGGCCGAGGAAGCACTCAAGGCCGTCGGCGCCGAACGCATCCACATCGAGGTGTTCAAGTCGCTGGAGTCCGACCCGTTCGCGCGGGTCGTGGTTGACGCCGATGATCCAGACGACAGCGACGAGGGGCCCGCCACCGCCCTCGTCACGCTCGACGGCGAGAAGCATGAGATCACGTGGCCACGCAACGCGAAGTTGCTCGATGTGCTGCTAGACAAGGGCCTCGACGCACCGTTCTCCTGTCGCGAGGGCCACTGCGGGGCATGCGCGGTGCTGAAGAAGACCGGCGATGTCGAGATGGAGATCAACGACGTGCTCGAGCAGTCCGACCTCGACGAAGGCCTGATCCTCGGCTGCCAGGCCAAGCCGCGATCCGATTCGGTCGAAGTCACCTACGACGAGTAACCCGCGGGCTACCATTCGCGGCACCGGGTTTCGATGTCGCCGCCAGCGGCTCCGGGTTTGGATGTCGCCGCCTCGGAGGGGAGCAATGTGACGAACCGGTTGGCCGGCATGCTTGCGGTTATCTCGGCGAGTTGTCTGACGCTCGCACTCGTCACGCCCACTGCGCCCGCGAACGCGGCGGTCAATACCGCGAATTCATCCATTCCGGTCAACCCCGCGCAGAGCATCGAAATGCACGCGACAGCCAATTGCATAGCGGCCGAAGGCAGGTGCGCCTTCGAAACCGCGGCCAACCTTCGTGCACCGGAAGGCGTGATCGGATTCCCCGGCGACTTCTACGGCCGGCAGTCCACGACGCTGCGCACGATGGATCGCAATGTGTACATCAACTTCGACTACGACCTGGTCAACACCCGTTCGTTCAAGTCTCCCACCGACGTCGTGTTCCAGACGGTCTTCTTCGGCGGCGGACCACCGGAGAAGTTCACGTGGCACGGAAACGCGTTCCCGGTGGACGCGCGCACCGGCCAGCCCCGCACCGATGTTCCGTTGATCGTGTGCGCGCACATTCAGGCGGTGTACTCAGGCGTCAACCTGACGACGCCCGACGCCTGCGCGCAGGCCAGCTTCAGTTAACGCGGGAGCCCGAGTAGCCGCTCACCGGCCATGGTGAGCAGGATCTGCTCGGTACCGCCTGCGATGGTCAGGCAGCGGGTGTTGAGGAAGTCGAACACAGTCTTGTTGTCGACGACGCCTGCGCCTTCGGAGAGTTCCATCCGCAGTTCGGCCAGCCCCTGTCGGTACCGCACACCGATCAGCTTGCGCGCGCTGGCCTGTGGTCCCGGATCCTGGCCTCCCACAGCCAGTTCCGCGATCTTCTGGTCCATCAACGACCCGATCTGAGCCGCCAGGATCATCGCGCCGAGCTGATGCTGTCCTGTCGGATCCAGATCGAGGTCGGCGACCGTGCGCAACAACTCCTCCATCGGATTGCCCAGCGCGGTGCCGTGAGACATCGCGACCCGCTCGTTGGCCAGCGTCGTGCGCGCCAGTCGCCAGCCGTCGTTGACGGGTCCCACCACCATCTCGTCGGGCACGAAGACGTCGTCGAAGAACACCTCGTTGAACAGGTTGTCGCCGGTGATCTCGCGCAGCGGCCGGATGTCGATGCCCTGGGACTTCATGTCGACCAGGAAATAGGTGATGCCCTTGTGCTTTGGCGCATCGGGGTCGGTACGCGCCAGGCACACACCCCAGGCCGCCTTGTGCGCCGCAGACGTCCACACCTTCTGCCCGGTGAGCTTCCAACCCCCGTCGGCACGGACCGCCTTGGTGCGCAGTGCGGCCAGATCAGACCCCGCGCCGGGCTCACTGAACAACTGGCACCAGATGAATTCGCCACGCAGCGTTGCGGGCACGAACTGCTCGATCTGCTCGGGGCTGCCGTGCTCGAGAATGGTTGGCACCGCCCACCACCCGATGACCAGATCGGGCCGGACGACATCGGCCTTGGCCAGTTCCTGGTCGATCAGCAGCTGCTCGGCCGGACCGGCCTCGCGGCCGTGCGGGCGTGGCCAGTGCGGTGCGAGCAACCCGGAGTCGGCCAATGCGACCTGCCGCTTCTCGACGGGTTGTGCGGCGACTTCGGCTACCGCAGAAGCGATTTCGGGCCGCAGATGTTCGACCGATTCGAGATCGATGCGCAGGTCGCGTCGCACACCCTCCTGGGTGAGTGTTGCGACGCGACTCAGCCACCGATGCGCACTGCCGAGAAAGTGCTCGATGCCGTACGCGCGCCGCAGATACAGATGCGCGTCGTGTTCCCAGGTGATTCCGATGCCGCCGAGCACCTGAATGCAGTCCTTCGCATTCGCCTTCGCAGCGTCGATGCCGGCGGCCGCGGCCACCGCCACCGCAATGGACAGCTGCCGCTCGTCGGCATCACTCACCGCTCTCGCCGCGTCGGCCGCAGCGACCGAGGCCTGTTCGGAACGCAGAAGCATCTCGGCGCACATGTGCTTGATGGCCTGGAAGCTGCCGATCGGCTTGCCGAACTGCTCGCGCACCTTCGCGTATTCCGTCGCGGTCTGCAGCGCCCAGCGCGCCAACCCGGCGGCTTCGGCCGCGAGCACGGTGGCGGCCACGTCGGCGAAACGCTGAGGCGATACGGACAGTGCCTCTGCGGGCGCGGAGTCCAGCACGACGCGAGCCAGTGGCCGCGAGAAGTCGGTCGCCTTCAGCAGTTCGATCGCGACGCCGTCGGCGCTACCGTCGATCAGTACGACGGAATCCCCGGCGGGCAGCAGCAGGAACCCGGCCGGATCGGCGCCGAGTACGTATTCGGCGGTGCCGGACGCAACGGTGCCGTCGAATTGGATATCGGCCGACAAGGCCACACCCGCAACGCGCTCGCCGGCGATCAGCAACTCCAGAACATCGGACCGCTCGATCAGAAGTGTGGCCAGCGCCGTGGTCGCGACGGGGCCGGGGACGAGGGCCGCGGCCGCTTCGTCGATCATCGCGCACAGATCCTCGACGGTGCCGTCAGCACCGCCCAGGTCCTCGGCGAGCGCAACGCCGAAGATTCCCAGTTGGGCCAGGCCGTCGTAGGCGGTTCGCCACGCGTCCGGCTGGCCTTGCTCGACGTTGCGTGCCGCCTCGGCGACGCTGGAAGCGGCCGCCCAGCTACGGACCAGTTCGCGCGCGGCAAACTGTTCGTCGGTAATTGTGGCTGACACCGTCTGCTCCTAGCGTTTGGGCGAGAAGACGATGCTTCCCACTAGAACGTGTTCTAATAGTGCCAGCGATCGAGCGTCAAGTCGACCGCCATCGCAGCAGGACACGATGGTGCCGTGGGGGCGCTGGAGTGAGAAAATCGAGTCTGGCATGCGTATCGTTTTGGCGGGTACGCATCGATGAAGGAGCAGCTGACCACATGTCATCGCCAGCACAGCCCAACGCGGGTTCGGGGGCGGATACGCGACCGCGTCAGGTGATGAACGTGGCGGTACTTGCCGAGTCCGAGCTCGGGTCCGAAGCTCAGCGGGAACGCCGCAAGCGAATCCTCGACGCCACCCTGGCGATCGCCTCCAAGGGCGGCTACGAGGCAGTTCAGATGCGCGCCGTCGCCGAACGGGCCGATGTCGCCGTGGGCACGCTGTACCGCTACTTCCCGTCGAAGGTGCACCTGCTGGTCTCGGCGCTGGGCAGGGAGTTCGAACGCATCGACGCCAAGACCGACCGCGCGGCGCTGTCCGGCGGAACCCCCTATCAGCGGCTGAACATCATGGTCGGCAAGCTCAACCGCGCGATGCAGCGCAATCCGCTGCTGACCGAGGCGATGACGCGGGCATTCGTGTTCGCCGACGCGTCCGCGGCAGGTGAGGTTGATCACGTCGGCAAGCTGATGGATTCTATGTTCGCCAGGGCGATGAGCGACGGCGAACCGACCGAGGACCAGTACCACATCGCGCGGGTAATCTCCGATGTGTGGTTGTCGAATCTGCTTGCCTGGCTAACCCGGCGGGCTTCGGCGACCGACGTCAGCAAACGACTGGATCTCGCCGTACGCCTGCTGATCGGCGACGGAGAGCACCCTAAGATCTAGGGCGTGCTCCCGGCCGATCTGCAGCGCGCGCTCGACTCGATCTCCGGGCTTCCCAAGCTGCTCGTCACCTGCGACTTCGACGGAACCCTCGCGCCCATCGTCGGCAATCCCGCCGATGCGCGGATGCTGCCGGATGCAGCCGATGCACTGACCGCGCTCGCCGACCTCCCCGACACCGCCGTGGCCCTGGTGTCGGGGCGCGCTCTCGGTGTGCTGCGAGAACTCTCGGCGATGCCGTCGAGCGTCCATCTCGTCGGTAGTCACGGGGCCGAGTTCGACACCGGCTTCGCCCACGACATCGACGAGGGTCTGCTGGCGCGAATCGTCGCCGAGCTCAACGAGATCGCGGCGGGCAGGCCCGGCGTCACCGTGGAGACCAAACCTGCCTCCGTAGCTCTTCACGTGCGCAACGCGAGTCCCGCCGACGGCGAGGCGGCGCTGGAGGAGGCCCGTCGCGCCGCGGCTGCCTGGGACGCACACACCACGGCGGGTAAGGCGGTGCTCGAGTTCGCGGTCATCTCGACGGACAAGGGTGAGGCCGTGGATATCCTGCGCGAGCAGACCGCCTCGACGGCGGTGGTGTTCCTCGGTGACGACGTCACCGACGAGAAGGCATTCGCCCGGATGCGCGACGGCGACATCGGCGTCAAGGTCGGCCCGGGCGAGACAGTGGCCGGCTTCCGCGTCGATTCGCCCGACGACGTCGCGGCCGCGCTGGCCTACCTGCTGGACAAGCGCCGCGAACAGACTTAGGACGGCGGGCCGGATGTGCGGCCACGGACCACCTCGGTGTCCAGGACCTCGATGACCGGTAGACCCGAGCGTGGTGGGTTGTGCAACAGGCGGCCGGCACTGCGGCCCTTCTCCAGGCTCGACTGGACGACGGTCGTCAGGCCGCGTCGCAGCGCTTCCGGCACCCCGTCGAAGCCGGTGACCGTCATCTGGCCGGGCACGTAAATCCCGTGTGCGCGTAGATAATCCATCGCCGACAGCGCCAGCACATCCGCCGTGCACATGAGCGCGGTGATGCGGGGGTTGGCACCGAGCGCAACCTCCGCGGCGGCGCCTCCCGACGTCGGCAGGTGTTCATAGCTCTCGACGACGGTCAACGACTCCGGGTCCAGGCCGGCGGCCGTCATCGCGTCGCGCACACCCTGGATGCGCTCGCGCTGAACGTGGAAATGCGGAGTCTTGACGCGCTCGGGGTCTGCCAGCGCGGGCCGCGGTCCCCCGTGCGGCCAATCGCGGCCGAGCCGCATCGTGAGCAGAGCGATCTCCCGGTGACCAAGGCCCACAACGTGTTCGGCCAGCTGGCGCATGGCTTCGCGATCGTCGATGCACACCCGCGAGGTGGCGGGAACATCCTTGGGCTGATCGACGACGACGATCGGGAGATGCCGCTGCAGGACCACCGCGAGATAGGGATCGTCGTCGGACGCCGAGTACACCACGAACCCGTCTACACCCGCCGCGAGCACAGCGGAGGCGCCTTCGTCGAGACTGCGGTTCGGCCCGATCGCCACCAACAACAGCCCCTGGCCCGCCTCCTCGCATGACTCCGCAAGGCCCGCAACGAAGTCCAGCGCGGCCGGATCGCTGAACGAATAGTTGAGCGGCTCGGTGATCATGAGTCCGACCGCCCCGGCTTTACGAGTGCGCAATGAGCGGGCGACCGGATCCGGCCCCGGGTAGCCCAGTCGCTTCGCGGTGGCCAGCACGCGGTCACGCAGGTCGGGCGACAGTTGGTCGGGCCGGTTGTAGGCGTTGGAGATGGTGGTCCGCGAAACCTTCAGTTCGGCGGCCAACGAGGCCAGTGTCGCCCGGCGCCGTGGCGCTGGACTCCTGGACATGCTGTGACGGTAGCGGATCGAGTTGCCTTCCCCGGGATGCTGTGGGTTAGAGTTATTGGAAACGGTTTTCATTTCTATTCGGAGGGTTCACGCGAGTATGCGCATGCGTGCCAGTTTTGCGGCGGCCACGGCGGTGGCGGTGGCGATCGGAGTCGCCGGCTGCGCCCAGCAGGAATCGTCGCAACCCGACCACGGCACCCCGACCGTCGTCGCCTCCACCGACGTCTGGGGCAATGTGGCCAGCGCAGTCACGGGCGATCACGCGACTGTGACGTCGATCCTCGACAGTGCGGTCGACGATCCCCACTCCTACGAGGCGACGCCGGCCAACGCCGCCGCCATCGCCGATGCGTCGCTGATGGTCTTCAACGGCGGCGACTATGACCACTGGGTCGACGACGTGCTGGCCAACAATCCGGATGTGCCGACCGTCGACGCCTACAAGCTGCTGCCCAATGCCTCGCCGAACGCCAACGAACACGTCTTCTACGACCCGGCGACCGCCAAGGCCGTGGCCGCGCAGATCGCCGACCGACTGTCCACCATCGACGCCGTCCACGCCGACACCTACCGCGCCAACGCAGCGGAATTCGCCAGGAAGGCCGACCAGGTCCTGACGCTGGAGCAAGGCATCGGCCGCGCCCACCCCGGCGCCTCGGTGGTGGCGACCGAGCCCGTCGCGCACTATCTGCTGGCCAACGCGGGCATCACCGACAAGACGCCGGAAGGCTTCTCGAACGCCATCGAGGAGGACACCGACCCGTCGCCTGCCGACCTGGCGGCCATGCTCGACCTGATCAGCAAGCGGCAGGTGTCCGCCCTGTTGTACAACTCCCAGACCGAGACCGCGGTGACCAAACAGCTTCAAGACGCCGCCGCGCGCGCATCGATACCCGTGGTGACCGTCACGGAGACCCTGCCGGCAGGCACCGATTATCTGACCTGGCAGCGCCAAACCGCCGAACAGTTGGCGAGCCAGTTGGATAAGGCACCGCAGGCGAACAGATAATCAGTCCTGTGCCTGCTGATGTCGTCGCCGAACTGACCGGTGCCCGGCTGGCGTTCGGCGAACGCGCGCTCTGGGACGCACTCGACCTCACCGTGCACGCCGGTGAATTCATCGCCGTGCTCGGACCCAACGGCACGGGAAAGACCTCCCTGCTCAAGGTGCTTCTCGGCCAGCTGCCTCTGACCTCGGGCACAGTGACGGTGTGCGGGCAGCCGGTCGAAAAGGGCAGTCGGCGAATCGGTTACGTGCCCCAGCACCGCGCCGTCGACAACGGGCTGTCGCTGCGCGGGTGTGACCTCGTCGGCCTTGGCTTCGACGGTCACCGATGGGGACTCACGACGCTCAGCGACCGATCGGCCAAACGCGCAGCAGTACGCAGGGCGCTGGATCAGGTCAACGGGCAGGCACTTGCGGGTGTGCCGGTCGGCGTGATGTCAGGCGGCGAGCTCCAGCGGGTGCGCATCGCGCAGGCGCTGACCACCGATCCGGTGCTGTTGTTGTGCGACGAGCCCCTGCTCAACCTCGACCCCGCAAACGCGCGACTGGTATCGGCCCTCATCGATGTGCGTCGTCGCGAGGCGAACACCGCGGTGCTTTTCGTCACCCACGAGGTCAATCCTGTTCTGCCGTATGTAGATCGGGTGCTGTATCTGGTCGACGGCCGATTCCGGGTCGGCACCGTCGAGGAGGTGATGACCTCGGCGACGCTGTCGGAGCTGTATCGCGCCGACATCGACGTCGTGAAGGTCGGTGGCCGCTACGTCATCGTCGGTGAGCACCTCGATCACTCCGGCCATGCGAGCGGACACGCCCATGACTGACCGACTCTCCGAACTGCTGGCCCACCTGTTCTCGTTCGACATCACGCTGGACCTGTTGCGCCGCGACTTCGTTCAGCAGGCGCTCCTCGCCGCCGCACTGCTCGCTCTGGTGTCCGGATTGATCGGGCCCTTCATCGTGATGCGGCAGATGTCGTTCGCGGTGCACGGATCCAGCGAGCTGTCCCTCACCGGCGCGGCCTTCGCACTGCTCGCCGGATTCAACGTCGGGATCGGCGCACTCATCGGGTGTGCGCTGGCGGCGGTCTTGTTCGGCATCCTGGGTCAGCGCGCCCGCGAACGGGATTCGGCGATCGGTGTGGTGCTGGCGTTCGGGCTCGGCCTTGCGGTGCTGTTCATCCACCTCTACCCCGGTCGCACCGGGACTAGTTTCGCACTGCTGACGGGCCAGATCGTCGGCGTCGGGTATTCGGGACTGGCGCTGTTGGCCGTGGTATCGGTGGTCGTCATCGTGGTGCTGGCGGTCTCCTATCGTCCGCTGCTGTTCGCCACCGTCGATCCCGAGGTGGCGGCCGGACGCGGAGTTCCGGTGCGGGCGTTGGGCATTGTGTTCGCGGCACTTGTCGGCGTGGTGGCCGCACAGGGCGTCCAGATCGTCGGGGCGCTGCTGGTGATGTCCCTGCTGATCACGCCCGCGGCGGCCGCAGCACGGGTGTTCGTCTCCCCTGCCGCAGCCGTCGTCGCCTCTGTGGTCTTCGCCGAAGTGTCGGCCGTCGGCGGAATCATGCTGTCGCTGGCCCCCGGCGTGCCGGTATCGGTGTTCGTCACCACGATCTCGTTTGCGATCTTCCTGCTGTGCTGGCTCGTCGGCCGCCGTGGAAAATCAACCGCGCTCAACGGGACGGGTTGATTCCGAAGACCATTCGGACCACGAGCCCGGATACAACGCGACGTCGACACCCTCCGCGGCAAGCGCGGCGACCACGACCGAGGCCGTGACACCCGATCCGCAGTACGCGCCCACCGCACCGGTCAACTCGGGCGTATCGGACACGAAGCGCCCATCGCTGTCCAGCAGGCTGGTGCTCGGCACATTGCGCGCCCCGGGAATGTGGCCCGCGATCGGATCCATGGGTTCGACGTCGCCGCGGAAACGTTCGGGCGCCCTGGCGTCCAGCAGCGTCACATCCGGCGCCGTCACTTGTTCGGCGGTGAGCGTGGGCAGCGCGCCGGCATACAGGTCGTCATGGGGCACCGTGACGTCGCCTGGTTGCGGCGTCACCGCACCACTTTCGAGCGGACCTCGCCATGCGGCCAGTCCGCCGTCCAGGATTCGCACATCCGGAATGCCGGCGGCGGTCAGCACCCACCACGCACGTGCCGAGCCTGCCCGGTTCCAGTCGTCGTACACGACAACCGCTACCCCGTCGCGGACACCCCAGCGCCGCGCGGCCGCCTCGATGTCACGACCGGACGGCAGCGGATGGCGTCCGCGTCCGGTGACGGTGTGGTCGCTGAGCTCATCTTCGAGCGAGACGTAGATGGCGCCGGGAATGTGCGAGCGTTCGTAGGCGGCACGGCCATCGGGTTCGGTGAGCTGCCAGCGCACGTCGAGGATCGTCGGCCGGTCGCCGTCTCCGAACCGCTGCTCCAGTTCGGCGCCGCTGATCAGCACCTGGTCACGAGTCACCCTTCGATCGTGCCACCTAAGCTGACCGGCGTGACCGATCACGCGTTCAGCCCTGCGGAGCGAGACGCGATCTACCGGGTGATCGCCGAGCGCCGCGATATGCGCCGCTTCGTCCCCGACGCCGAGGTACCCGAGGAGGTGCTGGTCCGGCTGTTGCAGGCCGCACACGCCGCGCCGAGCGTCGGGCTGATGCAGCCGTGGCGGTTCATCCGGATCACCGATCCCGCGCTGCGCGCAGGCATCCACGACGTCGTCGACGAGGAGCGACTGCGCACATCCGAAGCGCTGGGGGCACGCAGCGAGGAGTTCCTGGCGCTCAAGGTCGAGGGGATCCTGGAATGCGCCGAGTTGTTCGTCGTCGCGTTGGGTGACGGCAGGGAAGCTCACGTGTTCGGCCGGCGCACATTGCCGCAGATGGATCTCGCGTCGGTGTCGTGCGCGATCCAGAACCTGTGGCTGGCCGCGCGCGCCGAGGGCCTCGGGATGGGGTGGGTGTCGATCTTCGATCCGCAGCGGCTCGAGGAGTTGCTCGGTCTGCCCGGCGATGCCGAAGCCGTCGCCGTTCTGTGTCTCGGCCCAGTGCCGGAGTTTCCCGATCGCCCGCAGCTCGAGATCGACCATTGGGCTCTTGGCCGGCCGCTGGGCGAATTCGTGTCCGAGAACAGCTGGGGCGGGCCCGCGCCGATCGTAGGCTGGTCGACGTGACCGTCGATCTGAACGCCGACCTGGGTGAGAGCTTCGGAGTGTGGACCCTCGGCGACGACGACGCCATGCTCGACGTCGTCACCAGCGCCAACGTCGCCTGCGGCTTCCACGCCGGCGACCCCGCACTGTTGGTGCGGACGTGCCGGGCCGCCGCCGAACGCGGAGTGCGGATCGGTGCGCAGGTCAGCTACCGCGATCTCGCCGGATTCGGCAGGCGCTTCATCGATGCCGATCCGGAGGATCTGAAAGCCGACGTGATCTACCAGATCGGCGCGCTACAGGCTATCGCCCATGTCGCCGGCTCGACGGTCAGCTACGTCAAACCCCATGGCGCGCTGTATAACACGATCGTCACCAATCATGGTCAGGCACGAGCGGTCGCCGAGGCCGTACACGCCGTCGACCCGGCGCTTCCGGTGCTCGGCCTTTCGGATTCGGTGTTCTTCGCCGAGGCGACCGACCTCGGATTGCGCACTGTGCCAGAGGCGTTCGCGGACCGTGCGTACCGCTCCGACGGACAGCTGGTGTCCCGTCGGCTGCAGAACGCCGTGCTGCATGACGTCGACGAGATCGCGGACCGGGTGTCGTCGATGGTGACCGCGGGCAGGGTGGCCGCTGCCGATGGTTCGATGATTCCGATCACCGTCGAATCGGTGTGCGTGCACGGTGATTCGCCGGGAGCCGTGCAGATCGCCAACGCGGTTCGCGCGCGCCTGGCCTCCGACGGTGTCGAGCTGAAGGCATTCACCTAGAGGCTGAGCCGGCGATAGCGCTGCAGGCGGCGGAGGGCGTCGGCCGGGGCGTTGCCATCCTTTGGGTCGAGCACATCGTCGAGTAGGGCGCGCACGCGCTCGGTATCGAGATCCATCCCGATGGCAACGAGACTGTTGGGCGTAGCCGTCGTCGGCGCGGTGGCGATGTGAATGTTCGGGCCGACCAGATTGGCGACGTATGTCCGCACCGCCGAGCGATATCGCACGGCGATCGTGCCCTTGAGTCGGTACACCCCCGACGGCGGATCCTCAAGCAGATCAAGGAGTTTGCCAGGGTCGATACATCCAGCGCCCGTCACGGTGACGGCGTCGGCGTGGGTATGGCCGTCGTCGGCGTGAGCGGACGGCACCGCGTCGGAGTCGAAGAAGAGTTCGCGCAAAGAAAGTTGTCCCGGTTCGTCACCCGACCCCGGCAGGTCGTACAACAAGGCGGGATCGATTCGCGCGCCGACCGTACCGACGATGGGAGCAACGGGATTCCGTTCGCGGACGCGTTGCTCGATTCGCTCGAGCATCGGTTGCCGGTCGGCGGTGGGCAGTTGATCCAGCTTGTTGACGACGACCAACGATGCGGCGGCATACCGCGCCGGCGGACTCGATTCTCGATCCACGACGTCGAAGTGGGTGGTGGCGTCGACGACATCGATGATGCCCCCGGGGCCGCACGCCGGCAACACCGCTGAAACGGAGCAGCTGCGCGACAGCGACAGGGTCCGCCAAGCCGCTTGTCTCGACGATGATCGCGTCGAGGTCAAGCCGTGGGTCGGCGAGCTTGGTCAACGCGTCGTCGAGGCCCCCGTTGTCCGGCAGGCAGCACACACAGCCGCCGGTGATCGAGGCGGGCTCGTCGATCTGGCCGGTGACAAGTCCGGCATCCACGTTCAGTGCACCAAAGTCGTTGATGACCACGCCAACTCGCACTCTCGGAGTCCGAAGGACGTGATTGAGAAGGCTGGTCTTACCCGCGCCGAGATAACCAGTCAGTGCGATGACGGGAATGTTCTCGACGCGCGACACCCTGGCACTCTAGCGGTCGTCGTTGACCTCAAGCTGCGTTGAGGTTGCACACTCTCGTCATGACGACCTCATTGACGCAGGTGCGGATCGCCCGGCCCACAGACCGACTCGCCGACGTCGAACAGTTCTACACCCAGGCCCTCGGGTTGCCGGTGATCTACCGGTTCGAGGACCACACCGGATACAACGGCGTGATGATCGGACTTCCCGACACCGATTGCCACCTCGAGTTCACCTCGCACGTAGACGGCAGTCCCGGCCCGGCACCGTCGCGCGAGAATCTGCTCGTCCTCTATTTTCACAGCGGCGCACAGATGTCTGTGGTCGTCGACAGACTCGCAAAGACCGGCCACGCACCCGTCGCCGCCGAGAACCCTTATTGGGCCGAGGTCGGCGCGTTGACCTTCGAGGATCCCGACGGCTGGCGTGTCGTCCTGGTTCCCGGGCGGGTGTTCTGACCCCATAGGGTGGCGCCATGCGGCTCAAACTCGGCAGGCCTGATCTGGCCGACTACGCCGATTACTTCGACGCCCCCGCTGCGTCCGACGGCGCACCGCTGACCATCACGTGGGTGGGGGTCACCACGCTGCTCGTCGACGACGGCGAATCGGCCCTGATGACCGACGGCTTCTTCTCGCGGCCAAGCCTCGCCGAGGTCGGACTGCGGTCCTTGTCGCCGTCGGCGCCCCGCATCGACGGATCCCTTGCGCGGATCGGGGTGCAGCGACTGGAGGCGGTGATGCCGGTGCACACCCATTTCGACCATGCGATGGACACCGCCGTGGTCGCCGAACGCACCGGCGCCAAGCTGGTCGGCGGAACGTCCGCGGCTCAGGTGGGCCGCGGCCACGGGTTGGCCGAGGATCGCCTCGTCGTCGTCACGCCCGGCGAACCGATAAGCCTTGGCGCCTATGACGTCACGCTGTTGGAGGGGGCGCATTGCCCACCCGATCGATTTCCCGGCGTCATTACCGAACCGGTCGTACCGCCGGTGCGAGCCTCGGCGTACAAATGCGGTGAAGCGTGGTCGACGCTCGTGCACCACCGACCGTCCGACCGTCGGCTGTTGATCGTCGGCAGCGCGGGCTTCGTTCCCGGCGCGCTCGCCGGACAGCGCGCCGACGTCGTGTACCTGGGCGTCGGGCAACTCGGCGTCCAGCCTGAGCGGTATCTGGTCGACTACTGGACAGAAGCTGTACGGACTGTAGGTGCCCGCCGCGTCGTGCTCATTCACTGGGACGACTTCTTCCGTCCGCTGCACAAGCCGCTACGCGCACTGCCGTACGCGGGTGACGACCTGGACGTCACGATGCGGGTGCTGTCCCGACTGGCGCGCGAGGACGGAGTCGCGCTGCATCTACCGACACTCTGGCAGCGCGCAGACCCGTGGAATTGAGCCTGGCGCTCGTCGCACTGGCTGTCGTGCTGCTTTTCGCTGTCATCCGGCCGCACGGCTGGCCTGAGGCCGTCGTCGCGATCCCGGCCGCTGCAACGCTCATCGCGACGGACGTGATCTCGGTACCCGAGGCGCTGGCCGAGGTGCGCCGACTGCTGCCGGTCGTCGGCTTCCTCGCCGCGATCCTGGTGCTGGCGCGGTTGTGCGACGACGAGGGCCTGTTCCGGGCGGCCGGGGTGGCGATGGCGCGGTTCAGCGCGGGCAACCCCCGACACCTGCTGTCCATGGTGTTCGTCATCGCCGCTGCGACAACTGCGATCCTCAGCCTCGACGCCACGGTCGTGCTCCTGACTCCGGTCGTCCTCGCGACGGCACGCACAATGAAGGTGCCCGCGAGACCACACGCGTATGCGACGGCGCACCTGGCCAACAGTGCGTCGCTGCTGCTGCCGGTGTCGAACCTCACCAACCTGTTGGCGTTCACCGCCGCCGGACTGTCGTTCCTGCATTTCGCCGCGGTCATGACGCTGCCCTGGTTGGCGGCCATCGCCGTCGAATTCTTGCTGTTGCGTTGGCTTTTCGCCAGAGACCTGGCGACCGAACCGGAGCGCGTCGATGCCAGCGAACCTACCGATGTGCCGGTTTTCGTTCTGGTTGTCCTCGCGCTCACTCTCGTCGGATTCGCCGTAACCTCTCTGCTCGGACATTCCCCGGCATGGGCGGCCCTGGCCGGCGCAACGATCCTCGGCGTGCGCGCACTCGCCCGGCGCGACACGACTGTCACACGGATCGTCGCCGCGGTCGATCTTCCGTTCCTGGCATTCGTGCTGTGCCTCGGTGTGGTCGTCAATGCGGTGATGCTCCACGGCTTGGACTCCGCGATGCGCGATGTGCTGCCCAGCGGCAACACACTGCCCGCGCTCCTCGGGTTCGCCGCGATCGCCGCCGTGTTGTCCAACCTGGTCAACAACCTGCCGGCGGTGTTGGTGATGCTTCCACTTGTCGCGGCCTCGGGTCCTGCCGCCGTGCTCGCCGTCCTGATCGGGGTCAATATCGGCCCGAACCTGACTTATGTCGGCTCATTGGCGAACCTGTTGTGGCGAGGAGTCGTTCGCCGGGAGATGCCCGCCGGATTCGCCGAGTTCACCCGCATCGGCGCATGTACCGTGCCGTTCACGCTTATGGCGTCCGTGGTGGGTTTGTGGCTGGGAATCAAGATATTCGGCGTCTGATCACACCGCTTTCGGGTTGCCGAAATTTGTTGATCGGACGCCAATACTACTGGTGGATAACGTAATTCAGCTCACCAAGGTTGCGTGCGGCCCCCACGGCGGTTAGGCTGCCTAATAGCGAAGGGGAGTAGCCCCCAATCGAATGGTCGACACACTGGCCTTGCGGCGAAATCCGCGAAGCCCGGCCACTCGAACCGGCGATATTCACCGGTGGGCGAGACCTTCGGCCGTATAGACCATTGTGGTTGCCGGCCGGAGGCGTCATATCGAATCCCCCGGAGGCAGCCAGAGACGTAGGAGTTGCTGGTGATCGCCGCTCTGCTGTTCAGTTTCGCCGTGATCTTCGTCGCCGAGCTGGGTGATAAGACCCAGCTCGTGGCGATGATGTTCGCGCTGCGCTACCGCTGGTGGGTCGTGCTGTCGGCAATCACGACGGCGACCATCGCGGTACATCTGCTTTCCGTTGCCATCGGCCACTATTTGGGCGCTGCCCTGCCGACGCATCTGCTCGGGATCCTCGCCGGTGTGGCGTTCCTGCTCTTCGGCCTATGGACACTGCGCGGGGACAGCCTGAGTGAGAGCGAGACCAGCCGCGCCGAACGCGCCACCGCACCTGCATTCTTCGTGGTCGTGTCCGCGTTCGTGCTCGCCGAGCTCGGTGACAAGACGATGCTCGCCACCGTCACCCTGGCCGCGGATCGGGACTGGGTGGGCGTCTGGTTGGGTTCGACGTTGGGCATGGTGGTCGCCGACGGGCTGGCGATACTCGTGGGCGTGGTCGCGGGTAAGCACCTGCCCGAGCGGATCATCCAGGTCGTCGCCGCCGCCCTGTTCCTTGTCTTCGGTATCTACATGCTGGCCGAAGCCGCATTCCCGTCGGCATCGGTATTCGTCATCGCGGGGGCCGCGATCACCGCGGTCATTCTGTTCGGCGGGATCCTGCGCGCACTGCCGGAGCGGTGGCGCCCCGCGGTTATGAAGCCGGCCAAGGAGCCAGCGCGAGAGTCGTTGCCGCACAGCGAGTAGCTCCCGGTTACCGCAGTCCAAACAACAGGCGGACACTGAACGTCGATTCGGCCACCACCGGCGCTGCGGGGTGCGCGCGGCCGTAGCATCCGTCAAATTGGTGTCATGGCTGTGTCTCAATCGCCAGCTCCGCCGGCGGTGTTCAGCAGGTACGTGGCACTCGGAGATTCGTTCACCGAGGGTTGCGGCGACCCCAGCTCTACCCATCCGAACGGGTTGCGCGGATGGGCCGATCGGGTGGCTGAGGTGCTCGCACAGGGCAATCCCGAGATGCGCTACGCCAATCTGGCGGTGCGTGGTCGCACCATGGACGAGATCCTCGACGAGCAGATCCAGGCCGCGGTGATGCTCGAACCAGACATCGTCACGATCTACGCAGGCATGAACGATCTGCTGATGGTGCGCAACGACATCGACGCGATGATGGCGCGCTTCGCGGATGCGCTGAAGACGCTTCAGCAGAGCGGCGCGGTGGTGCTCACCTTCACGGCAGCCGACCTGGGCACAGTGCCCTTGTTCCGCCGGCTGCGCGGCCGCGCCGCGATCTACAACGAGTTGCTGCGCACCGTCGTCGACGACCTCGGTCTGCAGCTGGTGGACTTCTGGCGATTCGCAGAATTTCGCGACCCCCGACTGTGGGACGGCGACCGCATCCACCTTTCGCAGCTGGGCCACGAACGGATGGCCGCCAAAGTGCTTGACACGCTGACTGTTCCGCACAACCTCACCTCACGCTCGGCCGCGCTTCTCGCGTCGTCACCGCCGGCACGCAGTTGGTGGCAGAACCTGCGATGGGCCACGGCGTTCGCCGCGCCATGGGTGGCACGTCGGCTACGGCGGGTCACGCCGGGCGCCGGCATCGAACCGAAGTTGCCTGCGCTGACCGAGGTGTTCGCGCCCGCGCGTTAACTCCGGCGCTGGCGGGCGATCTCGGCGAGGACCACGCCTGCGGCCACCGAGGCATTCAGCGATTCCGTCGGGCCCGCCATGGGGATGGATACGATGGCATCGCAGTTCTCCCGGACCAGCCGGGACAGTCCCTTGCCCTCGGAACCGACGACGACGAGTATCGGGCCCGAACCGTCCAGTTCGTCGACCGTGATGTCACCTTCGGCGTCCAGTCCCACCACCTGCAGGCCCGCGTTGGCCCAATCCTTGAGCGTGCGATTGAGATTCGTTGCCCTGGCAACCGGCAGCCTCGCCGCCGCACCCGCGCTGGTGCGCCATGCGACCGCGGTCACCGATGCCGATCGCCGCTGGGGGATCAGCACGCCGTGGCCGCCGAATGCGGATACCGACCGCACGATGGCGCCGAGGTTGCGCGGGTCGGAGATGTTGTCCAGGGCGACGAGCAGCGCGGGCGACACGTCCGTCGTCGCCGTCTTCAACATGTCGTCGGGATGCGCGTATACGTACGGCGGCACCTGCAACGCGATGCCCTGGTGCAAACCGTTGGTGCTCATCCGGTCGAGATCGATCCGCGGCACCTCGAGAATTGCTATGCCGGAATCAGCTGCCCTCGTTACGGATTCGGTGAGACGCTCGTCGGATTCAGCGCCGAGCGCGACGTAGAGCGCGCTGGCGGGAACACCCGCGCGCAGGCATTCCAAAACGGGGTTGCGCCCGAGCACCAGTTCGACGTCGTCTGTCTTGCGCTGACGGCCGCGCTGCTGTCTGGCAGCCTTCGCGGCGCGTTTCGCCGCTGGATGATGGGCGCGATCCTTGGCGGGCGGCGTCGCGCCCTTACCTTCGAGACCGCGTCGGCGTACACCGCCCGATCCGACGGTCGGCCCCTTCTTGGTGCCGGGTTTGCGTATGGCGCCACGGCGTTTGGAGTTTCCGGCCATTACTTGGTGTAACCGTCCAACAGTGTCCATTGCGGTCCGTCGCCGGTGTCGGTGACTTCGATCCCGGCCTCCTTGAGGCGGTCGCGGATCGCGTCGGCCTCAGCCCAGTCACGCCGTGTCCGGGCGTCGGCCCGTCGCTGCACCTCGGCCTGCACGAGCACGTCGACGGCGGCAAGTGCGGCAGAGGTTTCGTCCTTGGACTCCCAGCGCTCGTCGAGCGGGTCGGCGCCGAGGATGCCCATCATGGTGCGGATCGACATCGCCTGGGCCAGTGCCGTTTCGTGGTCGCCGGCGTCCAGTGCGCGGTTGCCCTCGGCACGGGCGGCGTGGACCTCTGCAAGCGCGATCGGCACCGCGAGATCGTCGTCAAGTGCCGCCGCGAATTTCGGGGTCCACTCGCCCGGCACCACCGCGCCCACCCGGTTCCGCACGCGGTGCAGGAAATCCTCGATACCCGAGTAGGCCTTCGCGGCGTCCTGCAGTGCGGTCTCACTGAACTCCAGCATCGACCTGTAATGCGCGCTGCCGAGGTAGTAGCGAAGTTCTGCGGCCCGAACACGTTGCAGCACAGCCGGTATCGCCAGGACGTTACCCAGGGACTTGCTCATCTTCTCGCCGCCCATGGTCACCCAGCCGTTGTGTAACCAGAGCCGTGCGAACGGATCGCCGACGGCCTCGGCCTGCGCTATCTCGTTCTCGTGGTGCGGGAACACGAGGTCCATACCGCCCGCGTGGATGTCGAATTCGGCACCGAGGTATGCCTCGCACATGGCGACGCATTCGGTGTGCCAGCCCGGCCTGCCACGACCCCACGGCGTCGGCCAGGACGGTTCGCCCGGTTTCGCGCCCTTCCACAGCGTGAAGTCGCGTTCATCGCGCTTGCCGGTCGCGACGCCCTCACCCTGATGCACGTCGTCGATCCGGTGGCCCGAGAGTTTTCCGTAGTCGGACAGGCTGAGCACGTTGAAGTAGACGTCCCCGCCCCCGACGTAGGCGTGCCCGCGCTCGATCAGGCGCTCGATCAACTCGATGATCTGGGTGATGTGTCCGGTGGCCCGCGGCTCTGCCGACGGCGGAAGCACGCCCAGCGCGTCGTACGCGGCCGAGAACGCACGCTCGTAGGTGGCCGCCCACTCCCACCACGGCCTGCCCGCGTCGGCGGCCTTGTTGAGGATCTTGTCGTCGATGTCGGTGACATTGCGGATGAACGCGACGTCGTAGCCCTTCGCCATCAGCCAGCGGCGCAGGACGTCGAACGCCACGCCGCTGCGGACGTGCCCGATATGGGGCAGGCCCTGGACGGTGGCACCACAGAGATAGATGGAGACGTGCCCGGGCCGCACCGGCACGAAGTCACGGACGGCGCCCGTCATCGTGTCGTATAGCCGCAGGTCGGTCACGACGGGCCAGCTTACCGGGCCTATTCGGGGCCAACGACCAAGGCGGTCGCGATGGCGGCCAAACCTTCACCCCGGCCCGTCAGTCCCAGGCCGTCGGTCGTGGTCGCCGACACCGAAACCGGGGCCCCGATGAGTTCGGACAGCAACGTCTGCGCCTCGGCCCTGCGCGGGCCCACCTTCGGCCGATTGCCGATGACCTGTACGGCGGCGTTGCCGACGCGATACCCCTGCTCCGTCAGGAGCCCACGCACGTGCCTGAGCATGTCCGCGCCGCTGGCATCGCGCCATTCGGGACGTCCGGTGCCGAACACCTCACCGAGATCGCCGAGTCCGGCCGCGGACAGCAGGGCATCACACAACGCATGAGCTGCGACATCGCCGTCGGAATGTCCGGCGCAGCCGTCCCCGTCAGCGAACAACAGACACAGCAACCAACAGGGCCTATCGGCCTGAATCGGGTGTACGTCGGTACCGAGCCCGACTCTGGGCAGGCTCGTCATGGCCGTCAGGAGGCGGCAGCAAGTGCCTCGTCGAGAATGGTCGCAGCCTTCTCGTCGTCGGTGTTCTCCGCCAGCGCAAGCTCACCGACGAGGATCTGACGCGCCTTGGCCAGCATCCGCTTCTCGCCTGCGGACAGCCCACGCTCCTGATCACGACGCCACAGGTCGCGGACGACCTCGGCCACCTTGTTCACGTCGCCGGAGGCCAGCTTCTCGAGATTGGCCTTGTAGCGGCGCGACCAGTTGGTCGGCTCTTCGGTATGCGGGGCGCGGAGCACCTGGAACACCTTGTCGAGGCCCTCTTGCCCGACCACGTCGCGAACGCCCACGTACTCGGCGTTGTCGGCGGGGACTCGGACGGTGAGGTCTCCCTGGGAAACCTTCAAGACGAGGTATTCCTTCTGTTCGCCTTTGATGGTCCGGGTTTCAATAGCCTCGATCAATGCGGCACCGTGGTGTGGATAGACGACGGTGTCTCCGACCTTGAAAATCATCAGATTAGAGCCCCTTTCACAACTCAATGTTAGCACGGTGCCCAGACAGACGTGGAACAACGGTGCAGGTCAGGGGCACTGCAGGTGAACGCGGGGGGTTGACAGGGCGATAAATACGTGCCACACGCAGGCGCCATTACCGAAACTGTGGACCGTGCGTCGCCCCTCAGCTACCGCCCACAACGCGCACCTACTACAGTTCATAGTCGAACCTCGCGACCGGTGTCTCGGTCGCCTCGCCGGTCGAGCAGGAGGCACGTGTGGACCGCTTCAAACTGGCCGCCTGTGGACTGGCCGCCGCCGTCGTGCTGAGCGGCTGCGGAGCCGGGCAGGTTTCCCAGACCGCCACCCAGCAGGCCGCGGTTAACGGCACCAGCGCAAACATCGGCACAGTCGCGGTGCGAAACGCTCACATCCGGGCCACGCAGACGACGGATTACGTCGAGCCGGGCCGTGAGGTCGAACTGCTCTTCGTCGCTTCCAACGACTCGCCGGACGTCAACGACAAGCTGGTGTCGATCACCTCCGACGTCGGAACCGTGTCGCTGACCGGAGACACCAGCCTGCCAGCGTCGGGCACGCTGGTCGTCGGGGCGCCCGACGGGCAAATCACCGGGCTTGACGCCATCGAGACCGCCGAAGCCGCACAGGCCACGGTGCAGCTGTCCAAACCGATCACCAACGGCCTCACCTACAACTTCACCTTCACGTTCGAGAAGAGCGGCGAGGGCACGGTGTCCGTGCCGATCTCGGCCGGTGAAAGCCCCCGCCGTGAAGAAGCGATCGAGGCCGATCACTCCGAGGGCGGCGAAGGCGGTCACTGACCGCAGAACTCCGGCGACACGGCTCCTCACCACGCGTTTCTGTCAGTCCCTGCGGCTACCGTCTGGTCGTGGCCAAAGCACGCTCGCAGTATCGCTGCTCGGAATGCCACCACGTCACCGCGAAGTGGGTGGGCCGCTGTTCGGACTGCGGCACCTGGGGCACGGTCGACGAAATGGCGGTGCTCGCCGCGGTCAACGGCTCATCGATGCGGCGTGCGGTCGCCCCGACCTCGCCCGCCGTACCGATCAGCTCGATCGATCCCGGCCACACCCGGCATTTCCACACCGGCATCACCGAACTGGACAGGGTTCTCGGTGGCGGGGTCGTCCCCGGGTCGGTGACGCTGCTGGCGGGTGACCCCGGGGTCGGGAAGTCGACGCTGTTGCTGGAGGTCGCGCACCGGTGGGCGGAGGCCGGCAAGCGCTCGCTGTATCTGTCGGGCGAGGAATCGGCTGGGCAGATCCGGATGCGCGCCGAACGCACCGGTTGTACCCATGACGAGGTCTACCTCGCCGCCGAATCGGATCTGCAGATGGCACTTGGCCATATCGACGCGGTGCAGCCCAGCCTCGTGGTCGTCGACTCGGTGCAGACCATGTCCACGACGGAAGCCGACGGCGTCACCGGCGGCGTCACACAAGTGCGCGCGGTCACCACGACGCTGACCATGGCCGCGAAAACCTCTGGCGTGGCGATGATCCTGGTCGGCCACGTCACCAAGGACGGCGCGATCGCCGGGCCGCGCTCGCTCGAGCATCTGGTCGACGTCGTACTTCACTTCGAGGGCGATCGGCAGTCGTCGCTCCGCATGGTCCGCGGCGTGAAGAACCGGTTCGGCGCCGCCGATGAGGTCGGTTGTTTTCTGTTGCACGACAACGGAATCGAATGTGTTTCCGATCCGTCGGCGCTGTTTCGCGATCAGCGACCCAAGCCGGTGTCGGGTACCGCAGTCACCGTCGCGCTCGACGGTAAGCGTCCGCTGATCGGCGAGGTGCAGGCACTGCTCGGATCACCCGCAAGCGGCTCGCCGCGGCGCGCGGTCAGCGGCATCGACTCGTCGCGCGCGGCCATGATCACCGCGGTGCTCGAGAAGCGGGCGAAGCTTCCCGTCGGCGCCAACGACATCTATCTGTCGACCGTGGGGGGTATGCGGTTGACGGATCCATCGGCGGATCTTGCGGTGGCGCTGGCGATCGCGTCGTCGTGCATGGACCTGCCCATGCCCGCCGCGGCGGTGGCCATCGGAGAGGTTGGCCTTGCCGGCGACCTGCGCCGCGTCGCGGGTATGGACCGGCGGCTGGCCGAGGCCGCCCGGCTGGGCTTCACCTCGGCGGTGGTGCCTCCTGGCGTGACGACCGTGCCTGCCGGGCTGCGTGCGATTCCGGCGGACGATATCGGGGCGGCATTGCGGGTGTTGCGGCAGATCGCGCACAATAGCGGCCAATCCTAGGAGGGGAACGATGGCCGTGAAGGCGGGTGGGCGGTCGAGCCGCACCGTTGTGCAGCTGGCCCGGCCGACGCTGCGCGAGACGATCTCCCGGCTTGCCCCGGGGACCGCGCTGCGCGACGGGCTCGAGCGCATCCTTCGCGGCCGCACCGGCGCCCTGATCCTCGTCGGCTACGACGACAGCGTCGAGGCGATCTGCGACGGCGGCTTCTCGCTCGACGTCCGTTATGCGCCAACGCGACTGCGCGAGCTTTCGAAGATGGACGGCGCTGTGGTCCTCTCCAGCGACGGTAGCCGCATCCTGCGGGCCAACGTCCAGTTGGTGCCCGATCCGTCGATCCCCACCGAAGAATCGGGCACCCGGCACCGGTCGGCGGAGCGCACGGCCATCCAGACCGGCTATCCGGTGATCTCGGTGAGCCACTCCATGAGCATCGTGACCGTCTACGTGGCAGGCGAGCGCCACGTGATCCCCGATTCCGCGACCATCCTCTCGCGCGCCAACCAGACCATCGACACGCTGGAGCGCTACAAGACCCGCCTCGACGAGGTCAGCAGGCAGCTGTCGACAGCAGAGATCGAAGACTTCGTCACGCTGCGCGACGTGATGACACTGGTGCAGCGGCAGGAGATGGTCCGGCGCATCAGCCTCGAACTCGACAGCGACGTGGTCGAACTCGGCACCGACGGGCGCCAGCTGCGGCTGCAGCTCGAGGAGCTGGTCGGCGACAACGACACCGCGCGCGAGCTGATCGTGCGCGACTATCACGCCAACCCCGACCCGCCGACCGCAGCGCAGGTGAGCGCAACGCTGGAGGAGCTGGATCAGCTCTCCGATAACGAGCTGCTTGACTTCACCACTCTGGCAAGGGTTTTCGGCTACCCCTCGACCGCTGAGGCGCAGGATTCCGCGATGAGTTCGCGCGGCTATCGCGCCATGGCGGGCATTCCGAGGCTGCAGTTCGCCCACGTCGACCTGCTGGTGCGCTCATTCGGCTCCCTGCAGGGCCTGCTGGCCGCGAGTGCGGGCGATTTGCAGAACGTCGAGGGCATCGGCTCGATGTGGGCACGCCACATCCGAGAAGGGCTGTCGCAGTTGGCCGAATCGACGATCGCCGATCGGCTGGCCTAGCCGACCGCGGCAGGCGGCGGCGCACCCTCAGCCGGCGGTGGCGCCGGAGCGGGCTGGGCGAGCATGAACGGGACCGTCGCCGAGCGCAGGTTGCCCAGCTGGACCACGAGGTTGTACGTCCCCGGCCCGATCGGTTGACGCGGCAGCGGGCAGTTCGGTGCCGATCCCATGCCGGTCCAGGTCACCTCTGTCGTCACCTGCTCACCGGGCTGGAACGTCTTGACCAGTGTCTCGTTGGACGGCGCACAGTCCAGGTTCGACCACAGCCGAACGTTATCCAGCCCGTAGACGTACGCGGCCAGTACCGCTGCGCCCACATCGCGCTTACATGCCACCAGGCCGATGTTGGTCACGACCATCGTGAACTTCGGCTGATCGCCGACGACGTACTGCGGCTGATTCGTAATGCCCTTGACCGCCAGCGTCGAATCCGGGCAGTCGTCACCCTCGTTGAGCACGGGCGCCGGTGCAACGGCCGCGGTGGGCGTCGGGGTGGGCGGCGGCGCGTTCTGCGGCGGCGGCACAATCGGTGTCTTGACTTCGGGGTTCTCCCCCGGCAGCGGTGTCGGTGGGGCCGCTGCGGGCTGAGACTGTTCAGCGCTCGTGTTCTCGGGGCTCGACGAACCGCCCGTCGTCTTCACGATCACGACCACCAGCGCGGCGACGACGCCGATCACTACTACCGCGATGCCCAACGCCAAAGCTCGGCGACGCCAGTAAATCTGCGTGGGTAGCGGGCCCTGCGGTTCTAGATCCAGCACAATCCAAACGGTAAGCCCAGGTCATGCCTGTTCGTCCGAGGTCGCTCGGCGTGTCGCGCGATGAGCGCTTGCGCGAAGAGCAAACAGCGGGCGTCAGGCTTCACCTATGTCGCCGACGTGGTCCCGCAAAACAACACGGCCGTCGGCCAGATGGTAGGTCAGCCCGACGATCGCCAGGCCGCCCGATGCGATCCGTTCGGCGATGGACGTCGACCGGGCCACCAGCTGTGTGCCGGTCTCGGTGACGTGCCGGGCCTCGAACTCGTCGACCCTGCTCAAGCCGTCGCGGCGCCCCAACAGGATCGACGGCATCACGCGCTCGACGATGTCGCGGACGTAGCCGCCGGGTACCGCGCCGTTGTCGAGCGCGTCCAGCGTCGCCTTCACCGCGCCGCAGCTGTCGTGGCCGAGCACCGCGATCAGCGGCACGTTGAGCACGGTGACCGCGTATTCGATCGAGCCGAGCACGGCCGAGTCGATGACGTGGCCCGCGGTCCGGACCACGAACATGTCGCCGAGACCCTGATCGAAGATGAGTTCGGCGGCCACCCGGCTGTCTCCGCATCCGAACACCACCGCGGTGGGCTTCTGTGCCGCGGCCAGGCTGGCCCGGTGCTCGATCCCCTGGCTCGGGTGCTCGGGCTTACCCGCGACGAAACGCTCGTTACCCTCTTTGAGTGCTTTCCACGCGGTCACTGGGCTGGTGTTGGGCATGAGCGACATTCTGCCGCAATTGCTCGATTGGTATGACCGCGAGCAGCGCGACCTGCCTTGGCGGCGACCAGGCGTCACGCCCTGGCAAATTCTGGTCAGCGAATTCATGTTGCAGCAGACACCTGTCGCCCGTGTCGAGCCGATCTGGCTGGCGTGGATCGCGCGCTGGCCGACCCCCTCGGCAACCGCCGCTGCGAGCGCCGCTGACGTGCTGCGCGCGTGGGGCAAACTCGGCTACCCGCGCCGCGCCAAGAGGTTGCACGAGTGCGCGACGGTGATCGCGACCGAACACGGTGACGCGGTGCCGTCCGACATCGAAACCCTGTTGACACTTCCCGGCGTCGGTACGTACACCGCCAGGGCAGTCGCCTGCTTCGCCTACCGCAAGCGGGTGCCCGTCGTCGACACGAACGTCCGCCGGGTGGTGGCCCGCGTGGTGCATGGCCGCGCGGACTCCCCGGCGTCCGTCCGCGACCTCGAAGACGTCGCGGCCCTGCTACCCGATAGCCCCGACGCGCCACGGTTTTCGGTGGCTCTGATGGAGCTCGGAGCGACGGTGTGCACGGCGCGCGCGCCCCGGTGCGGACTGTGTCCGTTGAGCGTCTGCGCGTGGCGCTCGGCCGGCTACCCGGCGGCCGCGGCTCCCGTCCGACGGGCTCAGCGGTATGCCGGGACCGACCGTCAGGTGCGCGGGCGACTGCTGGATGTGTTGCGCGGCAACCACTCTCCGGTATCGAGGGCGCAGCTCGACGTGGCGTGGCTCACCGATACCGCTCAGCGGGATCGTGCCCTGGATTCGCTTCTGATCGACGGCCTGGTCGAGCAGACCGCAGACGGGCGGTTTGCGCTTGCGGGAGAAGGCGACTAGCTAACCTTGTCCTGTGGCTGTGACCGGTTCGGGGGCGCCGCGGACTCGCTACGCATCGCGTGGCGACCTGGACATTGCGTATCAGGTACTCGGGGACGGACCCTTCGACGTGGTCGTCATGCCGGGGCCCTTCATCCCGATCGACTCCATCGACGCCGAGCCCTCGATGTACCGCTTTCACCGTCGGGTCTCGTCGTTCTGCAGGCTGATCAGGTTCGATCACCGCGGTATGGGGATGTCTTCGCGGATCGGGGCCGACAAGATCACCCCGGCCTGCTGGGCCGAGGACGTCGTCGCGGTGATGGACGCCGTCGGCTCCGAGCAGGCGACGATCTTCGCCTCGGGATTCACGGCGATGAGCGCGCTCTTTCTGGCGGGCGACCGACCGGAGCGGGTGTCCAAGCTGGTGATCGTCAACGGTGCCGCGCGGGCGCTGTGGGCGCCGGACTACGACGTGGGATCGCGCGCGCATGTGACGAATCCGTTCACCACGGTGGCGATCGAACCCGACGCTGTGGAGCAGGGCTTCGATGTGCTGGCCTACCTCGCGCCGTCGATCGCGGACGACGGCGCGTTCCGCACCTGGTGGGACGCCGCGGGTAACCGTGCGGCGTCGCCGAGTATGGCGCGCAGATCGAGCCAGGCGCTCGCCGAGGGCGACGTGCGGGACAAGCTGGCACACGTCATCGCGCCGACGCTGGTCCTGCATCGCAGGGATACGGCGTTCGTCCCTGTCGGGCACGGCCGGTATCTGGCCGAACACATCGCAGGCGCCCGCTACGTCGAATTGCCGGGCGCGGACGCACTGTACTGGGTCGGCGACAGTGCGCCGATCATCGACGAGATCGAAGAGTTCATCACGGGGACCCGCGGCGGTGCGGAATTCGAAAGAGTCCTGACCACAATCGTGTTCACCGACATCGTCGGTTCGACTCAGCGCGCGGCGGCCCTTGGCGACGATCGCTGGCATGCCCTGCTCGACAACCACGACAGCCTCGTCCGACGCGAGCTCGAGCGGTTCCGGGGAATCGAGGTCAACACCGTCGGCGACGGATTCGTGGCTATGTTCCCCAGTCCCAGCGCGGCCATCCAGTGCGCGTCCGCGATCGTCGACTGTGTCGGGGTACTGGGCATCGAGGTTCGGGTCGGCATCCACGCGGGCGAGGTCGAGGTGCGTGGTGACGATATCGCCGGGATGGCCGTGCACATCGGCGCGCGGGTGGGGGCGCTGGCCGGACCCAGTGAGGTGCTCGTGTCCTCGACGGTCCGCGAGATAGTCACGGGCTCGCGGCAGGCGTTCGACGATCGCGGCGAGCACGACCTCAAGGGTGTGCCGGGGCACTGGCGGGTGTACGCCCTGGTGCGCGAATAGTTCAGGCTAGCGTCGGATTGAGCTGGAATCCGCCGATCGGCACCGATTCATGCCTCAGGCGGAAGCCGCGGCCGCCCCGTCGTCGCCTGCACAGCAGAACCTGCGCCGATAGTCCGACGGCGTCACCCCGATGACCCGGCGGAAGTGATGACGAAGGAGCGTGGCAGTGCCGAAGCCGGAACGCTCGGCGATGCGGTCGACGTCCAGGTCGGTTTCCTCGAGCAGGGTGCGTGCATAGAGCACGCGCTGGTCGGTCACCCATTGCATCGGTGTGCGGCCGGTCTCCTCGACGAATCTGCGCGCGAACGTGCGTGCCGACATGTGCGCGCGGTCGGCAAGAGTGGCGACGGTGTGCGGCTGGTCGAGGTTGGACAGGAGCCAGTCCAGGTGCGGCGCAAAGCGTTCCGAGCACCGCACTGGTATCGGTTGATCGATGTACTGCCGTTGGCCGCCGTCGCGCTGCGGTGGCACCACCATCCGGCGCGCAATCTTGTTGGTGACGTCACTGCCGAGTTCGCGACGGACCAGATGCAGGCACGCGTCGATGCCCGCCGCGGTACCGGCGCTGGTGATCAGGTTCCCGTCATCGACGAAGAGCACGTTGCGGTCGACCTTCGCGGTCGGATACTGACGGGCCAGGTCGTCCGCGTGCATCCAGTGCGTGGTGCACGGCCTGCCGTCGAGCAGGCCCGCGGCACCCGCGACGAACGCCCCCGAGCACACCGTGAGGATGATCGACCCGGATTCCGCGGCCGCCCTCACCGCCTCGAGCGCTTCGGGCAGGTAATCGGTTCCGGCGATCGCGGGGATCGCCACCAGGTCGACGCCCAGCAGGTCGTCCAGCCCGTGATCAGGGGTGATCGTGGCGCCGACGGAGGTCCGTAATGGCTTGCCTGCCTCTGGTCCGCACACCTTGAAGTCGAAGTTCGGCACCCCATCCGCGGAGCGGTCGATTCCGAACACCTCGCAGATGACGCCGAACTCGAATACCGCAAGACCGCCGAGCACCAGCGTCGATACGCTCTTCAATGCCATGGCAGCATTTTATCCTAAGGTGTCCTTCCTGCCACTGTTGGCGGGATCTTTCGCAGCGGAGCATTACTGCCATGACCACTGCACTCGCCTTTCTCATATTGATCTCCCCCTTTGCGATCGCAGCGGCGCTCATGTGGGCCGCACACAGCACCGGTTCGCTGCGACTGCGACTCGACCAGTTCCGGATGGCCGGCCCGATGTCAGGCCGGTTCGAGGACGACCGCGACGCCTACCGTGTCGAGCACGACATCGACGCCGTCCGCACGCGCTTCGAGAAGCAGCCGTTCTGGCCGACCTCAGGCGCGATCAGCGAGGGCCGCTAGAAACGACTCGACCGCGTCTTGGTAGACCTGCGCCGCATCGTCGTGGATCAGGTGACCGGCTCCTGGCACGTGGACGTACGTGGTCCGGTAGCCGGTTTCCGCCATCGTGAGCATCTGCCCCGCTGGCGCCACGGAGTTGCCCGCCTCCATCAACAGTGAGGGCACCCGAACTTGCGACCACTGGTGCCAGTAGTCGCGGTTACCCCATTCGGCGGCGATCTCGATCCAGGTCTTCGGGTGGCCGTGCAGCCGCCATCCGGTGGCGGTGCGGTCGAACGCCTCGAGGAAGTACTGGCCGGCCACCGGCCCGAACTCGTCGTAAACCCTTTGCGCGGTGTCGAATTCGACTGGTAGCGCATGCAGCCACGGTTCCCACGGTCCGGTGGTTCGACCGCGAAAATCCGGTGCCATGTCCTCGATGACGAGTCCGCGAACCAGCTCTGGCCGGCTCGCCGCCAGACACCAGGAGTGCAGCGCGCCCATCGAGTGGCCGACCATCACGGCCGGGGCGCCCAGCTCCTCGACTGCCGCGCCGAGGTCGTCGACGAACCGCTCGGTGCTGATCGGAAACGGGTCGTCCACGTCGCGGCCGCGGTGCCATGGAGCGTCGTAGGTGTACACCGCCCCGAGACGAGCCAGCCACGGCACCTGCCGCGACCACGTGCTGCCCCGGCCCATCAGGCCGTGCACGAGTACCAGCGGCTCACCCTCGCCGCCACGGGGCGTCAGCAAGACGGGGGCCATGGGAGCGCACGGTAACCTGAACCGCATGTCCTCCCCAAACACCGTGGTGAAGATCAACGCAATCGAGGTGCCGCCCGACGCAGGCCCGGAGCTGGAGAAACGGTTCGCGCACCGCGCGCACGCCGTCGACAATCAGCCCGGTTTCCTCGGCTTCCAGCTGCTGCGCCCGATCAAGGGTGAAGACCGCTACTTCGTGGTGACGCAGTGGGAGTCCGAAGAGGCGTTCCAGGCCTGGGCGAAGGGCCCGGCCATCGAGGCACACAAGGGACAGGCCGCCAACCCCGTGGCGACCGGCGCATCGCTGCTGGAGTTCGAGGTTGTCCTGGACGTTGCGGGCGACAGTAAGTAGGCCACGCCGCGCGGCGCGCCTGACGGTCATCGTCGCCGCGGTGGTCGTGGCGCTGGCGTGCGGCTGTACCAACAGCGCAGTCCCGGTGCCGGCGGCGGACGCGACCTACGGCGTGCCCATCGAGGTCAATACGCCGCAGGGCCTGCGCGCCAAGCAGACCATCGACATGCTCAACTCCGAGTGGCCCATCGGGACCGTCGGTGTACGTACGCTCGCGGCACCCCAGCAGGTGGACGGCGTCACGTCCGCGATGGGCAACCTGTGGCTGGACCGCCCGATCACCGTCGCGGGAATCGATATCGGAGCGGGTCAGGCGACACTGCATGTACTCACGTCCTACGGCGTCGCACAGGACATCTCGCTTCGCACCAACGTCGCGGGCCTCGTCGACCGTTTTGAGGTGTCGCTGAAACAACCGGACATCAAGACGTGGAACGATATCGACGCCGAACTGTCGAAGACCGGCGCGCGGTACTCCTACCAGGTCTCGAAGGTCATCCCAGACGGGCCGGCCGGCAAGTGCGTCCCAATCGCGGGCGCGAACACCGACCTCTCGCTGCCGCTGGCGTCGATCTTCAAACTCTATGTGCTGCTTGCGGTTGCCGACGCCGTCAAGGCGGACACCGTGGAGTGGAGCGATCCACTCACGATCACCGAGGAGGCGAAGGCAGTCGGATCCGCCAGCCTTCACGACCTCCCACCCGGCGCGCAGGTGTCGGTGCGCAAGGCTGCGCAGGAAATGATCTCGGCGAGCGACAACATGGCTACCGACCTGCTGATCGAGCGACTGGGCCCCGGCGCCGTCGAGCGCGCGCTGGTGGCCGCGGGGCATCACGACCCGGCGAGTATGACGCCGTTCCCGACCATGCACGAGCTGTTCTCGATCGGCTGGGGCAAGCCCGACCTTCGCGAGCAGTGGAAGCAGGCGACTCCCCAGGGTCGCGCACATCTTCTGCAAGAGACGAATTCCCGTCCGTTCCAACCGGATCCAGTACGTAACACCACTCCCGCATCGCAGTACGGCGCCGAGTGGTACGGCAGCGCCGCCGACATCTGCCGCGTGCATGCCGCGTTGCAGACCGCCGCCGTCGGCGAGGCCGCCCCGGTGAGGGAGATACTTTCGGCGGTTCCCGGTATCTCGCTGGACGAGACGCAGTGGCCCTACATCGGCGCCAAGGGCGGAAACCTGCCGGGGGACCTGACATTCAGCTGGTACGCCGTCGATCGCACCGGCCAGCCCTGGGTGGTCAGCTTCCAGATGAACTGGCCCAGCTTCCGCAGTCAGACCGCTGCCGGCTGGCTGTTGGCGATCGCGCGCCAGACGTTCGGAATCATCCCGATCGGCTAGCGGTTGGCCCGCAGTGTCCATGCGTGTCCCCGGAAGTGCATGACCGTCCGGCTCGCCGGTGCAATGTCGATGCGCCAGAACGACTTCGGCGGCGCATCCAGCGCGATGACGATGGCGGCACGGATCACGGCGGGATGGCTGATGGCGACCAGCCGGGAGTGGCGGGACGTCAGCGACTCCATCCAGCCACGCACCCTTTCGATCAGATCGACGACCGACTCGCCGCCGTGGGGTGCGCGCGTAGGGTCCGTCAGCCAGATCGCGAGGTCCGCGGAATCCACCCTGCCGAGGACATCGCCCCGCCAGCGGCCACAGTCCAGATCTGCCAGCCGGGTGTCGATCTCCGCCTGCAGGCCGAGTAGTTCGGCGGTCTGCCTCGCGCGCTTCTCGGGCCCGGAGAAGGACTGCTCGGTGACGCCCAGTTCGATCGAGGCGTCGACCTGGCGGTGGCCGACGGCGTTGAGTGGTTCGTCAGTGGGGAATCGTCCGGCTGCCATCGCATCGGTCATGGCATGCGATACAAGCGTAAGCCGGACGACCTCACTCACGCAGGAATGCTCTCCTGCCGCCTGCTCTGACCCAACAACCGGGCCGCCATCACACCGAACGCCACGCCGATCGTCGCGTAGATGACCACCTGATTCCCCAGTGAGAACAGCCGGAAGTCATACAGGACATCGGCGGGGAAGCCCTCGTAGACGATGGTGCCCGCGTCGTCGAGCAGCGGTCCCGGCGTCTCGTGGATGGTAGGAAGCACCAGCATCACGATGGCGGACGCCGCGACGTACGCGCCCGCTGCCGCGAGTGTCGCGTTCCACGCACCGAGCTTTTCGGACAGGCGTCTGCCCAGATACACCGCGGCGACGAAGAGCGCCGCCGACAGAACCACCATCAACAGGTACAGCAGCGTGCGCTGACGGATCGTCTCGTCGAGGCTGAGTGCGGGTGGGCTCGGCGGATACTTCAGGGCCGGAACGATGAAGAGGCTCACCAGCATTCCGCCCGCCACGTACAGCGAGAGCAGGCGCGCGGAGACGTCACCGACCCTGCCGTACGCCACGGCGAACACCACGGCGAAGATCGCACCGATCGCCACGCTGAACAGGAGGACGCCGAACCCCATCCCGATGTTCATCTGAACGGCGCGGGTGAAGCCTTCGAACCCGCCCTCGCCGCCGTGCTCATGACCGGCCGCCGCCCCCGCCATCGCCTCGTGGGCGGCACCGATGCCGTCCTCATATCCGATGGCCTTGTCGATGACCGGCTCGAGGAAGATCCGGGAGAAGATGAACGAAAGTACGCCGGCAAGGGCGCCGGCCAGCAGGCCGCGCCAAATGATCTGCTTTTCCATTGTGTTGGGTTCCGCTGCGCGATCAGTGGCAGGGGAAGCCGAGCAGGTGCCTGGCGTCGTGCACGAATTCGTGGATGACGGTGTTGTTTCCGAACACCGATGTGGCGCCCTGATCCATCCCGATGAAGTAGATGACCAGAAGTGCGAGGAAAGCGGTGAGCGTCAGCCAGACAGCGGCCTTGGTGGCGGAGAAGTCGATCGGCTTCGCCACAGACAAGGCGCCCTTGCGGGCCTCTGGAGATGTCATTGTCAGGTCCTTCCCGGGATTTCGCGTCCCAGTTTCAGGTATTGACGACGGACGTCGGGTCTGACTTCACAGTGGCGCGACCGTTCTGGATTATGACCAGATTCCTTCGCCCGTCGATTACATCAGCATCCTAAGCAAAGGGTCCAGCGTTCGCGTGATGAGGACAGACAAAGACCCCGAAACCTTGAGGTTTCGGGGTCTTTGTGTCGTTGGATTATTCGGCGCTGGTCGCTCCGGCCGCACCGGCCTGAGCCAGGTCCGGCTCCTCCACCTTGGCCGGCTTCTTGCTGCCGACGAAGGTGAACACCGCATCCTCACCCGCACCCTCGCCGTCCCAGTTGTCGACGTCGACGGTGACGAGCTGGCCGGGACCGACCTCTTCGAAGAGGATCTTCTCGGACAGCTGGTCCTCGATCTCGCGCTGGATCGTGCGGCGAAGCGGCCGCGCACCGAGCACCGGGTCAAAGCCACGCTTGGCCAGCAGGGACTTGGCCTTGTCGGTCAGCTCCATGGCCATGTCCTTCGCCTTGAGCTGCTTCTCCACCCGGCCGATCATCAGGTCGACCATCTGGATGATCTCTTCGCGAGTCAGCTGGTGGAAGACGATGATGTCGTCGATGCGGTTGAGGAACTCCGGCCGGAAGTGCTTCTTCAGCTCGTCGTTGACCTTCTGCTTCATCCGCTCGTAGTTGTTCTCGCCGCCACCTTGGGTGAAGCCGAGCCCGACCGCCTTGCTGATGTCAGAGGTGCCGAGGTTCGACGTGAAGATCAACACGGTGTTCTTGAAGTCCACCGTGCGACCCTGACCGTCGGTGAGACGGCCGTCCTCGAGGACCTGCAACAGGCTGTTGTAGATCTCCTGGTGGGCCTTCTCGATCTCGTCGAACAGCACGACGCTGAACGGCTTGCGGCGCACCTTCTCGGTGAGCTGACCGCCCTCCTCGTAGCCGACGTAGCCCGGAGGGGCGCCGAACAGCCGCGAGGCGGTGAAGCGGTCGTGGAACTCGCCCATGTCGATCTGGATGAGCGCGTCGTCGTCACCGAACAGGAAGTTGGCCAGTGCCTTGGACAGCTCGGTCTTACCGACACCGGACGGGCCGGCGAAGATAAACGAGCCGGACGGCCGCTTGGGATCCTTCAGCCCGGCGCGGGTACGCCGGATCGCCTTGGAGACCGCCTTAACGGCGTCCTCCTGGCCGATGATCCGCTTGTGGATCTCGTCCTCCATGCGCAGCAGCCGAGTGGTCTCCTCCTCGGTCAGCTTGAACACCGGGATACCGGTCCAGTTGCCGAGCACCTCGGCGATCTGCTCATCGTCGACCTCGGCGACCACGTCGAGATCACCTGAGCGCCACTGCTTCTCACGCTCTGCGCGCTGTGCGACGAGGGTCTTCTCCTTGTCGCGCAGGCTGGCGGCCTTCTCGAAGTCCTGCGCGTCGATCGCGGATTCCTTCTCGCGACGCGCCTCGGCGATCTTCTCGTCGAACTCGCGAAGGTCCGGCGGAGCGGTCATCCGGCGGATGCGCATCCTGGCACCGGCCTCGTCGATCAGGTCGATCGCCTTGTCCGGCAGGAACCGGTCGTTGATGTAACGGTCGGCCAGGGTGGCCGCGGCCACGATCGCGGGATCGGTGATCGAGACACGGTGGTGTGCCTCGTAGCGATCGCGCAGTCCCTTGAGGATCTCGATGGTGTGCTCGACGGTCGGCTCGCCAACCTGCACGGGCTGGAACCGGCGCTCCAGGGCGGCGTCCTTCTCGATGTACTTGCGGTACTCGTCGAGCGTGGTTGCGCCGATGGTCTGCAGCTCGCCACGGGCCAGCTTGGGCTTGAGGATCGACGCCGCGTCGATGGCACCCTCGGCGGCGCCCGCACCGACGAGCGTGTGCAGCTCGTCGATGAACAGGATGATGTCACCGCGGGTGTTGATCTCCTTGAGCACCTTCTTGAGGCGTTCCTCGAAGTCACCGCGGTAGCGGCTGCCCGCCACCAGCGAACCCAGGTCAAGCGTGTACAGCTGCTTGTCCTTGAGCGTCTCGGGAACCTCGCCGTGCACGATCGCCTGAGCCAGGCCCTCGACGACCGCCGTCTTGCCGACGCCGGGCTCGCCGATCAGCACCGGGTTGTTCTTGGTGCGACGGCTCAGCACCTGCATGACGCGCTCGATTTCCTTCTCGCGGCCGATGACAGGGTCGAGCTTGCCTTCCATCGCGGCCGCGGTGAGGTTGCGGCCGAACTGGTCGAGCACCAAGGACGTGGACGGGTTACCCGCCTCGCCGCCCCGGCCGCCCGTACCGGCTTCCGCGGTCTCCTTGCCCTGGTATCCGCTCAGCAGCTGGATCACCTGCTGACGGACCCGGGTCAGCTCGGCGCCCAGCTTCACGAGCACCTGAGCGGCCACGCCCTCGCCCTCGCGAATCAGGCCGAGCAGAATGTGCTCGGTGCCGATGTAGTTGTGGCCGAGCTGCAGCGCTTCGCGCAGCGACAGTTCCAGGACCTTCTTGGCCCGCGGGGTGAACGGGATATGACCGGACGGCGCCTGCTGCCCCTGGCCGATGATCTCCTCGACCTGGCTGCGGACGCCCTCGAGCGAGATCCCCAGCGACTCCAGCGACTTGGCTGCTACACCCTCGCCCTCGTGAATGAGTCCCAAGAGGATGTGCTCGGTTCCGATGTAGTTGTGGTTGAGCATCCGGGCCTCTTCTTGAGCCAGGACGACGACCCTGCGGGCGCGGTCGGTGAATCTCTCGAACATCGGGTTACCTGCTCTCCATCAATAGACTCGGCGCCTTTGCACTTGAAGAAGTGCATCGCACCTGCCGTCCACTGTAATGGGCGGCGGTCCCGGGTGCCCCGCCTGCCGGTCCGCTGTAAGCGGACAGCGCTGCCGGTAGGAAACCGCACCGCGGCTGCACCCATGGGCTATCTGTTAGAAACGCTCGAACGCCACGTTTGTTTCCGTCATTGGCTGCCGGGCCGTTCGCGTCCAGCGAACTGCTCGCCGCACGTCTAGGTCGCCGCGTGGAACGCGTCGATGACGTCTGCCGGGATGCGCCCACGGGTGGACACGTTGTGCCCGTTTCGACGGGCCCAATCCCGGATCGCGGCGCTCTGCTCGCGATCGATGGCCGCCCGTCCGCGGCCTGAGCCCGCCGAGCGTCCGCGTCGGCGACCGCCGACCCGACGGCCCGCCTCGAGCCATTGCTTCAGGTCACTACGCAGTTTTGCGGCATTCTTCGAAGAAAGATCGATCTCGTAGCTCACCCCGTCGAGCCCGAATTCGACCGTCTCATCGGCCGCGCCCTCGCCGTCGAAATCATCGACCAGCGTGACGGTCACTTTCTTCGCCATTAGTCCACTCTGCCCTTCTCGGGAGCATAAAGGTTCGGGCCCCCGCACCAATGTGCCATACAAAGACTAACCATTCAACAAGATAAGAAATCCGGCGGATCACATGACATGGCGACGAACAATCGGGAACAAAACTGTCTCTCGAATCGATAGACCCGTCAATG
Source organism: Mycobacterium sp. 2YAF39 (assembly GCF_052114565.1). Classification (NCBI taxonomy): domain Bacteria; kingdom Bacillati; phylum Actinomycetota; class Actinomycetes; order Mycobacteriales; family Mycobacteriaceae; genus Mycobacterium; species Mycobacterium sp. 2YAF39. The sequence continues at coordinate 170,038 of NZ_JBFREZ010000006.1, forward strand.
CCATCAGCAATCTGTCGATACCCATTCCAGTCCCTGTCGAGGGCGGCATCGCATACTCCAGGGCGGCCAGGAAATCCTCGTCGAGAACCATGGCCTCATCGTCGCCGGCGGCCGCTGCGCGCGCCTGCGCTTCGAACCGTTCGCGTTGAATCACCGGGTCGATGAGCTCGGAGTAACCCGTCGCCAGCTCGACGCGCCGGATGTAGAGGTCCCACTTCTCAGTCACCCCTGCGATGCTGCGATGTGCGCGGGTCAAGGGAGTTGTCTCGACGGGAAAGTCCCTGACGAAGGTGGGCGCCCACAGACTGTTTCCGACCGCGTGCTCCCACAGCTCCTCGACTAATTTCCCATGCCCGTAACCGCGATCCCGTGGAATCTCGACATCGAGCCGGTCGGCGATGGCCCATAAGTGTTCGGCGGGCGTGTCCGGCGTGATCTCTTCACCAAGCGCTTCGGAGAGCGACGGATACATTTGTATTGTTTGCCATTCACCGTCGAGATCGTAGACACTGCCATCTGGCAATGGCACCTTTCTGGTGCCGATCGCCTCATCGGCGACCTCTTGAATTATCTCCCGAGTGACAACGGCGGAATCGTCGTAAGTTCCGTACGCCTGATATGTCTCGAGCATCGCGAATTCAGGTGAATGCGTCCAATCTGCACCTTCGTTTCGGAACACCCGATTCAACTCGAAGACGCGCTCGAATCCGCCCACGAGGCAACGCTTTAGGAACAGTTCCGGCGCGATACGAAGGTAGAGGTCCGCATCGAGTGCGTTCGAGTGGGTGACGAACGGGCGCGCCGCCGCTCCACCGGCCAACGTCTGCAGCATCGGCGTCTCGACCTCGAGAAAACCGCGTCGTTCCAGTGCCGAACGGACGGCACGGACCACCGCTACGCGCTGGCGCGCGATGGCGCGAGCCTCCGGCCGGACGATCAGATCGACATAGCGTTGCCGCACCCGAGATTCTTCGCTCATCTCCTTGTGGGCCACCGGTAGCGGCCGTAATGCTTTGGACACAATTTGCCAAAAATCCGCGAGCACGGACAGTTCTCCGCGCCGGGAGCTGATCACCTCACCGTGCACGAAAACGATGTCACCGAGATCGACGTCGGATTTCCACGATTCCAGCGACTCCTGGCCGACCCGGTCGAGGCTGATCATCACCTGGAGCTGCGTGCCGTCGCCCTCCTGGAGTGAGGCGAAGCACAACTTGCCGGAATTACGGGCGAACATGACGCGACCTGCGACCCCGACGATGAGCCCGGTCTCGGCGTTGGCCTCCAGATCGGGGTAGGTCTGGCGAATCTCTGCCAGCGTGTGCGTGCGGGCGACCTCCACGGGATACGGATCTCGTCCCTCGGCCAGCAGACGGTCCCGCTTGCCCTGGCGGATCCGGTACTGCTCGGGGATGTCGCTTTCAGGCGGGTCAGGTGTCGTCACGACGTGCCAGCTTAAATGAACTCATGGCCGGCCCCATCAACGCAGCGGCGGTGGCCGCGCTGTCCGAGGAGCCGCTCGACTGGCGCTTCAAGGGACTGCCTGCGTCGTGGTGGGGTCGCACACCTGCGAACGTGTGCGCCGATTCACCGCACCTGTTCGATGACGGTGCGCTCAGCCCGGTGTGCGTTCTGCGCGACGATGCGCTGACTCACAACCTCGCCGAAATGGCGCGATGGTGCGCCGAGCGTGGCGTCGAGCTGGCGCCGCACGGCAAGACTCACATGTCCCCCCAGCTGCTGGCACGGCAGTTCGACGCGGGGGCGTCCGCCGTCACAGCCGCCACGATCAGTCAGGTCCGAATCTTCCGTGCGTTCGGCGTGCGCGATGTCGTGCTCGCCAACGAGCTGGTCGATGCTGCCGGATTGCGTTGGCTGGCAGCCGAACTCGATGCACACCCCGACTTCACGCTGGTGTGCTGGGCCGACTCGGTGCGCGGGGTTGAACTGATGACGGCGGCGCTGACCGCCGCGGGTGCCTGCCGGCCGCTGGACGTCTGCGTCGAGGTGGGCATGGCGGGCGGGCGCACGGGGTGCCGCACACCGGATTCCGTCGACGAGGTGGCCCGCGCGGTCGTCGCGTCCCCACGGCTGCGGCTCGTCGGTGTGGCCGGCTACGAAGCGGCGCTCGGACACGACCTGGCCCCCGACTCCGTCGGGGTGGTCCGAACGTATCTGGCCGACATCCGCGCCGCCGTGCTGCGGCTGGCGCCGATCATCGAGACCGACCGCGTCATCGCGACTGCGGGCGGCAGCACCTACTTCGACACGGTCGCCGAGGTGCTCACCGGATGGCCCGCGGATATGTGTGTGCGGACGATATTGCGCAGCGGCTGCTACCTGACCCACGACGACGGTCTCTACCGCCGCACATCGCCGCTGCGGGAGGGCCTACGCCCCGCTCTGCGCGTGTGGTCACAGGTTGTGTCGCGGCCCGAACCAGATCTCGCGGTGTTGGCGATGGGACGCCGCGACGTGTCGTTCGACCAGGATCTGCCGATTCCGTACGGGATGGCCACTGCCCAGGTCGTCAAGCTGAACGACCAGCACGCGTACCTGCGACTCGGCGACGAGCCGGCGGAGGTCGGCGACTGGCTGGAATTCGGGATCAGCCATCCGTGCACGGTCTTCGACAAGTGGTCGATGATCCCGATGCTCGACGGGGACGGCCGCGTCGTCGACCTGATCCGCACCTTCTTCTAGGCAGCGCTAGCGGGCCTGTTTGAGCCGGCCGCGCTGGCTGTCGCGGTTGCGTTCGAACACCAACCGCAGCCCGTCCAAGGTGAGGTGCTGGTCGTACTGCTCGACGGTGCGCAGATCCTCCAGGACCAACGGCGCTCCGTGCCCGGTGGCCACCACTGTGATGTCGTCACCACCGAATCCGTCGACGTCCGCGCGGATGCGGTTCACCAAACCATCCACCAGAGCCGCGAATCCGAAGACCGCGCCGGCCTGCATGCACTCCACAGTGTTCTTGCCGATGACCGACCGCGGCCGGGTCAGCTCGACACGGCGCAGCGCGGCCGATCGTGCCGCGGCCGCGTCCGAAGACACCTGAACGCCGGGTGCGATTGCGCCGCCGAGGAATTCGCCCTTCGCCGAGACCACGTCGACACAGATCGAGGAGCCGAAGTCGACGACGATGGCCGCGGTGCCGTACTTGTGGAAGGCGGCCAGGCAGTTGACGATCCGGTCGGCGCCGACCTCCTTGGGATTGTCGACCAGCAGCGGGATCCCGGTGCGCACGCCCGGCTCGATGAGTACGTGTGGCATCGTCGGCCAATACTGTTCGAGCATCAGGCGTACCTCGTGAAGCACCGACGGCACCGTGGACAGACCCGCGGCGCCCGTCAGGCGCTCGGCGTCATCTCCGATGAGACCGTCGATCGTCAGCGCCAGTTCATCGGCGGTCACTTCTGATTCGGTACGAATCCGCCAGTGCTGCACTACCTTTGCGTGGTCGCCAGAACCCGACACCAGTCCGACGACGGTGTGGGTGTTGCGAACGTCGATTGCGAGCAGCATGGGCTTACCGCGGCGACATCAGTTCGGACGCGTCGGCGGGCACGTGGGCCGGATCGTGACCGAGATCGATCTGCCTGTTGTCGGCGTCGACGAACACCACCCGCGGCTGATACCTGCGTGCCTCGGCGTCCTCCATCGAGCCGTATGCAATAAGGATCACCAAATCGCCTGGATGCACCAGATGTGCTGCCGCGCCGTTGATGCCGATCACACCGCTGCCGCGTTCGCCGGTGATCGCATAGGTCACCAATCGCGCACCGTTGTCGATGTCGACGATCGTCACCTGCTCACCCTCCAGCAGGTCGGCCGCGTCCATCAGGTCGGCGTCGATGGTCACCGAGCCGACGTAGTGCAGGTCGGCCTTGGTGACCGTGGCACGGTGGATCTTGGATTTCAGCATTGTCCGTAACATCAATTCCTCCAGGGCAATTCGTGTTTGTCGTACTCGACATCGGGCCCGGTGCCAGAGGGCACTCCGACGTCGATGGTGATGTTGTCCAAGAGCCGGGTGCGTCCGAGCCGGCCGGCGACCAGCATGCGCGCAGTCCCCTCGGACGTCACGGGCTCCATCATCGGATCGCGCACTTCCAGGTAGTCCACGTCGATGGCCGGTACCTCGTCGAGCACAGCGCGTGCCGCGTCCAGCGCGGCCGCCGCTCCCCCTCCCGCTGCGTACATTCCGGCGAGTAACGCGGCCGAAAGGGCGCCGGCCTGTTCGCGTTCGTCGTCGGTGAGATAGCGGTTCCGGGAGGACATCGCCAAGCCGTCGGGTTCGCGCACGATCGGTACGCCGACGATCTGCGTGTCGACATCGAGGTCGGCGACCATCTGCCGGATCAGCGTCAGCTGTTGGTAATCCTTCTCGCCGAAGAAGGCCCGGTCCGGGCGCACGACGTTCAGCAGCTTCAGCACGACAGTCAGTACCCCGGCGAAATGGGTTGGCCGCATTGCACCTTCGAGTTCCCCGGCGAGCGGACCCGGGTGTACCGAGGTCCGGGTGCCGTTGGGGTACATGTCGGCGACGGTCGGGGTGAATGCGATTTCGACCCGTTCGTCGCGCAGGGCGGCAAGGTCGTCGTCGAGTGTGCGCGGATATGCGTCGAGGTCCTCACCGGCCCCGAACTGCAACGGGTTCACGAAGATCGACACCACCACGACCGCGCCCTGAACTCTCTTCGCCGAACGGATCAGCGTGAGGTGGCCCTCGTGCAGAGCGCCCATGGTCGGCACCAGCATCACCCTGCGACCGGTCGCACGAAGCGCCTTGCTGACGGTCGAGATGTCGCGCGGTGCGGAGTAGACATTCAGTTCGCCCGCGTTGAACTGTGGCCTGGGCGCGGTGATCATCGGCCCGTCCCCGTGACCACGTCAAACACCTCGGCGGGGGCATGCGCGCGCTGCGCGGTGCGCAACGAGTTCGCCCGATACGCCTGTGCGAGTTCGGGATCGACTTCGGTCAACGCCACCAGATGGCGTGCCACCGCCCCAGCATCACCGCGCGCTACCGGACCGGTGAGCGCACCCTGACCGCGCAGCAACGCATTCTCAAGGGATGCACGAGCCAGCGGACCGATGACCCGCTCGGCGATGCCGCCGGGTGCCTCGCCGACCATTTCCTGCCCGAGCAGCTCCTGACCCCACAGTGCCGAGCGCAGTGCCTCGACCGCGTCGAGAAGCACGGTCACGACGTGATTGCTCGCATGTGCCAGTGCCGCGTGGTACAGGGTCCGCGCATCTTCACGAATGCGGAACGGTTCGCCGCCGATCTCCAACACCAGCGACTGCGCGATCGCGTATCCGATTTCGTCGGCGGCCGTGACCCCGAAGCATGATTCGGACAGACGCGCGATGTCCTCGTCGGCACCGGTGAAGGTCATGGCCGGATGAATCGCCAGCGGAATGCAATCCTGTTCGGTCAGCGGGTCCAGCACACCGACGCCGTTGGCGCCCGAGGTATGCGCGACGATCGTGCCCGGGCGGACCGCCCGCGTGGCCGCGAGACCTGAGATCAGCTCAGGGAGTACCGCGTCGGGCACAGCGAGCAGCAGCAGTTCGGCGCGAACGGCGACCTCGTCGATCGGCAACACGGCGCTGTCGGGCAGGCGACGCCGCGCCCGCTCGCGCGACGCGTGCGAAATGGCGCTGCAGGCGACCACGACGTGTTCGGCGCGCTCCAACGCGACGCCGAGCGCCGTACCCACCCGACCAGCCGAAATGATGCCGATCGTCAGCCGCGCCGGGCGGAATCCGTCAGGGGGGTTCCCCATCGAAGTCACGAAGTCGACCTCACTGAATGTCGAAAGTTTCTACGTTCCAGTCCTGCGATGCAGGTACCGGACGGTCGATAAAGCCTAACTCAATCTTCGCGACGTCGGCGACGGCCGCCCCCGGACGGGGCGGCCTGAAGCCGCGCCAGAAGGTCGGCCACAGATTGGCCACCGGTCTCCGCGTCCTCAGAGCTGCGATGCCGCGACCCCGCCGACTCCTCGGCCGCCTCAGGCTCCTCATGAGGAGGTGGCTCGGCCGATTCGGCGGCCAAGGTGGGCGTTGCCGGGGGCTTGCCGGGGTCGACGGCCCCGGGGCCCACCGAATGGCGGCCACGCAGTGGCGGTTCGGGGGGCGGCACCGACATCGCCGGTTGCGAATGCGCGCCAGGCGCCGGTGCACGTCGCCTGCCCACGTACTCGGCGGCAGAGCCGTTGTCGGCAGTCGGCTGGTCCGTCGGAGTCTCCGGCGGTGTCCCCCAATTGCTGCCCGGCGTCCCCGCCGGAACGAACCGTCCCTCGGCGGGCGCAGGCTGCCAATCCGATACGGGTACGGGATCCGGCTGCGGCGGTGGCGATGTCGGTGGGGCCGGCTCCGGCGCGGGCGGTGGCGGCGCGGGCGCGGGTGGTTCTTGCCCTGGCGGCCAATTGAATTGGGTGGTGCGCTCGTTATCGGTCGGCGGCGGGACCACCGGCGGAGCAGCTCCCCTGCGGTGCGCTCCGCCCGGATTCACCGACGGCACCCACTCGGACTCGGGCACGTGCGGTTCCTCATGCACGTCGATGATCGGGCTTTCGTCGGTGCGGAAATCGGTCTCGTCGTCGTCCTCGGTATCGATGCGGCTGGCGGTCACCCGACCGGCGGACTCGGGGGTCGGTGTCCAGTCGTCGTAGGAGCCGGCACCGACCCGGTCGGTTTCCAGCGCAGGCCGGTGCGACAGGTCGGCGTCGAACAGGATCTCCAGGTTGGCCCGCAGCGCTGCCAGTTCGGCCCGCAGGCCTGCAACTTCGTCAGCCGCCTGCGCCCTCAGCTCCGATACCAACTCGCGACGCAACTGCGTCTCCACAGACAGCTCGTACTCCCGGCGCGCGGATATCTCACGATCCAGCTGCAGGTCGTAGACGAGCTTGAGGTCTCTGACCTTCGCCTGGTCGATATCGCTCTGCCTGCGATAGATGACCGATACGAACGCCGCCACCACTGCGGCCCAGAGCGCCAGGATGACAGCGAGCTTCAGCAACTCCGCCCGGTCGGTGAACACCAGGGCCGAACTGGCCCCGATGGCGAGCACCAGCAACACCGTCAGCAGCACCCAGCCCGGCCGGCGCGCGCTGCGCCGAGGCCTGGCGCTGCGAGCCGGTTCGGTCATGGGGCGACAATACCCGCCACAGGTCACTCAGCGTGTCGACCTCTTCGGCGATTCGGCGCAGAGGCGCCACAAACAGTTACTCCGTTGCGCCATCAGGGTTGTCGGGCGACTCCGGCGGAGACTTGCAGCAATGCTGTAGCCACACCGCGGCGGCCACAAGTGCGAATGCACATACGGCGGCCACCACGGCGCCTGCCGTATCTTCGCCCGCGATGCGCAACGTGGAACGCCGCGGTAGCAGGTATGCAAGCACGCCGAGCCACCACCCGAGCACCAGCGCCCCCACCCACGCCGAAGCCATCGCGATCAACACGGATCTGGCAACGGCGAGCGGGTGCAGCCAGCCGGGACCGTCGCCGATCTTCCCGTCGTTGATCTTGGCCCGTATGTAGAAGGCCCACCCCGCCTCAGCGAAGGCGACCGCCAGCAACGACACTCCCGACAGCAGGGTGATGGGCGGAAAGAAGCGGTACAGCAGCAGCACGAGCAGATAGCTCGCCACGGCAGCAAGCACCGTCGCCGCGGTGAGGTCGCGATTGCGCGTGGGACCCATCAGGCCAGCACCAAGTCGGTCAATCGCACGCCATCACGGTCGGCAGGTTCGAGTTCGGCGAGCAGCTGTCCGACGGGTCGCCGCTCCCCCGCAACGGTCAGCGCCGCGCCGGGGTCGGCGGCGAGCCACGGTACGAGCACGAACGCCCGCTGATACGCCAGCGGGTGAGGCAACGTCAGGTCCTCGTCTGACGACGTGACCTCACGACCGTCGGCGCTGCACATGACGAGGTCGACGTCCAGGGTGCGGGGGCCCCAGCGTTCATCGCGCACCCGGTCGGCCGCGCGTTCCAGTTCCTGCGCGCGTCGCAGCCACCCGTGGCCGTCGAGAGTCGGATCGTCGGCGAGCACCACGGCGTTGAGGAACGGGCCCTGGTCAACGCCGCCCCACGGATCGGTCTCGTACACCGGCGATACGGTGCGCACCGTGCTGCCAAGGCCGTCGACGACCGACTGCAGCCGCGCCAACCTGTCCCCGAGGTTCGAGCCGATGGACAAGACGACCGAGGTCACGGATTACCCCGCCCGCCGCCGCGCCGCGACCGTCGTGCCACGACCGCCACGTCGGTGAACGTCAACGGGATCGGTGCGGCGGGCTTGTGCACCACCACCTCGACGGCGTGCGCCCGCTCGTCGGACATCACGTCCTCGGCGATCTCTGCTGCCACCGTCTCGATCAGGTTGCGCGGCGGACCCCCCACGATATCGGCGGCACGTTGCGCCAGCGCGCCGTAGTCGAGGGTGTCGGCGAGGTCGTCGGTCTTCGCCGCGATGTCGAAGTCAGCCCACACCGTGATGTCGATGATGAAGTCCTGGCCGTCGCGGCGCTCATGGGTGAATACTCCGTGGTTGCCCCGAACGGTCAACCCCTTCAACTCGATTCGATCAGCCACGCCAAGCCTCCAACACCCTCACCGCATCGACGGAGGCACGCACGTCGTGCACGCGCACCCCCCATGCGCCATGCAGTCCGGCGAGCGCGGAGATCACCGCGGTCGCGGTTTCTCTGCCGTCGGGCGGGCGCGGGTCGCCGTCCGGGCCGGCCAGCAGCGTGCCGAGGAATCGCTTGCGGGACGCGCCGACCAGCACCGGCACTCCGGTGCCGACGAACTCGGGCAGTGCTCGTAGAAGCGTCCAATTATGTTCTGCGGTCTTGGCGAATCCCAGGCCGGGGTCGATGATCACGTTCGCCGGATCCACGCCCGCGGACACCGCGGCGTCGACACTTTCCATGAGTTCCTCGCGCACCTCGGTGACCACGTCGAGGTATACGGGCGCGTCGTGCGGGCGAACCGCGCCGACCGACCGCCAGTGCATCAACACCCACGGAACCTTGGCGTCGGCGAGCAGCGGAGCCATGCCCGGGTCGGCGCGGCCGCCGGATACGTCGTTGACTATCCGGGCGCCGCTTTCCAGCGCGGCCTGTGCCACCGAGGCGTGCATTGTGTCGATACTCACCGTAATACCTTGTTCGGCAAGCTCTTTGATTACCGGCAACACTCGCGAGGTTTCCACCTGCGGGTCGATACGCGTGGCGCCCGGCCGCGTCGACTCACCTCCGACATCGACAATCGTGGCGCCTTGGGCGGCCAGCGCAACACCATGGGCGACGGCGCGGTCACGGTCGAGGAACAGGCCACCATCGGAGAAAGAGTCGTCGGTGACGTTCACAACCCCCATGACCTGCATCCTCGGAATCACTTGCGCAGGATGAGATCCAGTGCTTCCGACCTGGACGCGTGGTCGGTCTTGAACTGGCCACGCACCGCCGACGTCGCAGTGACGGCACCAGGCTTGCGGACGCCGCGCATTGCCATGCAGAGATGTTCGGCCTCGACGATCACGATGACGCCACGCGGGTTCAGCTTGCGCATCAACGCATCCGCGATCTGCGCGGTCAGCCGTTCCTGCACCTGTGGCCGCTTGGCGTAGAGATCCACCAGCCGCGCGATTTTCGACAGCCCGGTGACCCGGCCGTCCTCGCCGGGTATGTAGCCGACGTGTGCCACCCCGTGGAACGACACCAGATGGTGTTCGCAGGTGGAGTACATGGGTATCTGCTTGACCAGCACCAGTTCGTCGTGCTGTTCGTCAAAGGTGGTGTCCAGCACCGTGTCCGGGTCGGTGTACAGACCGGCGAACATTTCCTTGTACGCGCGCGCTACGCGCGCAGGCGTGTCTTCGAGGCCGTGCCGATTGGGATCTTCTCCCACCGCGACCAGCAACTCGCGCACGGCCGCTTCTGCACGCGCCTGATCGAACTTCGCGGGTTCGAATTTGACAGAGTTGTTCTGCGACTTCGTCATTGGAGCCTCCTGTGAACCGGCAGCCTGTCAGCCGTGCGGATTCTGCCGGCCGTTCTCCTGCCCCGAATCGTCGTTCGGGTTCGGTTGACCACCCTGCTGGGGATGGCCGGGCTGCGGGTAGGGCTGATAGGGCGGATACGGTGGCGGAGCCGCGCCGGCGACATTGGGGTTCTGCCACCCGGACTGATTGGGCGGCGGCGACGGATACCACTGACCGTGCGGTTGCTGCTGTTGCGGCGGCTGTGCCTGCGGTGGCCAGCCGGGAGCGTGCCATCCTGCGGGAGCGCCGTAGTCCGGTTGCGTCGGCGCGTTGGCTCCGGTTCCGTTGGCGCCGTTGCCGTTTGCGCCGTTCGTCTGACCCTCGGCGACCTTGGTGGCTTCGGCGGCCCTCGACGCCTGCGCGATGGCCGTCTTGAAGGCGGGCTCGGGCACCGGCTTGGGCCACGGCTCTCCGCGTTCGATCGCCAGCTCGCCCGGCGTCTTGATAGGGGGCTTGTCCGACGGGACACGACCACCGAAGTCGTCGAACATCGTCAGTCGCGGCCGCTTCTTGACGTCCTCGAAGATCGCCTTCAGCTCGGCGCGGTGCAGCGTCTCCTTCTCCAGGAGCTCACCGGCCAGGGTGTCGAGCACGTCGCGGTACTCGGTGAGGATCTCCCACGCCTCGGTGTGCGCCGCTTCGATCAGCTTGCGGACCTCGTCGTCGATGATCTGCGCGACCTCGTGGCTGTAATCGGCCTGGGTGCCCATGGTGCGGCCGAGAAACGGGTCGCCGTGCTCGGTGCCGTAACGAACAGCGCCGAGTTTGGAGCTCATGCCGTACTCGGTGACCATCGCGCGGGCGATCTTGGTGGCCTGCTCGATGTCGGATACCGCACCTGTGGTCGGCTCGCGGAACACCAACTCTTCGGCGGCCCGGCCACCCATCGCAAACACCAGCCGCGCGATCATCTCCGAGCGGGTCATCAGACCCTTGTCGTCCTCGGGCACCGCGACCGCATGGCCACCGGTGCGACCACGGGCGAGGATCGTCACCTTGTAGATCGGCTCGATGTCGGGCATCGCCCACGCCGCCAGAGTGTGTCCGCCTTCGTGATAGGCGGTGATCTTCTTCTCGTGCTCGCTGATGATGCGGCTCTTGCGTCGCGGCCCGCCGACGACACGGTCGACGGCCTCCTCCATCGCGGCACCCGTGATGACGGTGCCGTTCTCACGGGCAGTCAGCAGCGCCGCTTCGTTGATCACATTGGCCAGGTCCGCGCCGGACATGCCGACGGTCCGCTTGGCCAACCCGTCGAGATCGGCGTCGTCGGCCATAGGTTTGCCCTGCGAATGCACCTTGAGCACCGCTTTGCGGCCGGCGATGTCGGGGTTGGACACCGGGATCTGGCGGTCGAAGCGGCCCGGCCGCAGCAGTGCCGGGTCGAGGATGTCGGGCCGGTTGGTGGCCGCGATCAGGATGACGCCCTGGCGGTCGCCGAACCCGTCCATCTCGACCAGCAGCTGGTTCAGCGTCTGCTCGCGCTCGTCGTGACCGCCGCCCATGCCTGCACCACGCTGGCGTCCGACGGCGTCGATCTCGTCGACGAAGATGATGCATGGGCTGTTCTGCTTCGCCTGCTCGAACATGTCGCGCACGCGGGACGCGCCGACGCCGACGAACATCTCGACGAAGTCCGAACCGGAAATGGTGAAGAACGGCACCCCGGCCTCCCCCGCCACGGCGCGTGCCAGCAATGTCTTGCCGGTGCCCGGCGGGCCGTAGAGCAGGACGCCCTTGGGGATCTTGGCGCCGAGCGCCTGATACCGCGTGGGGTTCTGCAGGAAGTCCTTGATCTCGTAGAGCTCCTCGACCGCCTCGTCGACACCCGCCACGTCGGCGAACGTGGTCTTGGGCATGTCCTTGCCCAGCTGCTTGGCCTTCGACTTGCCGAAACCGAAGCCCATCCGGCCGCCGCCGCCCTGCATGCGGGAGAACATCACGAACAGGCCGACGAGCAGCAGCAGCGGCAGCAGGTAGATCAGCAGCGAGCCCAGCATGCTGCCCTGATTCACGACGGTATTGATCTTGGCGTTCTTGGCGCTCAACGCGTCGAACAGCTGCACTCCGTACCCCGTGGGGTACTTGGTGATGATCTTGTCGCTGTCCTCTGTGTCGCTGTTGCCCTTCTTCAGCTCCAGGCGAAGCTGCTGCTCACGGTCGTCGATCTGCGCGCTCTTGATGTTGTCGCTGCTGATCTGGGACATCGCCACCGAGGTGTCGACGGGTTTGAATCCGCGAGTGTCGTCACTGAAGTAGTAGAACGACCAACCCAGCAACAGCACCACCGCTATCACGGTGAGCGTGCGGATCACATTTTTACGGTTCATCGAATGTCCGTCGTCGACTTCCTCTTGATCGCAGTCAGAAACCACCAGGCTACCGCTAGACCAACGAACCAAGGTTCCCGCCGGTGTGCTTGGCTGACCTCGTGCACAGCTCGGCCGAACGGATAGTCGAGACGAACGGGGTGGCGCTTCGGGTCATCGAAGCCGGGGATCGTGGTGCGCCTCTCGTCGTACTGGCCCACGGATTCCCCGAACTGGCGTATTCGTGGCGGCACCAGATTCCGGTTCTCGCCGACGCCGGGTATCACGTGCTGGCCCCCGACCAGCGCGGGTACGGCGGTTCCAGCCGACCCGATGCCGTCGAGGACTACGACATTCATGCGCTGACCGGCGACCTCGTCGGCCTGGTCGACGACGTCGGAGTGGAGCAGGCCGCGTTCATCGGTCACGACTGGGGCGCCATGGTCGTATGGCACACCGCGCTGCTGCATCCCGACCGGGTTCGGGCGGTTGCCGGTCTCAGCGTGCCGCCCATCCCGCGGGCACGCTCGCGCCCTACCGAACGCTGGCGGGAGAAGTTCGGCGACGACTTCTACATGCTGCGGTTCCAGGAGCCCGGCGTGGCCGACGCGGAGATGGAGGCCGATGTGGCCGTCACCATGCGGGGAATGTTCGCCGGACTGGTCGCGGGCGACGCGCCGCTGCCCGAGTGGATCAGCTCCGACGAGTTTGACCACTACGTCACCGAGTTCTCCAGGACCGGCTTCACCGGCGCACTGAACTGGTACCGAAACTACGACCGCAACTGGGAGTCGACGCCACAGCTGGCCGGCGCACAGACCACTGCGCCCGCATTGTTCGTCGGCGGTACCGCCGACCCGGTCGGCCCGACGATGAATCCCGCCCGCGCACGCGAAGTCGCTGCGGGCCCGTACACCGAGAGGTGGATCGACGGTGCCGGACATTGGGTGCAGCAGGAGCGCGCCGACGAGGTCAACACGATCCTGTTGGCATTCCTGGACGAGGAAATCCGGTGACGCCCTGACGGTATGGTGCCTCTCATGCCGATCGCTGCCCGGGCGAAGTTGCCCACCCGACTCCTCGTTCTCGCCGCCGCAGGACTTGTTGCCACACTGTCGGGTTGCGATTCGACCTCGGGACCGATCAGCACTCTGACGACCCCGGACCCCGACGTCCGACAGGTCACCGTCGTCGGCTCCGGTGAAGTCAAGGGCACACCGGACACGTTGAACGTCAACGCGTCGATCGAGTTCACGGCCCCCGACGTCACCGGCGCGATGAACCAGGTCAGCGATCGTCAGCTCGGGGTGATCAACGCGCTGGTGGATGCTGGTGTGGACCGGAAAGACATCAGCACAACGCAAGTGAGCCTGCAGCCGCAGTTCTCGCCGACCACCGACAGCACCACCATCGTCGGCTACCAGGCGAGCAACTCGATCGACGTGAAGATCCGCCAGCTCGACGCGGCATCGCAGGCGCTCGCGCTCATCATCAGCACCGGCGGGAACGCCACCCGGATCAACAATGTGAACTATTCGATCGACGACGACAGTCAACTCGTCCGCGACGCCCGCAGCCGTGCCTTCAACGATGCAAAGGATCGCGCCGGTCAGTACGCAGGACTGTCGGGTCTGACTCTCGGCAAGGTCATCTCGATCTCGGAGGCGCCCGGATCCGCGCCGCCGGTTCCGATGCCGCGCGGCGGCGCCGAGATGGCGATGGCCGCACCGGTGCCGGTCGAACCGGGCCAGCAGACCGTCAGTTTCAACGTGACGGTGATCTGGGAGCTCACCTAGCCGGCGGGAGCGATGTCGACCGGTATCCCGTTCAGCACGGCGGTGCCCGACAGCCGGTCGAGCTGATTGCCTGCGTTGAGCTGATTGACGTTGACCCCGGGATCTCGCGCCGCGATCTCCTGGCCGGTGCCGCCGCGGTCATGACCCCACCCGTGTGGAAGAGACACCACCCCGCGCCGCATGCTGTCGGTGATCTCGATCGGAGCCAGCAGTTCGCCGCCGGGGCCCTTCACGACCGCGGTGTCGGTCAAGCCCAGATCGGCGGCGTCGTCGGGGTGGATCCGCAGCGTGCACTTGTTGCTGCCACCTGCGAGCGCGGGCACGTTGTGCATCCAACTGTTGTTGGAACGCAGATGGCGTCGTCCGATGAGGACGAATCGATCGGCGCGCCGGTGGAGTGACTCCCGAAGTCGCGCCGCGTCCTCGATGAGCGGCTGCGGCGCGAGTTCGATTCGCCCCGTTGGGGTTCGCAGCACCTCGGACAGGCGCGGCTGCAGCGGGCCGAGGTCCACACCGTGCGGCATCTCTTTGAGTCGCTGCAGTGTCAGACCGTCGGGCTTGGCGCCGAACGCGTCGCCATACGCCCCCAGTCGCAGCATCATGTCGAGGCGGCGCTCGTACCCGGGCCCGGGCGCGAGCATCGCGGTCAGTTCCGCGACGGGACGGCCTGCGACCGGCGAGCCGGGATCGGCGGTCTCCTTGGCCAATGCCATCGCGATGACCTGTTCGTCGACGACAGCGGGATCGCCGTCGGCGCCGGAGCCGAAGAGGACGAGCGCGATCCGCGACAGGATCTCCGCCTCGTCGGGTCGACCGGCCGCGGGCAGCACCGGCGGCGAATACCGGACGTTGTTGCGCACCGCGAGGTTGTTGAGTGCGAAGTCGAAGTGGGCGGTCTGCGAGGGCGGTGGTGGCGGCAGGATGACGTCGGCATGACGCGTCGTCTCGTTGAGGTACGGATCGACGCTCACCATGAACTCGACGCCGTCGAGCGCACGGTCGAGGCGGTCGCCGTCGGGGGCGGAGAGCACGGGGTTTCCGGCGATGGTGATCGTCGCCTTGATCTGTCCGTCGCCGGGTGTGTCGATCTCCTCGGCGAGTGCGGCCGCCGGAAATTCGGACAGCGCTTCGGGGTGACCGGAGACGCGGCTGTGCCAGCGTCCGATCCGGAAGCCGCGCCCTGTCTTCGGCGGACGGGGTGCGGGTGCCGTCGCGCCGAGCGGGAACATCGCCCCGCCCGCACGGTCGAGATTGCCCGTCAGGACGTTGATGACGTCCACCAGCCAGCTGCCGAGCGTTCCGAATTCGACGGTGGAGGTGCCGATTCGGCCGTAGACGGCGGCGGTCGGCGCGGCGGCGAGTTCACGGGCCAGCGACCGGATCTCATCGGCGGCGACCCCGCAGTATTCGGCGACCGTGTCCGGGCCGAAGTCCGCCGCGACGGCGCGGACCTCATCGAGACCGTTGACATGGCCGGCAACTGTGCCGAGGTCGACAAGGCCCTCGTCGAAGAGCACATGCACGACGGCGAGCATCAGCGCCGGGTCGGTACCCGGGCGGACCGCGATGTGACGATCGGCGAGTTCGGCGGTGCGCGTGCGCGCGGGATCGATGACGACCAGCGTGCCGCCGCGCTTGCGCAGCGCCCGCAACTTGCCGGGAAAATCGGCGGCGGTGGCCAGACTTCCGTTGGACACAAGGGGATTCGCGCCGATGACGACGAGGTAGTCGGTGCGGTCGAGATCGGGCACGGTGAACGCGACCGGGCTGCCGAACATGAGCCCGAGCGCGACGTGCTTGGGCATCTGGTCGAGCGTGCTCGCGCTGAATACCTGCCTGGTGCCGAGGGCGCGGATGATCACGGGCGGATACAGCGCGCCCGCCACCGTGTGCGCGCTCGGATTGCCCAGATACACACCGACCGAGGTTCCGCCGTGCTCGGCGATGACGGCGTTGAGGCCTTCGGCGACCGCTGCGAACGCCTCGTCCCACGTGGCCTCGGTCAGCACGCCGTCGCGCCGCACCAGCGGCCGCGCCAACCGGTCGGGGTCGTTGTCGAGTTCGGCGAAACTCGCACCCTTCGGGCAGATGAACCCGTGGCTGAACACATCGTCACGATCGCCGCGGGCGCCGGTGAGCCTGCCGTCGTCGATCGTCAGGGTCAGGCCGCAGGTGGCCTCGCACAAAGGACAGATCCGAAGGGCTGTTTCGGTCACGCCCTCATCTTGCGCCGACTACAGCTCCTCGTACACCTTGGGGTCCAGCGTGCCGATGTAGGGCAGGTCCCGATAGCGCTCGGCGTAGTCGAGGCCGTAGCCGACGACGAACTCGTTGGGGATGTCGAAACCGACGTAGGCGATCTCGACGTCGGCGCGCACGGCATCGGGTTTACGCATCAGCGTGCAGACCTTCAACGAACGCGGATGCCGGGTCGCGAGGTTGCGCAGCAGCCAGGACAGCGTCAATCCGGAGTCGACGATGTCCTCGACTATCAGCACGTCACGGTCGTTGATGTCGCGATCGAGATCCTTGAGGATGCGCACCACGCCCGACGACGACGTCGACGAGCCGTAGGAACTGACCGCCATGAACTCCAGCTGGGTGGGCACCGGGATCGCCCTGGCCAGGTCGGTGACGAAGAAGACCGCGCCCTTGAGCACCGTGATGAGCAGCAGATCCTGGCCATTCTCGGCGATGGCATCGCGGTAGTCGTCGCCGAGCCTCGCCCCGAGTTCGGCGACCTTCGCCTGGATCTCCTCAGACGAGAGCAGCACCGACTTGATGTCTCCGGAGTACATCTCGGTGGTGTGCGCGGCCACGTGCACAGCGTGCCATGTTTCACACAGGCTCGGTGTGCAGGGTCAGCATCCCGTCGCGCCGGCCCGCGATCAGCCGCCGGCTGCGCAGCGGCGATCCCACCGCGACCCCACCCTGTCCGCGCCATGCGGTCACCAGGGTGTCCACCCCGCGGATCTGTTTGTCGGTCAGTCCGCTGGCGCCGCCTGCCAGCAGCCAGCCTCGAATGACCCTCCGCCGAACGGCCTCCGGCAGGTCGCGCAGGCGCGAGGTGTCGAGGCCTGCTGCGGTCGATACCTCGCCGAGCTCATGGCCCGCCAGATCGTCGAGCGCCTCGGTGTCCTCGCGCAGCGCGGCGGCGGTGCGCGCCAACGCCTCGGCGACGCCGCCACCGAGCACGTCCTCAAGCAGTGGGAGCACCTCGCCGCGCAGCCTCGTCCTGGTGTACCGGCGATCGACGTTGTGCGGGTCCTGCCACGGTGTCAGGTTCAGCTCGGCGCACGCCGCATGCGTCACTTCGCGTCGCACACCGAGCAGCGGGCGGTACCACGGCGGGTCGTGCGGGCGCATCCCGGCGATGGAGCGGGCCCCCGAACCGCGGCCCAGGCCGAGCAGCACGGTCTCGGCCTGATCGTCGAGTGTGTGCGCGAGCAGTACCGACGCCCCGGCCCGTGCGGTGTCCAGCGCCCGGTAGCGTGCGGTGCGCGCGGCGGCCTCGGGACCGCCTGCGGTGCCCACGTCGACGCGAAGCACCTGAGCCTCAACACATCCCAACGCGAGCGCCTGTTCGCGCGCGGTTGTCGCCACCTTGTCGGAGTCGGTCTGCAATCGGTGGTCGACGATCAGCGCCGTCGTCGGTTTGGCGTTGGCCGCAATCGCCGTCAGTGCCAGCGAGTCGGCACCCCCCGACAGCGCGACACACCAGCGTTGGTCGGCAACCGCATGCTCGCGTTCGAAGGTCTTCACCGCCGCATGCAGCGCGGCTACAGCACTCTGTCGATCCACCGCTGTGGCTTGTCGATTTCCGTTGGCTGCGGCAGTGTTTCCGCATTGGACCAGACGGTGTTGAACCGTGTCATCCCGACCCGGGACACCACGTGGTCGACGAACGCCTTGCCGCGGGTGTACTGGCTGAGCTTGGCGTCGAAACCGAGCAATGCCCGCATGATCCGTTGCAGCGGAGGCTGTTTGCGCTGACGCCGTTCATCAAAGCGCCTGCGGATGGTCGCCACCGACGGCACCACCTTGGGCCCGACGGCATCCATCACATGGTCGGCATGACCCTCGAGAAGCGTGCCCAACACCAGCAACTGGTCCAACGCCCGCCGCTGCGGCTCGGCCTGAACGGCGCGCATCAGGCCGATCATCCCCGCCGAATTGGGATCTGTCTCGGAGTCGACGACGTAGTCGCGGCGGCTGCGGACGAACGCCGCGAGCCTGCCCACCATCTGGCCGACGTCGTCGCCGGCGTCCTGCGTGAGCACCGCGAGTGACTGCGACATATGGTCTGCCAGCCACGGGTTGGCCCGGAACTGAACCCGGTGGGTGACCTCGTGCAGACACACCCAGAGCCTGAAATCAGTTGGCTGAACCCGCAATTGGCGCTCCACGCCGATCACGTTGGGGTACACCAGCAGAAGCTCGCCACCGTCGGGACCGAACGGGTCGTACTGGCCGAGGATGCCCTGGGATACGAACGCGAGCACCGCCCCGGTCTGCGCGCCGGTGATCCGCCCGCTGATGAAACCCTTCGGCTCCTCCGTGCCGCCGGTCATCACCCGCATCGACTTCGTCGCCGCGTTGATCCACTGCGCGCGGTCCACGATGCGGGCCTCGGGAATCGCGCCGCCCTCGTTGAGGCCGGTGACCTCACGCACCGGCACCTCGGCGTCGCGTGACGCCTCGGCCAGCTGCTCGATGACCTGGCGGCGGGTGTAGTCGGAGGCCGCAGGGCCCGGCCGCACGAGCTTTTCCCCGACTTCGGCGGCGAACTTCCAGTCGACGGCCCGTCCGACGCTGGGCGATGGCTGCGTCTCGGTGCTCATGCGCTGCATCCGCACGACCGCAGGACCGCGGCGAAGGTGTCGAGCGCGACACGGCCCGTCGGTCCGGCGTCGTTGGAGATCAGGGCGAACGTGAGCACCCGCCCGCTGGCGTCGGTGATGATGCCCGCCAACGAGTTCACGCCGGTCAGCGATCCCGTCTTGGCACGCAGGAATCCGGCGGCGGACCGGCCTGCGTCGGTGTCGAGGTAGCGGTTGGACAGGGTGCCGCTGCCACCTGCGATGGGCAGCAACTCGACCAGCGATCGCATCTTGGGTTGGGCGCTGCCCGCGGCGGCGTTGATGACTTCGTCGAGGGTCTCCGCGGTGAGCCGGTCATCCATGGACAACCCGCTGGAGTCGAAGAGCCTGGCGTTGGTGGTGTCGATCTTGGCGGCGTCGAGTTGGCCGAGCACCGCCTGAACCGCACCGGCGAAACTCTGCGGGCGGCCGAGTGCGGCGGCGACCTCGCGGCCGGTCGACTCGGCCATCACGTTGTCCGAGGCGTTCATCATGTCGCGCAGCCGGTCGATGAGCGGCGGCGATTGCACCGACGCGATCTCCTGGCCGCCGCGCGCGGCCCCCGGGACCACGGTCACCTTCGCCGGGTCGACGCCCAGCGCCGAGGCCAGCGCGCGCCCGGCGTCCAGCGCGGGCGTCTTGGATCTCCAGGAATCGACGCTCACGGGTTGGGTGCGCCCACCGTCGAGCATCACCGACTCCATCGGCGCGATATCGCCGCCGTCGACGTCTGCCGGATCCCAACCCGGCGCCATCGTCGGACCGGTGTAGGCGCTCACGTCGACCTGCACCGACTTGGCGTCGATACCGGCGGCTTTCACCTGGTCGGCCAGGTCGCTGATCCGCGCCGCGTCGCGGTACCACGTCGCCTCGCCAGCCGGGGCCGCGGACAACGTCTGGTCACCGCCGCCCATCAACACCACGACGCCGGGCTTGGTCGTGCTGAACACCCGGGTGGTGAGCCGGGCGTCGCGGTCGAGGGTCAGCAGCGCCGCCGCGGCGGTCAGGGTCTTGTTCGTCGACGCCGGCTGCATCGGCAGGTCCGCGCCCTGCGACCAGAGTTCGGCCCCGGTGATCGCATCGGTGATTCGGCCGGTGAACTTGCCGAGGTTGGGATCGGCGAGCGCAGGCGCGAGCACGGCGGCCAGCCGGTCGGGAGTGGGCTTTTCGGCAGAGTCGGCGACGGGCACGACACCAGGGTTCGCGGTCGCTGCCGCGGGGGTCGGCTTGGCCGCTGCCGCCTCGGTGGAGCCCTCGCCGGTCATCACGGCCGACACCGCCACCACAGCGGCAACCACCACCAGCACCGCCACCGCGATCAACGCATGGGTGGATCGCCCCCACGTCGTCGGCCGCATATATGCAGGGTATCCGTTGCGCTGTGTCACGCCCGCCGAGTGCGCCCGCCGAACGCCGCCTGCACGAGCCCGCTGTCGAACGCGGCAGGTGCCTGACCCGTGGCCGCGTACTCGTACACGGCCACGCGGAAGATCGAGTTGAGCGCGCTGGCGATGATGGCGACGACGATCACCGCGGCCACCGTCACGGCGCCGACAGCGATCGCAAACGGCGTGAGTCCGACAGCGACGAGCGCGTACGCGACGCCGCCACCGACGAGGACCATCCCGAACACGATCAGACCCGTGACCCCCGAGATCGCGACCTGCCCGGTCACACCCTCACCCCACTTCGCCCTGACGACCTGTACCGATCGTTTCAGCGAACGAATCGGGCCGGTTCCCTCCAGCGCGATCACAGGGATCACGAAATATGTCGCCACCGCCCACGCGGCACCGGCGATCCACACTGCGATCCTGCCCAGCAGCGGGAAGCGGTCCTCGAGGATCTGCAGTATCAGCCCGACGGTGCCCGCGACGAGGGTCCAGCCCAGGATCGGCCCGAGCTGGCGCGTCGCGGCCGCGATACCCTCGCCGACCGTGGTGTCCTCGCCACGCAACGAGCGCGCGGCACATGCGGCCAGCGCCACGTTGAAGAAGATCGTGATGAACGTCGACACATATATGGTCACGACCGCCACGACGGCAATCACGGGATTGTTCTGTTCGACCGTTCCGTTCACGAACGTGCCTGTGACCAACGCGGTCGGCACCATGATCGCGACGACGGCGATCATCGCGAAAATCGTCGACAGGATCGGGAAGATCGCCAGCGACCTGTCTTTCTTCAGAACCGCCCAGCTCTGCTTCGCCAGAGCCCAGCCGTTCGCCATTCTGCCCATCGCGCCTCCCGGGTAGGTCGCCAGAATCGTAGGCGGCTGACCGTGGCGGGGAATGGAGAATCAGCCTGGATTAGGGTGATGCCGTGCAATTTGACGTAGTCATCGAGATCCCGAAGGGATCGCGCAATAAGTACGAGGTCGACCACGACAGCGGGCGGGTGAAGCTCGACCGCTACCTGTACACGGCGATGGCGTATCCCGCGGATTACGGCTTCTTCGAGAACACGCTCGGCGAGGACGGCGATCCGCTCGATGCGCTGGTGCTGCTCCCGGAGTCCGTTTTTCCCGGCTGCATCGTCGAGGCACGGCCGGTCGCGATGTTCCAGATGACCGACGAAGCAGGCGGCGACGACAAACTCCTCTGCGTGCCCGCGGGCGACGTGCGCTGGGACCACATCCAGGATCTCGGCGACGTGCCGAGCTACGAGCTCGAGGCGATCAAGCATTTTTTCGTGCACTACAAGGACCTCGAACCAGGTAAGTACGTCAAGGCCGCGGACTGGGTAGGACGCGAACAAGCCGAGGCGGAGCTCCAGGCGTCGGTCGAGCGGTTCAAAGCTGCGGGCCACTGATTCTGCGGACCATTTTCCAGGCCCTAAATTTTCATCGCCGTAACATTCGGTAACGCGCGCGTACCGTGCGGATTCGATGATGACGACGTGTTGATGCATCAGGGGATCGGCCTCGAGGCGTTCAACGCAATGCCGATGCGACGGGCCGTGCACGCGATCTATGAATGCTGCTACAGCGTGCCGCTGGCGGCCGATCTGTGCCGCGGTCGGGCATTCTCCAGCCACGACGAGCTCTACCGGGCGGCCGACGCACTGTTGTTCGGGCTCTCCGAGGAATCGGTCGACACGATCCTGCAGGCCTACCCGGACATCGGGCGCAGACCGGGCAGCGAGAAGTCAGCGGCAGAGCAGTGCGCCATCTGGTGCGACGAGCCCGAGGTGATGGAGCGGCTGGCGCAGGCGTCGAAGCGCTATCTGGAGCATTTCGGCTTCGGCTTCGTCATGTTCATCAACGGCTTCACCGCACACGATGTGCTCGCGACCATGTCGGACCGTCTGCACAACGACGCCGACACCGAGCGCAAGATCGTGCGAAACGAGTTGGCGCGCATCAACCGCACCCGCCTCGAGCGCATGCTGGGCCCCGAGGGCGGCTACGACAACTGGTGAGGAGTCAGACTCCTTGCCAGTCCAGGATTGCCGTGTCCTGCTTCTTGCCGAGGTCGATCACGAAGTCGTCCGGTGCAGGATCGTTGACCGGACCGTCGAACTCGATCGTCGTCGCCGCGTTGCCCTGGGTGAATGTCAATACACTTGTCGACTGCGTCCCATTGTTCGTCGTTCCCGCGACCAAATTCCCGTTGGCGCCCACCGCCGCGGCCACCTTCCTCGGCATGGCCACCTGATCCGCAGCCGACGACAACGAAGCAAGCGCGGCCTGCTCGTTGGGATAGAGCAGGATGCTGGTGGTGATTGACCGGGTACCGCCTTCGCGGTGGGTGTACTCCGCCTGCACACCTTGCTGACCGTTCGGGTTGATGATGAACGGAGCCGAGCTGTACGCCAGCGAGTCCGTGAGGAGGTTCGGGTCCACGGGTAGCGTGCTGAGGTCGGGTTGCGCTGCGGCAGAACCCAACCCGCCGATCGTCGCCGCAACGGCCATGGCGGCGAACATCGCCGCCGCCTTCGCATACGTGTTCATCGTCAGCATGGGTAGCACGCCCATCCGCGCCATCCGTCCCGCCAGAACCAGCCGGGGCCGCAGCCCATGTTGCCCGTGGTGCCGTAGCAGTCGAGGGCGATCACCTTGGGAACCGCAGGGACCGAAGGCTGGGTGTAGGTCGTATCAGGAACCGAACCCGCCCCGGCTGTCGGTGCGGTAAGTATCGGCCCTGTCATCAGTGCGGCTACGGCGACCGCCATGGTGAGTCTGCGCATGCCTGCTCTCTCTCCTCGACATTGACTCTCGGACATGCAGAACGTACTCCCCTGACGTGGACGCCACTTTGCAATTGCCGGAACAAAGCCACGTCAGACGCCGCATGATGGTCCGATGCATGAGGTACTGCACGGGCACTGCGATCCGCAGTTCGACAAGGTGGCCGAGGCGCTCGCCGACGAGATCACCCGCGGTGAGGAACTCGGCGCATCGATCGCCATTGACATCGACGGCGAGTACGTCGTCGACATGTGGGGCGGACATGCGGACCGAGCCAAGACCGTGCCGTGGTCCGAGAACACCATCGTCAACTTCTGGTCATGCACGAAGACACTCACCGCGCTGTCGGCGTTGATACTCATCGACCGAGGTCTGCTCGACCCCTACGCTCCCGTCGCCAAGTATTGGCCGGAATTCGCCGAGAACGGCAAGCGGGACATCGAAGTCCACCACCTCCTGGCTCACACGTCGGGGGTTTCGGGGTGGGACATGCCGTTCGACGTCGATGACATCTACGACTGGGAGAAGTCGACCAGCCTCCTCGCCGGACAGGCGCCGTGGTGGGAGCCCGGCACGGCCTCGGGATACCACGCCATCAACTACGGTCATCTGATCGGCGAGGTGATCCGTCGTATCACCGGCAAGACGCTCAAGGCGTTCGTTTGCGAGGAGATCGCCGATCCCCTCGACGCGGACGTCCAGATCGGCGCCCGCGCCGAAGACGACCACCGCATCGCTGAACTGATTCCGCCGCCGGCTCTTGATCTGCCGTACGACGCATTGCCCGCGGATCACCCGATGCTGAGAACATTCGCGGCGTTCCGGGCTGCCCCGGACTTCGCAGCGATCGCTGAAACCACAGCGTGGCGGCGTGCGGATATCGGTGGCGCGAACGGGCACGGCAATGCACGGGCACTCGCGCGCGCACTGTCGCCGATCTCGTTGGGCGGTAAGGCAAACGGCGTTCAGGTGCTCAGCCCTGCAACCATCGACTTGATCTTCCAGGAGCAATCCAGCGGCGTCGACCAGGTACTCTTCACCCCACTACGGTTTGGCATCGGCTTCGGATTGCCCACTCCTGAGAGTGTTCCCGCCGTCCCGGAGGGCAAGATCTGTTGGTGGGGCGGTTGGGGTGGTTCGGCGATCGTGATGAACCCCGAACATCGAGCCACGTTTGCCTACGTGATGAACAGGATGGGTCCCGGCACAGTCGGCACCGACCGCACCAACCGGTATGCGCGCCTGTTTTACGAAGCCCTCGCCTGACCGCGAAGGGCCAGCCAGTCGAGCACGTCCAGACCAAGCGCGCGCAGATCCTGGTGCGGTGTCGCCGCGATCAACGTGACACCGTCTGCCACTCCTGCCGATTCGATATCGGCGATCAACCCCGCCAGGCCGCCGACCGTGCCCGCGTAGCGCACACCGTCGACGGATTCGAGTTCGTTGCGTGCCGAACGGAAATCGGCCGCCACCGCCACGGTCACGTCGAGGATGACGGCGACTTCGTCGGAATCCGCCCGGATACGGGTGCGGGCCCGCTTCGCCTGCAACAGATCGTCCGCGGCGACTCGCACGGCCGGCGCGGCACCGTCGGTCAACTCGCTCCATTGCCCGTCAGCGCCGTCTGCCACGAATAGCCGCACAACCGCCACGTTAGGCCCGTGCCCCAGCTGCCGTCGATACTTACGGTCAGCGCGAGTCCAAGCTCTCCTCGGACTCCTCCGGACCCTGAGCGTCCTTGGCCTGGCCGTTCTTCGCATCGTGGACCCGCGTCTTGTACAGGCTGGCGGCGGTGGTGATGAGCAACGTCACAATGATCACGCCGAGGCTGGCCAGCGTGGGGATCTCCGGCACCGGCACGTGCTCACCGCCGTTGATGAACGGCAGCTCGTTCTCGTGCAGCGCGTGCAGGACCAACTTGACGCCGATGAACGCCAGGATGATGGCCAGGCCCTGCGACAGGTAGACCAGCCGCTTGAGCAGATCACCCAGCAGGAAGTACAGCTGGCGCAGACCCATCAGCGCGAACACGTTCGCGGTGAACACCAGGTAGGGCTCGCGGGTCAGGCCATAGATCGCGGGAATGGAGTCCAGCGCGAAAAGCAGGTCGGTGGTACCCAGCGCGACAATCACGAGAAACATCGGCGTCATCAGCCGATTGCCGTCCTCCTTGATCCACAGCTTCAGGCCGTCCCACTTCTCGGTGAGGCTCAGGTGGTTGCGGGCGAAGCGCACCACGAAGTTGTCGGCGTCGTCGTCGTGGTCGGTGTCACGCACCAGGTTGATCGCGGTGTAGACCAGGAACGCCCCGAAAACGTAGAAGACCCAAGAGAACTGGTTGATGGCGACGGCGCCGAGCGCGATGAAGATGCCGCGGAAGATGAGCGCCAGGATGATGCCGACCAACAGCGCCTGCTGCTGGAATTTCCTCGGCACATTGAAGCTGGCCATGATGATCAGGAAGATGAACAGGTTGTCCACCGACAGGCTGTACTCGGTGAGCCAGCCCGCGAAGAATTCGAGACCGAACTGGCTGCCGTGGAAGAACCACACCCACAACCCGAATGCCACGGCGAGCCCGATGTAGATCGTCAGGTACGTCCCGGTTTCGCGCTTCGACGGTTCGTGCGGGCGCCGCCCGATCACGATGACGTCGAACAACAGAATCGCGATCGTCACGCCCAGCGTGATGATCCACTCGAGTTGAGAAACGTTCACAAAACCTCCGGTCGTCGCGGCGAGCCGCGGATGCAGCCCGAAAAACGCCGGAGGTCTCTCCCACCACAGCGGATAACCGCGTGGTCCGCAGCACCGGTCGTCCGATGGAGGTCGACGTGATGACGACACTGCGGCGAAGGAATACTCCCCTCCGCTCATGATTCTGCCAGGTAACCGCGATTGCCCGAAATCGGGGAAACCAAACCCGCGTGCGGCGCGTATGCGCAAACGCCGGCACTTAGTAGTTTTGTAGCCGTGACTGGGGCCGTTCCGCCGGAGGTACCTGCGCAGTACATGCTGTCGCCGCAGGCGCCCGAACCCCGCACGCTCATCGACATCCTCTACGACACGGCGGCCCGGCATCCCGATTCGCCTGCCATCGACGACGGCGAGGTGCAGCTCACCTACGCCGAGCTGATCGCCGATATCGAAGACAGCGTCGAATGGCTGGCCACCAGGGGCATCGGTCGCGGCGACCGCATCGGAATCCGGATGCCGTCGGGCACGTACGCGCTGTACGTGGCGATCCTCTCGACACTCGCCAGCGGCGCCGCCTACGTCCCGGTCGACGCGGACGACCCCGACGAGCGCGCCGAGTTGGTGTTCAGCGAGGCCAAAGTGGTGGCGATCATCACCGAGGCGGGCCTGATCCGCGCGCAGGGTTCTTCCCGCGGCTGGCGCGCCGCCGCCCCACTCGGCCGTGACGACGCGTGGATCATCTTCACCTCGGGATCCACCGGTACCCCCAAGGGTGTTGCTGTCACGCACCGAAGTGCCGCCGCGTTCGTCGACGCGGAAGCACGAATGTTCCTGCAGGACAGTCCGATCGGGCCAAACGACCGAGTACTCGCCGGTCTGTCGGTGGCATTCGACGCGTCGTGCGAGGAGATGTGGCTGGCATGGCGGAACGGCGCGTGCCTGGTGCCTGC
Organism: Mycobacterium sp. 2YAF39; assembly: GCF_052114565.1. NCBI lineage: Bacteria > Bacillati > Actinomycetota > Actinomycetes > Mycobacteriales > Mycobacteriaceae > Mycobacterium > Mycobacterium sp. 2YAF39. Next base: position 196,895 of record NZ_JBFREZ010000006.1, read on the forward strand.
GCCTCGGTCGCTGGTGCGCAGCGGCATGGACCTGGGTCCGTGGCTGGTGTCCCGCGACATCACGGTCGTGTCGACGGTGCCTACGCTCGCGGCGTTGTGGCCGGCCGAGGCACTGGAGGCGGTGCGGCTGCTGATCTTCGGCGGTGAGGCCTGCCCGCCGGAGCTGGCCGAGCGGCTCGCGGTCGAGGGCCGCGAGGTGTGGAACACCTACGGCCCCACCGAGGCGACCGTGGTGGCGTGCGCGGCGCGGCTTCGCGGGGTCGGAGGGCAGGAGCGCAGCGACCCGGGAAAAAACAAGCGACCGGTGAGCATCGGGCTGCCGCTGACCGGCTGGGATCTGGCGGTGGTCGACCAGCACGGTGCGCCGGTGTCCTTGGGCCAGGTCGGCGAACTCGTCATCGGCGGTGTCGGACTGGCCCGCTATCTGGATCCGGAAAAGGACGCCGAGAAATACGCGCCGATGCCGACTCTGGGGTGGAGTCGCGCGTACCGGAGCGGTGATCTGGTCCGCCTCGAGGACGACGGCCTCTACTTCCAGGGTCGCGCGGACGACCAGGTGAAGGTCGGCGGCCGGCGGATCGAACTCGGCGAGGTGGATTCGGCGCTGGTCAATCTGCCCGGCGTCAGCGGCGGCGCGGCCGCGGTGCGGCGCACGGCCAGCGGCACCCCTCTGCTGGTCGGCTACATCGCCAGCGCCGATCCGTCGTTCGACCTGTCTGCCGCGCGCGCGACCCTGGCCGAAGCGCTGCCCGCAGCGCTGGTGCCGCGCCTCGTGCTCGTGGACGAACTGCCCACCCGGACGTCCGGCAAGGTCGACCGCAACGCGCTGCCGTGGCCGGCGCCAGGCGAACCGATCGGCGCCGACGCGCCCGACCTTGCCGGAACGATGGGCTGGCTGGCGGGTCTGTGGCGCGACGTCCTCGCCGCCCCGATCGAGGGTCCGGAGGCCGACTTCTTCGCGCTCGGTGGAGGGTCGCTGTCGGCCGCTCAACTGGTCGCCGCGCTGCGTCAGCGGTATCCGCAGGTGACCGTCGCCGACTTGTACGACCATCCGCGGCTCGGGTCGCTGGCCGGATACCTCGACGACCTCGACCCGCCACCCCGGGTGGAAACCCGTGTGGTCAAACCGACTTCGCGGATCACCCAGGCCGTCCAGGTGGCCCTTACGCTTCCGCTGGCCACGCTCACGGCGCTGCAATGGGTTGTCTGGCTGGCGCTGGCCAACAACGTGGCCGCCGAACTGGACCTGCTGCCGTGGGCGACACCCATCGGCTGGTGGTGGCTCGCGGCGGGCTTCGGTCTGTTCGTCACGCCGCTGGGCCGGATGGGCATCGCGGTGCTGTTCGCGCGGACGCTGCTGTCGGGGCTCGAGCCCGGCACCTACCGCCGGGGTGGGCCGGAACATCTGCGGGTGTGGTTCGCCGAACGCCTCGCGGAGGCCAGCGGCGCGGAGAACCTGGCCGGGGCGCCGTGGCTGGTGTACTACGCCCGCGCGCTCGGCAACACGGTTGGCAAGGGCGTCGACCTGCACTCGTCCCCGCCTGTGACCGGCATGCTGAAGCTCGGGCACCGGAGCTCGGTCGAACCCGAGGTCGACCTCACGGGTCACTGGATCGACGGCGACCACTTCCACCTCGGCCGGATCAGCGTAGGCAACGACGCCACCATCGGTGCCCGCACGACACTGCTGCCCGGCGCGGTGATCGGCAAGAACGCCGACGTCGCTCCGGGTTCGGGGGTCGTCGGGAAGGTCAAGAACGGCCAGTACTGGAAAGGCTCACCCGCGGTGAAATCGGGCAAGGCCCGCCATCCGTGGCCGGATCACCGCCCCCGCAGGGCGCCGCTGTGGGTGACGGTCTACGGGGTGACGTCGATGCTCCTCGGCGCCGTGCCGCTGCTGGCGCTCGGTGTCGGCCTCGCCGTTATCACGTGGGGTATCCGTGGTGCTGACACGGTTACAACGGCGATCGCACCCGCGGCCCTGTGGACTCCGGTGGCGACCGTGGCCGCGGTGCTGACGTACGCACTGCTGACGGTGGTCGGGGTCCGTTTGCTCTCCCTTTGGCTCAGCGAGGGCTATCACCCGGTACGCAGCCGCATCGGCTGGCAGATATGGGCCACCGAACGTCTGATGGATGCCGCGCGCAACTACCTCTTCCCGCTGTACGCCAGCCTGCTGACACCGTGGTGGCTGCGCGTGCTCGGCGCGAAAGTGGGCCGCGGCACCGAGATCTCGACAGCGCTGCTGACACCGAAGTTCACCGTGATCGAAGACGGAGCGTTCCTGGCCGACGACACCATGGTGGCGTCCTATGAACTCGGTGGCGGCTGGATCCACGTCGCGAAAGCCACCATCGGTAAGCGCGCGTTCCTCGGCAACTCCGGCATCACGCAACCCGGGCGAAAGGTGCCCGACGACGGGTTGGTCGCGGTGCTGTCCGCCACGCCGCACAAAGCCAAGGCAGGGTCATCCTGGCTCGGTAGCCCGCCGGTTCGGTTGCGGCGCAAGCCGACCGCTGCGGACACGCTGCGCACATTTCATCCGTCGCTGCGGCTGAAGGTCCTGCGCGCCATGGTGGAAACCTGCCGGATCATCCCGCTGATCGTGACGTTCGCGATCGGCGTCGCGGTGCTGTTGGCGCTGCAGTGGCTCGCCGTCACCTTCGGCTGGCTGTGGTCCGCGTTGGCCGGCGGCATCGTCCTGCTGGTGGCGGGCGCCATTGCGGGTGGCATCGCGGTGATCGCGAAATGGGTTGTAGTGGGCCCCATTCGGGCGATCGAGCATCCGCTGTGGTCTGCGTTCGTATGGCGCAACGAGGTATCGGACACCTTCGTCGAGACCGTCGCAGCACCGTGGTTCGCCCGCGCCGCCACGGGCACGCCGGTGATGAACCTCTGGCTGCGCGCACTCGGCGCGTCGATCGGGCGCGGCGTGTGGTGTGAGACGTATTGGTTGCCCGAGGCCGACCTGGTCACCCTCGGCAAAGGGTCGACCGTCAACCGGGGCTGCGTCGTTCAGACACACCTGTTCCACGACCGCATCATGCGGATGGACACCGTTGTGCTGGAGGAGGGTTCGACGCTCGGGCCGCACTGCGTCGCGTTGCCCGCCGCACGGATCGGAGCGGGTGCTACGGTCGGCCCGGCCTCCTTGGTGATGCGTGGCGACGAGGTGCCGCCCTCGACCCGCTGGTTCGGCAATCCCATCGCGCCGTGGAATTTGTTCCGTAAGAAGCGCGGCGGGGACACACCGGACCCGGCGCCCAAGAAGCCAAAAGACGTCGCCGCGTGACACGAGGCAAGAAGAAGGGACCTGCGCCCGTCATAGATCCATACATCCCGGCCAACGGCAACTTCGGCTACCGGGTGTCGCGCTACGAACTCGACCTGGAATACAAGGTGGCGATCAACCGGCTGACCGGGTCGGCCACCATCACCGCGGTGACGCTTGCCGCGCTGGGCAGCTTCACCCTCGACCTGTCCCATGCGCTCACAGTGACCAAGGTGACCGTCAATGGGCGCAGGCCCGCGCAGTTCAGGTCGGCGCACAACAAGCTGCAGATCGGACTGGCCGACGACCTGCCCGCAGGCGCGGCGATGTCGATCGTCGTGCGCTACGGCGGTTCTCCGAAGCCGATCCACTCCCACTGGGGTGATGTCGGTTTCGAAGAATTGACCGAGGGGGTTCTGGTGGCCGGCCAACCGAACGGCGCGGCGTCGTGGTTTCCATGTGACGACCACCCCAGCGCCAAGGCCAGCTTCTCCATCCGGATCAGCACCGAGACCCCGTACTACGCCCTGGCCAATGGCGAGCTGGTGTCGCGGCGCGCGCGGGCAGGCATGACCACCTGGACCTATGAGCAGGCTGAGCCGACGTCGACATATCTGATGACGTTGCAGATCGGGGTCTACAACAGGCACCGCATGGCCAAGAACGGCGTTGCCATGCACGCAGTCCTGCCGGATCGGTTGCGGCGCAACTTCAATCAGGACTTCGCCGATCAGCCCCAGATGATGAAGCTGTTCGTCAAACTGTTCGGCCCGTATCCACTGGCGACCGGCTACACCGTCGTGGTCACCGACGACGATCTGGAGATACCGCTCGAGGCGCAGGGTATTTCGATCTTCGGCGCCAATCACTGCGACGGGAATGGCAGTGCCGAGCGTTTGATCGCGCACGAATTGGCTCACCAATGGTTCGGTAATTCCGTCACGGCTCAGCGCTGGCGGCACATCTGGTTGCACGAGGGCTTCGCGTGCTACGCGGAGTGGCTGTGGTCGGAGCACTCGGGCGGTCGCAGCGCCGACGACTGGGCACGCCATTACTACCAGCGGCTCGCCGACTCGCCGGAGGACCTACTGTTGGCGGACCCCGGCGCGCGCGACATGTTCGACGACCGGGTGTACAAGCGGGGCGCACTCACCCTGCACGTGTTGCGACGGCGCATCGGTGACGACAACTTCTTTGCGCTGCTGCGTGATTGGACGGGGCGGCACCGGCACAGCACCGTGGTCACCGACGACTTCACCGGGCTCGCTTCGAATTACACCAACGAATCCCTGCGGCCGTTGTGGGCGGCGTGGCTGTACTCCACAGAGCTACCCGACCTGGACTTCCCATGACCGAGGCCGGTCTGGGAACGGGCCCGACCACCCGGGCGAGCGTGACCCGCATCGGCATCGCGACGGCACTGACCGCGCTGTTCGTCTACGGCATGCTCTATTTGGCCGCCCGAGACCTGGAACCCGCGGGCTTCTCGGTTTTCGGGGTGTTCTGGGGTGCGGTCGGCCTGATGACGGGCGCGACATCCGGGCTGTTGCAGGAGGCGACGCGGGAGGTGCGTTCGGCACGCGATACCGACGTCGCCGCCGGGCCGCATACGCATCCGATGCGGGTCGCGGCGATGGTCGGCATCGTGGCGGCGGCGGTGATCGCCGCGACCGCACCGCTGTGGTCGGGGCACGTGTTCTCCGAATCGCGATGGCTGAGCGTGGCGCTGCTGTGCTTCGGACTTTTCTGCTTCTGCATGCATGCGACGCTGCTCGGGATGCTCGCCGGGGTGGACCGGTGGAGTCAGTACGGATTGGTGATGGTGACCGACGCCGGCATGCGGCTGACGGTCGCCGTGGCGACGTTCGCTGTGGGCTGGGGGCTGGTCGGGTACCTGTGGGCCACCGTGGCGGGCTCGATCGCGTGGCTGATCATGTTGATCGTCTCACCGACGACGCGGGCCGCCGCACGGCTGCTGACGCCGGGCAGCACACTGACATTTCTGCGCGGGGCGTCGCATTCGATCGCCGCCGCAAGCGCCGGTGCGATCCTCGTGATGGGCTTTCCGGTTCTGCTCAAGGCGACCTCGGGAGATCTGGGCACCACGGGCGGGGTGGTGATTCTGGCCGTGACGCTGACGCGCGCTCCGCTGCTGGTGCCGCTGTCGGCCATGCAGGGGAACCTGATCGCCTATTTCGTCGACAAACGCACGCACCGGCTGAGAGCGCTCATCGCGCCGACCGCCCTGGTGGTGACGATCGGTTTACTCGGTGTGCTGGCCGCGGGGGTATTCGGCCCTTGGTTGCTTCGCACCGGGTTCGGCGCCGAATACCGCGCCGGCGGTGCACTATTGGCGTGGCTGACCGCAGCGGCGATCATGATCGCGTTGTTGACGTTGACCGGAGCCGCGACGGTGGCCGCGGCGCTGCACCGTTCGTATTCGATGGGGTGGGTCTCGGCGACGATCGCGTCGACGGCGCTGTTGCTGTTACCGCTGAGCCTCGAGACTCGCACCGTGGTCGCGCTGATGTGCGGACCGCTGGTGGGGATTGCGGTGCACCTCGTCGCGCTGGCGCGCGGCGTCAGCCCTCCTGCGCCGGTGACTGGCCGCTGAGTAGGGCCGTCAGCAGCTCGATGCGCCGGTCCTCGAGCTCCGGCTGCGGCAGCACCGCACGTACGATCGCCGCGCCGTCGAAGGTGTTGGTGAGGATCGCGACCAGCGCGGCAAAGGTCTCCGCCGAGAACTGCTCGGCACCGGGGAGCGCCCTGGCCGTCTCATAGATGTTCGCGGCGTACTCGGTGAGGACGTCTTTCAATGTGGCCCGGAGCTTTTCGTCGGTGCGCGCCGCGACGAGAAGCTCGTACATCACGGTGTTGGTGGAGTTACCCGTGACGTCGCGCAGGATGGTCAGCCCGGCTTCGAGAGCCGGCCTGTCCGCCGGGATCTCGGCGACCTGCTTCGAGAACAGACCAAGTTGCCGCCGCATCACCTCCCTCGCGGTAGCCGCCATGAAATCGCCCATCGTCGGGAAGTGCCGGAACAGCGCGCCGTCGGAAACCTGCGCACGCTTTGCGATCACCGCCGCCGACGCCCTCGCGTATCCGACGTCGACGATGGTGTCGATGCTGGCGTCGAGCAGGCGTGCGATGGTCTCCTCCCGGCGCTGCTGTTGCGTTCTTGCCATGTCAGACAAGCGCTTTCGCCGGTTGGGCGTTTCCAGCGCGCAGGAAGTGGCCGGACTTCAGCGTCGTACCGTAGCCGTCGCAGAACTCGCCGTCGCGGAACACGACCGTGCCGTTGACCGCGGTCGCCACCACTGTGTCGTCGTTGCGATTGACCATGCGGCTCAGCCCACCGTAGAACGGGACGGTCTCCTCGTGGTACGCGTTCACCGATTCGTCGAGGCGCTCGGGGTCGATGACGACGAAGTCGGCACGCTCACCCTCACGCAAGGTGCCCGCCTCGAGGCCGAACCATTCGGCGACCTCGGCAGTGAGCCGGTACACCGCCCGCTGCACCGACAGGAAGGGCCGGCCCGCCCTGTCGGCGTCATGGACACGCTTGAGCAACTTCAGCGAGAAGTTGTAGAACGCCATGTTGCGAAGGTGGGCGCCGGCGTCGGAGAACCCCATGTGGATGGACGGTTCGGCCGCGAGGCGGTCGAGATACCTGGGGCGGTGGTTCGCCACGATGGTCGTCCACCGCACGTTGCGCTCGCCGTTCTCGACGAGCACGTCGAGGAATGCGTCGAGTGGATGCAGTCCGCGCTCGTCGGCGATCTGACCGAAGCTCTTGCCGATCAGCGTCTTGTCGGGGCACTCGACGATCGTCGCGTCATGGAAGTCACGGTGCCACAACGACGGACCCAGCTTCTTGCGGTCGAACGACTTGCGGAACCGGCGGCGATATTCGGTGTCGGCGAGCAGCTCGTTGCGCTCGAACTGGTCTTTCAGATGCAGCGCGGCGGTGCCTGCGCCGAACTCCTCGAACACCGGCAGGTCGATGCCGTCGGAGTACAGCTCGAACGGAACCGGCAGATGCTGGAACCGCACCAGCGAGTCGAACACCTTGTTGATAAGCCGTGTGCCGGGCCCGAATACGTGCACCGCGCCGGTCATGGACTTGGCGTCGGCGGACACAAGCAGGCTCATCCGCACACCGGGCCGCCGACCGAACATCCGACTGCTGGTCAGGAAGAAGTTCAACGCCTCGAGCGGCTTCGTGGTGTTGGGCGCACTCTGCAGAATGCGGCCGCGCCTGCGCAGCACCGAGATCAGCTTGCGGCGCTCGCGCCACGTCGCGAACGTAGACGGCAGGGCCCGCGAGCGGAACCGGTCGCCGTCGAGCTTGTCGATGGGTGCGTCCATGCCCGACATACCGAGAAGCCCTGCGTCTAGCGCCTTCTCGAGCATCTCCGTCATCCGGTCCAGCTCGGCCGGCGTCGGCTTGACACCTTCGGTCGTGGCGCGGTCCAGCCCCAGCACGCTGGTGCGAAGGTCCGAATGTCCCAGCATCGACCCGACGTTCGGGCCGAGCGGCAGATCCTCGAGGGCGCGCACGTACTCGGCCGGTTCGGACCACGTCTTCTTGGCTTCCAGTGCGCCGTGGACGAACTCGCGGGGTACGGCCTCGACGCGGCTGAACAGATCGGCGGCGTCCTCGGTGTCGGCGTAGACCGTCGACAGTGAGCAGTTTCCGAGCAGCACGGTGGTGACACCGTGGCGTACCGATTCGCGCAGGCCCGGATCGAGCAGCACCTCGGCGTCATAGTGCGTGTGCACGTCGATGAATCCGGGGACGATCCACTTACCCGTCGCGTCGATGACGTCGGGGCAACCCGCCTCGTCGAGGGGTCCTGCGGACACCTTCGCGACGATTCCGTCACGGATGCCCAGCGAGCGGACCTGCGGGGCCGCGCCGGTGCCGTCGAACCAGAGGCCATTGCGAACGATCACGTCGTAGGTCATGGCAGCGAGCCTACAATAGAAAGTAAGTACTCGCAATCTTTTTCTGCCACTAGACTCACGCCGATGGCATGGATGGTGACGGGTGGGGCGGGCTATATCGGCTCTCACGTGGTCCGAGCCCTGCTGGACGCCGGCATCGACGTCGTCGTCATCGACGACCTGTCCAGCGGGCTGGAGCAGTTCGTCCCCGCATCGGTGCCGTTCGTCCGCGGCAGCCTCCTCGACGGTGACCTGATCGCGCGCACGCTGGCAGACCACGACGTCGACGGCGTCATCCACATCGCCGGATTCAAGTACGCAGGCGTATCGGTCCGGCGCCCCCTGCACACCTACGAGCAGAACGTCTCGGCGATGGTGACGTTGCTCAAGGCGATGGACGCCGCGGGTGTCGACAAGATGGTGTTCTCGTCCAGCGCGGCCACCTTCGGCACGCCGGACGTCGACATCGTCACCGAGGACACCGCGACCGCACCGGAGTCGCCATACGGTGAAACCAAACTGATCGGCGAATGGATCCTGCGCGACGCCGGGCGTGCGTCGGGCCTCAGACACACCAGCCTGCGCTACTTCAACGTGGTCGGCTCGGGGTCCGAGGAGCTGTTCGACGTCAGTCCACACAATCTGTTCCCGCTGGTTTTCGACATGCTGTATCGCGGTGAGACGCCACATATCAACGGTGACGACTATCCGACGCCGGACGGAACATGCGTGCGCGACTACATCCACGTCGCCGATCTGGCCCTGGCGCACGTCGCCGCCGCGCTGCGGTTGACAGCCCAGCAGCCGGTCGAGCCCGTGTACAACCTCGGCAGTGGCGACGGCACGTCGGTCCGCGAGATCATGACGGCCATCCGGACAGTGACCGGAATCGACTTCGAACCGACGGTCCAACCCCGGCGGCCGGGAGACCCGGCGCGGATCGTCGCGTCCGGCGATCTGGCAGGCCGCGACCTGGACTGGCAGATGCGGCATTCGCTCGAGGACATGGTGGCCTCCGCGTGGGCCGCTCGAAGCCGGGCCGGCGACAACTATCCCGCGTGAAAAGCATTACACGCCAACTCAACTGGGTCGCCCGCGCCGCTGTAGCGCTGATCGCGGTGCAACTGATCATACGGGCGGTGCTCGCCTTCGGCGGCTACTTCTACTGGGATGACCTGATCCTCATCGGCCGGGCGGGCACCCAGGACCTCCTCTCGGCAGGTTATCTGTTCGACGACCACGACGGTCACGTCATGCCCGCCGCGTTTCTGGTCGCCGGTGGGATCACCCGACTCGCCCCGCTGCAGTGGTTCTTACCTGCGATCAGCCTGATCGTGCTGCAGGTGCTCGCATCGCTGGCGCTGCTGCGGGCACTGCACGTGATTCTCGGCTGGCGGCCCGTGCTGCTGATCCCGTTGACGTTCGCGCTGTTCACTCCCCTGGCCGTACCGGGCTTCGCATGGTGGGCGGCCGCGTTGAACTCGCTGCCGATGCTGGCAGCGCTGGCGTGGGTGTGCGGCGACGCTGTTCTTCTGGTGCGTACCGGCAATCAGCGCTACGCCGTCACGGGTCTACTGGTATTTCTCGGCGGTCTGCTGTTCTTCGAGAAAGCGGCCGTCATCCCGTTCATCGCGTTCGCGATAACCGCCCTGCTGGCCCACGTCACCGGCACGGGCTCACCGATGCTGGTGTGGCGCCGGGGCATTCGGCTGTGGGTGTCGTCGCTGGCGGTGACAGCCGGGTGGATCGCCGTGTACCTCGCGGTCGTCGACCATAAGCGGTGGAGCCTTGACTGGTCGATGACATGGGATCTTCTGGCGCGCTCGGTAACCCATGGGATTGTGCCCGGGCTCGTCGGCGGCCCCTGGGATTGGCAGCGCTGGGCGCCCGCATCGCCGTGGGGTACGCCGCCGCCGACCGTCATGATTCTGGGCTGGGTGGCGCTGGCGGCGGTGGTGGCCGTGACCGTCATGCGGAAGCGGCGCATCGGTGTGGTGTGGCTCACGGCGCTCGGCTACGCGGTGGCATGCCAGATACCGATCTACCTGCTGCGGTCGTCGCAGTTCACCGCGCTCGAGTTGGCGCAGACCCTGCGGTACCTCCCCGATCTCGCCGTCGTGCTGGCACTCCTGGCTGCCGTCGGTCTGTGTGCGCCCAACCGCGAAGGCGCGCAGTGGCTGGACGCATCCCGCGCGCGGACGACCGTAATCGTCGTCGCCACAGCCGCATTCATGGCGAGTAGCCTGTATTCGACCGCGACGTTCCTGACGAGCTGGCGTGACAACCCGGCCCAGTCGTACCTGCAGAACGCCATGGCGGGACTGGCCACCGCCGCACAGGAATCCAGCGCCGTCATGCTCGACCAGGAGGTCGACCCGATGGTCCTGCAGCGCGTGGTCGGACCCGAGAGCCTGGCCAGCCACATGTTCGCCCTGCTGCGGAACAGGCCCGAATTCGCTTCGGCCACAACCGACTTACGCATGCTCGACAGCTCCGGCCGGTTGGTCGACGCGAAGGTCACATGGGTGCGCAGCATCGTCGAGGGCCCTGCTCCGCAGTGCGGCTATCTGGTCCAGCCCGACTTCCCCGTGCGCATGCCGCTCGACGGTCCGCTGCTGCCCGCCGACTGGACCGCGGAGATCAACTACCTGGCCAACAGCGACGGATCGCTGACGATGGCGCTGGCCGAGGGTGTCGAGGTGAAGGTGCCGGTGCGGCCCGGGCTCAACCGGGTCTTCGTCCGACTCCCCGGCGCGGGCGATGCGATCGATGTCCGGGCGAACACGGCGGCGCTTTCGGTGTGCATCGCGGCGGGACCGGTCGGATTCGTCGCACCCAAATAGTCGCGCCGCATGCCACGCTGGTTCCCATGGCCCCCAAGATTGATGTGCGTGAGCAAGGTGTACAGGTCTTCCGCGAACTGCTTCCCGGTGTGCTGCCCGACGGAGATCTCGAGATCGCTGAAGGATCATTCGGCAGCGAGATGCTTCCGCTCGTGATGGACAACGTCTTCGGCCGCCTGTGGACACGCGACGGTCTGAGCCGTCGCGACCGCAGCCTTGTCACGCTCGGCATCCTCATCGCGTTACGCGCGACCGACGAGCTGAAGATCCACGTCCAGATCGCGCGCAACAACGGTCTGACCGAAGACGAGATCGCGGAGGTCGTCTACCACTCCAGCGGATACGCAGGATTCCCGGCGGCCAACTCCGCGATGCGCATAGCGGGCGAGGTGATCGCCGGCTGACCACGCGTGGAGCCACCTAGGAGAATCGAACTCCTGACCTATTCATTACGAGTGAATCGCTCTACCGACTGAGCTAAGGTGGCGTGCCCCTCGCCGATGAGCGCTTGCGCGAAGAGCATCGACTTTGGGGCGGGACGAGTCTACGACAGGGCCTAGCGCCCACCCAACTCAGTCACGCAGGGCCTGTCCCACCGTGGCGACCATCGCGTCCACCGCGAACTTCGGCTTCACGTTCGTGTCCAGCGCCTCGCGGCAGTCCAGAACCGCCTCGATGCACCGCAACAGCTTGTCCGGCGGAGCATGCGCGGCCATCGCGGCGACCCGGTCACTCATGTCGGGATGGTTCGGTGCGATGTCGCCGGCCCCCGAAGAGACGAGCAGCGCATCCCGGAAGTACGTGGCCAGGTCGATCAACGCCCGGTCGAGCGCGTCGCGCGATGCCCGCGTCTTCCGCGACTTCTGCCGCTTTTCAAGGTCTTTGAGCGCGCCGGTCGCACCGCGCATCGTGCCCGCGGTGCCCTTGCCGGTGCCACCGGCCCCCAGCGCGGTACGCAACTCCTCGGCCTCGACCTCGTTGCGGTCGACCGTCAGCGACACCGCCTCCGCCTCCGCGGTGGCGACCAGCTCCTCCGCGGCCGCGTACGCACGTGACGGCGTCGCGGCGTCACGCGCGAGCGACAACGCCCGCTTCCGGCGCTCACGCGCCTCCTCGTCGATTGCCAGCCGCCGTGCCCTGCCGACATGGCCGCCGCTGACCGATGCCGCCCAGCGGGCGTCCTCCTCGCTCAGCCCGTCGTTGTCGATCAGCACCTGTGCGATGGCGTCGACAGTAGGCGTCACCAGCGCCACATGCCGGCAGCGCGACCTCAGCGTGATTGCGATGTCCTCGGGGTCGACGGACGGCGCGCAGAGCAGGAACACCGTCGACGGCGGCGGCTCCTCGACGACCTTCAGCAGCGCATTCGCTGCGCCTTCGGTCAGCCGGTCGGCGTCCTCGATCAGCACCACCTGCCAGCGGCCGGTCCCCGGGCGCCTTGACGCGATCTGCACGATGGCGCGCATCTCGTCCACGCCGATGGACAGGCCCTCGGGGACGATCCGCCGCACATCGGCGTGGGTGCCTGCCATTGCCGTCGTGCAGGCCCGGCATTCACCGCAGCCGGGAACACCGTCATCGGTGCACTGCAGCGCGGCCGCAAAGCACAGCGCCGCGATCGATCGACCCGACCCGGGCGGCCCGGTGATCAACCATGCGTGTGTCATGGTCCCCGTCGCGAGGCCGTTGTGAGCCGAATCACCGCGCGCAGCCTGCGCCGCGGCCACCAACTCGGCTTCTACGGCCTGCTGACCCACCAGACGCGAAAAGACACCGGTCATTGCAGATAACAGTAGTGCTGCGAAGCGACACGTCCGTCCCACAGGGCTCGTTTGCGCCTTTTGGAGTCCGTGTCGACCGATACGGTTGACCAGTGACCACCGGGGCCGTCTCGAAGGCCATACCCATCAGGCGAATCAGTGCATTCGTCCGCTGGGTCGCACGCACGCCGTGGCCGGTGTTCACGCTCGGGATGCTGCAGGCCGACATCATCGGCGCCCTCCTGGTCCTGAGCTTCCTGCGCTTCGGCCTCCCTCCGGAGGACCGCATTCAGCTGCAGGATCTGCCCGCCTTCAATCTGACGGTGTTCCTGGGCTTCCTGTTCGTCTCGTTCACGACCGCGTCGTACCTGAGCCTGCGGCTGCTGATCCCGGTGATCCGCTGGCAGCGCCGCGACACACTGCTCACCGACAGTGACCCGGCCGTCACGGAGTTGGCCCGGGTCCGCGCGCTCAAAATGCCCTACTACCGCACGATGATCAACGTCGCGAACTGGATGCTGGGGTCGGTCGTGTTCATCGTCGCCAGCTGGCCGGTGGCCAGCAAGTCGGCGCCGGTCGTCGCGGTCGCCAGCGGCCTTGGCGCCACCGCGACGGCGATCATCGGTTACCTGCAGTCGGAGCGGGTGCTGCGGCCCGTCGCCGTGGCCGCCCTGCGCGGCGGCGTACCCGAGAATTTCCGCGCCCCCGGGGTGATCCAGCGCCAGGTGATGACGTGGGTGCTGTCCACCGGCGTGCCGATCCTGGCGATCGTGCTGGCACTGGTGGCCAGCAAGTTCGAGGTCCTCACCGCGCCTGCGGACAAGCTGACCACCCCGATCCTCCTGCTGGCCATCGCCGCGCTGATCATCGGCCTGTTCGGCACGGTGCTGGTGGCCATGTCGATCGCCGACCCGCTGCGCCAGTTGCGTTGGGCGCTCGGCGAGGTGCAGCGCGGCAACTACAACGCCCACATGCAGATCTATGACGCCAGTGAGCTGGGCCTGTTGCAGGCCGGCTTCAACGACATGGTCCGCGATCTCGCGGAACGGCAGCGGCTGCGTGACCTGTTCGGCCGCTACGTCGGCGAGGACGTCGCCCGCCGGGCGCTGGAGCGCGGCACCGAACTCGGCGGCCAGGAACGCGATGTCGCCGTGCTGTTCGTCGACCTCGTCGGATCGACACAGTTGGCGGCCACCATCCCCGCGGGCGAGGTCGTCAACCTCCTCAACGACTTCTTCCGGGTGGTCGTCGACACCGTGAACCGCCATGGCGGGTTCGTCAACAAGTTCCAGGGCGACGCGGCGCTGGCCATCTTCGGCGCGCCGATCGAGCACCCCGATGCGTGCGGGGCGGCGCTTGCGGCGTCGCGTGAGCTCCACGACGAAGTGATCAAGGTGCTGGGACAGACCGAGTTCGGTATCGGGGTGTCGGCAGGGCGCGCGATCGCCGGGCACATCGGCGCACAGGCCCGGTTCGAGTACACCGTCATCGGCGACCCGGTCAACGAGGCGGCGCGGCTGACCGAACTGGCCAAGCTCGAGGCGGGTCACGTGCTCGCTTCGGCCATCGCGGTCAGCGGTGCGCTCGACGCGGAGGCGTTGTGCTGGGACGTCGGTGAGATCGTCGAGCTGCGCGGGCGCATCGCTCCCACCCAGCTGGCACGGCCGCTGAATCTGGTTATCCCGGACCAGGTAAGCAACCAGGCGCAGGCCGAGCGATGACTTCTGCGGCGCCGACGGGTCTATTCACCGACTGAGCCAACCGCCTATCGGGAGTAAGCCATGGGACAGATCCATATCGAGATGTTCGCGACCCTCGACCTCGTCGGGCAGGCACCCGGCGGTCCCGACGAGGATCCGGACGGGTTCGACTTCGGCGGCTGGCAGGCCCCGCTGATCGACGACGTGTCCGGCGCTCAGGTCGGTGCCGCCTATGAGGGCACGGACGCACTGCTGCTCGGTCGGCGGACGTACGACATCTTCGCCGCGTACTGGCCGCACCAGGACGACGAGTTCGGCGCACTGTTCAATCGCGTCCCGAAGTACGTCGCGTCGCGCGGCACGCCGGACCTGTCGTGGGCCGGGTCGACGCACCTCGGCCCCGACCTGGCAGGCGCGGTGCGTGAGATCCGCGATCGGCATGAGCACATCAAGGTCGTCGGGAGCCTGAATCTGGTGCAAACGTTGTTGCGCGAGAAGCTCTTCGACCGTCTGGATCTCTGGATCCACCCGATCGTGCTCGGTGCGGGCAAGAGGGTGTTCGACGACGGCGCCGTGCCCACCAACATCGCACTGCTCGAGCCGCCGACAGCCAGTCCGAACGGCATCGTGTACCTGCGCTACGGGCTTGCCGAGGGCATACCCGGCACGGGTGACATGAGCACCGCCGGTTAGGACTTCTTCGCGGCCCTCTTCTTCGCAGGTGCCTTCTTTGCCGCCTTCTTGCGCTTGACCGGACCGCGCGCGCGGCGGTCGGCGAGCAGCTCCGCGGCTCGCTCGTCGGTCAGTGACATCACGTCGTCGCCCTTGCGAAGGCTGGCATTGGTCTCGCCGTCGGTGACGTAGGGCCCGAAGCGGCCATCCTTGATCACCATCGGGTTGCCTGTCGCGGAATCGTTGCCCAGCTCGCGCAGCGGCGGCGCTGAAGCACCCTGTCCGCCACGGCGTTTGGGTTCCGAATAGATTTTCAGGGCTTCGTCGAGGCCGATGTCGAACATCTGCTCTTCGGTGGCCAGCGAGCGAGAGTCGGTGCCGCGCTTGAGGTACGGGCCGTACCGTCCGTTCTGCGCGGTGATCTCTTCGTTCGTGTTCGGGTCGACCCCGACCACGCGGGGCAGCGAAAGCAGCCGCAGCGCGTCCTCGAGCGTGACCGTTTCCAGGTCCATCGTCCGCAGCAACGAGCCGGTACGCGGCTTGGGACCCGTCGGTTTCTTGCTCTTCTTCGCGGGCGAGCCGGCGCCGTCATCGGGTTCGTCCGGCGCGGGGAGCACCTCGGTGACGTACGGCCCGTACCGGCCGTCCTTCGCGACGACCTCATGTCCGGTCGCCGGATCGATGCCGAGCGAGCGACCTTCTTGCGGTGTGCTGAAAAGCTTTTCGGCCAGTTCGAGCGTCAGCTCGTCAGGGGTGAGCTCGTCCTTCAGGTTCGCCCGCTGCGGCTTGAGCTCACCAGGATTGTCCGGATCGGCGATCATCCGTTCCAGATACGGTCCGTTCTTCCCGACCCGGACGTTGATCGGCGTGCCCTGCGCGTCGTCGAACAGCTTGATGGAGTTGACCTCTCGGGCGTCGATGCCCTCGAGGTTCACACCGACGAGCTTCTTGAGTCCGCCCGAGCGCGCGATCGAGTTCTCGACCCCGTGCTCGCCACCGAAGTAGAAGTTGCTCAGCCAGTTCGTCCGCTGCTCGTTGCCCGAGGCGATCTCGTCGAGCTCGTCTTCCATCGCCGCGGTGAACCCGTAGTCGACGAGCCGACCGAAGTGCTGTTCGAGCAGGCCGGTGACGGCGAACGCCACCCACGACGGCACCAGGGCGCTGCCCTTCTTGTGCACGTAGCCGCGGTCCTGGATCGTCTTGATGATCGACGAATACGTCGACGGCCGACCGATCCCGAGATCCTCGAGCGCTTTGATCAGCGACGCCTCGGTGTAGCGGGCGGGCGGTGACGTGTTGTGGCCGTCGGCGGTCAGCTCCTTGGCGTCCACCCGCTGGCCCTGCTCGAGCTGCGGCAGCCGGCTCTCGGCGTCGTCGGCCTCGCCGCCTGCCTGGTCGTCGATGCTCTCGACGTAGGCCTTCAGGAAGCCCGCAAACGTGATGGTGCGGCCGCTGGCGCTGAACACGACGTCCTGCCCGGCACTGGACTGGCCGGAGATCCGCAGCGACAGTGTGGTGCCCCTCGCGTCGGCCATCTGCGATGCGACCGTGCGCTGCCAGATGAGTTCGTAGAGCCGGAACTCGTCGGTGTCCAGCTGTGCGTGCAGCTGCCCGGGAGTCTGGAAGACGTCACCCGCGGGGCGGATGGCCTCGTGTGCCTCCTGTGCGTTCTTGACCTTGCGGGTGTACTGCCGCGGCTGCGGGTGCACGTACTCCTGGCCATAAAGCTGGCTGGCCTGGTTGCGCGCGGCGTTGATCGCCGACTGCGACAACGTCGTCGAGTCGGTACGCATATAAGTAATGAAGCCGTTCTCGTACAGCCGCTGCGCGATGCTCATCGTGCGCTCCGAGCTGAACCGCAACTTGCGGCCCGCTTCCTGCTGCAGCGTCGACGTCATGAACGGCGGGTAAGGCTTACGGGTGTAAGGCTTCTGCTCGACGGAGGACACCGCGAGTTGCGCGCCGCGCAGTCCGGTGGCCAGTGCACCGGCCGCGGACTCGTCGAGCACGAGCACCTCGTCGGGCTTCTTCAGCCCGCCCAGCGAGTCGAAGTCACGTCCGGTCGCGACCCGGCGCCCGTCGACCGAGTTGAGCTTGGCCGTGAAGGTGGGTGGGGACGCCTGCGCGTCGGAGACGCTGGCGTCGAGTTCGGCGGTGACATCCCAGTAGCCCGCGCTGCGGAACGCCATCCGCTCCCGTTCGCGCGACACGATGATGCGGGTCGCGACGGACTGCACGCGGCCTGCCGACAGCTTCGGCGCGACCTTCTTCCACAGCACCGGGCTGACCTCGTAGCCGTACAACCGGTCCAGGATGCGCCGGGTCTCCTGCGCATCGACCAGATCGTTGTCCAGATCCCGGGGATCCGCTGCGGCGGCCCGGATGGCCGGCTCGGTGATCTCGTGGAACACCATCCGCTTGACCGGGATGCGGGGCTTCAGTGTCTCCAGGAGGTGCCACGCGATGGCCTCACCCTCGCGGTCACCGTCTGTGGCCAGATAGAGCTCGTCGACGTCCTTGAGCAGGTCCTTCAGCTCGGCGACGGTGCTCTTCTTCTCCGGGCTGATGATGTAGAGCGGCTCGAAGTCGTCTTCGACGTTCACGCCGAGGCGCGCCCAGGGCTCCGATTTGAACTTGGCGGGCACGTCGGCGGCGTTTCGCGGCAGGTCGCGGATGTGTCCCCTGGACGACTCCACAATGTAATTGGAGCCCAGGTAACCAGCTATTTTGCGCGCCTTGGTAGGCGATTCGACTATGACCAGTCGCCGCACGTTGCCATTACGGCCGCTGTCCCCGTCTGCCACCAGTGCCTACGCTCCACTTCTTCTGCTGCCTACAACGCCCCGAACCGCACTCAGCGTTCGACAAGGCCTCGTCGGCAACTGACAATTTCGCACTCTGCGCGAGCCGACGCAAACTGGCCCCCCGGTTCCTGCGTGTCAGAGGCGGGGCCACTGGTCAAACGCGTCCACGATGCCCGGGGGTTCCCCCACGTTCTCTACCAGGCGCGATAGCCGCCTACGACCGCTGATCCGCAGCGCTGGACGGGACCCTCTGGTCCCGATCAGAGTCGGAGCTATCCCGACCCGCATCATGGCCGACGCGAGTGGCGAATGGGTGTCGGGCGCGTGGGGGTCCAGACCAAGTAGGTAGCGATCGGCCTCCGGGGTGCCTGCTGCCAGCGTCCAGGCACGCAACTCCCGTGGCCCGGGTAACCACTGCGGCGGGACGGTCTTGACCGCGCCACGCGTCCAATCGCCCGCAATACCGACCAGGCGAGCATCCACGGCAGTGCGCACCAGAGGGTTGTTCTCGTCGGTGCGGGCGATCTCGGGCACCAGGCCTGCCTCGACGATCATCTCCGCGAGCGCCTCAGCGCGCCACAGGTCCTCCACCACAACCGACAGCCGAGCCCCCGAACCCACAAGCACCACCTGACCCGGTGCGGCGAGCATTCCGGTCAAGTCGGCCACCGCAGGCGGCACCGACTCGGCCGAGAAGAAAGACAGCTGGCTCACGGTTCGACACTAAGCCCCCGACCGCCCGACCGAGACTTCGCCGGGCCGGGCGACCCCACAAACGAAAACACCCCCGCTGCGCTCGTTGTCGGAGCTGTGCGGGGGGTTTCCTCTAGGTATGTCGGTTAGACGGCGCGAACGCCTGTGGCCTGCGGGCCCTTGGGGCTCTGGCCAACCTCGAACTCGACCTTCTGGTTCTCCTCAAGGGTGCGGAAGCCGCTCCCCTGGATTTCCGTGTAGTGGACGAACACATCGGCGGAGCCGTCCTCGGGAGCGATGAACCCGAAACCCTTTTCCGCGTTGAACCACTTCACAGTTCCCTGTGGCATCTCTCGTACTTTCCTTCTCTTATACCGGGTACGGTTCACCGACTTCCGGTGTACCGGGCCCGTTCCGACCGCCATACCTTCGTGGAGTCGCCGGAACTTGACCCGACCTACAACCCTCGCAGGAACCGCGGGCGCAACGTCGATCCTGCGAGTGCATATACACGAACACAGAAGCTGCGACCGCCGTCAGTCAATCACGTTCTGCGCTGCGGCGACAGTGGAGGAGCAATCGATTGGGGAACAATTCACTCCGAGAGGTGTGAGGAGGGTCGTACATGTCGGGATCGGAGGCGGATTTCGGCCGCGAGCTGCTCGCTTGCGCGGTCGACGGCGCCAGTCCCGGCGGACACGACCCCCTGCGACACGTCGCCGATCTCCCTCCGCGGCAAGGACGCCGACTGGACTGGCCGCAGTGGGCCGATCCAGATGTGGTGCAGGCGTTTGTTGATCGCGGCATCGAGGCGCCGTGGTCGCATCAGCTCGCCGCCGCCGACCTTGTGCACGCCGGCCGCCACGTCGTGCTGAGCACAGGCACGGCATCCGGTAAGTCGGTGGCATACCAGTTGCCGGTACTGACGGCGCTCAAGGCTGATTCGCGCGCCAGGGTGCTCTATCTGTCGCCCACCAAGGCACTCGGCCACGATCAGTTGCGCGCCGCGGTGGCGCTCACCGAAGCGGTGCCCACGCTGCGCGACGTCGCCCCGAGCTCGTATGACGGCGACAGCCCAACCGAAGTGCGCCGCTTTGCCAGGGAGCGGTCGCGGTGGATCTTCTCCAACCCCGACATGATTCACCTCTCGCTGCTGCGAAACCACGCGCGCTGGGCGGTGTTCCTTCGCAACCTTCGATACGTCGTCATCGACGAATGTCATTACTACCGAGGTGTTTTCGGGTCAAACGTGGCCATGGTGCTGCGCAGATTGCTGCGGTTGAGCACTCGCTATTCGGCAACCGGCGAGACGCCAACGGTGATCTTCGCCAGTGCCACCACCGCGGCACCGGCGATCACCGCCTCAGAGCTGATCGGGCAAACCGTCGCCGAGGTCACCGAGGACGGGTCACCGCAGGGCGCTCGTACCGTCGCGCTATGGGAGCCGGCGCTGCTCGACGACGTCTTCGGTGAAAACGGCGCTCCGGTACGACGTTCGGCGGGCGCGGACGCCGCACGGGTGATGGGGAATCTGATCGCCGAGGGCGCGCGCACGCTGACGTTCGTGCGTTCGCGCCGAGGCGCCGAACTCACGGCGCTCGGCGCGCGCGCACGGCTGGAGGAACTCGCGCCGGAGCTCGCCGAGAAGGTGGCCTCTTATCGGGCGGGCTATCTGGCCGAAGACCGACGCGCGTTGGAACGCGCACTGGCCGACGGCGAATTGCGGGGCCTGGCGACGACCAACGCCCTGGAACTCGGGGTCGACATCGCGGGCCTCGACGCCGTCGTGCTGGCGGGATTTCCGGGGACGGTGACATCGTTCTGGCAGCAGGCGGGCCGCGCGGGCCGTCGGGGGCAGAGCGCACTGATCGTGCTGATCGCCCGCGACGACCCCCTCGACACCTACCTCGTCCATCACCCTTCGGCACTGCTGGACAAGCCGATCGAGCGTGTCGTCATCGATCCGTCCAACCCCTATGTCCTTGGACCGCAGCTTCTCTGCGCCGCCACCGAACTGCCGCTCACCGAAGCGGAGGTGCGGATGTGGAATGCCGAAGCGGTCGCGGAGTCGCTCGTCGACGACGGCTTGCTGCGCCGACGACCCACCGGCTACTTCGCGACTCCCGGCGTGGATCCGCATCCGGCTGTGGACATCCGCGGCTCGACGGGCGGCCAGATCGCGATTCTGGAAGCAGGAACGGGTCGGATGTTGGGCAGTGCGGGCGCCGGCCAGGCACCGGCGTCGGTTCACCCCGGGGCCGTCTATCTGCACCAGGGCGAGAGCTATGTCGTCGACTCGCTCGATTTCGAGGACGGCGTCGCGTTCGTCCACGCCGAGGACCCGGGGTACACGACCTTCGCCCGCGAGCTGACCGATATCGCCGTCACCGGAGAGGGCGAACGAAAGACCTACGGGCCGGTGACAGTTGGACTGGTGCCGGTGTCCGTGACGAACACCGTGATCGGCTATCTGCGCCGCGGATTGACCGGTGAGGTCATCGACTTCGTCGAACTCGACATGCCGACACGCACCCTGGAGACGACCGCGGTGATGTGCACCATCACACCTGAGGCGTTGCAGGACAACGGGATAGAGCCGCTACGGGTGCCCGGCTCGCTGCACGCGGCCGAACACGCGGCCATCGGCTTGCTGCCTCTGGTCGCCAGCTGCGACCGCGGAGACATCGGCGGGGTGTCCACGGCGATCGGTCCGGTGCAGGGATTGCCGACGATATTCGTCTACGACGGCTACCCCGGCGGCGCCGGATTCGCCGATCGCGGCTTCCGCAGGATCGACACGTGGTGGGCGGCGACCGCGGCGGCGATCGAGTCGTGCGAGTGCCCGTCTGGGTGCCCGTCGTGCGTGCAGTCGCCCAAATGCGGCAACGGGAACGACCCACTCGACAAGCAGGGCGCGATCAAGGTGCTGCGACTGGTTCTGAACGAACTCGGCGACGTGGCGCACTGAGTTTGCCCGCGGGGGGCGACCGACCCCTCGTACGGTCGCCCCCACGGGCCCGCGGCTGAGCAGTGAACTGTGGAAACGCCCACCACCACGGATGCGGTGAACGGCCGGACAACGCGATCCGTTCCCAATCCCGGACAAGTCGGGTGCAGCTGCAAACTACCTTGTGAGAGCCGGTATCGCAACTTTTGCATAGTTTGCTGACGTCTGCGAAAATATCGCCAAATGGGGTCTAAAATGCGCAAGACCACTGATTCCGTAGCTGAGTGCTGGCTGTGGATGGCCGACGATCCGGCCCTAAAATGCCTTTCATGAACCACGACTGGCTGCTCGTGGAGACGCTGGGCAGCGAACCCGTCGTGGTCGCCCAAGGTGGCCGAACCAAGAACATGGTTCCGGTCAGTGCGTTTCTACGTCGAAATCCGCACCTGATGGCGATTCAGACCGCTATCGGCGAGACCGTGCGCGCCGGCCAGGGTCTGAGCAGCATCACACCGAAGAACGACCGCGTGATCCGCACCGAGGTCATCCAGATGTCCGACGGACGAATCCACGGCGTGCATGTGTGGATCGGTCCGCCCGACATGGAGCCGCCCGACCGTCCGGTTCCCGGCCCACTTCTCTGGGACCTCACCAGCGGCACCGCCACCGACACCGCTGAGTCTCTACACAACGGGGGGTGGGCACCCAACAGCCAGGTGACGCACGGCAGGGCGTTCGCCGAGGATCTGCCCAAACGCGACCTCAATCCGAGTGAGGCCAGCGTCCTGTCGATGACCATCACGCGCGAGCCCGGACAGACACTTTGCAATTCCTGGGACGTCACCGACCATCGCGGCGAGCCGATCACCATCGGCTTCGTGGCCCGGGTGCTGGCCGAGGAGCAGGACGACGGGAGTCAGCGGCTGATCCTTCGAGCTATGAACTGGCGCGGCGAAAGTGACGGCCAATCGGATCGTCACGACTATTTGGCTCAGCGCATCCTCAACGGACTGGCGCAGCCTGGGGCCTATCGCGCGCTTCTCGACCTGACGAACTGGACGCTGCTGAAATGGCTCGACGATCCGGTCCCGTTCTTCGACTGGCGCGCGAGTCTGGCAGGCGACCATACGGTGCATCCGGATGATCGCGCCGAGATGGCAAGAATGACACAGGAATTCGCCACCGGTAGCACGTCGGCCACCCTGCGGATGGTGGCCAACGACGGCGGGTGGACGCCTGTGCACGTGACGATCAACCGCGTCGAACTCGACGACGGTGTCTTCGCCGGATTGGCGACGTTACGTCAACCGTGATCGACCGGGCCCGCCCGCGCGATGGCTCGAGCCGTACCTGATCCCAGCCGGCCCAGTGTCGCGGTGACGTCAACGGCGACAACGACATCGAGGCCGATCACGGAGCATTCCACGAGCGTCGCATGCATCCTCTGCGCCAGCGCGACGGCGTGCGAGCATGCGGCGTCGCGGCCCTCCGTCAGCCGCCCCGCCGCCGCAAGGGCGGCGAGATCGGCCGCTGATTGGGCCCGGTGTCGCGCAACGGCCGCCGAGCCGAGGTACACGCAGGCGACGGTGATCGCGAGCAGCACTGCCATCATCGCGACGGCCACCGGAGTGGTCGAGCCCGCATCAGCGCTGACCCGGTTCCAACGCGGCGACCGCGCGTCCTGCGATGGTGAGCCCGGGCAGGAACGCCGAGTGCGCTGAGACGGTGGCGATGACGTTTTCGCCGTCGCGCCGCAGTTGTACCGCCGCGCCGTCCGGCGCGATCGCGCGTGTGGCGTCCGATCCGTCGTCGCCCCGTGCGGCCAGCCGCGCCGCCTCCCTGGCTGCATCGACACATCGGAGGTGCATCGACACCGCGGTGAGGCTGGAGACGCACACCAGCAACACGACGACAAGGCCGGCGATGCCGAACGCCGCCTCGACCGTGGCACCGCCGACCTCGCCGCCTAGACGTTGGTGTTCAGCGCGCGAGTGATGATGTTGGTCAATGCGCTCACGATCGAGTCGCCCGTCACCACGGTGTACAGAATCGCGCCGAACGCCGCCGCCGCGATCGTGCCGATCGCGTACTCGACGGTGGACATGCCGCTTTCGTCCACCACCAGCATGTTCATCCTCGTCGTGACTGAACGAACCCAGTTGCGTATCAATCGATTTCCTCCCATCACTCGTCAGAACACACCAGAACGCAAAACATCACCTGCCAGCCCCGCGACGACCGGGACGATGCCCAGGCACACGAACGCCGGCAGGTAGCACAGCCCCAGCGGACCCGCGATCAGGACCGACGCCCGTTCGGCAGCGGCACGAGCTGCGTCCGCGGCGCCGTCGCGGGCCTGCGTGGCCAACTCGGCGACTCCCTGCGCGAGAGCGGCGCCCGAGGACGCCGACCGCCGCGCCAGACGCAGCAGGGCCTCGGCCTCGCCACTCACATGGTGAGTGGCATCCGACCATGCCGACGCCGGATCGGCGCCGAGCGCGAGCAGGTCCGCGGCACGGGTCAAGATTCGCGCTAGCTCCGGGGGCGCGGACGGCGCCGTCGCCGCTGCCGCCGTTGACACAGCCATTCCCGAGCGCAGGCACGCGGCCAGCACCTCCAGAGTCGACGCGACGGCGAGAGGGTCCGCGGCGGAGACGGCAGATCCTGCCGGCCGCACTTCGGCCCGCAGTCCCAGCGTCCTCGCATGGACCCGCGCTCGCGATCTGTCGGTACCCAATAGCATCGCAGCGGCCAACAGCACTGCAGCCCAGATCATTTCATTACCCCGCTGGTGATTCGGTCGCACCACAGCAGTCCGGTGCACGCGAGCAGCACCCCGATGACCAATAGCCATTCACCGAATCCCGCCGACAGCAGAAAGTCCAACGGATCAGCACCGATCAGCTGGCCGAGCCCGACTCCGACGCCGGGAAGGCCCGCCAGCACCGCGGCTGTGGCGCGCGCTCCCGCCATTCCGGCATCGACTCGGGACGAGAATCGTTCCCGCTCAACCAGATCGCGCTGCGCGGTCTGCATCAGCGTCCCGATGGCAAGGCCGTGGGTCTGCGCGAGCTGCCAACACACCGCGAGCCGCTCCCACTGCCCGGGCATCGATGAGCGGTGCGCCACGCCAAGGATGCCCGCGGCGACGTCGGCGCCCAGCCGGGCTCGCGCCGCGATGGTCCGCAGGGCCGCGGCGACGACACCGTCGGCCTCATCGGCGGCGACACCGAACGCGGAGACGGGGTGCGCTCCGACGCGCAATTCCCCGACCAGGGTGTCCAGCGCGCCGCGCAGCGCGACTGCTTCGGCAGTACGGACCCGGCGCCGCCGCCGGCTCCTCCGACGAACCTCGAAAGTCGCGCCGACCATGGTCGCGGCGGCAACGACCGCGACCGAGGTGGTCACAGCCAACACGACAGCAAGCGCCACGACCGGGACCACAGCCCAGGCGCTGGGGAGGACTGCCGAGACCCTTCGATGAGCGGGTCCGCGCGCACGAAGGCGGCGCCCGGGACGCTCGGCCGTCATCAGGGCGAGAGCCAATGCCACTGCAGCAACGGTCATCCCGACCGCCGCTCACGCACAAGTCTGCGCAATTGCTCAGCCCCGCAATCGAACCCGCTTCCGGTGCGCCAAGCGGTCTCTGCGCGCACTCGGCCGTCGCCTGCCGCGCTGAGCACCGCGATCTCGCTGAGCCGCCGCCTGCCGTCGTGATCGCGGCTGACGTGGATGAGCACCTGTACGGCCGCCGCGAGCTGACTGTGCAATGCACCTCGGTCGAGGCCACCGACCGCGGCAAGAGCTTCGAGCCGGGCAGGCACCTCGGCCGGACTGTTCGCGTGCAGGGTGCCCGCCCCGCCGTCGTGCCCGGTGTTGAGTGCGGCGAGCAGGTCGACCACCTCGGCGCCACGCACCTCACCGACCACGATCCGATCCGGTCTCATCCGCAATGCCTGCTTGACCAAGTCGCGCACGGTGACCTCACCGACGCCCTCGACGTTGGCGCACCTCGCGACGAGCTTCACCAGGTGCGGATGTGCGGGTTCCAGCTCGGCGGCGTCCTCCACACAGACGATGCGCTCGTGCACCGGAACCTCGCCCAGGATCGCCGCCAACAAAGTCGTCTTCCCGGCACCGGTGCCGCCGGAGACCAGGAACGCCAGCCGCGCGGCGATGATGTCGTCGAGCAGCCCCGCCGCAGGCGCCTCGATGGTTCCCGTCCGCATCAGGGCGGCCAGGTCCTGGGTGGCCGGACGCAGCACCCGTAGCGACAGGCACGTGCCAGCGGGCGCGATCGGCGACAGCACAGCGTGCAGGCGGACGGTGCACTGCCCGCTTCCCAACCCGGTCAGCTGGCCGTCGACCCAGGGCTGTGCCTCGTCCAGCCGTCGACCGGCCGACAGCGCCAGTCGCTGCGCCAGCCGCCGCACTGCGTCGTCGTCGGAGAACCGAATCGACGTGCGGCGCAACCCGTTGCCGTCGTCGACCCACACCGAGTCGGGCGCGGTGACCAGGACATCGGTGGTGCCGTCCGCCCGCAGCAGCGGGTCCAGCACGCCTGCACCGGTGAGTTCGGTCTGGAGCACCCGCAGTCCGCTGAGTACCTCGGCGTCCCCCAGCAGCCCGCCGGACTCGGCACGGATCGCAGCGGCGACGGCAGTCGGGCGCAGCGGTGTCGACTCGGCGGCCAATCGCTCACGGACGCGTTCGATCAGCGATGCACTCATGCCGCGCTCACCACCGGGTGCTGCTGGAGCACCGACATCACCCGGCGAGCGGCGCCGGCGAGTGGGGACCGACGGCGCAACCGCAGACCCCCACGTTCGAGGCTCTCGGCGATACCGGCCTGCGGTCGCATCGAGGCAAGCAGCGGAAGACCCACGATCTCAGACACGTCGGCCGGCCGCAAGCCTCCCGGTGCAGGGCCTCGCACCACGACGCCCGCGTTGGGGTTGACGGTCGACACCCAGCGCGCAACGCCTTCGGCGGCCGCGCAGGAACGCACGTCGGCGGGAGCCAGCACGAGCACGAGATCAGCCGATTCGAGCGCGGTTTCGGCGGCGGCGGTCGAGCGTCTCGGCACATCGCACACCACCGTTGCGCCACCGCGACTACCCGCGTCGACCACAGCGCCAAGGGGTGTGGCGTCGATATCGCCACCGCGACCACCCGACAGCACTGACACGCCGCGGTACCGCGGAAGTGCATCACGCAACGCCGTGTAGTTCAGTCGTCCGCCCTGCAGCATCAGATCCGGCCAGCGCAGCCCGGAGTCGGCTTCGATACCGAGCAGCAGGTCGATGCCGCCGCTCCACGGGTCCGCATCGATCAGCAGCGCATCGCCGGCGTCCGAAGCCGTCTGCGCCAACGCCGCCGCGAATATCGACGCGCCCGCCCCGCCGCGCCCCGCGATGACGGCGACAACCGCGCCGCGCGGACCGTCCTGCATAGCTGCTTCGGCCGCCTCGGAAAGTTCAGCCATGAGTTCAGCGTCTTGGGCGGGAAGGGTGAGCACCTGTTGCGCCCCGACCGCGATGGCCGCCTGGAAGTCGGCGGGGCCGGGCTGCGCCTGCGAGACGAGGAAGACGCCGCCGCGCCGCGGAAGGGCCCGCTGCGCACACCGGTGGGCCGCATCGCGGTCGAGCAGGACGGCGACCGCGCCCGTCCACACCTTGCGGCCGGACGGTTCGGCCGCGTGCACGACATGGACGCCGGCCGCGGCGCTGATGCGATCGACATCGTCGCGCAGCTCGGCGTCGCCGATCAGGACGAGAGTTCCGGCGGCAGATCCCATGGGCTCACCATGCGCGGCGTCGCAGACACTGCGCCATCGTCGCGAGCCGCTCTGTGGATGAACTCCGATATGGGGATAGCCGGGCGGGTGCGCGCAACGAAAATCAGATTCCGCAACCACCGCGTTTCGGGCGACCTATCCGAAAGGCGAACGCTGGAGAGAGGAAGGAACAGGCTTGCCAAAAGAAGGCATATCCGTAAGACGAAGACTCCCCCCGAAAAAGGGACGACCCCCGCCAGGGGGGGAGGAGGCGGAGGTCGTCGTGTATCAGCCCCGGGGGGTCGGGCTGATGCACACTCAGCATAAGCCGAGTGATTCTCACTATACACACGCGGCTATGGATTGGCGCAAGAGCCACGTGTGATTGAAAGCACCGGTAGAGCAGGAAAAATGCAGTCACCGACACGTGTCGTGCGCTGTCAATTCGAAGCGTCTCTCGCCTCGTGTCACCCCGCCGCCCCTATGCTGGTGCTGTGGCCGCATCGCACCCCGGGGCAGAGGGGTCCAGTGCTCCGCAAACTACGCCGCGGGCAAATCGTCCGGTCCGGACAGCCGCCTTCTTTGATCTTGATAAAACGGTCATCGCCAAATCGAGCACATTGGCTTTCAGCAAACCTTTCTTCGATCAAGGGCTAATCAATCGTCGGACCGTTTTGAAGTCCGCCTACGCACAATTTCTCTTCCTGATGTCGGGCGCCGATCACGATCAGATGGATCGGATGCGCTCCTATCTGACCAACATGGCCACGGGGTGGGATGTCGAGCAGGTGAAGTCGATCGTCGGCGAAACCCTGCATGACATCGTCAATCCACTCGTGTTCGCCGAGGCGGCCGAACTCATCGCCGACCACAAGCTGTGCGGGCGCGATGTGGTCGTGGTTTCGGCCTCTGGCGAGGAGATTGTCGCTCCGATCGCCCGTGCGCTCGGGGCCACCCACGCGATGGCAACCCAGATGGTCGTGGACGACGGCAAGTACACCGGAGAGATCGCCTTCTACTGCTTCGGCGAGGGCAAGGTGGAGGCGATTCGCGCACTCGCCGCACGCGAGGGATACGCGCTCGAGCACTGCTACGCCTACTCCGACTCGGTCACCGATCTGCCCATGCTCGAGGTGGTCGGACACCCGACCGTGGTAAACCCGGATCGCACGCTGCGCAAAGAAGCGGCGGGCCGGGGTTGGCCGGTGCTGACGTTCTCCAGGCCGGTGTCGTTGCGCGACCGCATTCCGGCGCCCTCCGGAGCCGCCATGGCAACTACCGCCGCGGTCGGCATCAGCGCTTTGGCCGCCGGCGCGCTCACCTACTCGTTGTTGCGGCGCTTCGCGTTCTGATCCGGCTCGTAACGATCTGGCGACGCGCGGAATTTGCCCCTTGCTGTGACCCCGGTCACGGAGTACAAAGGAATCACGGAAGCTTGGGAAGGCCAAGGCCGAGCCGGAAGAGAAGGCTCGGTTCTCCCGAACCAGGCTCCCCAGCACGGAACCCGGCACCCACGCGGAGCACATGCCGCGGAATAGGCAAAAGTGTTGCGGGCCTGCGTAATTGCGATAGCGGACGGCCACGACGGCCCCTTGGGTGGGGTTGCAGTCGAAGCGCACCGACAAGACGCCGAGGTCACCCACGCAACCCACAAGAGCACGCATGGTAACCGGAGTCCGTGCTAGCGGGCGGCGAGCCGAATTAATTCGGAACGTCGCCCGCTTTACTTTGCTGGGAGCCTTCCCCGTGGCCGGCGGCGATGCCCAGCGCCTCCCGTGCACCGGCGTGAAGCGCACGGCAACTCAGCAGGATCCAGGCGGTGAGGCCGTCGGGTGTGCCCGACGAGAAGCCCCGCGCGGCCGCACGGTAGTCGCCGGACTGGCGCATCCAGTACACCTCGGGCACACCGAGTCCGTGCGGGTCCAATCCGCTCGCGATCGTCACCAACCGCGAAACCGCCCGGGCAACCACTCCGTCGGCGGTGCCGAACGGGGCCAGCGTCAGGAGTTCACCGTGCACGACCGCGGCGAGCACTGGCGCGGGCACTCCCCGGCTGCCGCCGGTCACCACGTCCGCCAGTAGCTCTAACCGGCGGCCGACGCCCGCATCCGCGCGCGGCCGGCCCAGCCCCTCGTCCTCGGCGATATCGGCTGCCGCCAGCGCATGCAGCCTCGCGATGGCTTGCAGCGGGGCCCGCTGCCACACCCCGATCAACGACGTCGCCCCGCCCTCAAGCGCTTCCGATACCCGCAATGCACCGGCGAGGATCGGATCTGGGCCTGACTCGGACAACTGCAGGGGACCACCGTCCAGGACCGAGGATGCCCGCGCGGCCCGCAGTGCCGCCTCGGCCGCGTTCGCCGGCCACCCGCGCAGATTGTCGCGATGCCGATGCGCACGTCCCAGCGCGTCGGAGGCTTCAGCACACGCCTCGGCCACGCCTGGCAACCGGGCCAGTGGAGCCAGCGGGTCGGGAGCGGCGGTCACGGCAGCACACGCTAGTCGACCGCTGGACCCGTCAGCCACGACGTTCGGCCCGCACCACGCGCCGCCTGCGGAGCGGCCTGTGACTTGCCGTTCTGATCATCGGCCTCGGTGACTACGCTCACAGATATGACTGGCACCTCGACGAAGCACACCGACGTTCCGTCCGTCTATCCCCCCTCCGAGGAGTTCGCCGCGCAGGCCAATGCGACCGAGGAGATGTACCGCGAAGCCGAATCCGACCGGCTGGCGTTTTGGGCGAAGCAGGCCGAGCGCCTGTCCTGGGACACCCCGTTCACAGACGTACTGGACTGGTCGGAGGCGCCGTTCGCGAAGTGGTTCGTCGGCGGCAAGCTCAACGTCGCCTACAACTGCGTCGACCGCCACGTCGAGGCGGGCAACGGCGACCGGGTGGCGATCCACTGGCAGGGCGAGCCGGTCGACGACACCAGGGACATCACGTACGAGCAGTTGCAGGCCGACGTGTGCAAGGCCGCCAACGCGCTCACCGAATTGGGTCTCGTCGCGGGCGACCGGGTCGCGATCTACATGCCGATGCTGCCCGAGGCGATCGTCTCGATGCTGGCGTGCGCGCGACTTGGCATCATGCACTCGGTCGTGTTCGCCGGTTTTTCCGCAACCGCGCTGGCCGCCCGCATCGAGGACGCCGAAGCCAAACTGGTGATCACCAGCGACGGGCAGTTCCGTCGTGGCGAGGCGGTCTCACTGAAGGAGTCGGTGGATGAGGCCTGCGAAGGCCAGAAGTCCGTCGAACACGTACTTGTGGTGCGCCGCACCGGGATTGACACACCGTGGACCGAAGGTCGCGACCTGTGGTGGCACGACACCGTCGAACCGGCATCACCCGAGCACACACCGGAGGCGTTCGACTCCGAACACCCGCTGTTTCTGCTGTACACATCGGGAACCACCGGTAAGCCCAAGGGCATCATGCACACGTCGGGCGGATACCTGGCCCAGACATCGTTCACGCACAACTACGTCTTCGACCTCAAACCCGAGACCGACGTGTACTGGTGCACCGCGGACATCGGCTGGGTCACCGGCCACACCTACATCGTCTACGGACCGCTGTCCAACGGCGCGACGCAGGTCGTCTACGAGGGCACCCCGGCGTCCCCCAATGAGCATCGGCACTTCGAGATCATCGAAAAGTACGGTGTCACCATCTATTACACGGCGCCGACGCTGGTCCGCATGTTCATGAAGTGGGGCCGCGAGTACCCCGACGCCCACGATCTGTCTAGCTTGCGTCTGCTCGGCTCGGTCGGCGAGCCGATCAACCCGGAAGCGTGGCGCTGGTACCGGGATGCGTTCGGCGGCAACAGAACTCCGATCGTAGATACCTGGTGGCAGACCGAGACCGGCGCGATCATGATCTCCCCGCTTCCTGGTGTCACCGAGACCAAGCCCGGCTCGGCGATGCAGCCGCTTCCCGGCATCTCGGCGATCATCGTCGACGAGGAGGGCAACGAGCTGGTGCCCGGCGCCGACGAGGCCGAGCACGTGACGGGTTACCTCGTGCTCGACCAACCGTGGCCATCGATGCTTCGCGGCATCTGGGGCGATCCGGAGCGGTACAAGGAGACGTACTGGTCGCGATACGAGAAGCAGGGCTGGTACTTCGCGGGCGACGGCGCACGCGTCGACACCGACGGTTCTATCTGGCTGTTGGGCCGTATCGACGACGTGATGAACGTTTCGGGACACCGGATCTCGACCACCGAAGTCGAGTCGGCACTGGTCGGTCACTCCCATGTCGCCGAGGCGGCCGTCGTCGGGGCCTCCGACGAGACGACCGGTCAGGGCATCTGCGCATTCGTCATCCTCGAATCGCATGCCAAGCATCGCGACGACGACGACATTGCCGCCGAACTTCGCGAGCAGGTCGCTAAGGAGATCGGCAAGATCGCCAGGCCGCGGGAGATTCACGTCGTGCCCGAACTACCGAAGACCCGCAGCGGCAAGATCATGCGCCGGCTGCTGCGCGATGTCGCCGAAGGCCGCGAACTCGGTGACACGTCAACTCTGGTGGACCCCGGCGTGTTTGAGGCGATCCGCGCCGGCAACAGTTAGGCGGCGGGAGCGGCGCCGATCGGGACGAAGCCGGAGCCGGGCCGGTTCTTGGCGACGATGTCGGCCAGTTGCGTGTTGAACGACATGTTCACCGCCGGGGTGTGCAGCGGGATGTACTTGACCACACAGGTGGGCAGTTCCTCGGAGAACGCGCCGTGGATCATGCCGACCAGCCGGTTGTTGACCGTCACCGGGGCGCCGGAGTCTCCCGGCTGACCACACACCTGGTTGATGAATGTGCCGGGGTCTTTGCCCGGGCCCCACGTGATGCCGCACGAGTAACCCGTGCTGCGGCCCTGTTTGCACGCGATGTCGCCGGGCGCCGGGTCAGGGCCGAGTCCGTCGATCTGGAATCCGTCGATGTTGTTGACGGGGCGCACCTTCTGCGGGTCGAACTGGATGACCGCGTAGTCCAGCGCCTCATTGCCCGCGACCATCGTGCCGAGCGGACCGGCCTTCGGCACCGCCTCTGCGCCCACCTGGGCACCCGGCCCGCCGCAGTGCGCCGACGTGAATCCGATCAGGTTTCCGCGGTTGTCATTGCCGATCGCGGTGAGAGTGCACAACATCTCCCCGTGGTCGCCGTTGATGATCAGACCCGAACCGCCGCCCAGTGTGACGGGATCCTGGGCGTGAGCAGGCGCGGACATCGAAATGAACGCGGCAACCAACGCCGCGATGATCACTGGAATGCGCAGGCAGCGAGCGCTGCTCTTCAAGTGAAAAACCTCCTCGAGTCGCCCGACCTGCGTTCCATTCGATCTTGTCAGTCTAACGATCGGCCGGAATCGTTTAGCCGCCCCCCACATGGCAACATGAACTCCGACCGATATTCACGCGGGGAGGAACTGTCAGTGAGCGATCGCAGGAATGGCGTGCCGACCACCGTGACCTCGATACCTCTGGTCGACCCGCACGCCCCCAAACCCGACCCCTCCATCGGCGATCTGGTCAAGGACGCGACCGCGCAGGTGTCCACGCTGGTGCGCGCCGAGGTGGAGCTGGCGAAGGCCGAGATCACCCGCGACGTGAAGAAGGGCCTCACCGGCAGCGTCTACTTCATCCTCGCCCTGGTGGTGCTGTTCTACTCCACCTTCTTTTTCTTCTTCTTCGCCGCTGAGCTGCTCGACACCTGGTTGTGGCGGTGGGCGGCGTTCCTGATCGTGTTCGGCGTCATGGTCGTGGTGACCGTGATCTTCGCGCTGCTCGGCTGGCTCAAGGTGCGGCGGATCAGGGGGCCGCAGAAGACCATCGAATCGGTCAGGGAACTCCCGGAGGCGCTGACACCGGGCCATGACAAGGCCGTGGCGCTCGAGTCGACCGGCGAAGGTAAAGCGGGAAAGCCGGCCTCGACCTCTGATCCCTCAGGCTGGTAATGCGACCTGACCCGTCGGTCGTTCGGATCGACGGTCCGTGGCGTCATCTCGAGGTGCACGCCAACGGAATTCGCTTCCATGTGGTGGAGGCGCAGTCCCAGGACTCGTCCACCCCTGTCACGGACCGGCCCCTGGTCATCCTCCTGCACGGTTTCGGATCGTTCTGGTGGTCATGGCGGCATCAGCTGCGGGGCCTGACCGGCGCCCGGGTGGTGGCTGTCGATCTGCGCGGTTACGGCGGCAGCGACAAGCCGCCGCGTGGGTACGACGGCTGGACCCTGGCCGGCGACACAGCCGGGCTGGTTCGGGCGCTCGGCCACAACGCCGCGGCACTGGTGGGTCATGCCGACGGCGGACTGGTCTGCTGGGCGACCGCGGTGCTGCATCCGCGCGTGGTCCGGGCCATCGCGGTCGTCAGCTCGCCGCATCCGATCGCACTACGCGCCTCGGCGTTGACACGTCGCGACCAGGGCCTGGCGCTGTTGCCGTGGATGCTGCGCTATCAGGTCCCGATGTTTCCCGAACGATCCTTGACACGTCACGGCGCCGCGGAGCTCGAACGGCTGGTCCGCAGCCGATCGACCGGGAAATGGCTTGCCTCCGAAGACTTCTCCGAGACGATCTCCTACATGCGGCGGGCGATCCAGATCCCCGGTGCTGCGCACTCGGCGCTGGAGTATCAGCGCTGGGCCGTGCGCAGCCAGTTCCGAGGGGAGGGCAGGCGGTTCATGCGCTCGATGCGTCGCCCGATCAACGTGCCCGTGTTACACCTTCGCGGTGACGCCGACCCGTATGTGCTTGCCGACCCCGTGTACCGGACGCAAAACTATGCGCCGCACGGCCGCTACGTATCCATCGCCGGCGCAGGACATTTCGGCCACGAGGAAGCTCCGGACGCGGTCAACGACCAGTTGTCGCGCTTCGTCGCGCAGGCGTACGGGTCCTGATCAGGTGACGCAGGCGCCGGTGGGCACCTGCTGCGTGTTGCCGAGCTTGTCGAGCTGACGCGCGACCTCCTCGGCGGTCAGGACGAAGCCGGTGTCCGCATCGTCGACCGCCGCGCCGAAGACCACACCGAGCACCTGGCCGCTGCGGTCGATCATCGGACCGCCCGAATTCCCTTGTCGCACACTACCTCTTATGGTGTACACCTGCCGCGTGACAGTGGTGCTGCGATAGATGTCAGGACCGTTGAGTTCGATGGTCTCGCGGATACGTGCAGGCGTCGCTGCGAAATCGCCACCGCCCGGATAGCCCATCACGACCGCATCGGTTCCGGTGGCTGCCTCACCCTGGGCGAACTGCAGCGCCGGGGCGGACAGGTCGGGCACGTCGAGTATCGAGATGTCGGCCTGTGGGTCGTAGGACACGACGGTTGCGTCGTATGTCCTTCCGTCGACCTCGACGGTGGCGCTTTCCGCACCCGCGACGACGTGTGCGTTCGACATCACCCGGTTGGGCGCGACGACGAATCCGGTGCCTTCCAGCACCTTCTGGCATCCGGGTGCGACGCCGCGGATCTTCACCACGCTCGGCCGCGCCGCGGCGACGGCAGGGTCGGCGGCCAGTGCGGCGTCGGGGGCGTCGACGGCGACGATCGGGGTGCGTCCGAACGGTTGCAGCACGTCCGGCAACCCCGATGTGTCGAGCAGCGCCGACAGCCGTCTGGGGACCGACCTCAGCCATGGGGGCGCGACGTCGTCGACTTCTTTGAGCACCACCGAACCGCGCACCGCCGCAGCCAGGTTGGGCTGATCTGAGGTCTGCAACGGGTAGGTGAGCATCCACGCGGCGACCAGCACCGCGACGATCTGCAGCGCCACTCCGATCGTCGAGTCCAGCGTCCGCACCCCGGGGTTGCGGATCGCACCGCGCACCGCGCGCCCCAGCACCACGCCCGCGATCTCACCGACGACCACCAGCGCGAGGATCAGGAACAACGTCACGAACAGTTTGGTGCGGGGACCGTCGATGTTGGCGACGACGTGCGGGGCCAGCAGCACACCGGCGACCGCGCCCAGGACCACACCGACGAAGGACAGCAGCGAACCCAGCGCGCCCGACCGCCATCCCGAGATGGCGGCGATCAGGGCGACAGCGAGTACGGCGAGGTCGAGCCACTGCGACGATGTCATGGTTGGGCCCTACCCTAACGGGCACCGTCGTCGTCAGTTCCGACAAGCGCCATTGCGTCGTCCAGTTCCCGGATGTCGTCGGTGTTCCACGGCTGCGCCCAGCCGGCGACATCGAGCATCGCCGAAATCACCTGCCCGGTGAACCCCCACACCAACATCTCGTTGAGCAGGAACGCGGGTCCGGCGAAGCGGCGGGTGTTCTCCTTGCGGTAAACCATGATTCGGTTCTCGGGATTGACGAAAGCGCGCACGGGGACGCGGGCGACGACCGCTGTTTCGGCCTCGTCGACCACCTCGACGGGCCCTGGATCGGGTGAGTACGCGAGCACCGGCACCACGTGGAAACCCGATGGCGGGATGAACAGCCGTTCGAGGGTGGCCAGCGGCTGCAACCGTCCGGCGTCGATCCCGGTCTCCTCGGTGGCCTCCCGCAGGGCGGTGTGTACCGGGCCGGTATCGCCGGGATCGGCCGCTCCCCCCGGGAACGCGGCCTGCCCTGCGTGGTGGCGCAGGGTGGACGCGCGCACCGTCACCAGCAGGTCGGCCTCACCGGGGCCGCTTCCGGGTTTGGGGTCCGGCGGGCCGGAGAACAACACCAGCACCGCGGCATCGCGTCCTTTTCCGGTGACGGTCGCCTTGGTGTTCGCCGCGGTCACCATCGCCAGCACCTCGGGCGGGACCCGCCTCCGATAGGCGCGCTTGATGTCCTTGGCGTTGTCTACCAGCGGCTTGAGCCACGGTGGGGCGCCATCAGGAGCGAGCTCACTGCCGTCGCTGACCCAACTCACCCGGGCTCCTCGTCGTCTACGGGCCGATCCGCTGCTTTACCGCGGCCGCAATCTCGTCGGCGTCGGTGAACGCCGCAGGCAGGATTGCGGCCACGCTACCGTCCGGACGCAGCAGAACGGTCGCTGGCATGACGTTGGGAACCTTCAGCGCCGCCGCGATCCGACGCCGGCCGTCCTGCAGTGTCGGCAGGTGTACGCCCAGCTCGGTCAGCCGCAGCAGGGCCGCCGTTTCGTTCTCGTCCTGATGCACCGTCAGCACCGTCACGGCGGTACCGGCCCGCCGTTGGTATTCGGCCATCGCCGGGAGTTCGCGGGCGCACGGCGCGCACCAGTAGGCCCACAGGTTCAGCACCACCGTCCGGCCTGCGACGGCCTTCGCGACATCGACGCTGGACCCGTCACCGACGCATTCCAGAACGATGCCGCGCAATGCGCCGGGGCCGTCCCCCGCGCCGGGAGCCGGGCATGGCGCCAGGTCGGCGCGGGCACGAGGTCCCGCCAGGGCCTCGGCGGTGTCCGCGTCACGTCGCTCGCGTGGTGCGCCGTTGCCGATCGAGCCGGGCTGGGAGGCATCTCCGCCCAGCTGAGTCCACAGGGCCGCAATGAGGGCGACCACCACGACCACCACCGCAATGGTCCAACGGGTCGAGGTACGCATCGGTGTGGCGGGGAGGGTGGCCTAGAGGCCGGCCAGCGCCAGCAGGTGTTCGGTTTCGGGCCCTTTGACCAATGGCGCCGCGAGCAGGGGGTCGGTCGGGCCGGTGCCGAACGACGGGCAGTCCTTGGCGAGCACGCAGACACCGCAGGCGGGCTTGCGCGCGTGGCAGACGCGGCGGCCGTGAAAGATCACCCGATGGCTCAGGTCGGTCCATTCACTGCGCTCGATGAGTTCACCGATCGCGTGCTCGACCTTCACCGGGTCCTCTTCTGTGGTCCAGTGCCAGCGCCGGACGAGCCTGCCGAAGTGGGTGTCGACGGTGATACCGGGAATTCCGAACGCGTTTCCCAGGATGACGTTGGCGGTCTTGCGACCGACGCCGGGCAGCGTGACGAGCTCTTCGAGTGTCGCTGGCACCTGTCCGTCGAACCGTGCCACGAGCTCGGCCCCCAACCGCATCAGGGAGTTGGCCTTGTTTCGGTAAAACCCGGTGCGCCGGACCAGTTCCTCTAGCTCGGTGCGGTCGGCCTGCGCGTAGTCCAGTGCCGTGCGGTACTTCTTGAACAGCGCGGGGGTGGCGAGGTTGACCCCTTTGTCGGTGCTCTGGGCGGACAGAATGGTGGCGACGGTCAACTCAAGTGGATTCGTGAAGTCCAGCTCGCAATACACATGTGGAAATGCCTGTGCCAGCTCGCGATTCATT
The DNA here is from genome assembly GCF_052114565.1 of Mycobacterium sp. 2YAF39. Lineage (NCBI taxonomy): Bacteria > Bacillati > Actinomycetota > Actinomycetes > Mycobacteriales > Mycobacteriaceae > Mycobacterium > Mycobacterium sp. 2YAF39. Next base: position 234,549 of record NZ_JBFREZ010000006.1, read on the forward strand.
CGCCGTGCCCGACGTACGAGACCGAGCCGGGTCTCACCGTCTCTCTTGCGGGCACGCTTGGGCACGGTCACAAAAACAGCGTACGCAGCGGCCCCGACAGAGACGGTGCGGACCGGTGACAATTCGTAATCCCGCTGAGACCTTGGCCGTGTTTACTTCTGCCTTGTGTCTTGGTTGCTCGTGGCGCTCATTCCGGGGTTGCTGATGATGGCAACCTTCGCGCTCGAGCGTCTCGAGACGGGCCTGTCCCGCGACACGGTGTCGGCGAGCGACGTGGCGACGTTTCTCGAACAAGCCGAGGCCGACGACGTCAACACACTTGCGCGAGACGGCATGAGCCGCGCCCTGGCCCGCCAGAATCGACGCCTGCACGGGCACGGGTCAATTCCCGACGGCCCAACCACGCCCACAGATACCGCGGGTTTGCCGGCGCGCGTATACGTGCAGAGCGCGATGAATCCTGAATTTCAGCGGACCCGGCAACCGAATCGTGTGTAGCGTGGGCAGGTCACGCTGAAGGCTAAATGCCAACAACGTCGGCCAGACCTACCTCTAGACTGATCTCGCTAACCAATAGAGGTCGGCCTGCGAATGTCATATCAGCCAACAGCTTAAGAGGGGCAACGTGGACGAGATCCTGGCGAGGGCCGGAATCTTCCAGGGAGTCGAACCCAGCGCCGTTTCAGCGCTGACCAAACAATTGCAGCCCGTCGACTTCCCACGTGGGCACACCGTATTCGCAGAAGGCGAACCCGGCGATCGGCTCTACATCATCGTTTCCGGCAAGGTGAAGATCGGCCGCCGCTCACCGGACGGCCGCGAGAACCTGCTCACGATCATGGGCCCGTCGGACATGTTCGGCGAGCTGTCGATCTTCGACCCGGGCCCACGGACGTCGAGCGCGACCACGATCACCGATGTGCGCGCCGTGTCGATGGACCGCGACGCACTGCGGGCGTGGATCGCCGACCGCCCCGAGATCGCTGAGCAGTTGCTGCGGGTTCTGGCCCGCCGGCTTCGGCGCACCAACAACAACCTGGCCGACCTGATCTTCACCGATGTGCCCGGCCGTGTGGCCAAGCAGCTGCTGCAGCTGGCTCAACGCTTCGGTACTCAGGAGGGCGGCGCACTGCGCGTCACGCACGACCTGACGCAGGAGGAGATCGCCCAGCTCGTCGGCGCATCGCGCGAGACCGTCAACAAGGCGCTCGCCGACTTCGCGCACCGCGGCTGGATCCGCCTGGAGGGCAAGAGCGTTCTCATCTCCGACAGCGAGCGGTTGGCTCGGCGCGCCCGCTAGGAACGTAAGTAGTCGACCTGGGCCTGGACGCTCCATTCCGCTGCGTCCCAGAGTTTTTCATCGACGTCTGTGTACACGTGCTCGACGATCTGTCGCGCAGTCGCATCGTCGCCCAGTTCGCGCAGCGCCGCCCGCACCTGATCGAGTCGCTCCTCCCGATGCGCCAGGTACATGTCGCTGACCGCTTCCAGGTCGCCGAGATCCGGGCCGTGACCCGGGAGGACCGTCCGATGTCCGACACCGCGCAACCTTTGCAGCGATTCCAGGTACTGCCGCAGGCTGCCGTCCTCCTTGTCGATGACGGTCGTACCGCGGCCGAGCACCGTGTCTGCGGTCAGCACCGCATCGTCGAGCAGGAACGACACCGAGTCGGCGGTATGCCCTGGCGTGGCCATCACCGTGATGCGCAGACCGGCCGCGTCGATGACCTCGCCGTCGGACAACGGCCCGCCGAGGCCCCGCAGGAAGCCGCTGCCGACCGACCGGACCACCGCGCCGGTGCGCTCGACGAGCTTGTCGATGGCGCCGGTGTGGTCCTCGTGCTTGTGGCTGATCAGCACCAGCGGGATCTTCCCCAGCCCAGCGATCAGTTCGATGTGTTCGTCCTCGTCCGGACCGGGGTCGACGATCACGATCTCGTCGCTGCCGGGCCCCTGAAGCACCCAGGTGTTCGTGCCCTCGAGCGTCAGCAGTCCGGGGTTGTCGCACAGCAGCACCGACGCGGTCTCCGTCACACGACGGAGTTTCTTGTACGCGGGGTGCTCCAGCGTCACGCGAACCTCACGCGACCTCGACGATCACTTCGACCTCGACCGGCGCATCCAACGGCAGTTCGGAGACTCCGACCGCCGAGCGGGCATGCGCCCCGGCGTCGCCGAACACGTCACCGAACAGCTGCGACGCACCGTTGATCACGCCGGGTTGTCCGTTGAAGCCGGGCGCGGACGCGACGAAGCCCACCACCTTGACGACCCGGGTGACCGAATCAATGCCGACCAGCGAGTGGACCGCAGCGAGGGCATTGAGCGCGCACACCCGCGCCAGCGCCTTGCCGTCCTCGGGCGTGACCTCGGCACCCACCTTGCCGGTTCGGATCAGACTTCCCGCCTCCATGGGCAGCTGGCCTGCGGTGTAGACCAGATTGCCTGAGCGAACCGCAGGCACGTAGGCCGCCAGCGGCGGGACGACGTCGGGCAGCTCTATGCCCAGCTCGGCGAGCTTGGCCGAGACACTCACTTAGGCCGCTTCAGATAGGCGACGTGCTGCTCGCCGGTCGGCCCCACGAGCACCGACACCAGCTCCCAGCCGTCTTCTCCCCACTGGTCAAGGATCTGTTTGGTCGCATGCGTAAGCAGCGGAACGGTGGCGTACTCCCAGCGGGTCGGTTCGCTCATGTGGCTGAGCTTATCGGGCAGCGAACGGCACTTGGTTAGCATGCACGGGTGGGCACCACCTCTGACGACCGCAGCGCGGTCGGTTGGCCGTCCCGCCTGACCAAGGCGCGGCTGCACTTCGTCACCGGCAAGGGCGGAACCGGAAAGTCGACCATCGCCGCGGCACTAGCGCTGGCCCTCGCGGCCGGTGGCCGCAGGGTGCTGTTGGTGGAAGTCGAAGGGCGGCAAGGCATTGCGCAGCTGTTCGACGTGCCGCCGCTGCCCTACGAGGAGGTCAAGATCGCCACCGCAGACGGTGGCGGGACCGTCAACGCGCTGGCAATCGACACCGAGGCGGCGTTCCTCGAGTACCTCGACATGTTCTACAACCTCGGTATCGCCGGCCGTGCCATGCGGCGGATCGGGGCGGTCGAGTTCGCGACGACGATCGCCCCCGGCCTGCGTGACGTGCTCCTGACCGGCAAGATCCGCGAAATCGTGACCCGCGCCGAGAAGGGTAAGCACCCGGTCTACGACGCGATCGTCGTGGACTCGCCGCCGACCGGCCGCATCGCCCGGTTCCTCGACGTCACCAAAGCGGTCTCGCAACTGGCGAAGGGCGGCCCGGTGCATTCGCAGGCCGAAAGCGTCGTGAAGGTGCTGCACTCCGATCTCACCGCAATCCACCTGGTGACCCTGCTCGAGGCGCTGCCGATCCAGGAGACGCTGGAAGCCATCGACGAACTTCAGGAGTTGGGCCTGCCGATCGGCAGTGTCATCGTCAACCGCAACATCCCCTCGTACCTTCCTCCCGACGACCTGACCAAGGCCGCAGAGGGCGTGATCGACGCCGACGCCGTGCGCGCCGGGTTGAGCGATGCGGGAATCACGTTGTCCGATACCGATTTCGCCGGATTGCTGACCGAGACGATTCAGCACGCCACCCGGATCAAGGCTCGCTCTGAGAGCGCCGAGCAGCTCGATGAGCTCGACGTCGCACGTCTGCAGTTGCCGCAGATCTCCGACGGCGTGGATCTGGGCAGCCTCTACGAACTCGCCGAAGCGCTCGCCCATCAGGGCGTCCGATGAGCTTGCGAATCGGACCAACCAGGAGAAGTAGATGAGTACCACACCACCCGCGCTGGACATGGCCTCGATCCTGTCCGACACTTCCAACCGCGTCATAGTGTGTTGCGGCGCAGGCGGTGTCGGTAAGACCACCACTGCCGCGGCGATGGCGTTACGCGCCGCCGAATACGGCCGCACCGTCGTGGTGCTGACCATCGACCCCGCCAAGCGGCTGGCCCAGGCGCTCGGCATCAAGGATCTGGGCAATACGCCGCAGCGGGTGCCGCTGGCCCCTGAGGTCAGCGGTGAGCTGTACGCGATGATGCTCGACATGCGCCGCACCTTCGACGAGATGGTGGTCCAGTATTCGGGACCTGATCGCGCACAAGAGATTTTGGACAACCAGTTCTATCAAACCGTCGCGACGTCGTTGGCAGGCACTCAGGAATACATGGCGATGGAGAAGCTCGGCCAACTGCTCGCCGAGGACCGGTGGGACCTCGTCGTCGTCGACACTCCCCCGTCCCGCAATGCACTTGACTTCCTCGATGCTCCAAAACGGTTGGGCGGCTTCATGGACAGCCGGCTCTGGAAGCTGCTACTTGGACCCGGTCGCGGCATCGGCAAGCTGGTGACGGGCGCGATGGGTCTGGCGATGCGGGCACTGTCGACGGTGCTGGGCTCTCAGATGCTCGGCGACGCAGCGGCTTTCGTGCAGTCGCTCGACGCCACGTTCGGTGGGTTCCGGGAGAAGGCCGACCGCACCTACGAACTGCTGAAGCGGCGCGGCACCCAGTTCGTCGTGGTGTCCGCAGCCGAACCCGATGCGCTGCGTGAGGCATCGTTCTTCATCGACCGGCTCTCACAGGAGCACATGCCGCTGTCCGGGCTGATCCTCAACCGCACCCATCCGATGCTTTCGTCGCTGAATGCCGACAAGGCAGACGAGGCCTCGGCAGCCCTGGCGGCCGCGGATCCTGACTCAGTGCCCGCGGCGGTGCTGCAGATTCACTCCGACCGCGCCGGTAGGTCCAAGCGGGAGATCCGGCTGCTGTCTCGCTTCACCGGCGCCAATCCACATGTGGCGATCGTGGGTGTGCCGTCATTGCCGTTCGACGTATCCGATCTGGATGCGTTGAAGGCGATCGCCGATCAGATCACCGGCGAAACCGCGGCTTAAACAGCGCTGCGGTGCTTGCGCTGGGCGGCGAAGAAATCTGCCCAGGAGACGACCTCGGGGTGCTGCTTGAGCAGGGCACGACGCTGACGCTCGGTCATGCCTCCCCACACGCCGAACTCCACCCGGTTGTCGAGGGCGTCGGCGCCGCATTCCAGGATCACCGGGCAGTGCCGGCAGATCACTGCGGCTTTGCGCTGTGCGGCCCCGCGTACAAACAGTTCATCGGGGTCAGCCTGGCGGCAGCGTGCTTGTGAAACCCATGCGATGCGTGCCTCAGCCTCGGCGCCTTGGACGACACTGGGGGCAGTAGCGGTCATGCTTGTCCTTCGCGCAGCGGGCCTAATACCGGACACAGCGTTCCCCTTCGTTCCGGCCGCCCCCCGACGACGGCGTACTCACCCTGGTGTAGCTCGCGCTATTGCGATCTACGTCACTGTGCACCGGTCTAGTGTGACCTGCATCGCACTGTCAGGACAACTTAAGTGGTCAGGGCGCTTCTGCGCAATACGTACGTGCCCACTTTTTTGGGACGACCGTGCCGTCAGTGGGGAAAATTGACGCGGCCGCAGGTCGACGGCCTTGTGGTACCCAGCAATCGACCGTTCGAATCCGCCAATTTTGCCAGCTGAAACCTCTCGTTACTCTGTACGCATGCCGGACTCCCCGCCGTCCCCGCCGCCACCGGCGGTCGCGGTGATCAAGCTCGCGTGGTGCTGTGTGCTGGCCAGCGTTGTCCTCGCGGCATTGATGTTTCCCGTGGTCGGCGGATTCGGCCTGATCTCTAACCGGGCATCCGACGTGGTGGCCAACGGTTCTGCCCAGTTGGTCGAGGGTGAAGTGCCGCAGGTCTCGACGATGGTCGACGCCAAGGGCAACGTCATCGCGTGGCTGTACACCCAGCGCCGATTCGAGGTGCCCAGCGATCAGATCGCCAACACCATGAAGCTGGCGATCGTGTCCATCGAGGACAAGCGGTTCGCCGAGCACAACGGCGTGGACTGGCAGGGCACGCTCACCGGCCTTTCGGGTTATCTGTCCGGAAACCTCGACACCCGCGGCGGGTCCACGCTCGAGCAGCAGTACGTCAAGAACTACCAATTGCTGGTGATCGCCCAGACCGACGCGGAGAAGCGCGCGGCCATCGAGACCACGCCGGCCCGCAAACTCCGCGAAATCCGGATGGCCCTGACGCTGGACAAAACGTTCACCAAGCCGGAGATCCTGACGCGCTACCTGAATCTCGTCTCGTTCGGCAACGGCGCATTCGGCGTGCAGGACGCCGCGCAGACGTATTTCGGTGTCAATGCCTCCGAGTTGAACTGGGAGCAGGCGGCACTGCTGGCGGGCATGGTGCAGTCCACCAGCACACTGAATCCGTACACCAACCCCGAGGGCGCGCTGGCCCGTCGAAACGTGGTGCTGGACACCATGATCGAGAATATTCCCGAAGAAGCGGCAGCGTTGCGGGCAGCCAAGGAAACGCCGCTGGGCGTCCTGCCGCAGCCCAAGGAGTTGCCGCGTGGCTGCATCGCCGCCGGTGACCGCGCGTTCTTCTGTGACTACGTGCTCGAATACCTGGCGCGCGCCGGGATCAGCAAGGACCAGGTCGCCAGGGGCGGCTACATGATCAAGACGACCCTCGATCCCGATGTGCAGGCTCCGGTGAAGTCGGCGGTCAACGAGATCGCCAGCCCCGACCTCGACGGCGTCGCCAGCGTGATGAGCGTGATCAAACCGGGCAAGGAGTCCCATCCGGTGCTGGCGATGGCCAGTAACCGCAACTACGGCCTGAATCTCGAGGCCGGGGAGACCATGCAGCCTCAACCCTTCTCACTCGTCGGCGACGGGGCGGGTTCGGTGTTCAAGATCTTCACCACGGCCGCCGCGATGGACATGGGGATGGGCATCAACGCGCAGCTGGACGCGCCGGCGCGGTTCCAGGCCAAGGGGCTGGGCAGCGGTGGCGCCAGGGGCTGCCCACCCGCGACATGGTGTGTGCAGAACGCGGGCAACTATCGCGGCTCCATGAGCGTTACCGACGCGCTGGCCACGTCGCCGAACACCGCCTTCGCGAAGCTGATTTCGCAGGTAGGGGTGCAACGCACGGTCGACATGGCGGTCAAGCTCGGCCTGCGGTCCTACGCGCTGCCGGGAACCGCCCGCGACTACGACCCGGACAGCAATGAGAGCCTCGCCGACTTCGTCAAACGGCAGAACCTCGGCTCGTTCACGCTGGGCCCGATCGAGGTCAACGCGCTGGAGTTGTCGAATGTCGCGGCGACGCTGGCTTCGGGCGGCATGTGGTGCCCGCCGAACCCGATCGCGGAGGTGATCGACCGCGACGGCAAGCCGGTTTCGGTCACCACCGAGACATGTGAACAGGTGGTCCCCGAGGGCCTGGCCAACACGCTCGCCAACGCGATGAGCAAGGACGACACCGGCGGCGGCACCGCGGCGGGGTCGGCCGGATCGGTTGGCTGGGACCTGCCGATGTCGGGCAAGACCGGCACCACCGAGGCCAGCCGCTCCTCCAGCTTCGTCGGTTTCACCAACCATTACGCCGCCGCCAACTACATCTACGACGACTCGACCGCACCGGGCGCGCTGTGCTCGTTTCCGCTGCGGCAGTGCGGCGGTGACGGCAACCTGTTCGGCGGCAACGAGCCGGCCCGGACGTGGTTCACCGCGATGAAACCGATCGCCACCCTCTTCGGCGATGTCTCGCTGCCGCCGACCGATCCGCGCTACGTCGACGGTGCGCCCGGTTCGAAGGTGCCCAGCGTTTCGGGTCTCAACGAGAGCACCGCACGTCAGCGGCTGCGCGACGCCGGCTTCCAGGTCGCCAACGAGTCGACGCCGGTGAACAGCACCGCCCCGTACGGCGCGGTGGTGGGCACATCGCCGGCCGGGCAGACGGTGCCCGGGTCGATCATCACGATCCAGATCTCCAACGGCGTCCCGCCGCCACCCCCTCCACCACCGCCGGGCGCTCCCCCGGGCGTTCCTGCGCCGGTCGGGTCGACAGTGGTCCTGATTCCGGGGCTGCCGCCCATCACAGTGCCGGTCCTCGGGCCGCCGCCGCCGCCCCCGCCACCACCGCCGCCAGGGTTTCCGCCTCCACCACCGCCGCCGTGATCGCGCTGTGGTTTGGCCCACGCTGACCCGCGTGAAATCGGTCGCAACGGCTGGCTGGCAGTAAGCTCTCCAGCATGCCCGCCTCTTCGATCCTGAAGAAATCCGCAGTCGTCACGGCCGGTTCGCTGGTCGCCGGGGTCGGCTACGCATCGCTGATCGAGCGGAATGCGTTTGCCGTGCGCGAAGTGACGATGCCGGTCCTCTCACCGGGATCGTCCCCGTTGAAGGTGCTGCACATCAGCGACCTCCACATGCGCCCCCAGCAGCGCCGCAAGCAGGACTGGCTGCGCGAGCTGGCCCGACTGCAGCCGGACTTCGTCGTCAACACCGGGGACAATCTCTCGCACCCCAAAGCTGTCCCCGCGGTCGTTCAGGCACTCGGCGACCTGCTCTCGGTGCCCGGGGTGTTCGTGTTCGGCAGCAACGACTACTTCGGTCCACGGCCCAAGAACCCGCTGAACTACGTGACGAATCCGCAACGCCGCCTCCACGGGGAGCCATTGCCCTGGCAGGACCTCCGCGCGGCGTTCACCGAACGCGGCTGGCTGGACATGACCCACACCCGGCGCGAGTTCGAGGTCGGCGGTCTGCTGATCGCCGCCGCCGGCGTCGACGACCCGCACCTCAAGCGCGACCGCTACGAGACGATCGCCGGTCCGGCGAACCCTGCGGTGAACCTGAGGCTGGGGCTGACCCATTCACCCGAGCCGCGCGTGCTCGACCGCTTCGCCGCCGACGGCTATCAGCTGATCATGGCCGGCCACACCCACGGCGGCCAGCTGTGCCTGCCGTTCTACGGAGCCGTGGTCACCAACTGCGGCCTGGACCGGTCGCGGGCCAAGGGCGCCTCGCGCTGGGGCGCGCACACGCAGCTGCACGTTTCCGCGGGCATCGGGACATCACCGTATGCACCCGTGCGGCTCTGCTGCCGCCCCGAGGCCACCTTGCTGACGCTGGTCGCCGCCCCGATCGGCGGCAGTTACGAAGGCATCCGGGAGGGTCAGTCCCATCCGAGCGTTTCGGTGCGGTGAGCGAGCAGGCATCATCTGCAACCCGTAGCCAGCCACGTGCGTGGGTGGACAACGCGGTCCGTCTGATCGAGGCCGACGCGCGCCGTAGTGCCGACACGCATCTGCTGCGGTATCCGCTGCCTGCCGCCTGGTGCGACACCGTCAACGTCGAGCTCTATCTCAAGGACGAGACGACCCACATCACCGGCAGCCTCAAGCACCGGCTGGCGCGGTCGCTGTTCCTGTACGCGCTGTGCAACGGATGGATCGACGAGAACACCACGGTCATCGAGGCGTCATCGGGTTCGACGGCGGTGTCGGAAGCGTATTTCGCGGCCCTGCTGGGTGTTCAGTTCATCGCGGTGATGCCCAGCTCGACGAGCGCGAGCAAGATCGCGCTGATCGAATCACAAGGCGGCCGTTGCCATTTCGTCGCAGAGTCGTCGCAGGTGTATTCCGAGGCCGAGCGGCTGGCTGCGGAGACGGGTGGCCACTACCTCGACCAGTTCACCAATGCCGAACGCGCCACCGACTGGCGCGGAAACAACAACATCGCCGAATCGATATTCGAGCAGATGCGCGCGGAGACTCACCCGGTGCCGGAATGGATCGTGGTCGGAGCGGGCACCGGCGGCACCAGTGCGACACTCGGCCGGTTCATCCGCTACCGCCGCCACGCGACCCGGCTGTGCGTCGTCGATCCCGAGAACTCCGCGTTCTTCCCCTCCTACGCACAGGGGCGCGGCGACGTCGTGACGGGATTGTCGTCGCGAATCGAGGGCATCGGCCGACCGCGTGTCGAGCCGTCGTTCCTGCCGGGGGTGGTGGATCGAATGGTGGTCGTGCCGGACTCGGCGTCCGTCGCGGCCGCGTGGCACATGAGTTCGGTGCTGGGACGGCGGGTCGGGCCGTCGACCGGGACAAATCTGTGGGGGGCGTTCGGGGTGCTTGCGGAAATGGTCGCCGAAGGACGCAGCGGCTCAGTGGTCACTCTGCTCGCCGACAGCGGCGACCGCTATGCGGACACCTACTTCTGCGAAGAGTGGCTGACCAGCCACGGGCTGGAGCCCGCGGCGTGGACCGAGGTCCTGGTCGAATTCGAACGCTCCGGGCGCTGGCCCTGATCGTCGGACCGGCCGGTAAGCGGCCCGTCGGAGGTCAGGAAGAGCCACAGCGCAGCGAGTGCAAAGAATCCCAGATATATGGAAGCTCCGAGACCGGTCATTTCTCGCCTCACTTAATCGGTTTCTACCGTCAGTGTGCATAACGCCACCGACAAGCCAGATGCATCCCTCGGCGTGTCGTGATGTGCGCCTCAAGCGCGGGTCGTCGCCGTTTGGTGCCCAGTCCTGCCGGTGCGATAGGCTGTCGTGGCTTCACTCGGGGTGTGGCGCAGCTTGGTAGCGTGCTTCGTTCGGGACGAAGAGGTCGTGGGTTCAAATCCCGCCACCCCGACTCAAGTCAACAGGTGAGAGGCCCTTTCCAGTTCTTCTGGTCGGGGCCTTTTTCCGTGTCAGTATGTGCTGAAGCTTTCGGGCACAGGCGCAGGAGGGCCGGGCGACATGCGCAACGGGCACGCTGTGGTCTGCGGAGCCAGTTTCGCCGGCCTACTCGCCGCAAGGGTGCTCGCGGATTTCTATGAATCCGTCACGGTGGTCGAACGTGATGAGTTACCCGACGGTGTCTTTCAGCGACGCGGGGTGTCGCAAGGCCACCACCTCCACATGATGCTGAGCGCGGGTACGCGGTTCCTCATCGAGTTGTTCCCGGATGTTCTGGACGAGCTCGAGACCGCCGGGGCGGTGGTTCTCGAGAGACCGGATGACCCTGCTGATTTCCATATGAGCGTCAACGGCGGCGTCTTCTGCCGAACCGGGCGATTCACCCGGTCCGATGACATGGTGTTGCTCTTCGCGAGTCGACCTTTGCTCGAGGCGACGATCCGGCAGCGGGTCCGGTCGATCCCCAACGTCACGTTCATGGACGGACACGACGTCTTGGAACCGGTCATCGACACCGCCGGCCACGTCACGGGGGCACGGGCGGTCGAGCGCACCACGGGCCAGGAACGGGTGCTGACAAGCGATTTGGTCGTCGACGCCACCGGCCGCTCCGCCCGCACACCGGCGTTCCTGGAAGCCCACGGTTACCGGCGGCCGGCCGAACGCCGCTACTCGGTGCAGCTGAGCTACTCGAGCCAATTCTTCCGGGTGCTGCCCGGAACCCTTCCCGAGAAGGTCGTCCTCGACTTTCCGACGCTGGACCGCCCAGTCGGTGCCGGCCTCATGGCCAACGAGAACAGCACGGTGATCGTCACGATGATCGGACTGGCCGGCCATAGAACAGCCACCGACCTGCCTGAGCTTCTCGATTCGGCGGAGAAGTTCCTGCCCCCGCACGTCGCGGCAGCACTGCGCGCCGGAGAGGCGATCGGCGAGGTGTCCGTGCAGCGGTACCCCGCCAGTACCTGGCGCCGCTATCACAAACTCAAGAGGTTTCCGCAGGGCTACCTCGTGATGGGCGACGCCATCTGCAGCTTCAATCCTGTCTTCGGTCAGGGGATGACGTCGGCGGCATTCCAGGCGAGAGCGTTGCAGAAGTGCCTGGCCACCGGTGGCGATCGCCTGAGTCACCGTTTCTTTCGCGCCTCGGCCAGGAAGTTGTCACCGATTTGGTGGGGCAACAGATTCTTCGACTTCACGGTCATCCCCTCCGACGACTGGCGGTTGCACCTGCAGAAACTGGTCGGCCTCGGCATGGACAGGGTCTACGGCGCAGCGACGACCGACGTGGTGGTCGCCGAAACGATCTACCGGACGATCCAGCTCCTTGACCGGATCATCACCGCCCTGCTGCGTCCTTCCGTGTTGCGCCGCGTTATCGGCAGTCGCCCCAAGGCAACCACTGGTGGTTTGACCGGCGTGGGCCCGGGAATCTAGACACGGTGACTTTGCCATCGACTCTGGTCGAACCTGCCCTGCCTCGTCCTGCCGGACCCGTATCGGCGACGATCCTGGACATCCTTGCCAATCGGCGCCCCGCTCTGCAGATGCGATCGATCGACGTTCCCATCTACGAAGCGGACCCGTACGGACTCGATCTACAACTCGCGCTCTGCGTCTGTTACGAGCTGCACTACCGCGGATTTCGCTCGGTCAATCCACGCTGGGAATGGAATCCGGGGTTGCTGCTCTTGCGTGGGCGTCTGGAGGAAGTCTTCCTGGACGCGGTTCGGCGCGACGTCGGTGACATCACGCCCGATGACCGCGCGGCCGCGGAGATGGATGCACTGTCCAGAGAGCCGGCCGACGGCTCCGGCCCCTCCTACTACCTGCGTGACCACGGCACCTGGGAGCAGATGCAGGAGTACTTCGTGCACCGCTCGGTGTATCACCTCAAGGAGGGCGACCCCCACGCGTGGGCGATCCCGCGCCTCAGCGGACCCGCGAAGGCGGCCTTCGTCGCGATCGAGTTCGACGAGTACGGCGCGGGCCGCAGTGATCGCGTTCACCAGCACCTGTATGCCGAGTTGATGGACGCCGCGGGGCTCGATGCGTCTTATCTGGCCTACCTCGACGATGTCCCGGCAGGCGCGCTGGCGTCGATCAACCTGATGTCGCTGTTCGGGCTGCACCGGGAACTACGTGGTGCGGCGATCGGTCACTTCGCGTCCACCGAGATCACGTCTCCACCCGGTTCCCGACGGCTGGTCGACGCGCTCGAGCGGATGGGCGCACCGCAAGCGTGTGTGACGTTCTACGCCGAACACGTCGTGGCCGACGCGGTTCACGAACAGGTGGTGCGCACCGACGTGGTGGGCGATCTCATCGCGCGTGAACCCCATTTGGAGGCCGACGTGGTGTTCGGGATCAGGGCCCGGGACCACATCGAAGACCGCCTCGCCGACCATCTGATGGAGTGCTGGGAAGCGGGTCGCTCGTCGCTACGACGACGGCCGCGCTGACGACTTGGTGCGCGGGCGGCACCGGTGGCTGGTGTCGCACATCGGATAGTCCTTGCTGCGGCGGCACGTGCAGATCGCGACCATGAATCGGTCGGATTCCACGACGGTTCCGTCGGGCATCTCGATGCGCACCGGGCCCTGCACCATCAACGGCCCTGACGGCACGATGCGCACCGTGCGGATATCGGTCTGGGGTTCGGTCACGGCATTTCCGCCCTGATCACGACGAGCTCTTCCTCTCGCCTGCCGGATTCCAGCCTGCCGGTGTCCTCCAGCCATCCCGCCCGCGATTCCAGTACCGGGCCGAACGGAATCCACTGGTATGCAACCACTTCCGCGTCCAGCCCGGCTTCGGCCAGCGCGGCAAGGGTCTTCCGCGGCACCGCGAACTCGGATTGCACGAGCAGGAAGGTACCGCCGGGAGCCAGGAGGTCCGGCACCGCCGCGCACAGCGGGTCCAGGATGAGTCGGCCGTCCTCGCCGGCGTCCCAGGCGCGCGCAGGCCCGACGTCGGCTGCGACCGGCGTAAAGGCGATGTCGGGATTGTTCGGGACGTACGGCGGATTGCAGACAACCAGGTCGTAAGGGCCGAACTCCGTCGCGCGCGCCCATGAGCCCAGGTGGATGTCGATGTCGACGCCGGCGCCGAGGGCGTTCATCCGCGCGCACCGGACGGCTCGCGGACATACGTCGAAGGCCGTGACCTGCGCGGCTTTCTGCTCGCCTGCGGCAATCGCCACCACTCCGCTACCGGTACACAAGTCCGCTACCCGACGTCCGGGCGCCAACCCGGTCTTCTCCATCACATCGATGAGGAATCGGGAGTCTTCCTGTGGGGCGTAGACGCCCGCCGACGCGATCAATCCATCCGGCGCATCGGTGTAAGCGGTTGTCACACATTGCCCTTTCAATAGGTGTTCGCTGCGACGCTGCAGCAGTGCCGTGAATTAATGCCCGGTATCTGGGCCGCTAAACCGCCCCGAGCAGGTTTGCGGAGCAATCATTTGGGCACACCACACGCGTGCAGTTCTCTGACGTCACAGCGTTGCCCATCAGGGTCGGCGCCGCGGTTCGCGGCCGTCGCCTCTTCCATCCGGTCGGCGTGCTCGCCGAGGGGGTCCTGGAGCGGACGGCGCTGGACAGCGACGGGTTGCCGATGAGGTCGTGCGACGTCATCGCGCGGGTGTCGAAAGGGGTCGGTGTTCCCGGCGGGCGGCCCGATGTCGCGGGGTTGGCGTTTCGCATCCCACCACCGCAGGATCTGCGGTCATGCGGTCCATGGGACGTGCTCCTGGCATCGACGTTCGGACATAGCCGCTTCGTTCTCGCGCCGGTCACCTCGTGGTCCGGCGCCACGTTCTCCAGCCTCATGCCGCTGCGCTACCGCGACCGCGTGTGGTGGTTGCGTGCCCGACTCGTCTCCGACATCGACAATCACGATTTGGCGCTGGACACGATCGAATCCGAAATCAACTCCCACGGAATCGAATTCGACATCGAGCAGGCTGCAGGCAGAGGCGAGTTCAAGCCGCTGGCCCGGCTGACCCTTCGCCACGTCGACCCGAGCCAGGACGACATCGCCTTCGATCCCACACTGCACCGTGACTGCGACGTTCAGCCGTTGCCCCGCTGGCTCGCCGACTTCCGGCGTGCCGCGTATCGACGCAGCCGCGAGGGACGCAACGCGCAGTAATCGTCAGGCGGTCGGCTCTCCCCTGGTATCAGCGACGTCCGGCGCCTGCTCGCGCGTCGCCATTCCTCCCTCACCGCCCTCGTCGGTCGGGCCGGGACGCCCGCCCTGCTTCGACTCGTCGTCGCGCTCGTCGTCGTAGATTCCCTTGCCCTTCGGCATATTTCGCCTTTCAGTTTGATTCGCTTCTCAGCTTCTCCAACAGTGATCCGGCCGCTTCCTTGAGGAACCGATCCTGACCGTCATCCCCGATCTGCACGAGGGCGATATCGGTGAATCCCGCTTCCCAGTACTCGCGCACCGCATCCACGATGGCATCGAGATCCGGGCCGCACGGAATGGATTCGGCGACATCCTCGGGCCGGACGAACTGGGTGGCACCGTCGAAGCCTGCTGTCGTGGGCAGGTCGGCGTTCACCGACCACCCGCCGCCGAACCAACGAAATTGGTCGTGCGCGCGACGGATCGCCGCATCGCGGTCCGGATCCCAGCAGATCGGGATCTGGCCGATGACCCGCACCTCGCCGGGCAACCCGGTCGCGCGCCTGGCGTCATGCCATGCGTCGACGAAATCCTTGTTCGGTTCGACCGCGATCAGGTGATCGGACAGCGGCGCGAACATCTCCACCGAACGCTCCCCGGAGACCGCGGTGGCGATGCCGACCGGCGTCTCCGGAATGTCCCACAGCCGGGCCGAGTCGACTTCGAAGTACTCGCCCTTCCAGTCGACCAGCTCGCCGGTGAACAACTCGCGGATGATCTGGATGGCCTCGCGCAACATCTCCTGTCGCCGGGCCACCGTCGGCCAGCTCTTGCCGACGACGTGTTCGTTGAGGTTCTCGCCACTGCCCAGCCCGAGAGTGAACCGGCCGTCGGCGAGGATCTGAGTGGTGGCGGCCTTCTGTGCGACGACGGCAGGGTGGTAGCGCATCGTCGGGCAGGTGACGTACGTGAGCAGCTCGACCTGCTCCGTCGCGTGCGCGACCGCACCGAGCACCGACCACGCATAAGGCGCGTGCCCTTGTGATGACAGCCAGGGAAAGTAGTGATCGGACGAAACTTCGAAGTCGAAACCGACACGTTCGGCCGAAACGGCATAACGGACAAGGTCTTTAGGTCCGCTCTGTTCGGTCATGAGGGTGTAGCCGAAACGCGTCATGGCTCCCGGGTACCCGGGTGCCGGAGGCCGAAACGGCTACAACCTGGCCCTGACCGCCGCAGAGAGCCGGGAGCCATCTGCCTTACCTGCGGCGATCGCAGTGGCGGCCTTCATCACCTGGCCCATCTGTTTCATGCCGGGGCGCTCCCCGATCTCCTCGGCCACCTGGGCGATGGCGGTGTCGACGACGTCGGCCACTTCGCCCTCGCTGAGCGGAGTCGGCAGGTATTCGTCGATGACGCGCGCCTCGGCGTGCTCGTTGGCCGCGAGCTCACCACGGCCGTTCTGCGTGTAGATGTCCGCCGACTCCGCGCGCTTCTTGGCTTCTTTGGACAGCACCTTGATCACGTCGGCATCGGACAGCTCACGCGGCCCCTTGCCCGACACTTCCTCGGTCTGGATCGCGGCGAGCAGCATCCGCAGCGTCGCGGTCCGCAGCTTGTCCTGCGATTTCATCGCCGCGGTGAGGTCAGCGCGCAGCCGCTCCTTGAGTTCTGGCTTTTCGGGCATGCCGCAAACCTACGCTGCGCCGGTTGCTTGGAGATGTTTGTCAATTCGCAGAGTGATCGACAGGATGGTGGCCATGAGCACCGACGCCGGCCAACCCGGTATGGCCGGGCAGCTGACGCCGGGCTATCCACCGCCGGGTTACGGTGCCCCACCGGGATACGGCCCTTCACCGGGCTATGCGCCGCCACCGGGATACGGCACCCCGCCCGGCTACGCACCGCCTCCGGGTTATCCGCCACCCGGTTACCCGCCGCCGGGTTACGGACCTCCGCCGCCGGGATACGGATACGGTGCCGCATTGATGCCGCCCGTGCTGAAGCCAGGCGTCATCCCGCTGCGTCCCCTGACGCTGACCGACATCTTCAACGGCGCCGTCGCCTACATCCGCGCCAACCCGAAAGCGACGCTGGGCTTCACCACCATCGTCGTCATCGCCACCCAGCTCGTGGCGCTCGCGCTCTCGGTGGGACCGCTCGCCGCCACGGGCCAACTGGCAGGGTCGTTCTCCGGTGAGGAAGTGCCGACCGGCATCCTGCTCGGCTCGTCGTTGTCGAGCCTCGCCGGAGGCGCGGCGACCTGGTTCACCGCGATCCTGCTGAGCGGGATGCTGACGGTCGTCGTCGGCCGTGCCGTCTTCGGCGCCGGTATCTCCATCGGTGAGGCGTGGCAACGACTCAAAGGACGATTCTGGGCGCTGATCGGCCTGGCGCTTCTGGAAGCCTTGGGCGCGGCGGTGCTGGTCGTTGTCGTCGTCGGCCTGATCTTCGTGGTCGGGACCGCGGCCAACGCCGTGGCCGCGGTGGTCGTCGGCATCCCGCTGGGCATGGTGCTGGTGGCCGCACTGGTCTACCTGTGGGTGATATTGGGCTTCGCGCCCCCGCTGATCGTGCTCGAACGCCTCAGCGTCTTCGCCGCGATCGAGCGGTCGTACCGGTTGGTGAAGAACGATTTCTGGCGGGTGTTCGGTATCCGGCTTCTCGCCACGATCGCGGTGCAGTTCATCGCGGGTGCGGTCACGATCCCGTTCAGCTTCGGCGGCCAGCTGCTGCTGATGACGGGGTCCTCCACCGCGACGACGCTGCTGGCATTCGTTCTGTTGTCCGTGGGCGGCGTCATCGCCCAGATCATCACCGCCCCGTTCGTTGCAGGCGTCATCGTGCTGCTCTACACCGACAGGCGGATTCGCGCCGAGGCGTTCGACCTCGTACTGCAGACCGGCGCCGCATACGGTGCGGCGTCACCATCCGATTCCACTGACCATCTGTGGCTGACCCGCCAAGCCTGACGTGCCGACGATAGACATCGACAGCGATGCCGCTCACGAAGCCGCGCAACGCGAACTGCAAAAACCGATCTACCCCAGGCCGTCCCTGACCGAACGCCTCATCGAGTGGCTCAACGAACTGTTCTACCGGCTCGCCAGTGCCGGCTCCAAGCTCCCCGGCGGCTGGTTCACCCTTTCGATTCTGTTGATACTTCTCGTGATCGCGATCGTCGTCGCGATTCGGATCGCACGGCGCACCATGCGGACCAACCGGGGCAGCGGCTATGCGCTGTTCGGCGAACACGAACTCAGCGCCGCCGAGCACCGGGCCACCGCCGAACAGCAAGCTGCCGCGGGTAATTGGGCGGCGGCGATCCGCCACCGGTTGCGAGCCGTCGCCCGCGAACTGGAGGACGCTGGGGTGCTGGACGCCATCCCGGGCAGGACCGCCACCGAGCTCGCGCGCGATGCGGGTAAGGCCTTACCTTCGCTCGCTACCGAATTGACCCGGGCTGCAGGCTCTTTCAACGACGTCACCTACGGTGATGTGCCGGGAACGGAACCCGCCTACCGGATGATCGCCGACCTGGACGATCACCTGAGATTCCACACCCAGGCCTTGGGCGACGCCGCCGCTGTCGCGGCCGCGCCTGCCGACTGGGCGGAGTTGCGGTGACGAACACGCTGACGGCACAACCCCCTTCGGCGGTCGGGCCCACGCTGAAGCAGCGATGGAGCGCGGCGAGATGGGTGCTGGTGGCGCTGATCGTCATCATCGGAATCGCCACACTGACCACCTATCTGACCGCACCTCGGCCCGGCGGCCCGATGGATCCGACGTCCACCTCCAGCGATGGTGCACACGCACTGGTCACCCTGCTGCGCGAGGGCGGCGTCGATGTCGTCGAGGCGCCGGACATCGGAACGGTCGAACGTGCCGCGCGGCCAGGCACACTCATCGTTGTGCTGCAGACATTCCAGCTGCTCGACACCGATGTGCTGCAGCGACTGAGCGACCTACCCGGTGACCGCCTCCTGGTATCGCCGACATCGAGCACCCGTGAGGCGCTGGCCCCGCGCGTCGAGGGCGCCGGGTCACTTTCCTTCGGCGGTTCCTCGCCGGACTGCGACCTGCGGGAAGCCACGCGGGCCGGCGAGGTTCAATTCGGCGTGAGCGACAAGTTCGAGTCGACTGGCGATTTCCCGATCACCAGCTGCTACGGCGGAGCGCTTGTCCGCTACTCAGACGACGGCCGCACTGTCACGGTCGTCGGCAGCGGTGACTTCATGACCAACGGCGAACTGTTGACGGCAGGCAACGCCGCCCTCGCCATGAACCTGGCCGGTACCAATCCGCGGGTGATCTGGTACGCGCCGCAGCAGCGCGAAGGCGGCGAATCCGATGCCGGCGTCGACGTCGCCGACTTGATTCCCCCTGCGGTGCAGTGGATCGTCTTGCAGTTGTGTCTTGCGGTCGCGCTCGTTGCGTTGTGGAAGGGCAGGCGGCTGGGTCCACTTGTCGCAGAACGAATGCCCGTCGTGGTGCGCGCATCGGAGACCGTCGAGGGCCGCGGCAGGCTGTACCGATCCCGACGCGCCCGTGACCGCGCGGCGGATGCGCTGCGCACCGCCACACTGCAGCGCATGCTGCCCCGGCTCGGCCTTTCCAACAACGCTGAGCCGCCCGCGATCGTCGCCGCGGTGGCACAACGGTGCGGAACCCATCCGCAGATGTTGGCGCACACGCTGTTCGGCCCGCCGCCGCACAGCGACGACGACTTGGTCAACCTCGCCCGTGAACTCGACAACATCGAAAGGCAGGTCGCACAATCGTGACTCAGCCACGCACACCTCAGCCCACCGGCGCCCCGGCACCGGCAGATTCGGCGCGACAAGCGCTGTTGTCGCTGCGCACCGAAATCGGCAAGGCGGTCGTGGGTCAGGACGCTGTGGTCAGCGGACTGGTGATCGCGCTGCTGTGCCGCGGCCATGTGCTGCTGGAAGGAGTGCCTGGCGTCGCCAAGACCCTGCTGGTGCGTACCCTCGCGGCCGCGCTGCAACTCGAGTTCAAGCGGGTTCAATTCACCCCCGACCTGATGCCGGGCGATGTCACCGGTTCGCTCGTATACGACGCGCGTACCGCCGAATTCGAGTTCCGCTCCGGCCCGATCTTCACCAATCTCCTTCTGGCCGATGAGATCAACCGGACCCCGCCCAAGACGCAGGCCGCGCTGCTGGAGGCCATGGAGGAACGACAGGTCAGCGTCGAAGGCGAACCGCGCAAGCTGCCCGACCCGTTCATCGTCGCAGCGACACAGAACCCGATCGAGTACGAAGGCACCTACCAGCTACCGGAAGCACAGCTCGACCGGTTCCTGCTCAAGCTCAACGTTCCCCTCCCGCCGCGGGACCAGGAGATCATGGTCCTCGACCGGCATGCGCGTGGCTTCGACCCGCGGGACCTGTCCGCGGTGCGGCCCGTCGCGGGGCCTGCAGAGTTGGCCGCAGCACGCGCCGCCGTGCAACAGGTACTCGTCGCCGACGAGGTGCTCGGATATATCGTCGACATCGCAGGCGCCACAAGGCATTCCCCGTCACTGCAGCTCGGGGTGTCGCCGCGCGGGTCGACCGCACTGCTGGCCACGGCCAGATCCTGGGCGTGGCTCTCGGGGCGCAACTACGTCACCCCCGACGACGTCAAGGCCATGGCGCGGCCGACGTTGCGGCACCGGATCCAGCTACGGCCCGAGGCAGAACTCGAAGGCGCCAATCCGGACGGCGTGCTGGACGGCATTCTCGCGGCCGTGCCAGTTCCGCGCTAGTGATCCTCACCGGCCGCGCCGGCCTGATCGCACTCATCTGCGTACTGCCGGTGGCGTTTTCGCCCTGGCCGGCGATCGCGTTCGCGATTCTGGCCGGTGCGCTCGCCGCCGCGGTGGCGCTCGACGTGGCCCTGGCCGCGAGCGCCCGTCGGCTGGTCTTCGCGCGCTCCGGTGACACCGCGGCCAGGCTGGGACAGCCCGTCGATGCGGTCCTGGCGGTGCAGAATTCGGGGCAACGGCGACTCAAGGGTCTGGTCCGCGATGCGTGGTCGCCGAGCGCGCGAGCCGAGCCGCGGATGCACGACGTGAATATCGCTCCTGGACAACAGGTTCAGCTCGTCACCCGGCTGCGGCCGGTGCGACGAGGTGACCAGAAGTCGGCCTTGGTGACGGCGCGCTCGGTCGGGCCGCTCGGGCTCGCGGGCAGGCAGAGCTCACACCTGGTGCCATGGCAGATCCGGATCCTTCCGCCGTTTCTGTCCCGCAAGCACCTCCCGTCGAGGCTGGCCAGACTCCGTGAGCTGGAAGGCAATACGCCAGTTCTGATCCGTGGTCAGGGCACTGAGTTCGACTCGTTGCGCGAATACGTCGTCGGCGACGATGTGCGCTCGATCGACTGGCGTGCCACCGCCCGGCGATCGGACGTCGTGGTGCGGACGTGGCGGCCCGAACGGGACCGCCGAGTGGTGATCGTCCTGGACACCGGACGTACGTCGGCGGGCCGCGTCGGCGTCGACCCCACCGCGAACGACCCCAGTGGCTGGCCGCGGCTGGACTGGTCCATGGACGCGGCACTGCTGCTGGCGGCGCTCGCATCGCGGGCGGGCGATCACGTCGACTTCCTCGCCCACGACCGGGTCACCCGGGCAGGGCTCTTCAACGCCTCTCGCACCGAACTTCTCGCACAACTTGTCGACGCAATGGCGCCGCTGGAACCGGCATTGATCGAGTCCGATGCCAGGGCGATGGTCGCCGCGGTGCAGCGTCGCGTTCGCCGCCGCGCACTGGTGGTGCTGCTCACCGACCTGAACGCATCCGCCCTCGACGAAGGACTGATGGCGGTCCTGCCTCAGCTGTCCGCCAAACATCAGGTGCTGCTCGCCGCCGTCGCCGATCCTCGCGTTCAGACCCTTGCGGCCGGCCGCTCGGACGCCGCCGAGGTCTACGACGCAGCGGCGGCCGAACGTGCGCGCAACGACAGGCGCTCGATGGCGTCCCGGTTGCGGGCGGCAGGGGTCGACGTCGTCGATGCGCCTCCAGAGGAACTGGCTCCCGAACTGGCGGATCACTATCTCGCGATGAAGGCCACCGGGCGGCTCTAGCGGGTCGGCACCACATCCGGCGCATCGCTGACATCGCCGGTCTCCCCGGCAGCCACGCCCCTGCGGCCGAAATAGATCACGTACGCGAGGAAGGCGGCCTCGGCGGCCACGCCGATGGCGATACGGGCGAACGTCGGTAGCGGCGACGGCGTCACGAGCGATTCGATCAGCCCGGCCACCAGTAACACGACGACCAGACCCGCCGCGACCGCGACCACCGCGCGGCCCTGCTCTGCCAATACCTGTCCACGCGGCCGGTGACCCGGCGACACCACCGACCAGCCGACCCGCATACCGACGGCCGCGGCGAGAAAAACCGCCGAAAGTTCGATGAGCCCGTGCGGTACGAGCAGTCCGAGGAAGACGCCGCCTTGATCCGCGTCGAACATGAATCCGGCGATGACACCTACATTGAGGGCGTTCTGGAAGAGGATGTACGGGATCGGGATGCCGCCGAGGATGGCCATCGCGATGCACTGGGCGGCGATCCAGGAGTTGTTGACCCACACCTGCAACCCGAACGATCCGGCGGGATTCTCGCTGTAATACTCCGCGAAATCGTGGTTCACCAATTGCTCGATCTCGCTTGGTGTCTTGATGGCCGACTGCACCTCTTGGTTGCCCGACACCCACAACGCGATCAGCACGGTGACGAAGAGAAACACGATCGCCGTCCCGAGCCACCACCGCCACGCGCGATACGCGACCACCGGAAACGACACCGTCCAGAACCTGATGAACTCGCTCCACAGCGGTGAATGCGCGCCAGTCACCACCGAGCGTGCCCGCGCCACCAGACCGGAAAGACGCCCGACGAGGATCGCGTCGCTCGACGCGCTGCGCACCATCGACAGGTGGGTCGACACCCGCTGGTAAAGATCGACGAGTTCGTCGACCTCGTCGCCCGTGAGCTTGCGACGCCGTTTGAGCAGCTGCTCCAGCCGCTCCCACGTCGGACGATGCGCCACCACGAACGCGTCGACATCCACCCCAGGAATCCTAGTAGCGTTGGCGGGATGGTCAGCCAGCAAGAACCAGTGGTGACCGGCGACGCGGTGGTCCTGGACGTTCAGATCGCCCAGCTGCCGGTCCGCGCACTGTCGGCGATCATCGACGTCACGGTGGTGATGATCGCCTACATCATCGGTGTGGTCCTGTGGGCGGCCACGCTCACGCAGCTCGACCCGGCCCTCTCTGGTGCGATTCTGATCATCTTCACCGTCCTGACGATCGTCGGGTATCCAGCCGCCTTCGAGGCCAGCACTCGTGGCCGCTCGCTGGGCAAGATGGCGTTGGGTTTGCGGGTCGTCTCCGACGACGGCGGCCCGGAACGCTTTCGTCAGGCGCTGTTTCGTTCGCTGGCCGGCGTGATTGAAATCTGGATGTTCACGGGCGGTCCCGCCGTGATCTGCAGCCTGGCGTCCTCGAAGGGTAAGCGCATCGGCGACGTCTTCGCCGGGACCCTGGTCATCAGCGAACGCGCGCCACGGATGTCGCCGCCGCCCCCCATGCCACCGCAGCTCGCATGGTGGGCGTCTAGCCTGCAGCTATCCGGGCTGCGGCCCGAGCAGGCGGAGCTGGCGCGCCAATTCCTCTCCCGCGCATCACAATTGGATCCCCAGATGCGTGACCAGATGGCGTACCGGATCACCGCCGACGTCGTCGCCCAGATATCTCCGCCGCCACCTGGTGGCGCACCACCGCAACTGGTGCTGGCCGCGGTGCTGGCCGAACGTCATCGCAGAGAACTGATTCGCTTGCAGCCCGCCGCTTTCGCGCCCCCGCCCCAGTGGCAGGCGGCCCAGCCACCCAATGGCGGGTACCAGGCACCGCTGCAACAGATTCCGCCACAGCATATTCCACCGGCATCACCCGATCCCGGCGGATTCGCACCGCCGAGCTAGTAACTCCAGGGGGAGGCTTGTCCAGAGTCTTCGGCGTCGGATTCGCCGTCGCGGTGCTCGGTTTCGGGTTGACGGCGTGCGCAAGTGAATCCGGCGAGGGTCCATTCGGAGCACCCAGAGTCACCACGACGTTGCGTATCGGCGCAGGACCGCTGCCCGATGTCGCATCGGATCCGACGACCAAAAAGGCCTACGTGACCAGCACCGGTGACGACTCGCTGTACGTCCTGGACTCCGCCGCCAGGACCGCGACCATCAAGGTCGGCAAGGCGCCCGCATTCGTCGCCGTCGATCCGAGTACTCAGACCGCATACGTCACCAGCGGCAACACCGTGTCGGTCGTGAACATCGCCTCGGGTGCCATCACCGGCACGATCGCGGTCGGCAACGGGCCGGACGGAATCGAGGTGGATTCGGACACTCAGACCGTCTATGTCGCCAACTCCCAAGATGATTCGGTTTCGGTGATCGACGCCAAGACCCGTAAGACCACCGCAACGATCAAGGTCGGCGATTCTCCGGACAAGATGGGCGTCGACCCCGACAGTCACCTGCTCTACGTGGCCAACCGGGGAGAGGCATCGATATCGGTCGTGGACCCCGGCAAGTCCGCGGTCGTCGACACCATCGCCGTCGGCAAGGGTCCGGGCGATGCCGCGATCGATCCGCCGTCGCGAAGGGCCTTCGTGCCCAACGCGGATGACGATTCGGTGTCGGTCGTCGATCTCGACAAGCGTGCTGTCGTGGAGACGATCACCGTGGGTGACCGCCCCACCGCGGCGACGGTCGACTCCGATGCGCACACTGTCTTCGTCACGAACAACGGCAGTGGCACGGTGTCGGTGATCGATTCGCAGTCCAGGAAAGTCACCGACACCGTCGATGTCGGCGATGGGCCGCAGACCGTCGCCGCGGACCCGACCACCCATACCGCCTGGGTCGTGAACTTCAAGGAGAACTCAGTCTCGGTGATCGAACGGTAGTGCGCCTCAGCGGTATCGCAGCCCTACGAGCATCAAGGCGGCACCGACGATGCTGGCGGCGGCGCGGACGTGGTTCCACGCCGTCCATGTGGACAGGTACGCCTGCCACTCCCGGGCCGCGGCGACGACCGACACTCCGCTCGGGTCCACGGTGTCGAGGTGGTTGTTGAGTGGCACGTTGAACGCCATCGTGATGATCGCCGCGAGGACTCCCAAGACCGCGCCCGCGAGGATCCATCCGCTGCCCGGGCGGCCGATCTGGATCACGGCCATGACGCCGACGACCAGCGCCAGGATCGTCGCACCGAAATACGCCAGCAGGAAGGGCGGATTCGAGTTGGCCACCACATTGATGCCACGCATCGCCGTGATCGCCTCGACGGGGCCGGTGCGGTCCAGACCGCGCATCACGAATGTCGAGAAGACGTACATCATTCCGCCTGCGGCGGCCGCGGCCAGCGCGGCGAGTGAGCTGAGAACCACGAAGGGGCTGAAATTCATGTCTCGAAGTCAACCGGCGACGGTGCGGACGGGCCATCGTTGTGCGTCCCGACCTCATACGCGCGCGTCTGCCGCCTAATCGACGGACCGATAGAGCTTGACCGACACCGCGGCCAACCACGCCCAGACCGCGACGACCGCCGCCGTGAACACCAAAATCGCTGCGGCTCCGCCCGATCCGGAGGACAACGCGACGAAGCTCGCCAAGAACACGAGGCCCGTGATACGCGAGTACCACGCCCAGGCTGCCTCATTCCGGCGCCCGAACCATGAGCCCATCACCAGGCACGCCGCCACCAGACAGAGAAATCCGAGTCCTGCGACCGTGAAGTGGGCCAGCCCGTGCCAACTGAGGACGCCCATCCCGGGCGGGGTGCCCGGAGGGAAGCCGTCCGACGGATCCGCACGGAAGATCCCCGCGCAGAACACACCGAGCCCGTACGCGGCGAGCAGCGCGGACGCCCACGCGGACAACCGACCCGGCCCAAGAGCGCGTCGCACACCAACCGCCGCCGCGATCGTCATCGCGCCCGTGAGCAGGAAGTTGGCAATCTGGATCCAGCCCAGGTCACCGTTCGTCAGTTGGCTGACGGCGTGCTTCGTGGGGTCGTATCCGTCGCGGGTGAACGCCTGTGCCGCCGCGACGACGACGTAGATCGGGCCCGCGATGACGCCATAGCCGAGCAGCGATTTGGTGATCCGCGTCGGCAATGGCGGACAATCAGTCGTGGTCATGGCGTTTCTCCCACTAGAATCAAACTAGACTGTCCAGTACTCTAAGCGGTCGGAACTAGACTGTCCAGTACTGAAATGGGGAGGCCACATGACCGAGGTGCTCAACCGTTCGGCCCGTAAGCGCGCGACCATCCTGTCGGCGGGTCAGTCACTTTTCCTCGCCAACGGCTATCAGGGCACCAGCGTCGACCAGATCGCCGCGTCTGCCGAGGTGTCCAAGCAGACGGTCTACAAACACTTCGGCGATAAGCAGGAACTGCTGCTGGCGATCGTGAACGAGGCGTTGGACAGCACGGTGACGCCGTTTCTCGATCGGATTGCGACACTGGCCGAGACCGACGATCTGGAAGCAGACCTCATCGAGCTGGGCGGGGACTACCTCCGGGCGGTGCTCGCAGAGCCCGTCGTGCAGTTGCGCCGACTCGTGGTGGGCGAAGCCAACCGGGTGCCCGCGCTGGCGACGCTGTACTACGAGCAGGCACCGGCGCGGACGCTCAGTGCGTTCGCCGATTGCATGAGCCGGCTTCACGCCAAGGGTCTCCTGACGGTCCCTGAACCCTCCATTGCCGCAGAGCATTTCGCCTTCCTCCTCGTGGGGCGTTGTATTGACGAGGCATTGTTCCGCGGCGGGCCTCAGGTTCTCGCGGCGATGGACGTACACCGGCACGTCCGGGCCGCCGTCGACTTGTTCCTCGCCGGCTACCGCCCCCGGTAGGCCTCTGCAGGGCGTTAGGCTCAAGCGGTGGACGCCGTGGTCGGCCTGCTCGACGGTGTGCGAGCACGAAGCGCCTTCGTCTTGCGGATGATGATGGATCCACCGTGGTCGTTGAGCATTCGCGACGATGCGCCGCTCACATTGATCTGCCAGACGCACGGAAGCGCGGCGATCGTCGGCGAGAGCGCCGGAACCCTCTGGCTGCATCCCGGCGATGTCGCGTTGGCGCGCGGCACCGAGCACTACGTCTTCGCCGACGACCCGTCGACGGCGCCGATGGCCGTGATCCACCCGGGTAACCGTTGTACGACGCTGTCGGGCGAGACGCTGAAGTTCGAGATGTCGCTCGGAGTACGGACCTGGGGCAACAGCCTTTCGGGGGCGACCCGATCGGTGATCTGCGCCTACCAGGGACGCAGCGAGGTGAGCGCCCGGCTTCTCGACGTGCTGCCCGCGGTGCTGGTCGTCCGGGCTGACGAGTGGGACACACCCCTGGTGGACCTGCTGGCGCGCGAAGCGGGCTGCGAAGGCACGGGCCAGGAGGCGTACCTGGATCGCATGCTCGACGTGCTGCTGATCGCGGTGCTGCGAGTGTGGTTCGGCCGCGACGGCAACGCGCCGACGTGGTGGGATGCCGAGCAGGACGCGGTCGTCGGTCCGGCGCTGAAGCTGATCTACAACAATCCTGCGCATCCGTGGACGGTGGCGAATTTGGCTGCAGCCGTTGGCTGTTCGCGGACAGTGTTCGCGCGCAGATTCACCGATCTGGTCGGTGAGCCGCCGATCGCGTTCCTGACGAGCTGGCGGCTGGCATTGGCCGCCGACCTGTTGCGTTCGAGTCAGGCGACCATCGGTGCGGTCGCGCGCCAGGTCGGGTACAGCACACCGTTCGCATTGAGCAGCGCGTTCAAGCGGGCGTACGGGGTCAGCCCGAACACTCACCGCGGCAACGCGGCGCCTTCGACCGACGAGTTGGGTTCTTCTGCGCTGTAGTCATTGCCCATCCGGCGACCCGTCGCCTCCGAATCACGGGTATGCAGCGCCCGAGCTCGCCGATCTACCGGGTCACCCGACGCCTGGGTCCTGGGCTCACGGTCGAAGTGCCTGCGGACGCGATCGCGACGACGGTGTCCGCCTGGCTGGCCGAACTGGGCGCCGACAGTCCGCTGGCCGATGATCTCGAAAAGGCCGTCCACGCGGGCAATTGGTCCGCCGCACGCACCATCGGCGAGTACTTGGCCGTCGACGTCACGGCCGTCCGCTGAAATTTGGACGTTGCATCGCGATAGTTTCCGATATATCGTCAACGTATCGGAAGCGCACAGCGTGCTTCCTGTCGAAATGAAGGACATTAACTATGAACACCCCATTCACACCCCCGCAGGGCCCCTTCGAGGGCCGCGGATTCGGTTTCGGCTTCGGCCCCGGATTCACTCCCGAAAACCGCCGTGCGCTGCATGAACAGCGTCGGCAAGCACGTCGCGATTTCCGCGACCACGTCCGCGACCACCGCGGCGACGCGGGCTTCGGTCCCGGCTTCGGCCCCGGCGGCGGCTTCGGCGGCCCCGGATTCGGGTTCGGACCCGGCTTTGGCCGTGGCGGCCGGCGCGGCGGCCCCCGTGGCGGACGCGGCAGGCGCGGCGACGTGCGTGCCGCGATCCTCAAGCTGCTCACCGATCGGCCGATGCACGGCTACGAGATGATCCAGGAGATCAACGAACGCAGTCAGCAGCTGTGGAAGCCGAGCCCCGGCTCGGTGTACCCGACGCTGCAACTGCTGGTCGACGAGGGCCTGCTCGTATCCACCGAGTCCGAGGGCAGCAAGAAGCTCTTCGAGCTCACCGACGACGGCCGTGCCACCGCCGAGAAGATCGAGACGGCTCCGTGGGACGAGATCACCGAAGGCGCCGACCCCGGTGCCGTCAGCCTGCGCAGTGCCGTTGGCCAGCTGATGGGAGCCGTTGCGCAGTCCGCGCACGCCGCCTCACCTGAGCAGCAGCAGCGCGTCGTCGACATCGTCAACAACGCGCGTCGGGAGATCTACGGCATCCTTGGCGAAGCCGAATAGTCGACCATCCGGAATAAGCCCGGCGGGAAGCGTGTACGGATTGTGTATGCAAACCTTCCCGCTGGGCTCTTTCAATGTCGGGCGCGTCGGCTACGGCGCCATGCAGCTTCCCGGTCCGGGTGTCTTCGGACCGCCCCGCGACCACGACGAGGCGCTCGCCGTGCTTCGGCGCGCAATCGAGTTGGGCATCAACCACATCGACACCTCGCAGTTCTACGGGCCAAATGTGGCCAACCAACTGATCCGTGAAGCGCTGCACCCCTACCCCGCCGATCTCGCGTTGGTGAGCAAGGTCGGCGCCAAGCGCGACGACACCGGGGCGTGGCTGCCTGCACAGGAGCCCGACGAGCTGCGCGCCGCCATCGAGGAGAACCTGACGACGCTGGGAACCGACCGCATTGCGGCGGTCAACCTCCGTGTCCACGACGAGGCCACCGACCCCAACTCCCCGGCGCAGGTCAACACGGACCTGTTCGATCGCCAGCTCACCGCGATGATCAAGGCTCGCGACGAGGGGCTGATCGGCGGCATCGGATTGAGCAGCATCGTGCCCGAGCATCTGCGAATCGCGTTGGGCCGCACCGAGATCGTGACCGTCCAGAACGCGTACAACCTCGCCGACCGGACGTCGCAAACGGTACTCGAGGCCTGCACCGAGCGCGGGATTTCATTTGTGCCGTTCTTCCCGCTCGGTTCGGCGTTCGCAGCCGACAACCCCGTGCTCGGCCATCCGGCCGTCAAGAGCGAGGCGGCCAAACTCGGTCGCACGCCTGCGCAAATTGCGCTCGCGTGGACGCTGTCCGTCGCGCCCAACGTGCTGTTGATCCCCGGTACATCATCGGTTGCGCACCTCGAGGAGAACACGGCGGTCGCCGACATCGAACTCGACGAGGACACCAAACGACAGCTCGACGCCGCCACCTGACAGCGCGTCAGAGGGATATGCGCTCGCGGTCACGCCGGACATCGCCGGTCTCGCCGTCGAAGAAGTACGTTCGCTCCGGCGGCGCCTCGAGACCGATTCGGGTGCCGGTGGCGTAATCGGTGCCCGCAGGCGCCTGAACGATCACCCGCGCCTGTGCCGGCCCGCACGCACCTGCATCGTCGTGCACATCGACCAGCGTGTTGACCAAGACGTGGCTGCCGAGCGGCTCCACGAAGTCGACGCGCGCAGGCAGCATTCCGGCGGAGTGGCGGTCGTGCAGCCGCAGATGCTCGGGCCGGACCCCGACCGTCACCGGACCGTCCGGCGTGGAGACCGCCGTCACGGTTGAGCCTCCGACGTGCAACACCCCGGATCGGACGGCGCCAGGAATCAGGTTCATCGGTGGACTGCCCATGAACGCCGCAACGAACGTGTTGGCCGGCCGGTTGTAGATGTCGTCGGTGGTGCCGATCTGTTGCACCTCGCCGCCCGACATCACACAGAGCCGGTCGCCCAGGGTCATCGCCTCGACCTGGTCGTGGGTGACATAGATCGAGGTGACCGGAAGTTCACGGTGCAGCCGCTTCAAATCGCCGCGCACCTGATTCCGCAGTTTCGCGTCGAGGTTCGACAGCGGTTCGTCGAGCAGGAACGCCTGCGGCTGACGGACGAGGGCCCGACCCATCGCGACGCGCTGGCGCTGCCCGCCGGACAACTGACCGGGTTTGCGATCGAGCAGCTGATCGATCTCGAGGAGCTTGGCTGTCTCGCGTACCCGTCGCTGGACCTCGTCGCGTGGCGTCTTACGTTGCCGTAGACCGTAAGCCAGGTTGCGGAAGACGGACATGTGCGGATAGAGCGCATAGTTCTGGAACACCATCGCGATGTCGCGTCCGCCGGGCGCAAGGTTGTTGACGACGGTGCCGCCGATTCTGATCTCGCCCGAGGTCGGCTTGTCGAGCCCCGCGAGCAGTCGCAGTGCCGTGCTCTTCCCGCACCCCGACGGCCCGACGAGAATCAGGAACTCCCCGTCCGACACTGTCAGGTCGAAACCCTTGAGGGCGGCCACGCCGCCCGGGTAATGGCGTGTAACGTCGCGGAACTCAACTTCTGCCATGCTCAGCCTTTCAGCCCGGTACTTGCGACCGATTGAACGAAGTATCGCTGCGCTCCGATGAACACGAGCAGCATCGGCAACAGGCTCATCACGTTGGCCGCCATCAGCAACGGCCATTTGACGCGGTGCGCACCCTGGAAGTAGCTGAGCCCCAACGGGATCGTCATCTGATCCTGCGTCGTGATCACGATCAACGGCCACAGGAAGTCGTTCCACGACGTCAGGACGGTGAGCGCGGCCAGCGTCGAGAGCGCTGGCAGCGACAGCGGCAGGATGATCTTGAATAGCACCCCGATCCGCGACGTGCCGTCGACCCTGGCCGCCTCTTCGAGTTCGACGGGGACGGTCATGAAGAACTGCCGCAGGAAGAAGATGCCGAACGCCGTCGCGAGGTTCGGCAGCATCAGCGCGCCGATGTGATCGATGCCCAGCCCGTCCCAGACGTTGTCGCCGAACCACTTGACGATCAGGAACACCGGGATCATCGTGACCTGGAACGGCACCATAAGCGTCGCCATCAACGTGACGAAAAGCGCTCCGCGGCCGAGGAATCGGACCCGCGCGAACGCGTAGCCGGCGAGGCTGCACACGATCAGATTGCTGACCAACACCACCAGCGTCACCAACGTGCTGTTGATGAAGAAGCTCCCGAACGGCGCTGCCGCCCACGCCTCGGAGTAGTTGCCCCACTGCAACGATTCGGGGAACAACACCGGCGGGAAGGTGTTCGCCTCACCCTCCGTCTCAAGCGATGTGACGAGAATCCACAGCAGCGGGAAGATCAAGATGAACGTGATGGGGATGAGCACGAGATGCCATGGGCTGAAGGGCAACCGCAGCCGGCGGCGCCCACCGGGTGCGTCCTCGAGCGGCGCGGGACGGAGAGGCGCAGGCGTGACGGTATCGGTCATGTCTGCACCTGCCTACGCGCGAGGCGGAACTGGACGGCGGTGACCACCAGGATGACGACGAACAACGCGTACGCCATCGCCGCGGCATACCCCGCGTCGAACTGCACGAACGCGCGGTCCCACAGGTAGTACACGATGACGGTGGTGGCGCGCAACGGTCCGCCCCGCGTCGTGACGTAGACCTCGTCGAACAGCTGCAGCGCATTGATGGTCAGCCAGACGACCATGAACAGGTTCGCGGGCCCGAGCAACGGCACCGTGATCGTGCGGAACCGGGTGAACGCCGACGCCCCGTCAATCGCTGCCGCTTCATGCAGCTCCGGCGGAACACCCTGCAACGCAGCCAGATACACGATGACCGAGAAACCGGTCCAGCCCCAGATGGTCATCGCCACGATCACGTAGAGCGCCTGCGACGGCGACGCCAGGAATGGCTGCGACGGTGCACCCACGGCATTCAACGCCGCGTTGATCAGACCATAGTCGCGGTCGGTCAGCCACAGGAAGATGATGCCCTGCGAGATCGTCGACACCGCCATGGTGATGTAGGCGGCCGTCCGGTACACCGAGATGAAACGCACCGAGCGGTTCAGCGCAGCGGCGATGAATAAACCGATCAGCATCGTGCCCGGGACGAACAACGCGGTGTAGACGATGGTGTGCTTGACCGACTCGAGGAAGACCGGATCCTCGGCCAGCTTCTTGTAGTTGTCGAAGCCGACCCATGGCGTCTCGTCGCTGAGCAGGTCGGACTTCTGGAACGACAACTGCAGCGACATGAGCACCGGCAGCAGGCCGAAGATGCCGATCAGGATGGCCGCCGGGCTCACCAACGCCCATCCCGACACGGAGTCTGTGCGGCTCAGCCGCCGAAGAAGTGCAGGCATCGACTCCCTACTTCTCGGCCAGCTTTGCGTCAGCGGCCTGGGCTGCGGAGTTCAGCGCATCCGCGGGCTGCTCCTTGCCGAGCATGACAGACACGATCGCCTGGCCGAGCGCTTCGGAGATCGCTGGATACTGCTCGACCTGAGGCCGCACCGTGTGGACGTTCTTCAGGTTCTCCACGAAATCCGCGGTGCCCGGCACGTTCTTGTTGAGCTCGTCGAGCACCGTTCTGTCGTCGCCGACCGACATGCGGATAGGAAGATCACCGGTCTCCAGAGAGAACCTCTTGACCTGCTCGGGCGCCGTCAGCCACTTCACGAAGTCGATGGCGGCCTGCTTGCGCCTGTCGCCGTTGTCGAACATCACCCAGTTGTCGGGGCCCGCGATGGTCTGATGTCCGCCGCTGGAAGCGGGATAGGTGGGCATCACCTGCACGCCGTACTCGATGTCGGAGAGCTGGCTGAGATCCCACGGACCGGTTATCAACATCGCGACTTTGCTGCTGTTCATCAGCTTCGGCCCGTTCTCGTTGGTGGTGTCGAGGTAGAGCGACTTGTCCTCGACGGCCATCTGCTGCAGCGTCGTCAGCGACCGGACGCCGGCATCGGAGTTGAAATCGGCCTTTGTGTTATCGGAATTCAGGATGCTGCCACCCGCCTCCCACAACATCGGAAGCCAGTGCCACACAGTGTCTTCGCTGCCGTCGGCGGGAATGAGCGTTCCGTACTGCCCCTTCGCGGGGTCGGTCAGCTTCTTCGCCGCCGCGCGGAAGTCGTCCCACGTCCAGTTCGGGCTCGGCGGCTCGACACCCGCGTCGGCGAACAGCTTCTTGTTGTAGACGATGGCGAGGTTGTCCACCAGTGCGGGTACGCCGACGACCGTGTCGCCGACGGTCGCGGCTTTGCGCTCGGCCTCGTAGAAGTCGTCCCACTTCCAGTCGGGCTTCGCCACCTCGTCGGTCATGTCGACGAGCGAGGAGATCTTGGCGATGTTCGGCGCCCACGACCCGAACATGTAGGCCACATCCGGCGCACTGTTACCCCGCACCGCTGTCAAAACCTTTTGCAGTACAAGGTCGTTGGACGAATACAACTCAGAGACCTTGACGTCCGGATGGTCCTTGTTGTACTGGGCGACCAGGCCCTTGAAGGCCTCGCCTTCGGTGTCCTGGTAACCGTGCCACACCGTGATCTCGACTGGGCCGGATGCCTCGTCGCCGCCCCCGCCACCGCATGCGGCGAGTACGAGTGCAAGGACGGCGATCAGTGCGATGCACAACCTACGTCGAATCACGGTGACACTCCTCAGTTGGCGATATCTCGGGCGCGGGTGCGCAGTGACGACGGGAGCAGGTCACCGTGCGCGGTCGTCAGTTCGTCGCACAGGTCCCAGATCTGATCGACGGTGAGCGTCGCGGCCGTGTTCGGGTCGACCATGGCCGCCGCGCGCACCAGGCGCGGGTCTTCCTCGACCGCGGCACGCACCGTGAGGTCCACCGGGCCCAGGAATCCGCGGTTGAGTGCCGCGCACTGCGGCGGGAGGTCCCCGACCTTCATGGGATGTGCGCCGAGCGAGTCCAGCAACGTAGGCACCTCGACGGCGACCCCGTTGGGCAGGTTGGTGATCAGTCCGTCGTTGTTCACGTTGGCCGAAATGACGCGTGGTGTTCCGGTCTCCAGCGAGTGGATCACCTGCGGTGCGTACTCCGTGGAGCCGGTGTCGATCGGAAGTTCGTGTGCGTCCGCCAATTCCGTTCGTACTCTTTGGTACTCGGCCAGGTTGGCTTCGCTGATCGACACGTACTCGCCGACGTTGATCCGTAGCCGCTCGATCTCGGCGGGGTCATGCAGGTACCAGCCGACGTATTCGCTGCTGTGCTCGCTGGTCTCGGTCGGGTAGTAGCCCAGCCGCCGGTACATGTCGACCCGGACGCGTCTGCGCAGTTCCGGGTCGGCGGCGATGCGCTCGTCGAGCAGCGGGTAGAGGTTCTCCCCGCCGCGTTCCCACCGCAGCACCCAGGCTTGGTGGTTCACACCTGCCGACCAGTAGGAGAGGTCGTCGTAGGGCACGTTGATGAGCTCGCAGAGGCCGACCATCGTCCAGTACACGGAGTGACATAGGCCGAGCACCTTCAGCTTCGGGGCGACCGCGTGAAGGTACGAGATGTTCATGGCCATCGGGTTCGTGTAGTTCAGCAGCCAGGCGTCGGGGCACACCTCGGCCATGTCGCGGGCGATGCCGGCGAGGACAGGGAAGGTCCGCAGGCCGCGGAAGATTCCGCCGATACCGATGGTGTCGCCGATGGTCTGGTTCAGTCCGTAGCGCGCGGGTATCTCGAAGTCGCGCACCGTCGCTTCGTGCATTCCGACCTGGATGACGTTGATGACGTAGTCGGCGCCGTCGAGTGCGCGGCGACGGTCGGCTACCGCGACGATCTCGGGGTCGGCACCGGCCGCGCTGGCGGTGGCTCGGGCGATCGCCTCCGCCGTCTCCAGTCGCTCGGCGTCGATGTCGTGCAGCACCACCCGCGTCGAGCTGAGCTCGGGGAACGACAGGATGTCGCCGAGCAGTTCACGGGTGAATTCGACGCTGCCCGCGCCGACGATGACGACAGTGGGTTTCACTGCACCGCCTTGCGTTCCGTCGATGTGGGTGTGCCTGCGACGACGGCCTCGGTGAGATCCTCGCCGCGCTTCTCGTCGCTGTAGACCATCAGCGTCGACCCGACGAGCGCGAGCACGATGCCGATCGCGCCGTAGGGCGTTGGCAGGGTCTGGTAGGCGATCAGCGAGATGATCACGGTGAGCGCAGGCGCCAGCGCATTCGTCGTCGGCGCGACGATCGAGGCCTTTCCTCGGGCGAGGGCCATCACCAGGAACAGCGCGCCGACCGCGTTGAGCACCTGCGTGACGGCCGTCAATGCGGGTGCCTGCCAAGGGAAGTCGGTCGGAAGGCCGCCGACCATGATCAGCGCGACGGGGATGAGGAGCAGCCCGCTGATGGTCATCCATCCGAATGTGGTGGCTTCGTTCACGCCGATGGTCGCGGTCTTGCGCATGAAGTAGGCCTGCACGCCCCACGCGATGCAGATCAGGATCGCCAGCAGTAGCCACGGACCCTTCGACTCTTCGGCTTCGCCGCCGGTGATGGTGAACAACACGATGGCCGCCAGCGCGAAGACGAGGCCGACGATCGCCAGAGGCTTGAGCCGTTCGCGCAGCAGCACCATTGCCATCAGGACGGTGATCGCGGGGGATATCGAGATGATCGGGAAGATGAGGTAGGCCGGACCCATCGTCAGTGCCTGGAACAGGATCAGCTGGCCGCCTGCGCCGGTGAGCCCGATCAGCAGGCCGTAAATCGTTGCAGCCGGGCGGCGATCCCACTTCTGACCACGCAGGATGAACGCGGCGGGAATGAGCATGGTGAGCGCCCAGATGCTGTAGATCATCTCGTCGGGATATTCGTACTTCGTAGCGGGCAGGGCGGAGAACGCACCCCAGACACCCCAGAACAGGATGAGCAGGGCGGCGTAGAAGATCCAGCTACGGGTCCGCGTTGTGGTCGGTGTCGTGGTCATGATGACTTCACCTCGAAGAATCGCTTTCGGAAAGTTGTTGCACGGCGTCCGAACTCAACGGATGCCCACTGTGCTTGGCGGCGTATAGCGCGGCGCCCACCGCCGGGTCGAGCTTCGGACGCTGCAGGTCATACGTGGCTTGAGCGCCCTGCAACGCGGTGACGAACAGATCTAGATAGCCCTCGTGCTTGAACATTCCACCCGAGTAGGACACCGGCACGGTTTCCTGGTCGGTGAACTTGACGAGCGTGCGGGTCGTTTCGATGAGCGTGACGAGTTCGTCGACCGCTGCGGACAGGATGCGCTTGGAGACCTCGTCGCCCGCGTCCGCGGCCTCGGTGACCGTGGTGGCGAGCGCGGCGATCTGGCTGCGGCTGCCCTTCCATGTGTCGATCACCAGGCTGACGACGTCAAGGTCACCGCCGACATCCAAGCGCTCCCTCAGCATGTGATGCAGCGGGCCGTGCGGCAGCCTGCCGTCGCTCATGCGCGAGAAGGCGTTGAGCCCCTGTGCACCAATCCAATACGCCGATCCCTCGTCGCCGAAGAGCTCACCCCAGCCGCCGACGCGGTAGCCGACGCCTTGGCGTTCGCCGTAGGTCATCGACCCGGTTCCGCTGATGACGTTGATGCCGTCCTCGCCGGCGAGTGAACCGGCCCAGCCGCAGACCATATCGTTGTCACAGCTGTACCGGTCATGGCCGAGCACGCCGGATGGCACGGCATCGAGTTGCTCGATGTCACCGCTCGCCTCGCCGTAGCCGGGTAGCCCGAAGAACGCTGCATCGATGTCTGCGGGAGTGATGCCCGCCTGCGTACAGATATCCGTAACGCCCTGCGCGAGAGACTTTTCGACGATGTCGAAGCCGTCGTTGAAGTAGTAGGAGGTCGGTGCGGTCGCGCGCGCGACGACATGCCCGGCGTCATCGATGAGCGCCAACGCCGTCTTCGAACCGCCGCCGTCGACCCCGAGATAGCGGGCCATCGCTACCCTCCGCTCTTCGTCATCGGATAAATGGTTACGCCCTGCACGACGCGGTTGACCTCTCCGGACGGGAAGGGATTGTCGGGCGTCTTACCGTGTTCCAGCGATGTGAACAACGCGAGGTACTGCGCGAAGACCAGATACGGCAGGGCGATGAGCGCCTCGTCCAAACCGTCGAGGCCCGGCAGGACCACGGCCGGACCGTGGCTGTCGGGCACCGGCTCCGCGCTGATCACCGTGACGGCGTCGCGGCCGAGCTGCGCGCGAATCTCGGCGACGATGTCGAGGTCGTAGCGCCGGGTGTAAGGGTCGGTGGAGACGTACACGACGGCAAGCGTGTCGCCGTCGAGCGCGGATTTCGGCCCGTGCCGGAAGCCCAGCGGGGAGTCGAAGTAGGTGACCACCTCCCCGGCGGTGAGCTCGAGCATCTTCAGCGCCGACTCGCGCGCGAGTCCGGCGAGCGGCCCGCTGCCGAGGTAGAAGAACCGCTGCTTCTTGGTCTGGGCGAGGGCCTTGATGTCGGACTGCAGGCCTGCAACGTGCTCCGCAGCGGCGGCCAGCGCCTCTCCATTTTCCGCGGTGGCGGGTCCCAGCAGACGCAGGCAGGTCAGGAGCATCGACGTCAGGCTCGATGTCATCGCGAACCCGGTGTCGTTGGCGCGGTCCGGCATGTAGACGACGCGCGAGTTGGCACGCCCTTCGTGGGTGTGGCCGAGTTCGCCCTTGGGGTCGCAGGTGAGGACGAGATGGCTGATGTCATCGACGAGTTCGTCGGCAAGCGCGGTGGTGGCCAGGCTCTCCGGGCTGTTGCCCGACCGGCCGAACGACACCATCAGCGTCGGGGTCTGCGGCTCCAGGTAGTCGAGCGGGCTGGCGACGATGCTCGTGGTCGGGATCGCTTCGACGCGACGCCCGAGCTGGCGCCGCAGCGCGGGAGCCGCGATCTCACCGATGAACGCGGAGCTGCCCGCCCCGGTCAGGATGACACGGATGTCGGGGCGGCCGGTGAGCTCGCGCAGGAACTCCTCGACCGCGGTGTCGGTGCGCTGTGCGACCTCACGCCAGACATCGGGCTGCTGCCCGATCTCGAGAATCGTTGCGCCACCGTCTTCTTGGGCGAGCGGGGAGCTGGTCATCGATTGTCTCCAGTGGTGTCGGCCTTGCTCAGGCATGCGCGAGCGTAGGGCCGCATCGCGTCCCGGATGCGATCGATCACCAGGGACTGGGCGACGGGCTCGAGCACGCCTGCGCGGATCCGGTCGTACTGATAGGGCAGGAACTGACTGATGAGCGGCAGCGGAATACCGACGCGGTCGAGGTTCTCCAGCAGGCGCCGGCGCGCGGCGTCGACCTCGTCGTCGGCCCAGTAGTAGCGCAGCCGGTCGCTGAAGCTGTAGCTGCGGGCGGTCCGCTGGGTCTGCGGATCGCCCTCGTAGTAACCCTGCCAGTACTCCGGGTTGGCGTGCATCCGTCGCTCGATGACCTCGATCAGATTCGACCGCGACGGCCGACCGACGAGCTCGTTCTCGATCAGGGCGAGGGCGAACAGCGCTTCGCGCATCGCGAAGGTCAGGCCGGGGCCGACCTTCAGCACGGCCCAGTGGTCCTCGACCAGTTCCCGCAATTGCGCGGGCCGTTGGTAGTCGGTGGAGTGCGCTTCGAAGACCAGGTGTTCCTCGTCGTCGAGGACGCGCCGCAACTCGACGGTGGCGTCGCGCCGGTAGTCGATGACGTGGAGGTGGTCGAACTCGACGCCGGGCTGGACCACCAGCGCCATCACGCGGGGCCAGACGGCCTCCAGGCCCTGGGCGGCAAACGCGGCGCGGTGCGCGGCGATGGTCCGGCGGGCACGGTCGGCGGGCGTCGGGGTGAGGGCGTCGAGGGTTTCATGCGCGCCGCCGGGGACCGGCACCTCGGTGCCGATGACGTACATGGGGGCGCCCACCCCGGCGTTGTGCGCGGTGTCCTCGGCGATGCGCATCAGGCGGGCGGTGCGCTGTGCGACCACCTCGTCGTCGAGGACTTTCGGGTCGTCGGCGCAGGACATGCTGCAGTCAAGGTGGATCTTCGCGTAGCCGGCCGCCACGTAGGCCGCGATCAAGGTATCGGCCTTTTCCATTGCGGCGTCGGCGGTTTCGCGCTGCCAGCGGTTCGGGCCGAGATGGTCACCGCCGAGGATGACGCGGTCGCGCGGGAATTCGCACCGGTCGGCGATACCGAGCACGAGGTCGCGGAACTCGGGCGGACGCAGGCCGGTGTAGCCGCCGAACTGGTCGACCTGATTGGAGGTGGCCTCGATCAGGACGGAGCTGTCGTCTGCCGCGGCCTGCACGATGGCGGCCTCCACCACAGTGGGGTGAGCCGAGCAGACGGAGTAGACACCGACGGCGTCGCCGGCCTTGTGGCGGAGGACGGTATCGGCCAGCCAGCTGACCCGCTGACCGGACACTTGCAACATTTGTCGATCATGGGAAGCTCGCTCATAGTGCGCAATAGATAGCCGTCAAGCGATCACTAAAACTGATCGTTTGACCCGGATTTCGAGGAGTCGCCGTATGTCGGTCAGGCGCACCGATCGGATGCGCGAGGTGCTGTCACTTCTACGCGGCCGCGGTGAAGTCGATTCGCAGGTGCTGCGCGCCGAATTGCGAGTGTCGGCCGCGACGCTTCGTCGAGACCTCAGCGAACTCGAGGAGCAGGGGCTGCTGGTGCGGACGCACGGCGGGGCCCGGGCGCTCGACCCCAGCGGCAGCGAGATTCCGGTGCGCCTGCGCGACCACCGGATGATCGCGATCAAACGGCGGATCGCTGCGCACGCGGCGGCACTGGTGCCCGCCGGTCCGCAGGCGGTTGCGCTGACCGGCGGCGTCACCACCGGTGAAGTCGCACGATCGCTCAAGGGCCGCCCTCAGATGACGAT
This sequence comes from Mycobacterium sp. 2YAF39, assembly GCF_052114565.1. NCBI lineage: Bacteria > Bacillati > Actinomycetota > Actinomycetes > Mycobacteriales > Mycobacteriaceae > Mycobacterium > Mycobacterium sp. 2YAF39. The sequence continues at coordinate 274,575 of NZ_JBFREZ010000006.1, forward strand.
CGTGACGAACTCGCTGACGATCGCGGCCGACTGCGCCGTCGACGCGCACATGAAGGTCATCGCGACCGGCGGCCTGGTACGGGCGAACTCGCTGGAAGCGGTGGGCCCGATGTCCGAGCATGCGTTCCAGGTGATCAACGTCGGCACCGCGGTGCTCGGCGCCGACGGTATGTCCGCCGAGGTCGGCGCCACCACATTCGACGAAGCGGAGGCCCGCACCGCGATCGCGATGGCCCTCAACGCGCAACAGGTGATCGTCGCCGTCGACGGCTCGAAGATCGGCAAGGTCACGCTCGCAAAGATGGTGGCGCTCAGCGAGATCGACCACCTGGTCACCGATTCGACGGCCGATCCGCATCAACTGCAGCAGATCGGTGCGGCAGGCGTCGACGTCCACGTGGTCGAGGTGGGCGACGACTGACGCCGTCGCCGATCAGTCGATCGCGGTGATCATCGCGGCCACCGCGTCGGTGACCGCATCACGTGCGGGGGCGAGATACCGGCGAGGGTCGTTGACGTTCGGGTCGGCGTCCAGGTGCGCCCGCACCGCGGCGGTGAAACGCACGTTGAGGAGAGTGCCGATGTTGATCTTGGTGATGCCAGCTGAGACTGCCCTGCGAAGATCGATGTCCGAGACACCCGAAGAGCCATGCAGCACAAGAGGAACCGGTACAGCCGCACGCAGGCGTGCGATGAGGTCGAAGTCCAGGGTGGCGGTGCGGTCGGACATCGCGTGGCTGCTGCCGACGGCGACGGCGAGCGCGTCGACGCCGGTGGCCGCGACGAACGCGGCGGCTTCGTCTGGATCGGTGCGCACGCCGGGAGCGTGGGCGCCGTCTTTACCGCCGACCTCACCCAGTTCGGCTTCCAGGAACAAACCGTGTCGATGTGCCCACTGCGCAGCGGCTTTGGTGACAGCGACGTTGGCCTCGTACTCCAGCTGCGAGGCATCGAACATGACCGACGTGGCGCCGACGTCCGCGCACGCGTGCAGAAGATCCTCGTCCTCGACATGGTCGAGATGCACGGCGACGTCAACGGTTGCCGCGTCGGCCACGGCAATGGCGGCGGCGGCGATGGGGGCCAGACGATTGCGGTGGAACTTCACCGCGTTCTCACTGATCTGCAGGATCACAGGCTTGTCGCGCCGTTCGGCGCCGGCGACGATGGCTTCGGCGTGCTCGAGAGTGATGACGTTGAATGCGGCAAGCCCGGAGCCCGCACGATGTGCGGCTGCGACGAGATCGGCGGTTCGGGCGATCGGCATGTGCAGCTCCTTGACTGTGATTTCGGCGTGCTACGTCTCGCTCAGCGTGACTATGCACGCCGAAATCACTCGACGTCGACCCAGTCCAGCGTGCGCTCGACGGCTTTCTGCCACCCCGCGTAGCCGTCCGCGCGCTGCTCGTCGTTCCACGCCGGACTCCAGCGCTTGCCCTCCTGCCAGTTGGCCCGCAGATCGTCGGTGTTCTCCCAGAACCCGACCGCGAGCCCTGCCGCATATGCGGCGCCGAGCGCGGTTGTCTCGGCGACGACGGGCTTGACCACCTCGACGCCGAGGACGTCCGCCTGGATCTGCATGCACAGATCATTCGCGGTGATGCCGCCGTCGACCTTGAGCACCTCCATGTGCACACCCGAGTCCGCCTCCATCGCATCGACGACGTCGCGGCTCTGGTAGCAGATGGCCTCGAGTGTCGCGCGCGCAAGATGCGCGTTGGTGTTGAACCGCGACAATCCGACGATCGCGCCGCGCGCGTCCGAACGCCAGTACGGCGCAAAGAGTCCCGAGAACGCGGGCACGAAGTACACGCCGCCGTTGTCCTCCACCTGACGCGCGAGCGACTCGCTCTCCGAGGCACCGCTGATGATGCCGAGCTGGTCGCGCAGCCACTGCACCGCTGAGCCGGTCACCGCGATCGAACCCTCAAGTGCGTAAACGGGTTTCGCGTCACCAAACTGGTAGCACACCGTGGTCAGCAGTCCGTTCTCCGAACGCACGATCTTCTCACCGGTGTTGAGCAGAAGGAAATTACCTGTGCCGTAGGTGTTCTTGGCCTCCCCCGCTTCCAGACAGACCTGGCCGACCATGGCGGCCTGCTGGTCGCCGAGGATGCCCGTGATCGGCACCTTGCCGCCGACAGGCCCGTCCTCCAGGGTGACGCCGAAGGCATCCGGATACGAGGACGGCTTGATCTCGGGCAGCATCTGGCGCGGAATGTCGAAGAACGACAGCAGTTCATCGTCCCAGTCCAGAGTCTCGAGGTTCATCAGCATCGTGCGACTGGCATTGGTGACGTCGATGGCGTGCACACCGCCACGCGCACCGCCGGTGAGGTTCCACAGCACCCAGGTATCCGCGGTGCCGAAGATGGCGTCTCCGTTCTCGGCGGCGCGGCGCACACCGTCGACGTTCTCCAGGATCCATTGCAGCTTGCCGCCGGAGAAGTAGGTCGCGGGCGGCAGACCGGCTTTGCGCCGGATCACGTCGCCGCGACCGTCGCGGTCCAGCGCGGAGGCGATGCGGTCGGTGCGGGTGTCCTGCCACACGATCGCGTTGTAGTACGGCCGTCCAGTTTTGCGGTTCCAGACCAGCGAGGTCTCGCGCTGGTTGGTGATGCCCAGCGCCGCCAGGTCGGTGGCCGACAGGTTGGTTTTGTTCAGCGCCGACTGAACGACCGACGCGGTGCGTTCGGCGATCTCGACGGGATTGTGCTCGACCCAGCCGGCCTTGGGCAGGATCTGCTCGTGCTCGAGTTGGTGACGGCCCACCTCGGCGCCGTCGTGGTCGAAGATCATGCACCGGGTGCTGGTGGTGCCCTGGTCGATGGCGGCTATGAATTCGCGAATCTCAGCCAAACCTCGTGCTCCCTCCGGACGGCTCTGCAATCGTCCATCATGGTCTATATGGGCAGACCGATCGTCGACATTGACCGCATGCCCCGCGGCGGGCCGAACGCGTCGTGCCTGGACCGGCTGCTGGAGACCGACCGGCTGGAATACATCGACCGCGACGATGTGGACGACCGCGTGAAGCGCAGCGTGATCCGTGCCCTGGAATGGTCCGGCGACTTCTTCCGCAACACCGAGAAGTTCGCCCAGATCGCAATGGACGAGGTCGCCGACGTCCCCGACCCCAAGATCCTCGAGCTCGGTGCAGGCCACGGCGGTCTGTCGCGAAAACTGCTGGACTGGCACCCCACCGCCGAACTCACCGTCACCGACATCGACACCTCCTCGGTGGCCGCGATGGCGGCAAGCGATCTGGGCGAGAACCCCCGAGCGACGGTTCGTGAAATGGACGCCACCGCCATCGACGCGCCCGACCACCACTTCGACCTCGCGGTCTTCGTGCTGTCCTTCCACCACCTGCCCCCATCGATGGCGTCACGGGTGATCGCCGAAGGCACGCGGGCAGCCGACAAGCTGGTGATCATCGATCTACCCAGACCGCCAGCGCCGTTGCACCTCATCCGGCTCGCGACGATGCTGCCGTTCGCCGCGTTCGTCCCATTCGTGCACGACGGCGTCATCAGTTCGCTGCGCAGCTACAGCCCGTCGGCGCTGCGTGCGCTGGCCGCACACGCCGATCCATCGATCGACATCGAACTGCGCGGCGGACTGATGAATCCGCAAGTTGTGGTGGCCGCCCGCCGATAGGCTCGGATCGTGGGCGAAGAAGTGAAGAACACCGAGTACTCACGCGCGCACCGCCGCGAGTACCGGCGCAAGGTGCAGCAGTGCCTCGACGTCTTCGAAACCATGCTGAAGGAATCCAGTTTCGAGTTCGAACGCCCGCTGACGGGCATGGAGATCGAGTGCAACCTCGTCGACTCCGCATACCAGCCCGCCATGAACAACGCCAAGGTCCTGCCGTCGATCGCCGACCCGGCCTACCAGACCGAATTGGGCGCCTACAACATCGAATTCAACGTTCCGCCGCGCCGTCTGCCCGGCCGTGCGGCGCTGGAACTCGAGGCCGAGGTGCGGGCCAGCCTCAACGCGGCCGAATCGAAGGCCAACGGTCACGATGCGCACATCGTGATGGTCGGGATCCTGCCCACCCTGATGCCCGAACACCTAGCGGGCCGGTGGATGAGCGAGTCGACCCGATATCAGGCGCTCAACGATTCGATCTTCACCGCCCGCGGTGAAGACATCCTGATCGACATCGGCGGGCCCGAACGGCTGAGCCTGCAGACCGAGTCGATCGCGCCGGAGTCCGCGTGCACCAGCATGCAACTGCACCTGCAGGTGTCCCCCGCCGACTTCGCACACAACTGGAACGCGGCGCAGGTGCTGGCCGGGCCGCAGCTGGCGCTGGGCGCCAACTCGCCGTACTTCTTCGGTCACCAGCTGTGGGCCGAGACCCGCATCGAACTCTTCGCCCAGGCCACCGACACCCGGCCCGACGAGCTCAAGACGCAGGGCGTGCGCCCGCGGGTCTGGTTCGGGGAACGCTGGATCACCTCGATCTTCGACCTGTTCGAGGAGAACGTCCGCTACTTCCCTTCGCTGCTGCCCGAGTTGTCCGACGAGGACCCCATCCGCGAGCTGGCCGAGGGTCGCACCCCGAGGCTGGCCGAGCTGCGGCTGCACAACGGCACCATCTACCGGTGGAACCGCCCGGTATACGACATCGTCGAGCAGGACGGGGTCCTCCGTCCGCATCTGCGCGTAGAGAACCGGGTGTTGCCCGCGGGACCGACCGTGGTCGACATGATGGCCAACGCCGCGTTCTACTACGGCGTACTGCGTACGCTGGCCGAGGACGACCGGCCGATCTGGACGAAGATGAGTTTTGCTGCGGCCCAACACAATTTCGTCGAATCCGCGAAGCACGGGATGAATGCACGGTTGTACTGGCCGGGCCTTGGTGAGGTGACGCCGGACGAGTTGGTGCTGCGGCAGCTGCTGCCGATGGCCGACGAGGGGCTGCGACGGTGGGAGGTCGCCGGCGACGTGCGCGACCGCTATCTCGGAGTGATCGAGGGCCGCGCGAAGACCGGCAACAACGGATCCACCTGGCAGGTCGCGGCGGTGCAGGCGCTGCAACAGCGCGGCCTGTCCCGGCCAAACGCATTGGCCGAGATGCTGCGGCTCTACTGTGAACGTATGCACAGCAATGAACCCGTACACCTCTGGGATGGCCCATGAGCAGGGCCTGGATCGTGATCGCGCTGCTGGCGCTCACGCTGCTGGGGTGCCAGAGCCAGGCGGCACAGGCGGATCCGATCGAATCCGGGCTCGATCAGGAGTTCGTTCTGCACGGTGGCCAGGAGGTCGCGATCCGCGACACGGATCTGCGCCTGCGTTTCATCGACGTACTCGAGGACTCACGCTGCCCGAAGCAGGTCAATTGTTTCTGGACCGGGCAGGCGCGCATCGCGCTCGTCGCGCAGCAGGGACAGGGCGCGTCGACGACATTTGAGTTCAACACAAATCCCGCACCAGGGCAGGGCATACTGACGGCCCCGGTGGGCGACTACACGATCGAGCTGAAAAACCTCGACCCGTATCCGCAGACTCCCGACGATTCGCCCCCGCTCACCGATTACAGCGCAACGTTATTGGTGCGCAAGTCCGCCTAGCGTGCGCGCGAACTGCTCGAGTTCCTCGACGGTGACGTCGATGTGTGGCGAGGCCCGCAGTACCGGCGACGTCATCTCGAGCGGGGCGCGCAACGTTTCGGCGTAGGTGGTGACGATCCCGTGCTCGGCGATCAGCACCGCACGTACCTGCTGCGGATCGGCGCCGCCGACGGGCTCCAACGTGGTGATCGCCGTCGGCTCATCAACCGCCTCGACCACTCGCCATCCCGTGACGTCGGCGAGCGCCGCACGGGTCATCCTGCCGACCTCGGCCAGCCGTTCGCCGATCTGTACCGGTCCGGCGGCCAGATACTCGCCGAGGGCCACCGAATAGCCAATGCGGGCAGCCACATTGGCCTCACCCTGTTCGATGCTCTCCATCACCGGCAACTCGAGACCCCATTCCGGCGGGGGAAGTCGCGGCCGAAGACGCTGCGCCAGATCGGCCCGCAGCGCCAGAAATCCGACACCACGCGGACCGGCCACCCACTTACGCGACGAGCTGTAGATCGCGGAAGGTGTTACGGCACAATCGAGATGACCGAACGCCTGCGCCGCGTCGATCACCAGCGCGAGGTCCAGGTCCCGGCAGACGCCGGCCAGTGCCGCCATCGGCTGAGCGGTGCCGCGGTGGCTGGCCAGCGTCGTCAGGTGTACCAGGGCGGGGCGGTCGGCGGCCAGCGCCTTGGCCGCAGCGTCGACGTCGAGCCTGCCCTCCCCGTCGACCGGCAGTGCGCGCACGTCGAAACCGTTGGCGGCCATGACCGCCAGGTTGGGACCGTACTCGCCGGGCAGGCATGCGACGGTGCGCTCACCGGGCCAGCTGGACAGCAGGATGTCGAGTGCGTCGTTGGCGCCCGTCGTGTAGGCGACGCCACTGCTGTCCAGACCGGTCAGCGCGGCGATGGCCGCACGGCCCGCGTCGAGCACCGGTGTCGCGGCCGCGGCAGCGACGTATCCGCCGACCTCGGCTTCGTGGCGGGCGTGCTGTGTGGCGGCATCGATGACCGCGAAGCTCTGCCGGGAGCAGGCCGCGCTGTCGAGGTGCAGTCCGGCGACGGCAGGTCTTGCCACACGCCACTGCTCGGCAAGGCTTCCCGGTTCGGACATCACGGCGTCGCGAGCGACAGCCCGAAGTCGCCGGCGCTGTCGGTCCACCAATGTGTGCGACGCAGGCCGGCGGCGGCCAGTTCCGCCGCCACGCCATCGGGGCGGAACTTGCTCGAAACCTCGGTGAGCATCTCCTCGCCGTCGGCGAAGTCGATGGCCAGGTCTAGTCCCTTCACATGCACTTGCTGGGCGTGGTTGGCGCGCAGCCACATCTCGATGCGCTCTTCGTCGGCGTTCCATCTGGCGACATGCTCGAAGGCGTCGAGCCCGAAGTCCGCGTCCAGTTCGCGGTTGACCACCGCCAGCACATTGCGGTTGAACTGCGCGGTGACGCCTGCGCTGTCGTCGTAGGCCGCCACCAGCCGGTCGGTGTCCTTGACCAGGTCGGTGCCGAGCAGCAGGCTGTCGCCGGGCTGCAAGGTGTCCGCCAGCGCTGTCAGAAACTCGGCGCGCGGCCCCGGCGTGAGGTTTCCGATCGTCGAGCCAAGAAAGACGACCAGCCTGCGACCGACGCGGGGGATCTTGCCGAGATGCTCCTCGAAGTCGCCGCACACCGCGTCGATCTCGATGCCTGGGTACTCCTTCTCGATGGCGGATCCGGCGGCCTCCAGCACTGTGGAATCGACGTCGAACGGGATGAACCGGCGAAGGGATCCGCTGTCCCGCAATGCATCGAGCAACATGCGGGTTTTCTCCGACGTGCCGCTGCCCAGTTCGACGAGGGTGTCGGCGCCAGACGCCGCGACGATCTCGACCGACCGCTCGCGCAGGATCTGCGCCTCCGTGCGGGTGGGGTAGTACTCGGGCAGGCGGGTGATCTGGTCGAACAGATCACTGCCGACGGAGTCGTAGAACCATTTGGGCGGCAACGTCTTCGGCGTCTTCGTCAACCCGTCGAGCACGTCACGACGCAGGGCGTCGCCTGCCGAGGTGGCGGACAGGTAGTTCGACAGGGCGAACGTCATCATGATCCTTTCAGCGGTGTGAGCTCGATGTCGGGACCGGCGACAGAGACCAGGTGGCGATCGGGGACCTCCTGCCAGCCGGGGTCGTCGTCGTAGGGTTCGCTGGCCACCACGACGCCGTCGGTGCGCCGCAGCACCGACAGGGTGTCACCCCACGTGGTGGCGAGCACCCGAGAACCGTTGGCCGCCAGAATGTTCAGCCGGGCATTGGGGTCGGCGGCCGCGACGTCGATGATGGTTTCCCCCAGCGCATCCAGGCCACGGTCGAAGATCAACGCCGCCAACAGTGCGCTGTCGCAGGTCGATTCGGCCTTCGCCGAGAGAGGCAGGGCGGCGCGGTCGACCAGGCCGTTGTGCGATAGCAGCCACTGGCCGTCGGTGAACGGCGCGGATGCCGAGGGCTCGATCGGCATACCCACGCTCGCCGACCGTACGGCGGCGACAATGCATCCGCTGCGCAGCGCGGGCGCCACCGATGCGAACGACGCATCACCCCACAGCGGCGCGGCGCTTCGCCAACGCCGCGGTGTTCCCGCGTCGTAGAAACCGGCGCCCCAACCGTCGGCGTTCATCAGGCCGTGCTTCTGCCTACGCGGTGAATACGACTGCACCAGAAGGCCGTTCGCCGGTTCCATCAGCAGCGACGCGACGGAGATCGGTTCGCCGAGCCAGCCGATATGCCGGCACATCAGGCAACATCCCATGCCAGGCGCACACCCGAGAAGATCTGCCTCCGGATCGGGTGGTCCCAGTTGCGGAAACTGGGACGCACGATGCTCGATGCGACGGCCCATGATCCCCCGCGAAGGACCTTGTAGTCGCCGTCAAAGAAGGGTGCCGAGTACTGCTCGTAGAGCATCGGTGTGAAGCCCGGCCACGGCCGCAGCGGCGACGTCGTCCATTCCCACACATCGCCGAGCATTTGTTCGACGCCGTACGCCGACGCGCCCGCCGGGTAGGCGCCCACCGGCGCAGGCCGCAAGGCGTCGCCGCCGAGGTTGGCCAGGTGCGTCGTCGGTTCCGATGAACCCCACGGATAGCGACGGCGCGCGTTCACGGCGGGATCCCACGCGCAGGCCTTCTCCCACTCCTGCTCGGTGGGCAACCGGCCGCCCGCCCACGCCGCGTATGCCTCGGCTTCGAAGAACGTGACGTGCTGGACGGGTTCGTCGGCGGGGATGTCCTCGACATGCCCGAAGCGGGTGCGGGTGCCCACCAGGTCTGCGGTATTCCAGAACTGCGGTGCCCGCAGATCGGCGTCTCGCCGGTGCTGCCAACCGCGATCGGACCACCAGCGCCGGTCGTCGTATCCGCCGTCGTCGATGAAGTGCCGCCATTCACCGTTGGTGACGGGCACCGTGCCGATGCGGAACGCCGGCAGGTCGACCACATGCGCGCACCGTTCGTTGTCCAGTGAGTGAGGTTCGGTGACCGCGTCGACGCCGAGGACGAACTCGCCTGCAGGCACCAGGACCGACGTCCCGGCGACCGAAGCCCTGCCCGGCGGCAGCGGCACGCCGCGGTCCAGCAGTGCGGGTCCGGCGCGCAGGTTCAGTGCCTGCAGCATCGTTTCGCCGTGCTGGTTCTCGTGGCTGATCACCAGGCCGAAATTGAACTCGTCGCCGCCGGTGGGCAGTGCGTCGAGGCCGTCGAGCGCCTTGTTGCGGACCGTCGAGCAGTAGGACCTGGCCTCAGCAGGTGACAGCAGCGGCAGGTCGACCCGACTGGCGCGGGAGTTGAGGAACGCGTCGTAACAGCGTTCGACCTGCGGATCGAGGAGGCCGGGACGGCCGGGGTCATTCCCGCGCAGCAGCCAGAGTTCCTCCTGCCAGCCGATGTGGGCGAGGTCCCACACCAGCGGGCTCATGAGCGGGTCGTACTGGCGGTGAAGCTCGGCGTCGTCGAAGTCGACCAACCGCAGCGTTCGGTCGCGGGCAGTCGTGAGTTCGCGGGCGATTGTCTCGCGTTGCGTCACAACTCCCCTTGCGCCAATTGGGTGACCGCCGGTGCGATCCCGTACTTCACCACCCGGTCGGAGAAATCGTCGGCCGGGCATCGTCCCTGTTCGACCGAACGCACCAACTGCTGCATCGATTCCTCGAGTTCGGCGGGCGCCCGTTCGGCGGCCACCTGCACGCATCGCGCGGCGGCATCGGCCAGCCTGCGGTCGCCGAGTCCGATCTGCGCGGCACGGTCCCATGCGGTCGCCACCGATTCGGTGGCCTCGGCGGCGATATCGGCGGCCACCGGATCGTCGAGCAGCGTGACGAGTGTGAACACCACGGCGGGCCAGACGGCGTCGGGCACGCTGTCGAGGTAGCGGATCTCCAGCCAGCGCCGCGGCCGCACCGGGGGGAACAGGGTGGTCAGGTGGTAGTCGAGGTCCGCCCGGGTGGGCTTGCGACTGCCCAGAAGCGCGCGGCCGTCGGCCCAATCGGCGAACGGCACCCAGGTGGTCACCGGAACGACGTCCGGCGTGGTGACCAGCATGACGGGCGCCTTCATGGCATACCGGGCCCAGTCGCTGACCGGGTCGTCCCCGCTGGCGCCGAGAACAGGGCCACAGCGCGCCGAGTCCAACTGGCTCCAGATGTGCTGGCGCGCCGACCGCCAACCCGCGAACCTGCCGCTGAGCAGCGGTGAGTTGGCCGCGACCGCGATCATCGTCGGCCCGAGCGCGTGGGCCAGCCGCACCCGATCGGCCCAGCCGTCCTGCGGCCCGGCGTCGAGGTTGATCTGGATCGAGGCCGTCGACGTCATCATCGCCGCGGCCGCCTCCGCGGATTCGCTGGCGGCGAAGAAGGTCTCCATCGCCTGGTAGCGGGCGCCCGGGTTGACGCGCTTGGCGGGGCGCAGCGGGTCGGCTCCGAGCAACACCAGCCCCAGCCCGGCTTCGGCGAAGGCCGCACGCAGCGCCGCCCGGTCGGCCTGCATCGCGGCGATGGCATCGAGCGGCCCGTTCATCGGCGGCCCCGACAATTCGACGGCACCGCCGGGTTCGACGGTCACGGCGCTGCCGCCGGGCAACGGTGGAATGGTGGCGATGGTTTCGGTCAGCTCGTCCCATTCGGGCCGTCGCATCGGGTCGGTCAGGTCGAAGCAGTGCGCCTCGACCTCCAGCCCCACCTGGCCCACCGGACCATCGGTCAAAGAATTGTCCGCGATGTAGCTAGCGGCATCGTTTGCGCTGGTCAGCTCCGCATCGGGATCTGATGGGTGCGCGTCGTCCACGTCGGACGTCATGGCGAAGGTCATATCTTCCGGCCCCTTCCGGGTAGGGAACGATCGCGTCCTTCACTACATCTTCCAGACCGCACCGACAAAGTCCCATGGTTTTTCTTCTGACTTCGTCGTGACGTGTACCCGCATGGGCCCGCGTTACTGCCCCAACGTGTTCTGCATCGCACCGGCCAGCACATTCACGGCCGGACCGCCGTTGCCGGACTGACAAACTTTCGCCTGTAGCAGAACGTTCTCGCGTTTCCGGGTGGTGTTGAAGCACCTGCGGTCGGTGGCTTGGCCCGGTGTCGCCGGCGGCCCGGCTCCGATCTCCTGTTTGACCCAGTCGGCGTCGGTCGCGCTGGCTGGTCCCCCGGTGAAGGTCCACACCTGGGTGGTCATGTTGTCCAGATGCATCGCGGTGGTCTGGCCACTGCAGCCGACGGTGCGGTCGACGAGGCGGTGAAAGGCCCGGTCGGCGGCGTCGGTCGTGGCGAAGACGCCGATCGCCTGCTTCACGAAGTGCGTCTGATCGTCCGGCCCGGTTTGCGCCACCGCCCCATTGAACGACGCCAGGTCGGGATCGGCGAACACGTCGGGCAACCCGACATCCGCCCAGTTGTTGCACACCGCGTTGTCGACCCAGAACGATTGGAACGGATTGGTGAAGGTCCATTCGAAGCGCATCGGCGCCCCGACGATGTTGCTCACCGAACCCTTGGCCATCACGGCGTAGTTCACGACGCCCGGATCGGACGGCTTGGCGGAGACTTCACCGGCAGGCGCTGCCACGGCGAGGCCGACGCCGGCCAGCACGGCCAGGGTTGCGCCCCGGCCCCGGCGCGCCCGCCGAGGCGGCTCCGTCACGGACTAGACCTTCGCCGACAGCTTGACGTCGATGTTGCCGCGGGTGGCCTTGGAGTACGGACAGAACTGGTGAGCCTTCTCCATCAACTCCTCCGCAGCGCTCTGCTCGAAGCCGGGCAGGTAGCCGATCAAATGAGCGTTGATGGCGAACCCACCGTCCGGGTCCTTGCCGAAACCGACCTGCGCGGTGATGCCGCTGGCGTCGTCGATCTCGATCTTCTCCTTGCCTGCGACGGCACGGAGCGCACCAAGGAAGCAGGCGGCGTAACCGGCCGAGAACAGCTCCTCGGGGTTGGTGCCCACACCGCTGCCACCCATCTCCTTCGGGTGGTTGGTGTTCAGGTCGATCCTGCCGGTCGACGACTTGACGTGACCCTCGCGGCCACCTCCGGTTGCAGTGGACTCTGACGTGAATAGGACTTCGATGCTCATGGACTTGATCATGCCAGCCCTGCTTCAGACGGCAAGATGCCCGTGACCCCTACCCGTCGTTGCCGCTCAGCTTGGCTCGCACACCTTCCTCGATCTGCTTGCCGAGGTCAGGATCGACGTTGGTCCAATACTGGAAGACCCGGGAGAGCACCGGTTCGCGGACACCATCGGATACGTGACCGATGATGTTGTGCGCCAACCGATTCCTCTGGTCATCATCGAGAACGTCGCGCACCATCGTGCCTGCCTGACCCCAGTCGTCGTCCTCGGGACGAAGCGCGTACGCCGTGCGCACCATGTCGCCGTCCGACGCCCAGTGCACCTCCGCCGCGCGCTTCGGGTCGACTTCCGGACCGCCCATCGAATTCGGCGTGTAGACCGGATCCGTCGCATTGCGGATCCGCATGGCGCCGTCCTTGGCGTACGCGCGCACCTCGACGTGAGGTTCGTTGACCGGGATCTGCTTGTAATTGACCCCGAGCCGGGCGCGGTGGGCGTCGGAGTAAGAGAACCCGCGCGCCAGCAGCATTTTGTCGGGGCTCAGTCCGGCACCCGGCACGACGTTGTTCGGCTCGAAGGCGGCCTGCTCGATCTGCGCGTGGTAGTCCTCGACGTTGCGGTTGAGGGTCATCTTTCCGACCTCGTGCAGCGGGTAGTCGCCGTGCGGCCACACCTTCGTGAGATCGAAGGGATTGAACCGGTAGGTCTTGGCGTCCTCGAACGGCATGATCTGCACGTGCAACGTCCAGCTCGGGAAGTTGCCGTCCGCGATCGAGGTGAACAGGTCACGCTGGTGATAGTCGCCGTCCTCGCCTGCCAGCCGATCCGCATCCTCCTGGGTCAGGAAGTCGATGCCCTGGTCCGTTTTGAAGTGGTACTTCACCCAGAACAGTTCGTCGTCGGCGTTGACCCAGCTGTAGGTGTGGCTGGAGTAGCCGTTCATGTTGCGCCACGTCTTGGGGATGCCGCGGTCACCCATCAGCCAGGTGACCTGATGTGCCGACTCCGGTGAGAGCGTCCAGAAGTCCCACTGCATGTGGTGGTCACGAAGGTTGTTCGCGGCCATGCGCTTCTGGGACCGGATGAAGTTCTGGAACTTCATCGGGTCGCGGATGAAGAACACCGGGGTGTTGTTGCCGACCAGGTCGAAATTGCCGTCGGAGGTGTAGAACTTCAACGCGAATCCGCGCGGGTCGCGCCAGGTGTCTGGACTGCCGCGCTCGCCGGCGACGGTCGAGAAACGGGCGATCATCTCGGTCTTCGTACCGGGCTGCAGGAACGCGGCCTTGGTGTATGCGCTGACGTCGTGCGTGACCTCGAACTGGCCGAACGCGCCGCCGCCCTTGGCGTGCGGTTGCCGCTCCGGAATGCGTTCCCGGTTGAAGTTGGCCATCTGCTCGATCAGGTAGTGGTCCTGGAGCAGGATGGGGCCGTCGGGGCCGACGGTCAGTGAGTGTTCAATGCTGGGGGCCGGAGCCCCGGAGTCAGTGGTCGTGTATTTCTCGGTCATAGGGTGTCATCTCCTCGACGAGGGTGGCGAGGCCATGGGCTGGCGCCTCATCGAGGAGATGACCCAGAGTGGACTTATTCAAAACATCCTTTGATGTCAGGGCCGCGGCGTGACCGTCGGTGACCCTGGGGACGGTGGTCCGCCTGGTTGCGGAGGTGCCTCGAACCCGGGGCCACCAGGGCCGGGCGGCGGTCCGAAGCCGGGGCGGCCGGGGCGCTCGAACTGACCGTCGGGCGGCATCGGGAATCCCGGCGGCGGTCCGCCACGGAAGACCGCGAAGCCGTGATCGCCGCGATCGCCGCGATCGCCCATGTGGCCGCCGCCGTGATGGCCTCCGCTGTGCGCTCCGAGGATGAAACCGGAGAAGAAGATCACGGCGACGGTGAAGACCACACCTGCGACGATGCCGACCCATGCGGCGACCGAGGTCAGCTTGGAGTGGTGGCGCTCGTCGCGCACCTCGAGTGGCGCGGCAGGCGGGGCGGTCGCGACCGGTGCGGTCGCGGGTTCAGAGGACGGAGTCGGTGTTTCGCTCATGGCCACGATCATGCAGACGGTAATGATGCGCCCGTCATGTATCGGCTATGAATCAGCTGTGTATGGACCGACTCGTCTCAGAGGGTGCCGATCCGGATGGGCACGGTGTCCAACACCATTCGCTTGGGGGTCGTCAGCGGGTCGGGTTCAGACGTAGTCGCTTGGGTCGGTACCGGCACGAGCGGGCCACGAATGTGGGATGAGCGCACGGCCGGCATGGTGACGACAATCGACCCGCCGCGGCAGGACACCACCTTCCGGTCTACGGAGGCGTCTTCGCCGTTGCGGAGCGCGATGGTGGCCCCGTCGGCGTCGGTGTAGTCGCATCCGCCGGGGTCCGACGGGTTCTCGCCGAAGGCGGTCGCGGGAGCGATGGCCAGGACAGCCAGGGCCCCGAAGAGAATCGCTGCGAACGTGTTCGTTGGCTTGATCATTCGGGTCCCTCTCGGGAGTCGGCATGGGCGGCGGTGTTGCTGACGAAATAGTCCCGAGAATGCCGCGCACCCGTAACCGCCCAGAAGCCAGACTTCGCTTCTGCGAGGGAAGGATTTCCTATCCGTCAGGCAAGCTGGTGACGTTTGACGGCAGGTGGGCCGGGTAGTTCTGGCGCCATGACCTCGCTATGGCTGGCCGACCAGGCTGCACCCGTCAGTGCCCTGCGCAGTATCGAGGGAGATCCTGCCGACGTCGTGGTCGTCGGCGCCGGAATCACCGGTCTGACAACAGCTGTGCTCCTCGCCAGGGCGGGGAAGCGAGTGACCGTCGTCGAAGCCCAATACGTCGGCGCCGGGGCGACGGGCAACACCACCGGCAAAGTGAGCCTGCTGCAGGGCAGCAAGTTGTCACGCATCGCCCGCAAACACGGGCGAGAAATTCTGCGCGACTACGTCGCCGGGAACACCGAAGGTCGCGACTGGCTGCTTCGCCACTGCGAGGAACATGGGGTGGACGTCCAGCGCGAAGATGACTACGCGTACGCCCAGGGCGCGGACGGCGTCAGCACCGCAAAATCCGTGCTGGCAGCCACCCGGGAGGCCGGCATCGAAGGTGCTGCGTGGGTGGACGATGCGGATGTGCCCTTTCCGTTCCAGGGCGGTGTCCGGCTGCGGGACCAGGCGCAGATCGATCCCATGCCGTTTCTCAACAGCTTGGTGACCGATTTCGAATCACACGGCGGCAGGCTGTTGCAAGGCGCGCGGGTGACGTCGATCTCCGGCACCGGTCCGCTGCGGATCAGTGTGCAGGCAGCGACATCAGCTGAAAACGGCCAGCAGCAACAGGTTTCGATACCAGCCCAGCAGTGCGTACTGGCTACCGGTATCCCGATCCTGGATCGTGGCGGATTCTTCGCGCGGGTGAAGCCGCAACGTTCCTACTGCCTGGCCTTCGACGTGCCCGGCGACATCACGCGACCCATGTTCATCGCCGTGGACTCGCCCACCCGGTCCGTGCGCTACGCGCCGTCCGCCACAGGCGAGAAGCTCATCGTCGGCGGCGCAGGCCACACGGTCGGCCGGGCCGATTCGCCGGCCGCCGACATCGAGGAGTTGGCGAAATGGGCAGCCCTGCACTATCCGGGCGCCGTTCGGACACACTTCTGGTCCGCCCAGGATTACCATCCGGTCGACGAGCTTCCGTACGTCGGCCCGCTACTGCCCAAGTTTGAGAAGATCTTCGTCGCCACGGGTTTCGACAAGTGGGGGATGTCCAACGGGGTCGCAGCGGCATTGGCGCTCTCGTCCCAGATACTCGGCGGCAGGATGGACTGGCGCCGCGCGTTCGCGAGTTGGAGCCCGCACGAAGCCGCAGGCATCACCACCGCCCTGAAGTCGAACCTCGAAGTGGGCTTCAACCTCGCCAAGGGTTGGGTGACGCCGATGTTCGCCTCGGCGGCCACTCCCAGTGAGGGCGATGGTGTGGTGACCGGTCCGCCCTGGCACTTGCGCGCCGAGAGCACGGTTGACGGCACAACTCACGTTGTCTCCCCGGTGTGTCCACACCTGGGCGGCATCGTGAGTTGGAACGACGCCGACTGCACCTGGGAATGCCCCCTGCACGGCTCGCGCTTCGCGCCCGACGGCACCCTACTCGAAGGTCCCGCGACCAAGTCGCTCACACCGTAAGTCGCGCCTGCCCGTCAGCGCGCCGGCGCGACTTCGGACGCCATCACGTCAACCGCACGGTCCCAGACTCGGTGCAGCCCAACTGCATTCCGAAGCGCATCGGTGAACGATTTGTTCACTCCGTCGGCGACCAGGACCCCGGCAGCGTCGAGATCGATTCCTGCAGCCGTTAAGGCTTTTGTGCCATCACCCCATGCCGCAACCGGCTTACAGTGCCGGAATGCCTCCTGCAGCAGGACCACCAGCTTGATGTCGCGAGTGGGCTTGGTCCCGGCGGCAACGACGATCGCGTCGTACTCGATAGACCGCGCGGTCAACAGAGTCCGCTCGACGATGACGCTGCGTCTGCCAGACTTCAACACCCCGCCGATCGGAGCGGTCACCAACGGAGTCGCACCGAGTCGCTGAATCGCCTGCACCAGTTTGGTCACACCCGCGAGGTCGGAGTCGGCCCCCGCAATGATGCCGATCTTGCGACCGTCGATCGGGCCCGGAGTGTCGACAACCTGTGACAGCGCAGTCGATTCGAGGACATCAACGGGCGGGTTGCCCTTCGGCGCCGGCAGCCCGAGGCCTATCGCCACCTGCTTGCACAGGTCGGTGTCGACGTTGGCCAGCACCTGGAGTTCGCGTTCCTTGATCGCCTGCTCGTAGCACTTTCCGAGCTCGAACGTGAACGCCTCGATGATATGGACCTGCTCCACGTACGTCAGGCTCCGGTAGAACATCGCCGCCTGGGTGAAGTGATCGTCGAACGAGGACGGTTGGGCGCGCACCGTCTTGCCCTCGACCGTCCGCGGGGTCTGCACGTAGCCACCGTCACCAGCGTCGGCGACCAGCGGTTCGCCGTCGTCGATGCTGTTCGGCCGGTACGGTGCCAAGCCGGTGTGAATGGCGGTCTGATGCATGCCGTCACGCAGCATGTCGTTCACCGGGCAGTGGGGCCGGTTGATCGGCAGCTGAGTGAAATTCGGGCCGCCGAGCCGGGTGAGTTGTGTGTCCAGATACGAGAACAGCCGCGCCTGCATCAGCGGGTCGTTCGTCGGTTCGATGCCGGGAACCAGGTTGCCGGTGTGGAAGGCGACCTGTTCGGTCTCGGCGAAGTAGTTGGTCGGATTCCGGTTCAGCGTCAGCTTTCCGATCAGCTGCACCGGGACCATTTCCTCGGGGACGATCTTGGTCGGATCAAGTAGGTCGATACCCTCGAAAGTGTCGGTGCCGTCGTCAGGCATGACCTGCACGCCGAGTTCGTATTCGAGGTATGCGCCTGCCTCGATACCGTCGGCCATATCGCGCCGGTGGAAGTCGGGATCGCAGCCCGCCGCGATCTGTGCTTCCTCCCAAACAAGCGAGTGCACACCGGCGATCGGCTTCCAGTGGAACTTGACGAGGCTCGTCTCGCCTTTGCCGTTGACCAGCCGGAACGTGTGCACCCCAAAGCCTTCCATGGTCCGGTAGGACCGGGGAATGCCGCGATCGCTCATATTCCAGAAGACATGGTGGGTCGCTTCGGTGTGCAACGACACGAAATCCCAGAACGTGTCGTGTGCCGACTGCGCCTGCGGAATCTCCCGGTCGGGGTGCGGCTTTCCGGCGTGAATGACGTCTGGGAACTTGATGCCGTCCTGGATGAAGAACACCGGAATGTTGTTGCCGACCAAGTCGAAATTACCCTCGTCGGTGTAGAACTTGACCGCGAATCCACGGGTGTCGCGCACGGTGTCGGCGGACCCCCGCGAACCGAGCACCGTCGAAAACCGGCAGAACACTTCGGTTTTCTTACCCTTGCGGCTCAGGAAACCCGCCTTGGTCAACGACTTGGCAGTGCCGTAGGACTCGAACACGCCATGCGCCGCCGCACCCCGTGCGTGTACCACACGCTCGGGGATGCGTTCATGATCGAAATGGGTGATCTTCTCGCGGAGATGGAAATCCTCGAGGAGCGACGGACCCCGATCGCCCACCTTGAGGGAGTGGTCGGTGTCCGGGAGACGCAGACCCTGTGCGGTGGTCAGGAATTTTCCAGACTGAGCGCGCACGTCGATATCACCGGCGTCGCCGTCGGTATTACCGGTCGGGCTGGTGGGCTTCGGTGCGGTTTGATCGCGGTTGCGGCGAGGGGGCATGAGTACTCCTGGCTGGTGTCGTCACGACATCCGTGGGGCTGATGGCGCACAGATACCCCGATCGGATGGCCCTATGCACGATGTCGGACTACTTCCTCGAAGACGTGTTGCGCCCTCGAAAAGGGGTATCCGTCACCATCGTTCTGAAAGGGCCTGCTCCGAGGGACACGCTCAGACGCTGGGCAACCTCGCCGTGGAGATGTTCACGCAGGCGTGACTAGGGTTTGAACGGGTTCACCGCGAATTGCACGACGCGGTAGGGCGTTCCTCCCCCTGCAGTGGTATTCCACTGGCTGATGAACACCCGAAGCTCGTCGAGTGTCGAGCCGGGCGAGATGTAGCCGCCGTAGGGTTGCGCCAACCGGTTGTTCTCCGGCGGCCCAAGGTTTTCCACGGGTTGCGGCCAGTCCGTGGCGACGACGACCGTGGTCACCGGAGCCGAACCCAGACCCGTCGGATCGGCTGCGACCCGTACCTCCATGTTGCCGGTGCTGGCATTGAAGTACGACAGCACCGTCCTACCGTCGATCTGGCGGATGCTCATCTCACCGATCCAGTCCCCCCACAACGGAGTTGGCGGACGGCCCCAGCCCAACTCCGCAGACCAGCCCTGCCAGCTGGAGCGATCAGCAAAGGTCGCGGGCTGTGCGCGGTACAGCACGAGCGGTCCGGTGCGGTCGAAGTTGTTCGCGACGATGTACACCCAGCCGCTCTCGGAATCCGGCTTCGGGATGGGGTCGTAGTATCCGCTGATCTGCGACTGCCGGGAGTCCGCATAGGAGGCGTCGCGTTTCGAATCCGGAATGGTCGGCCAGTTGCCCTGTGCCGGATCGGCTTTCACCAACCGCGACGTGATCGGGTTCAGGTCGCGGACCGTGGTGACCATCATGTAGTTCTCACGGTTGATCTGCACCACTCCGGCGGGCAGCTGCGAAGTGCCCGGCTCTGTCGGCCCGGCCAGCAGCGGCTTGTCGATCCCTGTCACCCCTTCGTAGCGCACGCCGTTGGGGTCGTCGATCGAATCGGTTTCGACGTGCAGCGCGATCGGTGAGTACCAGCCACCGAATCCGACGGCTTGGCCGGCGAAGCTGTCACCGCAGACCTGCAGGATGCCGCTGGGAAATTCCATGAACTCGCAGAGGTCTGTGGCCCCGATGCCGTAATCCCTTGTCGACGTCCCTGTTCCGGCAGTCGGAGCGATCCGGATGACCTGCCCCGGCGCAAGTGAATGCAGGATCGGGTCAGGTGCGGGCGCGGGCGGGTCGGCGTGGACGGCGGCCGCCGAAACGGCAGTCCAGCAGAGAAACAGCGAGAACAGTCCTGCTGGAAGACGCCGCAACGACGTCAGAGCTCGGCGGCCAGCAGCTCGGCAATCTGAATGGTGTTCAGCGCCGCGCCTTTTCGCAGGTTGTCACCCGACAGGAAAAGCGCAAGCCCGCGGCCGTCCGGCACGCCGGGATCCTGACGGATGCGGCCGACCAGCGTGTCGTCGACGCCCGCGGCCGCCAGCGGCGTCGGGACGTCCACCACCGTCACTCCCGGAGCAGAGGCCAGCAGCTCGGTGGCACGCGCCACGGACAGCGGCCTGGAGAACTCGGCGTTGATCGACAGCGAGTGGCCCGTGTACACCGGCACCCGCACACACGTACCGCTCACCAGGAGGTCCGGGATGCCGAGGATCTTGCGGCTCTCGTCGCGCAGCTTCTGGTCCTCGTCGGTCTCGCCCGAACCGTCGTCCACGAGCGAACCGGCCAGCGGCACCACGTTGAACGCGATCGGCGCGACGTACTTCGCCGGTGCAGGGAAGTCGAGCGCGCCACCGTCGGCGACCAGCTCCCTGCTGTTCGCGACGACGGCACTGGCCTGCGCGTGCAGCTCGTCGACGCCCGCGATGCCGCTGCCCGAGACCGCTTGGTAGGTGGACGCGATCATGCGCACCAGACCGGCCTCGTCGTGCAGCACCTTGAGTACCGGCATCGCGGCCATCGTCGTGCAGTTCGGGTTGGCGATGATGCCCTTGGGTCGCCTGCCTGCATCTCTCTCGAAATTGACCTCGCTGACGACCAGCGGCACGTCGGGATCCTTGCGCCATGCCGACGAGTTGTCGATGACGACGGCGCCCGCCTCCGCGAACCGCGGGGCCTGCACGCGCGACATCGTCGCGCCCGCCGAGAACAGCGCGATGTCCAGCCCGGTGGGATCGGCGGTCTCTGCGTCCTCCACCTCGATCTCCTGGCCGCGGAACGGCAGCTTCTTACCCTGGGACCGCGATGACGCGAAGAACCGCACGCTGGTGGCGGGGAAGTCGCGCTCCTCCAGCAGTGCGCGCATGACCTGGCCGACCTGCCCGGTCGCGCCGACCACTCCGATGTTTATTCCCCGGTCGCTTCGCTCCTGCCCTCCGAAGTTCACCATCTAGCGTCCCGATCCCGCGTACACGACGGCTTCCTCATTACCGCCGAGGCCGAATGCCTCGTGCAGCGCGACGACGGCATTGTCCAGCTCAGTATCCTTGACCAGCACCGAGATTCGAATCTCAGACGTGGAGATGAGGTCGATGTTCACCCCGACCTTCGCGAGTGCCTCGCAGAACGTCGCCGTCACGCCGGGATGGCTGCGCATACCCGCGCCGATGAGTGACACCTTGCCGATGTGGTCGTCGTAGAGCACCTTGGAGAAGCCGATCTCGCCCTGAAGGGCGGTGAGCTTCTCCACCGCGCCGGGTCCGCTCTCGCGCGAGCAGGTGAACGTGATGTCGGTCTTACCGTCCTCGATCTTCGAGATGTTCTGCAACACCATGTCGATGTTCACGTCGGCGTCGGCGACGGCGCGGAACACCTTGGCCGCGTAGCCCGGGACGTCGGGCAGGCCGACGACGGTGACCTTCGCCTCGCTGCGATCGTGCGCAACTCCGGTCAGGATGGCGTCTTCCATCGGGATGTCCTCCATCGATCCTTTGACGAGAGTGCCTGGTTTGTCCGTGTACGACGAGCGCACGTGAATCGGAACGTCGTAGCGACGCGCGTATTCCACGCACCGCAGCATCAACACCTTGGCGCCGCAGGCGGCCATCTCGAGCATCTCCTCGAAGCTCACGGTGTCGAGGTGCTTGGCATTGGTCACGATCCGAGGGTCCGCGGTGAAGATGCCGTCGACGTCGGTATAGATCTCGCACACGTCGGCCTTCAGTGCCGCGGCGAGCGCGACCGCGGTGGTGTCGGATCCGCCGCGCCCCAGAGTCGTGACGTCCTTACTGTCCTGGCTGACACCCTGGAAACCGGCGACCAGCACGATCAGGCCCTGGTCGAGGGCTTGCTGGAGGCGGCCGGGGGTGACGTCGATGATCTTGGCGTTGCCGTGGGTGCCGGTGGTGATGACGCCGGCCTGCGATCCGGTGAACGACCGCGCCTGCGCGCCCAGCGAGTCGATGGCCATCGCGACCAGCGCATTGGAGATGCGCTCACCCGACGTCAGCAGCATGTCCATCTCCCGGGCAGGCGGTGCGGGAGACACCTGACGAGCCAGGTCGAGCAGGTCATCAGTGGTGTCGCCCATCGCCGAAACCACCACGACGACGTCGTGACCGGCCTTTTTGGTCTCGACAATGCGCTCGGCTACGCGGCGGATCCGCTCGGCGTCAGAGACCGAGGATCCGCCGTACTTCTGCACGACGAGCGCCACTGGGCATGCCTTTCAACGCTTGGGACCGCGCCTTTCGGTCGAGCACAGTCCCACCAAGGATAAGGGTTTGGCGCATCTCATTTACTCCGCCGGTCACCGCACCGGCGAACCGGCCTCAGCAGCGGTTATTTGCAGGCTTCCTCGAGCTGCTTGAGTCCGTCAATGATGCGCTGATTGAGCAGCGTCATCTCGAAGTACACCGGCGGCGCGGGCGCGTTCGGAGCACGGCCTTCGGTCTCGGACCGCATCCGGGGCAGCATGGCGACGAACTTGGAGGCCGCGTCGGCGACCTGGATGGCCGTGCCCGCCAGGTTGGGGTCGTTGATCTCCTGCGCCCGCTGAGCCATGCCGTCAGCCCACTGCTGGTATGCGGCGTCCTCGGCCACCGTGGGCACCGCCGGGTCGGTGTCGCTGGCCTTCGATTTGATCAACTCGCCCTGCGAATTGTTGTACTCGAGCATCGCCTGCACCGGCTTGCACTCCTCGGACGGCCCGCTGAAGACGGTGTTGGACAACACCACCGCGACGGCAGCCACCACCGCGACGCCAATGGCGACCCACCACCGTCGATCAAGCCTCATCGCAGGAACTCTAGCGACCGGCCGCTTATTAACGTGCAGGCAACCTCACAAGCCGGTCCACGTAACAGAAACATCGGTTACTGGCAGTGAACGGCCCTATGGCGGGCCGCATCACTATCAGGAGACGTATATGGACGTGGATACAGGGACCACAGCATTCATGCTGTGTTGCATCATCGGCCTCACGCTGATGATTCCCGGGCTCGCTCTCTTCTACGGCGGCATGGTGTCCGTCAAGAGCTCGACCAACATGATGATGATGACCTTCGGCGCCGTGGCGATCGTCGGGGTGCTGTGGGTGCTGTTCGGTTTCTCGATGACCTTCGGCACGTCTTACGGCGGATTCCTCGGCAGCATCACGGAATTCGCCGGGATGAAGGACCTGCTTGAGTCGGACACGACGATCAGCGGGCTACCGATATCCCTGTTCGCACTGTTCCAGGCGCTGTTCGCAGCGATCACCGTCGCACTGATCTCGGGTGCGGTGGCCGACCGGATGAAGTTCAGCGCGTGGATGGTCTTCGCCGCGGTCTGGGCGGTGCTGGTGTACTTCCCCGTTGCGCACTGGGTCTTCGCGTTTGACGGCGTGGTGACCGAGAACTCCGTCGGCGGCTGGATCGCCAACAAGCTCGCGGCGGTCGACTTCGCAGGCGGCACCGCGGTGCACATCAATGCGGGCGCCGCAGCGCTTGCCGTCGCCATCGTGCTGGGCAAGTCCGCAGGCTGGGGCAAGCTGCGCAAACCGCACAACGTCCCGCTAACACTGCTCGGCGCGGGCCTGCTGTGGGCCGGTTGGTACGCCTTCAACGGTGGATCCGCCCTCGCCGCAGGCAATTCCGCCGCGATCGTCATGGTCACCACGTTCGTCGCCACCTGTGCCGCCACCCTGGCCTGGATCGCGGTGGAGAAGATCAAGGACGGCCACGTGACGGGCGTCGGCGCCGCTTCCGGCGCGATCACCGGTCTTGTCGCCATCACCCCCGCATGCGGTGCGGTCACGCCCGTCGGCGCGATCATCCTGGGCGCGATCGCGGGTGTCATCTGCGTGTACGCCGTGGGCCTCAAGGACCGTTTCGGCTACGACGACTCGCTCGACGTGGTCGGCGTCCACCTGGTCGGCGGCGTCGTCGGCACGTTGCTGATCGGCCTCTTGGCCAGCGAGAGCATGCCCAACGGCATCAACGGACTGTTCTACGGCGGTGGTTTCGACCAGCTGTGGCGGCAGGCCGTCGCCGCGGGCGCGGTGATGGTCTACTCGTTCGTCGTCGCAGGCATCATCGCGTTCGCGATCAAGAAGACGATGGGTATCCGCATCTCGCCCGATGAAGAAGAGGCAGGCATCGACACGGCGTTCCACCGCGAAGCGTCGTACGAGCTGCAAACCGTCTGATCCGTAACCGACCGGCGCGGGCCACTGGGCCGCGCCGGTCGGCTCATCGGTGTCGAGTTTCCTGACAAGAGACAAGGTTTCCGCACAATGTCCGCAGATCTCGCATCTCTGGCCGAAGCGGCCGGGACGAAATTCATCCTCGCGCTGTTCATCGACCTGCGAGGCAAACCGTGCGCCAAGCTGGTACCGGTCGAGGCCGTCGACCTGCTCGCCACCGAGGGCGTCGGATTCGCCGGGTACGCGGTTGGCGCCATAGGCCAGGAGCCGAAAGACCCTGACCTGATGGCCATTCCGGACCCCGCCTCGTTCACACCGATTCCGTTCCTCAAGGAGGGACTGGCCATCGTGCACTGCGACCCGCACGTCAACGGCGAGCCGTGGCCCTACGCGCCGCGGGTCATCCTCAAGGCGTTGATCGCGCAGGCATCCGACGCCGGCTTCGAGCCGTGGGTCGGCGCTGAGGTCGAGTACTTCCTGTTGCATCGTGACGCCGACGGCACGCTGTCTACCGCGGACACGGCCGACACCGCCGCGCAGCCCTGCTACGACGCACGCGGTGTCACCCGGATGTACGACCACCTCACCGCCATCTCGACGGCGATGAACCGACTCGGCTGGTCCAACTACGCCAACGACCACGAGGACGGCAACGGCCAGTTCGAGCAGAACTTCCAGTTCGCCGACGCGCTGACCACCGCCGACCGCGTCGTCACCCTGCGCTACCTGCTCTCGATGATCGCCGCCGAACGCGGCATGGTCGCCACCTTCATGCCCAAACCGTTCACGGATCGCACGGGAAGCGGTCTGCACCTGCACCTTTCGCTGACCACGGGCGGTGCACCGGTCTTTCCGGCGGGCCATGACGTTCCGGACGAGCGCGGGCTCGGGCTGTCCGAAACCGCCTACTCCTTCATCGGCGGCATCCTCGAACACGCCTGCGCGCTGCAGGCCGTTGTCGCGCCGACGGTGAATTCCTACAAGCGGACCCGTGCGACCAGCACCGCGTCGGGCGCCTCGTGGTCGCCCAACACGCCCAGCTACGGCGGCAACGACCGCACTCATTACATCCGGGTACCCGACGACCAACGCGTCGAGCTGCGGGGAGGCGACGGGTCGGCGAACCCCTACCTTGCGATTGCGGCGGCCCTCGGTGCAGGCATCGACGGCATCAAACGAAGCACCGACCCCGGTGGCGTTGGCTCCCAAGGACGTTCGGCACTACCGCCGACCCTGTTGCATGCCGTCGACGAGCTGGAGGGCGACCCCGTCATCACCGGCGTGCTCGACGCCGCGGGCGAGGGGGTGGCGTCCTACTTCGCGAACATCAAGCGCGACGAGTTCTTCGCCTACCACAGCGCCGTGACGCCGTGGGAGATCGACCACTACCTGACCGCCTTCTAGGAAGGAACTGGCCGAATGTGCGGCATTGTGGGCCTGCATCTGCGCAACCCCGACCTGCGCCCGCAGCTCGGGGAACTCGTGACCGGCATGTTGTGCGAGATGGGCGACCGCGGAAGCGACTCGGCAGGCGTCGCCGTGTACGGCGATCCGACCTGGTCACCACCGGGACACGGCTGCGTTTCGCTGCTCGAAGTCGACGCTAGCCCCGACGAGGTGGCTGCCACGCTCGGCGTTGCCGTGACACAGCTCGACGAGACGTATCTGCTTACCGCACAGGCCTCGTCGGAGGACATCCTGGCCGCCGCCAGATCCGCCTATCCCGATGCGCTCGTCGCGGGCTTCGGCGCCGATCTCGCCGTGCTCAAGGGCGTCGGCCACCCGCGGGTCCTCGCCGAACGCTGGGGATTGTCCAAGGCGCAGGGCTGGCAGGGTGTCGGCCATACCAGGATGGCGACGGAGTCGGCTGTGACGCCGGCAGGGGCTCATCCGTACGCGGTCGGCCCCGAACAGTGCATGGTGCACAACGGATCGTTCGCGAACCACGCCACCATTCGCCGCGAATTACGCGCGACTGGAGTCGAATTCGACAGCGAGAACGACACTGAGGTGGGAGCCCGATTCATCGCGAGGCAACTGGCGGACGGCCGCGACATCGAGGCCGCTCTGAAGGAGTTGTGCGCAACGTTCGACGGCTTCTACACCCTGCTGGTGTCCAATCGGGATTCGTTCGCCGTGGTGCGCGACGCCATCGCGTGCAAGCCGGCGGTCATCGCCGAAACCGACGACTGGGTCGCGATGGGCAGCGAATACCGCGCGCTGGCCGGGCTTCCCGGTGTGGACGCGGCCAAGATCTGGGAACCCGAGCCGGAGGTGATCTACGCGTGGAGACGCTGACGGCGTTCGACCTGGCGACCACTCCGCTGCGCGAGGTGAACACGGCGCTGCACGAACCCGGCCTCTCGGGCGACTTCGCCATCGCTCACCCCGACGGCGCGCACAATGTCGCGGTCGGTCTGAACGCGCCGATACGGCTGAGGGTCGAGGGCCACGTCGGGTACTACGCCGCGGGCATGAATCAACAGGCCGACGTCACGATCAACGGCAACGCGGGTACCGGCGTCGCCGAGAACATGATGAGTGGCACTGTCCGGGTCAAGGGCAGCGCATCGCAATCCGCAGGTGCCACGGCGCACGGCGGACTGCTGGTTATCGAGGGCAAAGCGGCTGCACGGTGCGGTATTTCGATGAAGGGAGTCGACATCGTGGTTGGCGGCGACGTCGGACATATGAGCGCCTTCATGGCGCAGGCGGGCAGGCTGATCGTGCGCGGTGACGCCGGCGAGGCGCTCGGGGACTCGATCTACGAGGCACGCATCTATGTCCGCGGCGCCGTCGCATCGCTCGGGGCCGACTGCGTCACCAAGGAGATGCGGCCCGAACACCACGCGGAGCTCGAATCACTGTTGGCAGCAGCTGGTTTCGAGGATGACACCGCCGCCTACACGCGCTACGGTTCCGCGCGCTCGCTCTACCATTTCCACGCCGACAACGCGACGGCCTACTGATGAGCCACCTACGCGAGTCCGCGACGTTCGACCGGTCGGTAATCGCCGAGATCCAGCGTGCAGCGGACACAGGCATCTACGACATCCGCGGCTGGGGCGCCAAGCGTCCCCTCCCCCATTTCGACGACCTGCTGTTCCTCGGAGCGTCGATGTCGCGCTATCCGCTGGAGGGTTACCGCGAACGGTGCGACACCGACGTTGTTCTCGGCGACCGATACGCAGAACACCCGCTGCACCTCGACATCCCGGTCACGATCGCCGGTATGTCGTTCGGTGCGCTGTCCGGTCCCGCGAAGGAGGCGCTCGGCCGCGGCGCCAGCGAGGTCGGTACGTCCACGACTACGGGCGACGGCGGCATGACCCGCGAGGAACGGACGCAGAGCAAATACCTGGTTTACCAATATCTTCCGTCGCGATACGGGATGAACCCCGACGACCTCCGAAAGGCCGACGCGATCGAGGTCGTGCTCGGCCAGGGCGCCAAGCCCGGCGGTGGCGGCATGCTGCTGGGTCAGAAGATCTCGCCGCGCGTCGCGAACATGCGCACGCTGCCCGAGGGCATCGACCAGCGCTCCGCGTGCCGCCATCCCGACTGGACGGGACCCGACGACCTGACGATCAAGATCAACGAGTTACGGGAGATCACCGACTGGCAGAAGCCCATCTACGTCAAGGTCGGCGCCACCCGCACGTACTACGACGTGAAGCTCGCTGTGCATGCGGGAGCGGATGTCGTCGTGGTCGACGGGATGCAGGGCGGCACGGCAGCGACCCAGGAGGTGTTCATCGAACATGTCGGCGTGCCGACGCTGGCCGCGCTGCCGCAGGCGGTGCAGGCGCTGCAGGAACTCGAGGTGCATCGCAAAGTGCAACTCATCGTCTCGGGCGGCATTCGCACCGGTGCTGACGTGGCGAAGGCGCTGGCGTTGGGAGCAGACGCGGTCGCGATCGGCACGGCGGCCCTCATAGCGTTGGGCGACAACCATCCTCGCTACTCCGCCGAGTACGAAAAGCTCGGTAGCGCTGCGGGATTCTTCGACGACTTCCAGGACGGCACCGACCCGGCGGGTATCAGCACACAGGATCCCGAGCTGGCGTCCCGGTTCGACCCCGTTGGGGGCGGCCGGCGGCTGGCCAACTACCTACGGGTGCTCACCATGGAGGCGCAGACGATCGCGCGCGCGTGCGGGAAGTCCCACGTGCGCCACCTCGAACCCGAGGATCTGGTCGCCGTCACCATCGAGGCCGCGGCGATGGCCCGGGTCCCGCTGGCCGGCACCGAATGGATTCCAGGCCGGTGAGTACCGCGGATGTCGTGATCGTCGGCGGCGGCATCGAAGGCGCCGCCGCGGCCTGGGCCCTTTCGCAGCGCGGTGTCACGAATATCGTGGTGGCCGAACGCAATACCGTCGGCGCAGGAATGACCGGAAAGTCCAGCGGCATCGTGCGCTGCCACTACGGAGTGAGCTCACTGGCCGCGATGGCCACCGTCGGCCTCGAGGTGTTCGAAAAGGGGCAGGAGATCTTCGGCACCGACATCGGTTTCCGCCAGACCGGCTATGTCGTCGGCGTGGGTGAAGGCGACGCCCTCTCGTTGCGTAGTAGTCTCGCCGCGCAGCGTGCCGTTGGCGTTCAGACCGAGGAGATCGACGCCGCAGAGGTCGCCCGGCTGTGGCCGTACGCGGATCTGGCGGTGTTCGAGGCCTTCGCGTGGGAAGCACGCGGCGGATACGGTGACGCCTACCTGACGGCGCAGGCGTTCGCGGCGTCGGCACGCGCGGCAGGTGTGCGAATTCGTCAGGGCGCCAACGTGACCGACCTGCTGATCAACGATGACAAGGTCGCTGGTGTGCGGTTGGCGAACGGCGACGTAATCGCCACGGACACCGTCGTGGTCGCTACCGGAGTCTGGACGGCACCTTTCCTTGCGCCGTACAACATCGATGTGCCCATCCGCGTTGTCCGCGAACAGCTCGTCACAATCGCGCCCGGCATGCCGATCGGCACCGTACCGGTGTTCTCCGATCTCGTTTCACTGCAATATATCCGGCCAGAGCTCGGCGGTGAGCTGCTGTTCGGCAACAGCGATCTGTCCGATGTCGAGGATGCGAACCCCGACGCATACCTCAACCGCGCCACCGAGGCCTTCGTCGAGGAGACCGTAGAACGCGTCGGCACCAGATTCCCAGGCTTCACCGGCGCGGCGATCACCGGCAGCTACGCCGGCTGCTACGACGTCACGCCGGATTGGAACCCGGTCATCAGCAGGACCGAGGTGGACGGGCTCGTCATCGCAGCGGGCTTCAGCGGTCACGGATTCAAGATCGCTCCCGCCGTCGGCCGGTTGATCGCCGACCTCGTCATCGACGGCCGCAGCGCCGACCCCCGTATTCCGGAGAAGGACTTCCGGCTGTCCCGGTTCGCGGAGGGGGCTCTGCTGCAGAGCCCCTATCCGTATTCCGGTGCAGGACAGATGCGTTGACTCCGCAGGACAACCATGTCTGACGTCCCATTGCTTCGCAACAGATCCGGCACGGCTCGTGACCGCGATCCGCAGGCGCCGGTCGAGGAACTCGAATTGGAAGCCGCCATTGGCCGCAATGTCCGCCGGCTCCGTCTACAGCATGCGCTCACGGTCGCCGAAATGGCTACCCGCGTTGGCATTTCGAAGGCGATGATGTCGAAGATCGAGAACGCCCAGACATCGTGCAGCCTGAGCACTCTGGCCCTGCTGGCCAATGGTTTCAACGTTCCGGTCACCAGCCTCTTCCGCGGCGCGGATGTCGAGCGGCCCGCCGCATTCGTCACCGCGGGCACGGGTGCCCGCATCGTGCGCAACGGCACCAAGGAAGGCCACGAATACCAGCTGCTCGGCTCGCTGCGCGGCGAGCACAAACGCCTCGAGTGCCTGCACGTCACGCTGTCGGCGAAGAGCCACACCTATCCCCTGTTCCAGCATCCGGGCACGGAATTCATCTTCGTGCTCGAGGGCGTGATGGATTACGGCCACGGCCGCACGGTGTACCGATTGAGCCCGGGTGACTCGCTGCAGTTCGACGGGGAGGGTGCGCACGGTCCGGTGGATCTGGTGCAGCTGCCGATCCGCTTCCTTTCGGTGATCGCCTTCCCCGACTCTCAGGTCTGACCGCAGGGCGCCGACCCGGCCTGATGATCTACTTCCTGATCGCCCACGCGACTCTGCCCCAGCTGGCAGGGCTCTGAATAACCTGGGGTTTCGGGCTGGCAGCCACGCTTGCTACAGTGGCCAGGTGCAGCGGGTGCTCCTTCTCAGCAGCCGCGACGGGGTCTGATCAGACCGGCTTCCCGTCGCGGGTGTTCGCGATGCGCCGGTCGTGAGTCCATCGACAACCCGGAGCGACCATCGTGACCACCTTCTCAAGACCCGCACCAGATTCTCCTGACGCCTTCGCGTCGGTTCGCACGCTCACCACACCCGCCGGTCCGCCGAACCCCGGCCAGCCGGGCTGGAACACCCAACGTGGCTCGTCGATGCCGGTCGGGCGGTATCGCCCGTTCGCTGACGAGGTCGAATCCGTCAGGCTGGCCGATCGCACATGGCCTGACAAGATCGTCGACCGCGCACCGATGTGGTGTGCCGTCGATCTGCGCGACGGCAACCAAGCCCTGATCGACCCGATGAGCCCGCAACGCAAGCGCCGCATGTTCGACCTGCTGGTGCGCATGGGCTACAAGGAGATCGAGGTCGGTTTCCCGTCAGCCAGCCAGACCGACTTCGACTTCGTCCGCGAGATCATCACCCAGGGCGCTATTCCCGACGACGTCACCATCCAGGTGCTCACGCAATGCCGCCCCGAGCTGATCGAGCGGACATTCCTGGCGTGCGAAGGCGCGCCGCGAGCGATCGTGCACTTCTACAACTCGACCTCGATCCTGCAGCGGCGAGTGGTGTTCCGCGCCGATCGCGAAGCGGTCAAAGCCATCGCGACCGACGGCGCGCGGATGTGCGTCGAGGAGGCCAAGAAGTACCCGGACACGCAGTGGCGGTTCGAGTACTCGCCCGAGTCCTACACCGGGACCGAACTGGAGTACGCCGTGGACGTCTGCAATTCGGTCGCGGCGATCATCGAACCCACCCCCGAGGTGCCACTGATCGTCAATCTGCCTGCGACTGTCGAGATGGCGACTCCGAACGTGTACGCCGATTCGATCGAGTGGATGAACCGGCACCTGGCTCCGCGCGAGGCCATCATCCTGAGCCTGCACCCGCACAACGACCGCGGAACCGCCGTGGCCGCAGCGGAATTGGGCTACCAGGCAGGTGCCGATCGGATCGAGGGCTGCCTGTTCGGCAACGGTGAGCGCACCGGCAACGTATGCCTCGTCACGCTGGGCATGAACCTGTTCTCGCGCGGGGTCGACCCGCAGATCGACTTCTCCAACATCGACGAGATACGTCGCACCGTCGAGTACTGCAACCAGCTGCCGGTGCACGAACGCCACCCGTACGGCGGCGATCTCGTGTACACCGCGTTCTCCGGCAGCCATCAGGATGCGATCAACAAGGGTCTGGACGCCATGAAGGTGTCGGCCGACGAGCAGGACGCCGATATCGACGACATTCTCTGGCAGGTCCCGTATCTGCCCATCGATCCGCGCGACGTCGGACGCACGTATGAGGCTGTCATCCGGGTGAATTCGCAGTCCGGCAAGGGTGGCGTCGCCTACATCATGAAGGCCGACCACGGCCTGGCCCTGCCGCGGCGGCTGCAGATCGAGTTCTCGCAGGCGATCCAGAAGATCACCGACGGCGAGGGCGGCGAGGTGTCACCGAAGGAGATGTGGGACGTCTTCGCCGACGAGTACCTCGCCCCGATACGGCCGCTGGAACGCATCCGTCAGAAGGTGACCGCATCCGAGGTGGACGGCGGCACGGACACCATCGAAGCGGTGGTCAAGGTCGACGGTATCGAACGCGAAATCGTCGGTGCGGGCAACGGTCCGCTCGCGGCGTTCATCGATGCGCTCGGTGCGATCGGCATCGACGTCTCGGTCCTGGACTACTCCGAGCACGCGTTGTCGGCAGGCGAGGAGGCGCAGGCCGCGGCCTACGTCGAGACGTCGATCGGCGGCAGAACGGTGTGGGGCGTCGGAATCGCGACGTCGATCACCACCGCTTCGCTCCGCGCGGTCGTATCGGCCGTCAACCGCGCCTCCCGCTAGCTCCTCAGTCGAGGAAGACGCTCAGCAGTCGGTCCACAAGACTGGCGGCATCCTGCGCGCCCGGTTCGGGTGCGATGGTGAGGTTGCTGAACACAAAGCCGTTGAGCAGCCTGCTGATTTCGTCCATCCTCTCCGGCGCCGGGGTGAAGCCGGCGGCCTCGAAGATGAGTGTCGCCGACTTCACCGCGGCCGCCTGGAGCTCTCTCACCAGTGGCGCGAGTTCTTCGCGTCGCGTGCTCTCCATGAACAGCTCGAACCGGGCCAGCGTAAAGCGCCGCATCTGCTCGTTGGGTTCGAGCATGCGAATCATCAACTGTCTCAGGGCATCAGGGCTCAACGGGCCTATCCCCGACCGCAACGCCTCGACGCGTTGCCAATGCAGATCAACCGTGCGTTGGGCGGTGGCTTCAAGCAGCGCCTGCCGGGTGCGGAAGTAGTTCGAGGTGGTCCCCGCCGGTAGGTCGGCGCGACCGTCGACCTGGCGATGTGTGAGACCCCCGACGCCGTCATCGCAGAGGATGTCGATGGCGGTGTCGAGGATCTGGTTCCGGCGTTCCGGGTTCGGCGGCATCAGTTCCTATAGTGCAGTTTGGCGAACAGCGTGAGGAACGCCGGGTAGACCGCGCAAATCAGCAGCCAGCTGAACCAGTAGCCGGCGATGTGCACATAGAAGCTGACGTCGCCGAGCACGAACAGGACGTACAGGTGCAACGGGACGCTGATCGTGATGTACGCCAGCGAGGCGGTCAGCGCCATCCTGTGGACGCGGTTGACGAAGTGCATCCTGCGGTAGCTCAGGATTCCCGTGACGGCCGCGTAGGTCATCGGAATCATCAGCAGCAGGTCGGTCGTCGGCGTCATGGCGTATTGCAGCGTGAGGTCGTCGCCGAAGATCACCCGGTAGAGGTGCAGGCAGAAGCCCAAGGCGATGGTCAGCATCGCGGCTTCGCGGAAGAAGTAACCGCGACGCCGATAGGTCTCCCACCAGGATTCTCTGCGTTGTACTACGTATGTAGTGGTACCCATGACCAAACTGTATCACTACCTTCGTAGTGGTTACAAGGGGCCGTCTAGAACAGCGCGAACTGGTCGCCGGCCGGCGTGATGTCGGTGAACTCCTCGATGGTGCTGCCGCCGACCACGGCGTCGAGGCCGAGGATGAAATCGGCGTCCCTGACGAACGGCACACCCAGCTCGCGTGCCTGGTAGCCCTTGCCCTGCTCGGGTTGGGCCTCGTTGCAGATGATGAGCGAGGTCTCGGCGTCGACCGCGTCCGCATACGACAGGCCTGCGTGCACGATCCGCTCGACGAGCTCCTCGTGCGTGCGGTCGACCTCGGCCGCGAGGGCGACCCGCATGCCCTGAACCAAGGGCCGCCCCACGACGAACCGGCCGGGGTTGGCGTACGGGCAGGGCAGCCGCGCCGCCAGCATCTTGAGTGGCCGCAACTCCTCATGTGTCACTTGGCCGTTGGGCCACTCGCGCCGCGACAACGGGCGAACCGGCAGCCACACCTTGCGTTCGCGGGCGCGTACCAGCACCGGCTTGAGGATCTGCGCGAGCACCATCGCATCGTCGAGGGCGTCGTGCGGCTTCAGCTGCGTGATACCCCAGTGCGCGGCAAGGGTTTCCAGCCGCAGGTTCTCGGTGCCCAATTCGAGCCTGCGGGTCAGTTCGACGGTGCACATGGCGGTGTCGATGGGCAGTTCCGCGTCGACCATCTCGGCCTCGGCGGTCAGGAACGAGTAATCGAAGCCGACGTTGTGCGCCACCAGAGTGCGTCCGCGAAGCAGCTCGATCAGGTCTCCGACGATGTCGGCGAAGCGGGGCTGGCCCTCCAGCATCTCGGCGGTGAGCCCGTGCACGTGGGTCGGTCCGGGATCGACTCCGGGGTTGAGCAGTGTGTAGAGGCTCTGTTCGACGTTGCCGTCGTCGCCGAGAGCCAGGGCCGCGATGCTGATGACCCGGGCATGTCCTGGATGGAAACCCGACGTTTCCACATCGACAACCGCCCAGCCCGCGCCATCCTCGGCTGCCGGGCGACCCCAGGAGCCGCTCGGCCGGCGATATCCGGCGTCAGTTTGGCTCACGTTCTCGAGGATGGCACGCGACCCTGACAACACCGGATCACTCGCCAGCGTGTCGGCTACCTGCTTCTGGCCTCTTAGACTTCCGGGGATGGTCACCATTCGCGGACGTACAGCGCTTGCCGCCGGAGCGGGCGCGCGCTGGGCGTCGCGGGTGACCGGTCGCGGCGCCGGCGCCATGATCGGTGGTCTGGTCGCGATGACGCTGGACAAATCGATACTCGGCCAGCTCGGCGAGGGCCGTCGCACGGTGATCGTGACCGGCACGAACGGCAAGTCGACCACCACACGGATGACCGCGGCGGCGCTCGGCACGCTGGGGTCGGTGGCGACCAACGCCGAGGGCGCGAACATGGACGCCGGTCTGGTCGCGGCCCTCGCGGGAACGCGTGATGCGGCGTTGGCGGCGCTGGAAGTCGACGAGATGCATGTCCCACATGTGGCCGACGCGCTCGATCCTGCCGTGATCGTGCTGCTGAACCTGTCGCGGGATCAGCTCGATCGGGTCGGTGAAATCAATCACATCGAACGCACCCTGCGGGGCGGGCTGGCGCGTCATCCGTCGACGGTGGTGGTCGCGAATTGCGACGACGTGTTGATGACGTCGGCCGCATACGACAGCCCCAACGTCGTCTGGGTGGCCGCAGGCGGCGGGTGGGCCAACGATTCGGTGAGCTGTCCACGCTCGGGCGAGATCATCGTCCGCGACGGCGCGCACTGGTATTCGACGGGAACGGATTTCAAGCGGCCCACGCCCCAGTGGTCCTACGACGACACACACATCTACGGGCCCGACGGGTTGTCGCTGCCGATGCAGCTGGCGTTACCCGGAAAAGTCAACCGCGGCAACGCCACTCAGGCCGTGGCGGCGGCGGTCACGTTGGGCGCGGACCCCGCAGCGGCGGTCGCCGCGGTGTCCGGCGTCGACGAGGTGGCCGGTCGCTACAGCACGGTGCGACTGGGTCAGCACTCGGTGCGCATGCTGCTGGCCAAGAACCCTGCCGGCTGGCAGGAGGCGCTGTCGATGGTCGACACCGACGCCGGCTCCGTGGTGATCTCGGTCAACGGCCAGGTGCCCGACGGGGAGGACCTGTCGTGGTTGTGGGACGTCAACTTCGAACATTTCATCGGCAAACCCGTCGTCGCCGCGGGTGAGCGCGGCACCGATCTGGCGGTGCGACTGGGCTACGCCGGTGTCGAACACACGTTGGTGCACAACGCCGTTGAAGCGATCACGTCGTGCCCGCCGGGGCATGTCGAGGTGGTTGCCAACTACACAGCGTTCCTCTCGCTGAACCGGACCTTCGGCAGGGGTGGGCATGTCTGAGTCGACAGTGCGGATCGGGTTGGTACTGCCCGACGTGATGGGAACCTATGGCGACGGCGGCAATTCGGTGGTGTTGCGCCAACGCCTGCGGTTGCGCGGTTTCGACGCGGAGATCGTCGAGATCACCCTTGCGGACCCGGTGCCGTCCGAGCTTGACCTCTACACCCTTGGCGGAGCGGAGGATTACGCACAGCGGCTGGCGACCAGACACTTGATCCGCTACCCGGGTCTTCAGCAGGCGGCGGAGCGGGGCGCTCCGGTGCTCGCGATCTGCGCGGCGATCCAGGTGCTGGGCCACTGGTATGAGACATCGTCGGGTGAGCGGGTCGACGGCGTGGGAATGCTCGACGTCACGACATCCCCGCAGGAGACGCGCACGATCGGTGAAGTGGTGTCGCAACCACTGCTGCCCGAGCTGTCGGAACGCCTGACCGGTTTCGAGAATCACCGCGGCGGAACGGTTCTGGGTGCCGCCGCGCAGCCGTTGGCGCGCATCGTCAGCGGGGCGGGTAACCGCGCGGGCGACGGTATCGACGGGGCAGTACAGGGCGGCATCGTCGCGACGTATCTGCACGGACCGTGTCTGGCGCGTAATCCGCAACTGGCCGACTATCTGCTTTCGCGTGTGGTCGGCGAGCTGACGCCACTGCAGATCGACGAGGTCGGACTGTTGCGCAAGGAGCGTCTCGCGGCCCCCCGCCGCGTCTAGGCCGCGAACAAGTTGGCCTCAACCGAGCAGCCTCGGCTCACCAGCGCGGCCTCTGCTCTGGCGAGCCATTCCCACGGCCGGTCCTCGGCGATGACGCGAATGACCTTCCAGCCAAGCGATTCCAGCATCCGAAGACGACCTACGTCTTTGACGTACTGCTTTCGGTTCTTGCGGTGGTGATCCCCGTCATATTCGGCAGCGACCTGACACTCCCGCCAGCCGAGGTCCAGCCAGGCGACCGGGCGGGTACCCACGATCACGGCGATCTGAGTTTCGGGCCGTGGAAAGCCCGCGTCGTGGAGCGCCAACCGGATGCGGGACTCCCGCGGCGACGCCGCTCCCCCGTCGACGAGCGGAAGCAATCCGCGAAGCTGCCGAATGCCGCGGACGTGCGGATACCGGTCACCCAGGGCCAGAACATCGTCGACCTGATATCGCTGATTCCACATCAGCGCGTCGAGTCGTGCGAGCGCTTCAGCCCGGCCGAGATGTCGACCGAGGTCGAATGCCGTGCGGACCCGCGAAGTCAGGGGTAGGCCCGCGATCCGGACGATCTCGTCGTCGGCGATGCGTTCGGATCGCGGGATCAGACCATCCTGCGGCTGGATCTTGACGCCGACGACGTCGATGGGTTCGGTGGGATCCACCCACGGTGCCCCGTGCAGCGCGGACGCTGCCACGCCGGCGACGACACCTTTGCGACGCGTCGCGAGCCACGCGCCAATCGCCCGGTCCCGCAGCGACGGGTCGACACTTTTCTCGATGTACACCCCGCGGAAGAGCGGCGAATACCGACGTCGGAGTCCGTGGCGTGTCACCACGCCAGCCGCCAATGCTTCCCCGCCAAGCAAGATTTCAGCCATGTGTGCATCGTGCTCTCAGCCACCGACACCGCGCCGAAAGCGGGCTTTTGTAGGGAAAGTGCGAGTAACCGTCTACAAAACTCGGATTTCGGCGTGAAGGGGGCCGGGGGTCGGTTCGAGAACTGTTCTGCAGAACGTGGATAGCGCTGCGCAAAAAGGAACTAGGCCATCGCGCGGCGGCCTGCGAGGGCGCGGCCCAGCGTCAGCTCGTCGGCGAATTCCAAGTCACCACCCATCGGCAGGCCCGAGGCGATCCGCGTCACGCTGAGTCCGGGGATGTCGCGCAGCATCCGCACCAGGTACGTCGCCGTCGCTTCGCCTTCGGTGTTCGGGTCGGTCGCGATGATCACCTCGCTGATGTCCACACCGTCCACCCGCTCGCCAATCCTGTTCAACAGCTCGCGGATTCGCAGTTGCTCGGGCCCGATTCCCGACAGCGGATCCAGCGCACCGCCCAACACGTGGTACCTGCCGCGGAATTCGCGGGTGCGCTCGACGGCCTGCACATCCTTGGGCTCCTCGACGACGCACACCACCGATCCGTCGCGGCGGGCATCGGAGCAGATCCTGCACCGCTCGTCATCGGACACGTTGCCGCACACCGCACAGAACGTCACGCCGTCGCGGACCTTGCCCAGCACCGCCGTCAACCGGTCGATGTCCGGCGGCTCGACGGAAAGCAGGTGAAACGCAATGCGCTGCGCGCTCTTCGGCCCGATACCCGGCAGCTTGCCGAGCTCGTCGATCAGATCCTGGACCGGTCCTTCGAACAAGTCAGAGTCCCGGCAGCCCTAAGTCGCCGCCCATACCGCCTGCCAACGGTCCGAGGCGGTCGTGCGCCAGGATCGTGACCTGCTTGGACGCGTCGGCGATCGCGCCGACCACGAGGTCCTGCAGTGTCTCGACGTCCTCGGGGTCGACCACCTTGGGGTCGATCCGCACGGCGATCACCTCACCGCTGCCCTTCATCGTGACCTGCACCAGGCCACCGCCCGCTTGACCGTTGACCTCGGCCGCGGCCAGCGCCGCCTGAGCTTCCATCAACTGCTGCTGCACCTGCTGGGCCTGAGCCAGGAGCGCAGACATATCGGGTTGGCCTCCACCACCGGGTTGCATGACGATCCCCTTGCGTATTGGTCTCGATGTGGTCGCGTCGTCGGGTTGGGCCTTAACAGTAGTCGTGGTCGGCGCTACGGTGGCGCCCGTGCATCCCTGCCTGCGTGTCGGTACGAACAAGACAATGCGCTCCTGCGCCGCGGTCGCGACCGGCCTGCTCGTCGCGGCATCGACGCTCGTCAGCCCGGCATCAGCGGCCCCGGCCAATATCGCCGGCAAGATCGTCTTCCTCGACCCCGGCCACAACGGCTCCAACGACGCCTCGGTCATCAGCAAGCAGGTGCCCACCGGTCGCGGCGGTACCAAGGACTGCCAGGCCAGCGGCACCTCGACCGACGACGGCTATCCCGAGCACTCGTTCACGTGGGAGACCACGTTGCGCATCCGCCAGGCGCTGACCGCGCTCGGCATCCGCACCGCGATGTCACGCGGCGACGACACCGGCGTGGGGCCCTGCGTCGACGAACGCGCGGCGCTGGCCAACTCGGTGCACCCGGATGCGGTCGTCAGCATCCATGGCGACGGCGGGCCCTCGACTGGCCGTGGCTTCCACGTCCTGTACTCGTCCCCGCCGCTCAACGACGTCCAGGCCGGGCCGTCGGTGCGGTTCGCCCAGATCATGAGGGACCAGTTGCAGGCCTCGGGTCTGGTGCCGTCCACCTACATCGGCGACGCCGGGCTGAATCCGCGCTCCGACATCGCCGGGCTCAACCTGGCTCAGTACCCGTCGATCCTGGTCGAGATGGGCAACATGAAGAACCCCGCCGACTCGGCGCTGATGAAGACACCCGAGGGCCGGCAGAAGTATGCCGACGCCGTGGTGCGCGGTATCGCCGGCTTCCTCGGCTCCAGCTAGCCCTCCACCTGCTTCTTGAGGTTCTCGAGGACCTCGCCCTGGATCTTGCGAAGTCCCAGCGGCGCGAACGTCTTCTCGAAGAAGCCGCCGATCCCGCCTGCGCCCTGCCAGGACGTCTTGACCGTCACCGACGAGCCCTCCCCCGCGGGGGCGACCGTCCAGTTCGTGATCATCGTCGAGTTGGCATCCTTTTCGATGACTGTGTGACCGGCCACATCCACGCTGGCCTTGACGTCACGCACCCGCGACTTGGTGGCCTGAAGCTTCCACGACGCCACGGTGCCGGCGCCCTGTCCGCCCTCGAGCACCTGATAGGCGCTGTAGTGCGGGGAAAGGATCTTGGGGCGCACAGTGGCGTAGTCGGCGACGGCCGCCAATACGGTTTCCGGAGAGGCGTCAATCACGACGGTGCTGGACGCGCTGACCTGTCCCATCGGTACAAACTCCTAAATCGGGGTGGCACTGCGGTGGTGCGGTCGCATCGGTTGCGACCGCGGACTAGCGTATATCCGTGTCTGTGGTGGAAACTGATGCACGTACTGCTCACTCCGCGGGAGTAGAGCGGCTCCTTGCCAGCTATCGGGCGATTCCTCCGAACGCGACGGTTCGCCTCGCGAAACCCACATCGAACCTGTTCCGTGCCCGTGCCAAGACGACGACCAAGGGGCTCGACGTCTCGGGTCTCCGCGGTGTCATCGCCGTCGACCCCGCGACGCGCACCGCCGACGTCGCAGGCATGTGCACCTACGAAGACCTCGTCGCGGCCACCCTCCCCTACGGTCTGGCACCACTGGTCGTGCCACAGCTCAAGACGATCACCCTCGGCGGTGCGGTCACCGGACTGGGCATCGAGTCGACGTCGTTCCGCAACGGCCTGCCCCACGAGTCCGTGCTGGAGATGGACATCCTCACCGGCACCGGCGAGGTGGTGACCGCAAGTCGCGACCTCCGCCCTGACTTGTTCCATGCCTTCCCCAATTCCTATGGCACGCTCGGATATTCAGTGCGTATCAAGATCGAGCTGGAGCCGGTCAAACCGTTCGTCGAGATTCGCCATCTGCGGTTCAACGCGCTGACGGAGCTCTTCGCGACGATGGACCGCATCGTCGAAACCGGCGGACACGACGGTAAGCCCGTGGACTACCTCGACGGTGTGGTGTTCTCGGCCGACGAGAGCTACCTGACGCTCGGGTTCCGAACCGGCACACCAGGTCCGGTCAGCGACTACACCGGCCAGCAGATCTACTACCGCTCCATTCAGCACCCCGAAGGCGAGAAGCACGACCGACTGACGATCCACGACTACCTGTGGCGCTGGGACACCGACTGGTTCTGGTGCTCGAGGGCATTCGGCGCGCAGGACCCGCGGATCCGCAAGTTCTGGCCGCGGCGCTACCGGCGGAGCAGCGTCTACTGGAAGCTGATCGGTTTCGACCAGAAATACAACATCGCCGACAAGATCGAGAAGCGCAACGGCAGGCCGCCACTGGAGCGCGTCGTTCAGGACATCGAGGTACCGATCGGCCGAGCGGCCGAGTTCGTCGACTGGTTCCTGGAGAATGTGCCCATCGAGCCGATCTGGTTGTGCCCGTTGCGACTCCGTGACAACACCAGCTGGCCGCTCTATCCGATCCGCGCCCAGCACACGTATGTCAACATCGGCTTCTGGTCGTCCGTGCCGGTGGGCCCGACAGAAGGGCACACCAATAAGCTGATCGAACGCAAAGTCAGTGACCTCGAGGGGCACAAATCGCTGTACTCCGATGCGTACTACAGCGCCGACGAGTTCGACGAACTCTA
This sequence comes from Mycobacterium sp. 2YAF39, assembly GCF_052114565.1. Taxonomy (NCBI): domain Bacteria; kingdom Bacillati; phylum Actinomycetota; class Actinomycetes; order Mycobacteriales; family Mycobacteriaceae; genus Mycobacterium; species Mycobacterium sp. 2YAF39. The sequence continues at coordinate 315,633 of NZ_JBFREZ010000006.1, forward strand.
TGGTGGAGAGGCGTATAAAACGGTGAAGAAGACCTACGACCCCGATTCTCGACTTCTCGACCTTTATGCGAAGGCGGTGCAAAGACGATGACCACGTTCAAAGAAGACTCGAAACGCGCCCCGGCCGGACGGCTCACGCTGGCAGAGATCCTCGAGATCTTCGCCGTTGGCGAGGTACCGCTCAAGATCACGGCCTATGACGGCAGTTCGGCGGGACCCGCGGACGCCACGGTCGGCCTCAATCTGCTGACACCGCGCGGCACCACGTATCTGGCGACCGGGCTCGGTGAACTCGGGCTGGCCCGCGCCTACGTATCTGGGGACCTCGACCCCATCGGCGTCCATTTCGGCGATCCGTACGAGTTGATCAACGCACTCGCCTCGCGCGACAACATGGACTTCAAGCGTCCACCCGCGCGGGTGCTGGCGAATGTCGCGCGATCCATCGGCTTCGAGCACCTCAAGCCGATCGCCCCGCCGCCCCAGGAAGCGCTGCCGCGGTGGCGCCGTGTCATGGAGGGGTTGCGCCACAGCAAGACTCGCGACGCGGAGGCCATCCACCACCACTACGACGTCTCGAACAAGTTCTACGAGTGGGTGCTCGGTCCGTCGATGACCTACACCTGTGCGAGCTACACCTCTCCGGACGCGACTCTGGAAGAGGCACAGGAGAACAAGTACCGGCTGGTGTTCGAGAAGCTGCGCCTGCAGCCCGGCGACCGCCTGCTCGATGTCGGCTGCGGCTGGGGCGGCATGGTGCGCTACGCCGCCCGGCACGGCGTGAAGGCCATCGGCGTCACGCTGTCCAAGGAACAGGCGGAGTGGGCGCAGAACGCGATCGCCGAGCAGGGGTTGTCCGATCTGGCCGAGGTGCGCCACGGTGACTACCGCGACATCCGCGAATCCGGGTTCGACGCCGTCTCCTCGATCGGGTTGACCGAGCACATCGGCGTGCAGAACTACGAGGCCTACTTCCGGTTCCTCCAGTCGAAGATGCGCACCGGCGCGCTTCTGCTCAACCACTGCATCACCCGCCACGACAATCGGACCGGCGCCAAGGCGGACGGATTCATCGACCGCTACGTCTTCCCCGACGGGGAGCTCACCGGCTCGGGACGCATCATCACCGAGGCGCAGAACGTCGGGCTCGAAGTGGTGCACGAAGAGAATCTGCGCAACCACTACGCGCTGACGCTGCGCGACTGGTGCCGCAATCTCGTCGAGCACTGGGACGAAGCCGTCGAAGAGGTCGGGCTTCCGACAGCGAAGGTGTGGGGCCTGTACATGGCCGGCTCACGGGTCGGATTCGAGACGAATGTCGTTCAGCTGCACCAGGTTCTGGCCGTCAAGCTCGACTCGCGGGGCAACGACGGCGGTCTGCCGCTTCGCCCCTGGTGGACGCCCTAGGCTGTCAGCCGCCTTCGATGCGACGGGCGCCGAGCTCGTTCTGAAGTAGCTCGAGCGCCGCTTCCTCGGGGTCGCGCCGCGGGGTAACCGACGTGTCGCTGCCCGCTTCTGCGAGCATGCTCTCCTCATCGTCGTCGTCGCGCTGCGGTGACGACGATGAGGAGGGCGACGACTCGCTCGGTTCAGGCGTCGAAGGCGCACCGCCTCCGCCTACCTCGCAGCGGATCTTCCAGTCGACGCCGAGCGCATCCTTGAGAGCCTCACGGATCACATCGGCGTTGCGCTGTTCGGTCAGCCGCTTGGCCAGCGGCGCGGACTCGTGGCTGAGCACCAGGGTGTCGCCCTCGACGGCGCGGACGATCGCGCCTGCCAGCATCACCTCGGTGGTGCGGCTGCGCTGACGGACCTTCTCGCGCACCGTCGTCCACATGCTGCGCACCGCCGCCGCGTTGGGCTCACCGGTGACGGCCGCGGACGGGGGCGCCGCCACGACCGGGTCTGAGGGCGCTCGCACCGGCGGAGGTGAGACGGGCGTCGGTTCCGCCGGGGGCTCAGGGGCGGCCTTCGGCTGCGCCACGGGTTCGACGGCCACCTCCGGCGCCGGCGCAGGCTCGGCCACCACCGTCGGCTCGAGTGCGGGCTTGAGCACCGGCGCGGGCGCCGCCTCCGCGGGAGCCGGGGCAGCCTCCGGCTCGGTCTTGCTCCTGCGGCTGTACTGCTTCGGAGCGCCGGACTGCTCACCCTCCGGGATGGACATGTCCAGCCGGGTCTCGATGCGTTCGACGCGCTGCAACAACGCCGACTCGGTATCGCTGGCCGACGGCAGCAGCAGTCGCGCGCATACGACCTCGAGCAGTAGTCGAGGCGCGGTGGCTCCGCGCATCTCGCCCAGCCCGGCGTGCACCACCTCGGCGTAACGGGTCAGCGTGGCGGTGCCCACCCGGGTCGCCTGATCCCGCATCCGATCGAGCACGTCCTCCGGCCCGTCGACCACGCCACGGGCGACGGCGTCGGGAACCGCTTGAAGCACGATCAGATCGCGAAAACGCTCAAGCAGATCGGTGGCGAACCGCCGCGGGTCGTGCCCGGCGTCGATCACGCCTTCGACGGCACCGAACAGCGCCGCGGCATCTCCCGCCGCGAGCGCATCGATCGCATCGTCGATCAGCGCCACATCGGTCGCCCCCAGCAGCGCCAGGGCGCGCGGATAGCTGACCTGATTGCCGTCCGCACCCGCCAACAACTGGTCGAGCACCGAGAGCGTGTCTCGCGGCGATCCGCCACCGGCGCGGATGACGAGCGGGTACACCGCGTCGTCGACCGTCACGTTCTCCTGCGCGCAGATCCGCTCGAGAAGCGATCTCATGGTCCGCGGCGCCAGCAGCCGGAACGGGTAGTGGTGGGTGCGCGAGCGGATGGTCGGCAGCACCTTTTCGGGCTCGGTCGTGGCGAATACGAAGATCAGGTGCTCGGGTGGCTCCTCGACGATCTTCAGCAGCGCGTTGAAGCCGGCCGTGGTGACCATGTGCGCCTCGTCGACGATGAAGATGCGGTAGCGCGACTGCGCAGGCGCGTAGAAGGCGCGGTCGCGGAGCTCGCGGGTGTCGTCGACCCCGCCGTGACTGGCCGCGTCGAGCTCGGTGACGTCGACACTGCCACCCCCGTTGGGCGCCAAGGCGACACACGAGTTGCATACGCCGCATGGCGTGGCCGTCGGCCCCTGCTCGCAGTTCAGGGAGCGCGCCAGGATGCGCGCCGACGACGTCTTCCCACACCCGCGCGGCCCTGAGAACAGATAGGCGTGGTTGATGCGCCCGGCCGTCAGCGCGGTGGACAGCGGTTCGGTGACGTGCTCCTGGCCAACCACGTCGGAGAAGGTCGCCGGTCGGTACTTGCGGTAGAGCGCCACGCTCGCACACGCTACCGAGACCGGGTGACGCCGCAGCGCCGCGTGTAACCAAACGGGGCGATTCCGCGGAAATGTGTCACCGTTCGGCCCGGTCGCCCCTCTTACTCGCAATGACTGATCGGCCACGCGACGCGACGGCGACAGCCACACTTTGGGGAGTCGATGTGAAAACAAATGGGGCCGAGCACCCCGGTGCTGCCAGCCCCGCGACCGGGGGTGAGGTCGTGCCTGACGACGACGATGTCCGCTATGAGTCGGTGTTCCGTGCGACCTGGCGAGACCGGCAGTCGGCAGGCGCCCGCCCCGGCGAGCTGATCAAGAACCCGCGGTGGATCGATGCGGGACTCATCGCGCTGACCGTGCTGCTCGCCGGGGGCGCCGTCGCCGCGGCCACCATCACCGTCCAACAGACCACGGCGTTGCCCGCTGTTGTGCAGGGTGCGACCGTGACCGCGGACCGCACAGCAGGACCGTCGCCCGCCCCCGGCGCGACTGTGGGTTTCCGTGATGGAACCGGATCGACGGTTGACGCCGTGATCGTCGAGGTGACCGCCACCGACGTGACCGCCCGACTGGCGCAACCCACCCCGGCGTCCGCAGGCGAGCTTCTGGTTCCCGCCGAGCCCCAGCGGTTGATCGACGTGTTCCTGCCGAGGTTCTGGTGAGGCGGCGGCGCGCGATCCCGCACATCGCGCAGGCCGAGATGGCCGACTGCGGGGCCGCCGCGATGTGCATGGCGCTCGCCTATCACGGCCGCCACGTGTCACTGGCGGAGATGCACGAGGCCACCGGCACCGGGCGCGACGGCGTGGACGCGCTGCGGCTCGCCGAGGCAGCCACGTCGTATGGGCTGCGCGCGCGTGGCGTGGCCACCGAACTCGACGATCTGCACGCCCTGCCCCGCGGCACCGTATTGCATTGGGGCGCTGCACACTTCGTCGTCCTGGACTCGACGTCTCGTCGTGGTGTGACGATCGTCGACCCCGCCGCAGGCAAATACCAGGTCTCGTGGCAGGCGGTCAGCGATCTGTACAGCGGCGTCGCGATCATGCTGGAGCCCAGCGATTCGTTCGCCACCGGCGGACGCAAACCCCCTGGCGCGCTGCACCATGCGCGGCACCTGCTGACCCGCTCGAAGGGAATCAGCAAGGTGCTGGCCACCTCGGTGGTCGTCAGGCTGATGGCGTTGGCGGTGCCCATCCTCACCGGCGTGATCGTCGATCAGATCGTGCCAGCCGGCGACGACCGCCTACTGAAGATCGTCGCCGCGGTGATGGCCGCGCTGATCTGCTACTCGGCGCTGGCCACCTATCTGCGGGCCCACCTACTGCTGCGGTTGCGCAGCCGGCTCGACGTCGAGATGACCCTCGGCTTCCTCGAGCACCTGGTGGACCTCCCGTACTCGTTCTTCCTCAAACGCTCTTCCGGGGACCTGATGATGCGGCTGCGCAGCAACGCCACGGTCCGAGAGATCCTCACCAGCGGAACGATTGCCGCGATGCTCGACGGCGTGCTGGCCACCGCATATCTGTTGGTGATCTTCCTCCTGTCGCCGCAGCTGGGATTGCTTGTGGTCGCGCTCGGCGCCGCCCAGTGCATCGTTCTGCTGGCGGCCCGGCGACGCAATCAGCATCTGATGGGTGAGGCGCTGGCCACCGAAGCCCGCTCGCAGTCCTACGCCTACGAGATGTTCTCAGCGGTCGAAACCCTCAAGGCCGCAGGCGCCGAGCGGCGCGCGGTATCGCATTGGACGAACCTGTTCGTGGCAGAACTGAACGTCTCGTTGCGCCGCGGGCGCCTTTCGGCGACGGTCGAGACCGCGCTGCACGGACTGTCCCTGCTCTCCCCGATCGCGGTGCTGCTGTTCGGGGCCTACCTCGTCGGCAGTGGCCAGCTCTCGCTCGGCACCATGCTCGCTCTGGCCGCGTTGTCCACCGCGTTCTTGGAACCCCTCGGCATCCTTGTCGGAACCGTCCTGCAGATTCAGCTCCTCGGCAGCTACATGGCCCGCCTCGACGACGTGTTCAACACGCCGACCGAGACCGCCGGGCGCGAGTTGCGGCATCCACCTCGCCTCACCGGTGCGCTGCGCGCCGAGGGACTGCGCTTCCGCTACACGCCGCACGGCCCCCCGGCCATCGACGGTGTCGATCTCGACGTGCGCCCCGGGCAGGTCCTGGCCGTTGTCGGACGCTCGGGGTCGGGCAAATCCACATTGGGCCGGCTGCTGTTGGGTCTGTACACACCCGACGGTGGGCGGGTGCTGCTCGACGGGATCGACCTGGCCACGATGCACCCGCGAAGCGTGCGATCGCAGATCGGCGTGGTGACCCAGGACCCCTACATCTTCGGGCTGTCGATCAAGGAGAACCTCAGCCTCGGCGATCCGAGCCTTCCGCTCGAGCAACTCGAAGCCGCAGCGGAGCAGGCCTGCATCGCCGAGGACATCCGCGCGATGCCGATGGGATGGAACACGCCGCTCGTCGACGCAGGTGCCTCGCTGTCGGGTGGCCAGCGCCAGCGCCTGGCCCTTGCCCGCGCGCTCGCGACGCAGCCACGCCTGTTGCTGCTCGACGAGGCCACAAGCAATCTGGACACCGTCACCGAGGCCAAGGTGCATGCCAATATCGCCCGGCTCGGCTGCACCGTCGTGCTCGTCGCGCATCGTCTCGCGACGGTCGTCGATGCCGACTGCATCGTCGTGATGGACGCGGGCCACGTCGTCGAGGTCGGCAGCCATCGCGAACTCATGGCGGCAGGCGGGCATTACGCACAACTGGTCGCCGGCCAGCTCGTCGTCGGACCTGGGCGTTAGGAGACGCAATGAATGCCCCGCTGAACGCCAGTGGCTTCTTCGTGATGCGCGCCCCGCTGCTCCCGATGGAGGAACTGGACCGGCTGCGCAGTGATCCGCAGTACTGGCAGGTCCTCGCGCAGCGACCGGAGGTCCGTGAGGCGCTACACCTCGCGTCCCCCGGGCTCCTGGAGCGCCTGGCGGCCGGTGCAGCCGACGACCGGGTGGCGGCGTCCGTGACCGCATACCTGGTTCGGATGTGCACCCGCGCAACACCTTTCGGCCTGTTCGCAGGTTGCGCGCTGGGTGCGGTCGGCGATTCGACCGCATTGATGGTCGACGGCCCCGACGGCACCACGCGACACAGCAGACCCGACACCGAGGTGCTCGCCGGGCTCGTGGAACGGCTGCTGAAGGACCCGTCGGTACGACCGGCGATGGAGGTCGAGCCCAATTCCAGCCGCTACCACGCAGGCGGCGCGATGCGGCTCATCGAGAGCCGGTTGGGCAACGGCAGGCGCACCCACCATCTGGTCGTGATCGAGGACGACGAGCCATTGCGATGCGCACTGGACACGGCCGTCGGGGGGTGCTCGGTCGAGAAGGTCGCGCAGGCTGTCCAGGCCGTCGCAGGAGTCGAACAGGACGAAGCGCGCGACTACGTGGACGCCCTTGTCGATGCGCATGTTCTCACCCCGGTGGCCGAGCCCGCGGTCACCGGACCCGAGCCGCTGGCGCACGTGCTGTCGTCTCTGAGCGGTCCCGATCTGGCCGCGACGTCGCAGGCGCTGGAGCGGGTGTCCGAGGAACTCACCCGCTTGGATGCCGCGGGGCTCGGCAACTCACCGGCCGCCTACGAGGGTGTGGCGACCAGCCTGCTCGAGCTTGCCGGCGGTGGCGACAGTGCCCGGCTGGTGCAGGTCGATCTGCATCGCGACGGTTCGGGCCTGACGCTGGGTCCCGACGAGGTGGCGCTGCTCGCGAAGGGCGTGGATCTGCTCCACCGGGTGTCGGCCCAGGGCGAAGATCCGGCGTTGCGCCAATTCAAGGCGGACTTTGCGGCCCGCTATGAAGACCGCGAAATCCCTCTGATGGAGGCCCTCGACGAGGAGATGGGTGTCGGATACGACCGGTCGTCGCATCCGGCCGCGGACGAGTCCCCGCTGCTGGCCGGAATGGATCTGGGCGGGGTGGCGGGAATCTACGCATTCACCGCCCGCGACGCGACTCTGCTCGACCTCGTGATGCGTGCCCGGGACAGCGGCGCGCGCACTCTCGAACTCGACGCAGGCACCGTGGCTCGCCTCGCCACAGCGTCTCCGTCTCCGCTGCCCGACGCAATGGCCGTCTTCGCAAGCGTGCTGGACGACGGCATCGAAATACAAAGCGCCACTGGACCTTCGGGCGCCGAGCTATTGGGGCGCTTCTGCCACGGCGATGCTCGTCTGCACGACGCGGTGCGGGCGCATCTGCGTGCCGAGGAGGCGCATGCACCCGGCGTCGTATTCGCCGAGATCATCCACCTCCCCGAAGGACGCGTTGGCAATGTGCTGGCCCGGCCGGTGCTGCGCGATTACGAGCTGGTGCTACTGGGCCGTTCAGGGGCGCCTGCCGATCGCCAAATCAGCGTGGACGAGCTGACCCTGCGTCTCGAGGGCGATCGCGTGGTGCTCTACAGCCCCCGGCTTGGCGCCGAAGTCCGGCCCCGGCTGACCACCGCGCACAACCCGGCGTGGCGCGGGTTCGGTGTGTACCGATTCCTGGCCGCACTGCAGAACGACGGAGTGGCAGCAGGTCTCGCGTGGGAGTGGGGTGCTCTGTCGTCTGCACCGACCCTTCCGCGCGTCACAGCCGGCAAGCTGGTGCTGGCCCGGGCCCGCTGGCGCCTGTCGGCCGCCGAGATCAAGACGCTCACCGGATCCGACCCCGTCGCCGGCTGGGCGGCCCTGCGCGGCGAACGTGGTCTTCCCGCAGAGCTTCTGATCACCGACGGTGACAACCGCCTATACGTGGACACCGCCAGTCCCGCGCTGACCGCCACCGCGGCCAAGGTGCTGCGAGGGCGGTCGGCGGCAGTCCTCGAGGAGGTGCTGCCCAGCGCGGTGGCCACCGGTCCGCAGGGCCGCTTCGCCCATGAGCTGATCGTGCCCTTCATTCGCGGCGGCGAACCCGCGCCTGCCCCGCGGCCGTGGCGGAAACCGGATGCGCGGCGCAGCTTCGCGCCGGGCAGCGAATGGCTGTACCTCAAGGCCTACACCGGTACCGCCTCCGCGGACCGCATCCTCACCGACGCCGTCGGCCCTGTGATCACCCGGCTGCGCGACGCCGGAATCCTCGACCGCTGGTTCTTCCTGCGTTACGCCGACCCCGACCACCATCTCAGGCTCCGCCTGCACGGAGAGCCGGCCGCGCTTCGCGAACACGCACTGCCTGCGCTCACCGACGCGCTGACCGGCCACCTCGCCGACGGGACGGTATGGAAGGTGTCGACCGACACCTACGATCGCGAGGTCGAACGGTACGGCGGCGATGCCGGCATCGATCTTGCCGAGCAGATCCACGCGGCCGACAGCGACGCCGTGCTCGAGGTGCTCGGTCTGCTCGACGGCGACCTGTTCGGCGATGCGGCGCAGGACGCGCGCTGGAAACTGTGCCTCTACGCCACCGACCGACTGCTGGCAGACGCCGGACTCGACATGCAACAGCGCCGCGACTGGGCGAAGGGCGGTGCCGCGGGGTATCGGCCCGAGTATCCGAATGCGGCCAACCTCGATCCAGGCATCGGGACACGTTGGCGCAGTGAACGATCCGACGTCGCCGCACTGCTCGACGACGCCAGCGAACACCTCTTCGAGCCCGCCCGCCAAACGTTCCGTCGCCGCTCCGAGAGGCTCTCGCCCTTGCTCGCGGAGCTCTCGGACCGTTCGGGACGAGATGAACTGACACAGTCCTACAGCTCGCTGTTGCACAGCTTCAGCCATCTCAACGCCGTCCGGCTGCTGCGATCGGCGGCCCGCACCCATGAACTGATCCTGCTGAATTTCTTGGATCGCCACTACGCCAGCCAGATCGCCAGGACGGCGCGCCGCTGACATCTCGCATCCAAAAGTGTCCCCGCCCAGAGTTTGTCGGGTTCCTACCTCCAGATGCGTCCCACGGCGGTAAAGGCGGCGGTGGCGAGACCACCGGCGTCTCCAAGGCGACGAACCCCACCGTCAAGACGAAATAGTGAACTGGACGACGTAGCACGACCCGGAGAACTGCCAAGACAAAAGTGTCCCCGCAGAAGGTGTTCGGCGCTCATACCTATACAAGTTGCCCATCCGGGCAGCTACACAGGAGGGAAAACCAATGAACACCAACCGCAACAAACTGGCCCTACGCCGGCAGAGCATCCGCACCCTGACCGCCGATGAGCTGCGCATGGCCCACGGTGGCGAAGGCGGCAACGGCACCGGCGGCGGAAACGGAACAGGCACCGGCGGCGGCAAGACCACCAAGCACACCACAGTGCGCACGACGGGCACCCACCAGCCGACGCTGACGTCGACCGACCTGCCTCCGCAGACGGCCACGATCGGCTAGGCGACCCCGCAACGACTCACCCCCACGCACCGCCCCGCAACCGACAGCACCCGGTTGCGGGGCGGTGCTCTGCGTGGCGTCGGCGCACGCGAAAAAAGCATCGAAAATACCCGACGAAAAGCGTCCCCTCCCAACGAGTTTGGCGCTCTTACCTATGAGTCGGCCCACGAGGGCCGGCGATCACACCACGAGGAGAACACCAATGAACATCAACCGCAGCAAGCTGGCCCTCCGCAAGCAGAGCATCCGCACCCTGACCGCGGCTGAGATGAGCCTGGCCCAAGGCGGCAAGGGCAACGGCACCGGCAACGGCACCGGAACCGGCACGGGCAACGGCACCGGCACGGGAACGCACCGCACCAAGTAGTGAGCTGGGCGGCTGCACCCGACGTAGCCGGCCACGCACGACCCGACCGCCTCATCACCGACACCGGTGATGGGGCGGTCGGCGTTTGAGGCTTACCCCGCGGATAGGAAAACCTTCCTTGCCGGAAGCGGAATCTGGCGGCGGGGCGATTACGAGAGCCGCGCCGAAAACGCAGTCTTTACCCATGGCAACCACCACCCCGCCGATACGGCTCATCAGCGACGCGGAACTCGCCAGGGACGCCGCAGCCGGCGACCGGGTGGCGCTCGGCGCGATCTATCACCGCTACGCATCTCGGCTTCACGACTACTGCATGACGCTTGTACGCGATCACCACACCGCGGCCGACTGCGTGCAGGACGTCTTCTGCATCGCGGCGGCAGAACTGCCGAAGCTGCGTGAGCCGGACAAGCTGCGGCCGTGGCTCTACGCCATCGCCCGTAGCGCGGCACTGCGCACCCTGCAGGACCGGCGCCGCGAATCCGCCTTCGACGAGGTACCCGACGCTGTGTCCGTCGGTCCGGGGCCGTTCACTCAGACCGCGCGCAATGAGCTGGCCGCGCTGGTGATGGCCGCTGCCCAGGGACTATCCGACCGCGATCGCGACGTACTGGAACTGGCCTACCGCCGCGACCTGGCCGGACCCGAGCTCGCGGACGCGCTGGGTGTCAGCCACGACTGCGCCAAGAAACTCCTGCAGCGGCTGCGCCAGACCTTCGAGCGCTCGTTGGGGGCGCTCATGGTGGCACGGCGGGCCGCCCATCACGGCTGCCCTGACCTCGCCGCCGCGCTGTCCGGCTGGGACGGACAGTTCACCGTACTGGTCCGCAAACGCGTTGCGCGCCATATCGAGTCATGCCCGACATGCGACGGCTATCGCTACAGCCTCGTCAGCTCCGTGGCCATGGTCGGCAGCGCGGTCGTCAAGAAGCTGTCGTAGATAGGGATCAGTCCTTCAACAACGACTCGGTGGCCGAAAGCAACGCACACGTCGCCAGGCCGTCCATCGCCTCGCGCAACTCGGGCAGGGGCGGAAACGACGGCGCGATCCGGATGTTCTTGTCTTCCGGGTCTTTTCGGTACGGGAAGGTCGCTCCGGCCTCGGTCACCGCGATTCCGGCGTCCTTCGCCAGCGCGATGGTGCGGCGCGCGGTACCGGGCAGCACGTCCAGGCTCACGAAGTAGCCGCCCTTGGGCTCGGTCCACGATGCGATCTTCGACTCGCCCAGCCGGTCGGAAAGGATCTCCAAGACGGTGGCGAACTTGGGGGCCAGCAGTTCCTGATGACGCTGCATCTGAAGGCGCACGCCGTCGGCGTCACCGAAGAACTTCAGGTGCCGAAGCTGGTTGACCTTGTCGGGCCCGATCGACTTCTTACCGGCGTACTGCAGATACCAGGCGATGTTGCCAAGTGAGCCGCCGAAGAAGCTGACCCCCGCACCGGCGAAAGTGATCTTCGATGTCGACGCGAACACCAACGGCCGGTTCGGGTTGCCCGCGGCTTCGGCCAGGCCAAGGACGTCGATGTTGGCCTCGAAATCGTGGCTCAGCGTGTGCACCGCGTAGGCGTTGTCCCACATCAACCGGAAATCGTTGGCAGCGGTTCGCATTTGAACAAGCCGCCGCACCTTCTCCCACGAGTAGGTCACGCCGGTCGGGTTCGAGTACACCGGCACACACCACATGCCCTTGATGGCCGGATCGACTGCAACGAGTTCCTCGATGAGGTCGACGTCGGGACCGTCCTCGTGCATCGGCACGGTGATCATCTCGATGCCGAGGGTCTCGGTGATCGCGAAGTGCCGGTCGTACCCCGGCGCCGGGCAGAGGAACTTCACCGCGGGTTCGGCCGCCCACGGCCGCGGGGAATCGACACCGCCGTGCAGCATCGTGAAGGTCACAACGTCGTGCATGAACTCCAGGCTGGCGTTGTTGCCCGCGATCAGATTGGGCACACCGATGCCGAGCAGCTCGCCGAAGATGGCCCGGAGTTCAGGCAACCCGTGCAGTCCGCCGTAGTTGCGGGTGTCGGTGCCGTCGGCGTCTTTGAAGACGTCCTTGCCCGGGAGCTCCAGCAGCGCGTTGGACAGATCCAGCTGGGCGGCGGACGGCTTTCCTCGCGTCAGGTCGAGCTTGAGGCCCTTCGCCTGAAGGTCGGCGTAGTTGCCCTTTTGCAACTCGTGCTGTGCGCGGAGTTCCTCAGGACCGAGCGACTGAAACGACACGAGGCGCCTTTCACTGGGAGGCGGTGAAATACGAGGGGACCCCGCGCACCCGCCAGAGCCCATTGACCCTTGCTGCCTTCCGGCCCTGGGGGAGTTCACAGGATAGACGCCGCGCGGGGTCCAGAACGGAGTCTAGTACCCGGGTTCGGAGGGCAACGGAGCGCTGGGGGCACCCCCAGCCCGAAGGGCGAGGGGGACGACCCGGGAAGCTGCCCAGGTGCAACTCGACGGGCGCATCAGGGTGGTCGGCTACCATGACCGGCGGAGGATTCGCCTAGTGGCCTATGGCGCTCGCCTGGAACGCGGGTTGGGTTAATAGCCCTCAGGGGTTCAAATCCCCTATCCTCCGCACCCGGACCGAGGTGCGACTACATCACGACTTACCTGGTCGCACCTCGGGCCACCCAACCTCAAGGAGGAGCATGCGGCGCTGGGTCGCGGTCTTGTGGCACGCGTCGTTCTCTGGTGTCGCGGCGGCCCTCTATTTCGCCTTCGTCCTGCCTCGCTGGTGGGAGCTGATGGGCGTCACATCGCACACCCTCGGCACGGTGATGCGGATCGTCGCGGGCGCCCTGATCGGCCTGGCTGCGCTGCCGGTGGTCTTCACGCTGTTGCGCACCCGTCGGCCGGAGTTCCGCACGCCGCTGCTGGCCCTGCGGCTACGGACGGCGTCGATCGTGCTGCACGTCCTTGCGGGGCTGGTGATCATCGGCACCGCGATCAGCGAGATCTGGTTGTCGCTGGACAACGTCGGCCAGTGGCTGTTCGGCCTCTACGGTGCAGCCGCCGCGCTCGCGTTGCTCGGGATCTTCGCCTTCTACCTCGCCGATGTCGCCGAACTGCCGCCACCGGCGCCGAAACCGCTGAAGCCCAAGAAGGCCAAGCAGCGGCGCGGCCGCCGCGACAAGCACGACGAGGACACCTCAGACATCTCGGACATCTCAGACGACGCGGAGGCCGCCGAAGACGACGAGGCCGACGCCACCGAGGACAAGCCGTCCGAGGTCGCAGTCGAGGCCACCGAGCCCGAATCGTCGGCCACTGAGGCTGAGTCGGCGGCCACAGAAGCCGATGCGGCAGAGCTCGAGACCACGAAGACCAACGGCAAATCGCCTGATAGCGGTACGTCCGAGAAGGTCGAGCCGACGCGTCGTCGCCGCAGGCGTCTTCGCGGCGGTGTCGCGGTCGAGGATTAGAAACAAATTCTTTCGGGCAAGATGGGCTGATGCGCATATCCCAGATGCGTCGCTCGCTGGCGGCGCTGTTGACCGCGTTTGTCGCGGTCCTGGCGCTGGTCGCGCCGGTGAACCCGGCAATATCGACGGCTCAGCCCGCCGACCCGGTCGCCGCGGCGAGCCAGGTCGAGCCGGCCATCGCCCGCATCGACACCGAGATCCACTATCAGAACGCGATCGGAAACGGCACGGGCATCGTGCTCGACCCGGGTGGTCAGGTGATGACCAACTTCCACGTGGTGTCGGGCGCCGACCGCATCACCGCGACTGTGGGCGGCCAATCGTTCCCCGCGACCCTCGTCGGTTACGACCGTCGGCGCGACATCGCCGTGCTGCAACTGCTGGGCGCCGGCGGGCTGCCGGCAGCGCCGATAGGTGACTCCAACACCCTGGTGCAAGGCGAGCCCGTCGTTGCTCTCGGCAACGCGCAGGGCAGCGACGCACCGCTGACCCAGGAGGTCGGCACCATCAGCGCGTTCGGCCGCACCGTCACCGCCCAGGACGAGCTCACCGGCAGCGAGGACGAAATCACCGGCCTGATCGAGTTCGCCGCCCCGGTGGTTGCAGGAGACTCGGGGGGTCCGGTCGTGAACGGCGCCGGACAGGTCGTCGGAGTCACGACCGCGGCATCGGTGAACTTCCGAATGGGTCCGGGCGGCAAGGGTTTCGCCATCCCGATCAACGACGCGATCGCCACCGCCAATCAGATCCGCTCCGGAGCGGCGTCGGACACGGTGCACATCGGACCACCGGTGCTGCTCGGCGTCGGGGTCCGCACCGCTCCGAGGGACGAGCCGGGCGTGCTCGTCGCCGACGTTCTGCAAGGCGGCGCCGCCGAACAAGCCGGACTCGTGAGCGGTGACATTCTCACAACGCTCGACGGCACGCCGCTTGATAGCGCCACCACCCTGACGTACGTCCTGGACCGCCATTACCCCGGCGACGTCATCGATCTGACGTGGATCGACGGCGGCGGGGTCCAGCGCACCGGAAAAGTCGCGCTCACTCCGCTGTGAGAATCTGATCCAGCCCGGCGATCACCACGTCGAGTTCGAACTCGAACTGGGTTTCGGCGTCGCGCTCGGTCGGTTGCGCCGATGCGAGCACCCGACGCAGCGCCGGATAGGTGTCGTCCGGCTCCCGCAACAGCGCCTCGGTCGTTTCCGCACGGTGGCGGTGCTCGCCGGTCGCGGTCTGCGCGACGACGGTCTGCGCGGCCGATTGCGCGATGTTGGATGCAGCCGTGAGACCGTGCCGCGCGCTGTCGGGATCGAGGCCGGCCGTCAACAGCGCGTACAGGACGCGGTCGGCCAGCGCCAGCGCCGCCGACGTGCTGAGTCCGCGTAGCTGTGTGAAGTCCGTCGCGTGATCGGCCCCGCCGCTTCCGACGCCGACCTTGATCAGGCCGTCGCGGTAGGCCACCGCGTACGCCCGCAGCGTGGCTCGCCAGTCATCGCCGGTGGGCAGTTCGACGGGCGCGAGTTCGGACTCGAACTGATCGAGGACCATCAGCGTGAGCAGACCTGCCCGGTCGCCGACGTAGTAATGCAGCGCTTTGCGGCTCACACCGAGCGCATTGGCGACGGCCTGCATAGTCAGGTCGCCTGCGGCCACACTGCGTGCCGCGTCGACGATCTGATCGCGGTTGATCCGCGGTGGACGCCCCCGTGTTCGCCCGCTCATCATGGTCACTTTAGGCGATTTTTCACCGGTCGGTAAAAAAGCCTTCCGTGACGCGGCACCGTTCCCTATGCTGAGCGCGTGCCAAACACCCCTTACCGGGTCGTCCAGTGGACGACGGGAAATGTCGGAAAAAGCTCGGTCGAGGCGATCGCCAAGAATCCGAACTACGAACTGGTCGGCCTCTACGCGTGGTCGAAAGACAAATCCGGCCGCGACGCCGGCGAGCTGGCCGGTATCGAGCCGTTGGGCGTGAAGGCCACCAACGACGTGGACGCGCTTCTCGCGCTCAAGCCCGACGCCGTGGTCTACAACCCGATGTGGATCGACGTCGACGAGCTCGTCCGCATCCTCGAGGCGGGCGTTAACGTCGTCGCGTCGGCGTCCTTCATCACCGGACACAACCTCGGCGACGGCCGGGACAAGCTCGAAGAGGCATGCCAGCGCGGCGGGTCGACGCTGTTCGGTTCGGGCGTCAGCCCGGGTTTCGCCGAACTGCTCGCCATCGTGGCGGCGACGTCGTGCGACCGGGTCGACAAGCTCATCATCGCCGAGTCCGCCGACACCACCCTCTACGACTCCCCCGACACCGAGCGGCCCGCGGGCTTCGGCATGGCCATCGACGATCCGGACCTACAGCCGATGATGTCCAAGGGCACGGCGGTGTTCGCCGAGGCCGTGCAACTGGTCGCCGACGCTCTCGGCGTCGAGTTGGACGAAATCAAGTGCGTGGCCGAATACGCCCAGACCACAGAGGATCTGGTGATGGCCTCGTGGACCATCCCGGCCGGCCATGTCGCGGGTTGCTTCGCGAGCTGGCAGGGCATCGTCAACGGCAAGACCGTCATCGACATCAACGTGCGGTGGAAGAAGGGCCAGACGCTGGAACCGGATTGGCAGATCGACGGCGACGGCTGGAAGATCACGATCGAGGGTCGTCCGACGGTCAACATGACTGTCGGTTTCCTGCCGCCGCAGGACATGATCGAGAACGCCAAGACGATCGAGGACTTCTTCGTGCTCGGCCACATCATGACGGCGATGCCGCCGATCCATGCGATTCCAGAGGTCGTGGCGGCGGCACCGGGGATCGCGACCTACAACGACCTACCGCTGCCACGGGCACGCGGCATCGTCCCGACGGGCTAGCGTCGTCCTGCGACCTTCTTCGGAGCCGACTCCCGGTAGCGCGCACCGTATTTCGGAACCACGGTGGGCTCGGCCCGTCGCGCGGCTGTGATGGCGTTGCGCAGCGGGCGGGCGATGCCTGCGAACGAGCCCATGTCGAAGAGCATCGGCGTGAGCAGCCGGTTGTGGACGAAGGCGAACGCACTGCCGGTCGCCGGATCGGCCCAGCCGAGTGTTCCGCCGAGGCCGATGTGGCCAAACCCCTTGAGCAGACCGGGAATCGGCGATTCGTGGTAGCCGAGGTGAAACGGCATCGGCACACCCATGTTCAGATCGGGCCACGGTTTCGGATTTCCGATGAGACCCTGCGTCAGCTCCTCGGACAGTAGCTGGACGTCGTCGATGCTGCCACCGTTGGCGATCGCGGCATACATTCTGGCCAGTCCACGCGCCGTCACCACGCCGTTGGCCGCGGGAACCTCTGCGTCGAGGAACGGGATATCGCCCTGTACAAGGGATTTGATGCCGGGAAAATACATCGCGCCGAGCGCACCCGACAGCGGCAACCCGGCCACCTTCGGCGCCACGAAGTCGAACACCGGATTCGCGCGGGTGCCCTGCGGAGCCAGGATCTGCGCGACCTTGGTCGGAGACCCGGCAGGTGGACGACCGAGATGCAGGCCGTCGGTGTTCAGCGGCTGCGCAACTTCGACCCGGATGAGGTCACGCATGCCCGACCCCGTGACGGAGCGGGCGAGCCCGGACAGAATCCATCCGTACGTCAGAGCGTGGTAGGCCTGCTTGCCGCGGAGGTGATCGACCGGTGCGGCGGCGAGCCGCTCTTCCATGAGTAGGTGGTCGAGCAGTTCGTCCTTGGTCACGCCCTTGAGATGCGCCAGCCCGGACCGGTGCCGCAGTACGTCGCGCACGGTGATGTCGTCCTTGCCGCTGGCGCCGAATTCGGGCCAGTACCGTGCGACGGGCTCGTCATAGGACAGCAGGCCGCGATCGACGAGGCGGTGGATGACCATGGCCGCGATCCCTTTGGTCGCGGAGAACACCATTGCCCCGGTGTCTGCCGTCCACGCCTGCTCGCCCAACCTGTCGGACCACCCGGTCCACACATCGACAACGGGTCTGCCGTCGATGTAGACGGCCAGCGCGCCACCGCCGAACCGCCGGCCAGGAAACAGTCCGGCGAAGATCCGCACGACGTTTCCGAAGCGGGGGTCAGCGGCGCCCTGGACGTCGCGCGGCAAACCTTCCTCGGCCCGCAGAAGTGACGCCTTCGTCATAGAGCCAACAATGATCCCGCGCCCGCCGCTGTGGGCCCGGAACCGCGATATTCAGCCGGTCACGCTCATGACAGTGGCCGTCAGCTGAGCTCCTGGCGGCCCTTCAAGTACGACGTCCTGCATGATCTGCGCCTGATCCTTCTGCACGGTGAACTCGCCCGGCTGCGGTGCGTTGCCGCCCACGACCTCGTAGGACACCTTGAACGGTGTCTCCGGCAAAGGATGCAGGCCAATGTATTTCGGCGCGATCGTGTACGTGTAGGTGCACGGGCCTTCGGGGACACAGGTCTGATTGGTGACCGTCACCCCCACCGTGAACTCGACAGGTGTCGGGACCTTCGGCGGCGGGGGCGCCAGCGTCGTGCGCGGTGCCGCGGTCCGCTCCGACGGTTTCGGCGCGATGAAGCCGCCATAGATCATCATGGCCGCGACACCGACACCACTGGCGACGATGGCGAAGAGTGCGAGAACCGCAGACCATTTCCGGACGGACGACGAAAGCCGCATGCCCCTACTTAACCCGAGCGCTCGTCAGTGCAGTGGCCGACGCCGCCTACCGAGGAACACCGTCAGCGCGATCGCGCCGATGCCGACGGCCGCCGCGAGCACCGCTCCGACGATCACGGTCATGTCCTTGCCGGACAGGCCGGTGGGCTTCGAGTCGCTGACCAACTGCAGGTCGTAATTACCCGGAAGCGGTCCCTGCGCGGGCGCTTCCATGCCGGGGAAGCTCTGGGTCTGATTGACCTCGAACTGCGGTACGCCCTGCTCGTTGTTCTTCCACTCACCCCATGCGGGAGTCACGCCGTCGAGAAGGACCTTGTGCGCACCGCCCTGCGCCGGATCCGGCCCGACGTCGACGATCTTGCGCACCACGATCGGCCGGTACGTCGCACCGGCGTACTTGACCTGGACTGGCACGTCGGACAGGGTGCGCACCGGCGGCGGTGGCGGTGGAGGCGGCAAGCCCGGCCCGGGGTAGTACCCGCCGCCGAAGAAGTTGCCGACGGCGTAGTCGATGGGCACGCCGAAGGGGTTCAGCCGCATCGCCGAGAAGTTGTACGACCCGATGTCGCGCACCTCTGTGACGATCCGCCCGAACGGCGGAATGAGCACCATCCGCGGCACGCCGTTGACGTCGTAGACGAGCTGAAGCGGCTCGGGATAGGGATTGAAGATCAACGGCCGGTAGAACTTGTCGTACTGCACCCAGTCCGGCTGCCATTGCACGACCTGCTTTTCCACGGCGGCAAGAGTGGCCTCGGGCGCTGCGGTGCCGCCGCCTTCACCGTTCTCGTCCGGAGGCGACAGGATCAGGTTCCTGAGCTTGTCGATCTCCGTGGGCGCCGCCGGCGGCGGATCCTCCTGGACCGGCTTGGCATCCTGAGCGACCGCGATGTCCTCCGGCGACGCTTCGGCCTGCTGCGGCTCAGGCGTCGCGGTGACCCCCGCGGCGGGTTCGATGCTTCCGGAGTCGTCGACGGTGGACTCACCGCTGGTGCCGCTGCCGGAGGTCTGCCCCGTCGAGCCCTCCGACGTGGTCTCTTCCACAGATGTTTCGGACGCCGAGGTGCTGCTGCCCGTGGTGGCCGTCGTACTTGTCCCGCTGGTGGACGACGTCGACGTCTCGGAGGTCGAACTTGTCGGCGACGTCGGAGACGTCGGAGACGTCGACGTGCCTGACGTCGAACCGGTGGTCGCAGTGGTCTCCGGCGCCGACGTCGTCGCGGTGGTCACGGGAGCAGAGGTGGTCGCCGTAGTGACTGGAGCCGGGGTGGTCGCCGTGGTGACCGCCTCAGTCGTCACCGGAGCCTCAGTCGTCACCGGAGCTTCGGTCGTGACGGGAGCTTCGGTCGTCACCGGTGCCTCGGTCACAACCGGGGCTTCGGTCGTGACCGGCGCCTCGGTCACCACCGGGGCTTCGGTCACCACCGGTGCAGGGGTTTCCACCGGTGGGGCCTCGGTCACAACCGGCGCCTCGGTCACGACCGGAGCCTCTTCGGTAGGCGCGAAGGTTTCCACCACGGTCGTGTCGTCCACCGGCTGGGCGAACGCGGGAACCGCCCCGACACCCAACGCCGTCGACGAGACGGTCACGACTGACGCGAGCGCGACAGCCAGACCACGAAGCGCCGGTGTGGTGGCGACGTGCTTGATGCTCATAACGACCTGCTCCTGCTGAATCGACTTGCTGACTGATGTGAGCATCGGTCGTCGGTCTTGGATCTTTCTTGGACCGCTCGGAGTGCGTGTGAATCGTGCATTGTCGTTCCCCAAATCAAGTGATCGGCGGCGCTGGCCGGACGCCGGCGTCGGCAACAAAAGCGGACAGCGAAGCGGCCGTCCACAGACCCTCTGCGGGCCGACGAGACTCCGACATCAACTACCCCCTTCAAGCTGGCGTTCCCCCGAACACTCCAGATCGTGGAATTCTCGCAGCCAGCGGCGCGCGGTGCCACACATTCATCGAAAACAGCAAATATCGACGGCGGATGGCATCCTTGCGGGGATGCGATCGCCCAGACGGGACGGTTGCTTTGCGTTCTCAAGGGATAGTCAGGCTTCCTACCGCGCCTGACCTGACCCTCGCAGCGGCGGAGGATTGAAACGTGCGGATCCGGTCACACCTTGTGGGTTGCGCTATGTCGGCAGCCGCATCAATCTCTAATACAGGACCGGGCGGCAGCCCGATCGTGAACACTGTGAACGTGCCTGTTTGCTGCAGTCCCCGGGAGGCGTAGTGGAGGGGACCCCCTTCGGCAGGTACCGCCTCGTCGAGTTGATCGGCCGCGGCGGCATGGGTGAGGTGTGGAAGGCATTCGACACCGCCACCCGACGCGTCGTGGCCGTGAAGGTACTGCCGGCACAGCTCGCCGCGGATCCCGTCTTCGAGGAGCGGTTCCGGCACGAGGCGTTCGCCGCGGCGGGTCTGAACAACCCGCACGTCGTCCCCATCCACAACTTCGGCGAGATCGAGGGCCGGCTGTATGTGGACATGCGGCTGATCGAGGGGCAGGACCTCGAGAACGCCTTGGCGAAGGGCCCGATGGAGCCCGCGCGAGCGGTGAAGGTCATCGAGCAGATCGCCTCGGCGCTCAACGCCGCGCACAAGATCGGCCTCGTGCATCGCGATGTGAAGCCCTCCAACATCCTGCTCGACGAGGACGACTTCTCGTATCTGATCGATTTCGGCATCGCGCGCGCAGCAGGTGAAACGAAGTTGACGGCCACCGGCAACGTGGTCGGCACGTGGCCGTACATGGCGCCCGAACGGTTCACCACCGGCCAGTCCGACACCCGATCCGACATCTACGCGTTGACCTGCGTGCTCTACGAATGCCTCACATCCAGCCGGCCGTTCCCCGGGGAGAGCGTCGAGCAGCAGATCGCCGGTCACCTCACGACTCCGCCGCCGCGGCCGTCGATCAAGCGGCGCGACGTGTCACCCGAGCTGGATGCCGTGATCGCCGCCGGGATGGCCAAGGACCCCGAACAGCGCTATGCCACGACGACGGAGATGGCCCGCGCGGCACAGGCGGCGATCACCAACATCGGCCGGCCGCAGCCTGCCAAACCCGGCTCGCGGCAGACCGCATCCGGGGCTGCACCCTTGGTTCCGACGCAGGCCTTCCAAGAGGAAGACACCGAAAAGCACTGGCACAAAACGCAGGCTCGGCCTGCTGAGAAGGTCGAGCCGGACGCGGACCAGACTCAGATGCGACCGGCCGAACAGGCACCGCCCCAGTGGGCGCCGACCAAGGCAGGCACGCCCGAGCATGTCGAAAAGGCATGGGCGCCCACACAGGCCCAACCCGCCGATCAAGGGCTCCAGCCCCCGTGGGCGCCGACCCACGCCGGAACCCCCGACCATGTCGAAAAGGCCTGGGCACAAACACATCTCGGCGAACCGGCGGCGTATGCCGAGAACGCAGGAGCGCCGACACAAGCACAACCGGCGGCACCGCCCGACCTGTCTCCCCCGGGGGACGACGACTCAGCAACATGGCCCTGGTACCGACGGACAGCGGTGGTGGTGCCGGTGGCCATCGTGATGATCGTCGCGGCGGTCGCAACGATCCTGCTCGTCCTCAGCGGGGGCGAGGAATCACCGGATCCCGGACGTCCTGGGCCGGCGCCGGGCGGTGGATTGAACGGGACGTTCACCGCTCAGTTCGGCGCCCCCACCCAGCCCAACGGTCAGCCGTTCCAGAATGCGCCGGGCGGCGACGAGACGTGGGTGTTCAAATCGCCGTGCGACAGCGGCAAGTGTGTGGCGAGCGCGACGAAGGTCGATGGATCCATAACCACGGCAACGACATTGGTGCTGGATCAAGTAAACGGCCGGTGGGAGTCGGTGACCGCGAAGCCGGGGTCATGCCAGAATGTCGGCTCGACTGAGGTCTGGGAGTCACTGTCGCTGGAGTCGCGGCCCGACGGATCCCTGGAGGGCGAGTTGGTCGTCCGCTCGACCGACCCGGGCTGTGCCAGCAACCGGACGGTGACGTTCACCCGCACGGATGACGCCGCGCAGGGGATCTCGGTGGCCGACCCCGCCACCCTGCCTGCCCGGGTGGCATCGCCGGCGCAGGCGCTGTACGGCCGCTACCAGGAGGTCGACACCTACAAGGACGGCAACCGCAGCGCCGATGTGAGCTTCGACATCAAGACGTACTGTCTTCGCACCGGCGACCGCTGCCTGAGTTACTGGTTCACTCCCGACGGCGCCAAGATTCTCCTCTTCTCCAAGAACGAGTGGGTGCTGGCCAACCGATCGTCGGAGGCACAGTGCAAGAACGGCGGCCCCGCCCATCGCGAGATCACCGCGCAGTACCCGCTGCCGACACCTGCGCAGGATCCGATCACGACGCTGACCGGAACCGGGCACTACACCGTCACCGGCGGCTGCCCGTTCAACAGCGACTTCGACTCCCGCGTTCAGCGCACCGGGGACTAGACCAACCCGGCGACGAACGTCGCAGACAGGTTCTACTTTCGAAGGGTGAACTGGTTGAGGTCGATGTAACCGGCCCGGAACGCATCCGCGCAACCGGTCAGATACCTCATGTAGGTCTGGTAGACCTCTTCGGACTGAATCTCGACGGCCTCGGTGTGGTGCGCCTCCAACGCCTCGGCCCAGAGGTCCAGCGTCCTGGCGTAGTGCAGCCGAAGCGACTGCCTGCGGGCAAGGTTGAAACCCATTTTCGACGAGTGGAACTCCACGATCTCGATGGCGGGCAGCTGTCCGCCCGGGAAGATCTCGGTGCCGATGAATTCGTTGAAGCTGATCTGCTCCTCGGAGAATTCCAGGCCGCTTGCGACGATCTGCTCAGGGGTGAACATGGTGATCGTGTGCAGCAGCATCACCCCGTCATCGGGGAGGACGCGGTGGGCCATCGCGAAGAAATCGTCGTAGCGGTCGTACCCGAAATGCTCGAAGGCGCCGATGGAGACGATCCGGTCGACGGGCTCGTCGAACTCTTCCCAGCCGTGCAACTCGACGCGCTTGCTGCGTTCGGTCTCCATGTTGTCGAACATGTTCTGCACGTGGGCGTGCTGGTGCTCGGACAACGTCAGGCCGATGACGTTGACGTCGTACTTCTCGAGTGCGCGCCGCATCGTGCCGCCCCAGCCGCAGCCGATGTCCAGCAGTGTCATCCCCGACCGCAGCCCCAGCTTGCGCAGCGCCAGGTCCATCTTGGCGATCTGCGCCTCTTCGAGCGGGATATCGCGTAGACGATCGAAGTACGCGCAGCTGTAGGTCATGGTGGGGTCGAGGAACAACCGGAAGAAGTCGTCGGACAGGTCGTAGTGTGCCTGCACCTCTTCGAAGTGCGGTCTCAGATTCTCCGTCATGACGTTTACACGCCTTTCTGGACTCCACGGTTCATCCGGAGTCCCCCCATGTCGCCGCGAGATTTCCCCCTACCAGTCCCAGTGAAACCCGCCAGACCAGGACCTCGCGAGTAAATCGTCCGCCCGTCATCAACAGGTAACAAGTGCTGGCATGCTGATGTCCGCTAAACGGGGTTACCGTCGTCGTCCCAGTTGGCGGCCACCTTCTTGCTTGGCTGGACGCGAGGCGGCTCCCCCGGCATCTTCGGATAACTCGGCGGGTAGGGCAGATCCCCGAGTCCACGCTCTTTTTCGTCAGCGCTGACCATATCCAGCAAAGATTCAAGCGACTGAGCGGTCGAGTCGATGTCCGCCCACGGATCCGGCCTGGTGGCAAGGAAATCGGGCACCGTGGCGATGGTGTAGTCGTCGGGGTCGGCGCCACGCAGTTCTTCCCAACTCAGCGGGGTCGACACCGTGGCGATCGCGGTCTTGCGCGCCGAATACGCCGACGCGAAGGTGCGGTCGCGGGCGTTCTGGTTGTAGTCGATGAAGATCCGTTTTCCGCGTTCCTCTTTCCACCACGACGTCGTCACCGCATCCGGTGCCCGGCGCTCCACCTCGCGCGCCAACGCGATGCCCGCGCGCCGCACCTCGACGAAATCCCAGTCGGGTTTGATCCGCAGAAAGATGTGCACACCGCGCCCGCCCGACGTCTTCGGGTAGCCGATCAGCCCGAGCTCATCGAGCAACGGTTTCAGCACATCGACCGCGACGTCACGCGCCTCTCCAAAGGCCGTGCCGGGCTGCGGATCAAGATCGATACGCAGTTCGTCGGGGTGCTCGGTATCCGGACAGCGCACCTGCCACGGGTGCAGCGTGATGGTGCCCATCTGTGCGGCCCACGCGATAGCCGATGCGTGAGTGACCTTGAGCGCATCGGCCGTGCGACCCGACGGGAATGTCACCGTGCAGGTCTTTAGATAGTCGGGGTGCTTCTGCGGCACGCGTTTCTGATAGATCTCCTCGCCCTCGATGCCGTCGGGAAAGCGCTGCAGATGCGTGGGCCTGTCGCGCAGCGCGGTCAACATCGGCCCCGAGGCGACGGCCAGGTAGTACTCGAAGAGCTTGCCCTTGGTGCCGTTCTTGCCCAGCTTGGGGAAGTACACCTTGTCTCGGTTGGTCAGCCGGACCTTGACGCCGTCGACATCGATTTCTTCTGCAGCCGTTGCCATTACGTTGACTCCAACACGTCGTAGAGGTCGTAGCTGAGGGGGACGTCGAGCTGCTCGAACGTGCAGCTGGCCGGTTCGCGGTCGGGACGCCAGCGCATGAACTTGACCGCATGCCGGAACCGCTTGCCGTGTACCGTGTTTCCCTCCATCTGGTCGTACGCGACCTCGCACACCTTTTCGGGCCGCACCGGAATCCAGCGCTTGTCGGCCGCTGAGTTCCACCGGCTGACCTCGCCATCGTTGACCTTGTCGCCCTCACGTAACGGTTCGAGGTCGGCGAGCAGCTTGATGCGGTCCTTGACGCTGAACGACGCTGCACCGCCGATCATCTGGAGTTCACCGTCGTCACGGTAGAGGCCCAGCAGGATCGACCCGACGCCTTCTCCGCTCTTGTGTATCCGGTACCCGATGGCCACGCAGTCCGCGTCGCGGGCGTGCTTGACCTTCACCATCTCCCGTTTGCCGGGTAGGTACGGCCCGTCGAGGCGTTTGGCGATCACCCCGTCCAGACCGGCACCCTCGAAGGTCTCGAGCCATTGCGCACCCTGCTCGGGATCTTCGGTGGTGCGTGTGACGTGACACTGCGCTTTTCGAACGGACAGCCGACCGTTGACCGCCTCGACCAGAGCCTCGCGACGCTTGCGGAACGACTCGCGCATGAGCGACGTGTCCCCGGTGGCGAGTGCGTCGAAACCGACGAAGTGCGCGGGCGTCTGCTCCGCCAGCATCGTGATCCGGCTCTGCGCCGGGTGGATGCGCTGGCTCAGCGACTCCCAGTCCAGCCGGACCCGTCCGTCGATCTCGCGCGGGACGACGACCTCACCGTCGAGCACACACCGCGGTGCCAGCTCGTCGCGCAGGGAGTCGAGCAGTTCGGGAAAGTACCGGCCCAGGTCCTTTCCGCTGCGCGACAGCAGCACGATCTCGTCGTCATCGCGGAACACCAGCGCCCGGAAACCGTCCCACTTGGGCTCGTAGGACCACACGCCCGGATCGTCGGGCACCTTGGCCTGGGCCTTGGCCAGCATGGGCTCGAGCGGCGGCGAAACGGGGAGGTCCACGGTTTCCATACTCACGTAGACCTCCGACGCCCGGCAATGTCATCGGGTGCAGGATCGGGGGGTGTCGATATCCCCGCTGCATGATCCCGACTGGCGCGCCTTCGCGAGCGACAACTACGCAGGCGTGCACGCCGAGGTGCTGACCGCGCTTGCCGCGGCGAACGGCGGCCATCAGGTCGCCTATGGCGAAGATCGCTACACCGAACGGCTCGCCGAGGTGGTCCGCGCGCATTTCGGTGCCGGCGCCCAGACGTTCCCCGTCTTCAACGGCACGGGCGCCAACGTCGTCGCACTCACCAGCGTGCTGCCGCGCTGGGGTGCCGTCGTGACGGCGGCGAGCGCGCACATCCACACCGACGAGGCAGGGGCCCCCGAACGGATGACCGGCCTGAAACTGCTCACCGTCCCCACACCGGACGGCAAGTTGACACCCGAGCTGGTAGCCCGCGAGGCGTGGGGCTGGGGCGACGAGCACCGCGCCCAGCCGCTGGCCGTGAGCATCACGCAGACGACGGAACTGGGCACCCTGTACACGCCGGACGAGGTGCGCGCGGTGTGCGACTTCGCCCACCAGCACGGGATGACCGTCCACATGGACGGCGCCCGGCTGTGGAACGCGGCGGTCGCCCTCGGCGTCGCCTTCCGGGATTTCACCACCGATGCGGGTGTGGACATCCTCAGCCTCGGCGGCACCAAGAACGGACTGCTCGGAGCTGAGGCGGTGCTGGTGCTCGACGCAGACCGGGCGGATGGGCTGGTGTTCCTGCGAAAGATGACCATGCAGTTGGCGAGCAAGATGCGCTTCGCGTCCGCACAGTTGCTCGCCCTTTTCGACAACGATCTCGGGCCGCGCAGCGCCGCCAACGCTAACGCGATGGCCCAACGCCTGCGCACCGCGCTCGAGACGGGCATCGCCGACGGCAGCCTGAGCGGTCTGGCCTTCACCCAGGACACCCAGGCGAACGCCATTTTCGCGACTCTGCCGAGGGAGATCGCCGACCGGATCCGCGAACGGGTGCGCTTCTACGACTGGGACCGCGCGCGCGGCGAGGTGCGCTGGATGACGGCGTGGGACACCACACCTGAGGACGTCGACCGTTTCGTGGCCGTCGTCGCCGAAGAATTCGCACGAAACCGATGACCGCCGAGGGCACTCCTTTCGCCGAGGCCGTGGACGCGGTCCGTCGTGGCGATAAGGACTCCGACGAGGCCGCCGCCGCACTGCTCCAGATGCTCACCGATCGCGAGCTGCTGTGGCTGCTGGACGGCGACAAGCCGATGATCAAGTCGGTTGTCGACGGTGCGCGCACGCGGACGAACTTCCTCGCCGTCACGGCGGGGCGCATCGACCGCATCGGCATCCCCGGGCTCCGCTTCACCGACGGCCCGCGCGGCGTCGGAATCCGCCCGTCGACCAGCTTCCCGGTCGCCATCGCGCGCGCGTCGACCTGGGACGTCGACGTCGAACGCCGCGTCGCGGCCGCGATCGGAGCCGAGGCGCGGGTCCACGGCGCCAACTGGTGGGGCGGCCTCTGCATCAACGTCGCACCCTTCCCCGGCTGGGGGCGCGCCCAGGAGTCCTACGGCGAGGATCCGTTTCTGCTCGGCGAAATGGGTTCGGCGGCAACCGAAGGAGCCAGGCCGTGGGTGATCACGAGCGTGAAGCACTTCGCCCTGAACTCCATGGAGGAGGCACGCTTCGTGGTCGACGTCCGCGTACCCGAGGACGTACTCCACGAGAGATACCTTCCGCACTTCCGCCGAACCGTCGATGCCGGTGTCGACTCCGTGATGAGTTCCTACAACTCGGTGAACGGCGAGTGGGCCGGCGAGAATCATCACCTGCTGACCGATGTTCTCCGCGATCGCTGGGGCTTCGCCGGTTTCGTGCACACCGACTGGGTGTGGGGTCTGCGCCACCCGGTGCAATCCGTCGCCGCCGGCCAAGACGTCGAGATGCCGTTCCGGCAACAGCGCGCCCATGCACTGCCCGCTGCATTCCGCTCGGGTGAACTGAGCCGGGCCGACGTCGTGCGAGCCGGAGCCCGAATCCTGCGCACCCAGATCGAGTACGCGGTGCGGTCACTGCCAACTCCGCCACGCTCGGTGGTCGCCGGTGCCGACCATCGTGCGTTGGCGCGCGAGGTGGCAAGCCGTGCGACGGTGTTGCTTCGCAACGAAACCGTGGACGGTACAGCGCTTCTGCCGCTTGCTGAGAAGGATCTGCAACGCGTCGCTGTCCTGGGCCGACTCGCCGCCACACCCAACCTGGGCGACACCGGATCATCGAACGTCAAGCCCCCCAACACCGTATCGGTGGCGCAGGGGCTACGGGAGCGGCTCGGCAGCCACCGCGTGGTCACCGCCGACTCCGACGCGTCACCGCAACACGCGGCCGAGACCGCACGGGCCGCCGATGTCGCGGTGGTCGTCGTCGGCCTGACGCCGAAGGACGAGGGCGAGGCGTTGATCGCGCTCGGCCCCGACACGATGGCGTTGTTCGGCGGGATCATGCGCCGGCCACTGGTCGCGCGATTCACCAGTGCCCTGTTCAACTTCTCGCACCGCTGGTGGACCTTCGGTGGGGACCGGTCCGATCTGTGTCTGCACGACGGTGACGTGGAGCTCATCCGGGCCGTCGCCGTGGCGAACCCTCGCACCGTGGTGATCGTCATCTCGGGAGGCACGGTCGTCATCGACCCGTGGGACGTTGGCGTCGCCGCAGTACTGATGGCGTGGTATCCCGGGATGGAAGGCGGCCGGGCGCTGGCGGACGTACTTCTGGGGTATGCCGAGCCGGCAGGCCGGATGCCCGTCGCGACCCCGACGCAGGATTCGCATCTGCCGCAGGTGGATTGGCGGGCCCGCACGGTGACCTACGGTCGCTGGTGGGGACAACGCAAGCTCGATCACGACGGGGTGCGGGCGGCGTACCCGCTCGGATTCGGGCTCGGCTACACGACGTTCACCACGACCGGTCTGGCGCTGGGCCCCGTCGACGGCGAGCGCTTCGACGCCACCGCGACGGTCACCAACACGGGCGATCGCGATGGAAGGCACGTCGTGCAGGTCTACGCGGTGCGCACGGTCGACGCGCATCCCGTTCATCATCTGGTTGGGTTCGCCTCCGTCGCCGTGTCAGCCGGCGAAAGCAGCTCCGTCACGGTCACCTGTTCGACCCGGCCGCTGCAACGCTGGACCAACGAGGGCTTCGTGCTCGACGACGGCGACATCACCGTGGCAGCCGGGGCCTTCGCCGGCGATCCGCACGCATGTCGAATGCCGTTGGAGCACTAGGGACATCGCCGGATGGCCGGGATCACCAGGGTGTCGATCACCTGCCGCACGAACGCCGCGTCGACCCGCTGCCCCCGGATCACCTGCAGCAGGCTCATCGCGGTGGTGACGTCGGCGACCTGCGACCAGTCCTGATCGGAGGCGATCTCGCCGCGGGCTTCCGCCTGGCGCAGGATCGCCGAGATCACCCGCCGCCCCCTCAGCAGCATGAGGTGATCCAGCGCCGATGCGAGTTCGGGGTCGTTGGCGGACTCCACCGCGACGCGCAGGATCAGATCGGTCGACACCAGTGATTCGTCATTGCGTTTCACCCGTTCGACCAGTTCGTCGAAATCGCCGCTGAGGCTGCCGGTGTCGGGGGCGTCGTTGTCGAGCAGATCGGGTCGCCAGTAGACGACCGCGTCGGTCATCAGCGCCGCCTTCGACGACCACCGCCGATAGATCGCGGCCTTGCCCACCCCGGCGCGCTCGGCGACGTCGTTCATGTTCGTGGCGTTGTAGCCGTTCTCGGCCAGGCAGGCAAGGGCGGCGTCGAGGATCGCCGGGTCGCGTGAGCGATCCAGCCGACCGTCCGTGCGCTGGCGCAGCTTCGACTCCGGCTCCGTCATTGCGTCGTCGGGATGGGTGCGGTGTTCGCCTCCCGCCGAGCCCGCCCGCTCGTGCGGTCGACGATCTGGAAGGTGTTCAGCGGCCACCAGAACCAGCGCCCGAGCGCGGCCGCGATCGAGGGAGTCATGAAGGACCGCACGATGAGCGTGTCGACCAACAGACCGATGCCGATCGTCATACCCAGCTGACCCACCACCCGCAGATCGGACACGATCATCGACATCATCGTGAACGCGAACACGAGCCCCGCCGCGGTGACCACTCGGCCGGTGGCACCCATACCGCGGATGATTCCGGTGTTCAGCCCGGCGTGGATCTCCTCCCGGAGCCGCGACACCACCAACAGGTTGTAGTCGGAGCCCACGGCCAGCAGGATCACCACCGACAGCGGGATGACGATCCACTGCACGCCGAGGCCCAGAATGTCCTGCCACAGCAGGACTGACAGTCCGCACGCCGTGCCCAACGATGCCGCGACGGTCCCGACGATCACCAATGCAGCGACGACGCTGCGCGTGATCAGCAGCATGATCGCGAAGATCAGGATCATCGATGCGATGCAGGCGATCAGCAGGTCGGTCCTCACACCGTTCTGCATGTCGGCGTAAAGCGACGCAGTGCCCGCCAACGAGACCTTGGCGTTTTCCATCGGAGTGCCTTTGATCGCATCGGCGACCGCGTCCCTGATGCCCGCGACATGCTGTATCCCGTCGACCGAAGCAGGGTCACCCTGGTGCGTGATGATCATCCGCACGGCTTTGCCGTCCGGTGATACGAACATCTTCAGACCGCGTTCGAAGTCGGGGTTTTGGAACACTTCCGGCGGCAGGTAGAACGAGTCGTCGTTCTTCGCCTGGTCGAAGTAGTTGCCCATCATCGTCGAGCCCTCTGCCGACTCCTGCATCTGCTTCTGGATGCCGGCCATCGTGCTGTGCGTAGACAGCATGAAGTCCCGCATGGTCTTCATCGATTCGATGGTCGGCGGCAGCACTTCGAGCATCTGCGGCATCAACTGGTCCAGCTGGTCGATGTCACCGCTAAGCCCCTCCAACTTGCCCGCCAGCTGGTCGATACCGTCGAGCGAGTCGAAAAGCGACCGAGTTGAGAAACACAGCGGGATGTCGTAGCAGTGCGGTTCCCAATACAGGTAATTGCGGATCGGCCGGAAGAAGTCGTCGAAATTGGCTATGTGGTCGCGCAATTCGTTGGTGGTGTTCACCATGTCATGTGTTCTGGCATCCATATCGTGGGTCACCTCCACGATCTGCTTGGTGATCTCGTACATGCGCTGCATGTTGGCGATGGTCTTGCTCAACTCGTCGGCCTGCTCGAGCATCTGCGCGGTGTTGTCGTTGTTGTACTTGGCCGTCTGCAGCGTGGCCGAGTTCTGCATCGCGATCTGGAACGGGATGGAGCTGTGCTCGATCGGCGCGCCCAACGGACGCGTGATCGTCTGCACCCGTTCGATCCCACGAAGATGGAAGACGCTCTTGGCAACTCGGTCGATGATGAGCATGTCCGCCGGATTGCGCAGATCGTGATCGGCCTCAAGCATCAACAGTTCGGGGTTCATCCGAGCCTTTGAGAAATGCTGCTCGGCGACGCCCATGGCAACGTTGGAGGGCAGGTCGGCGGGTGTGAATTTGTCGTCGTTGTATTGGGGCACATAAGTCAACAGAGCGACGAACCCAACGATAGCGACGACCGATGTCGCAAAGATGATCGGTTTGGGCCACCTCACCACCACCGTGCCGACTTTTCGCCAACCGCGCGTTGACAATTCACGTTTGGGATCGAGCAACCCGAACCGCGAACCCACGACCAGGACCGCAGGCGCCAGCGTCAGCGCGGCCGCCACGACCACCAACAGCGATATCGCGCAGGGCAACGCCATGCTGGTGAAGTACGGCAGCGTGGTGAACGTCAGGCACATGCACGCGCCCGCGATCGTCAATCCCGAGCCGAGGATGACGTGCCAAACGCCCTCGTATGCCTCGTAATAGGCATCTTCGTGGTCGAGTCCCCTCGCCCTGGCCTCCTGATATCGGCCGAGCAGAAAGATGACGTAGTCGGTTCCCGCGGCGATGACGAGCATCGTGACCATGCTGACCGCATACGGTGTGAGCCCGATGATGTTGAGGTTGCCTGCCGTCGCGGTAACACCCTGAGACGCAAAGAGTTCGATACCGACGATCAGCAACGCGATGATCGCGGTGACAGGCGAGCGGTAGACGATCAGCAGCATGATCAGGATGACGATTATGGATACCAGCGCCATCACCGCCAGGCTCTTGTGGCCGGCGATGCTGGTGTCGGCCACAAGAACGGCGTTGCCTGCGACGTGGGCCTGAACGCCAGGAGGCGCAGGCACCGAATTGACGATGTCGCGGACCGCAGCGACCGACTCGTGGCTGGGAGTGGTGCCTTGCGCGCCGGTCAGGAACACCTGAACGTAGGCGGCCTTGGCATCCGGGCTCTGGACACCCGCCGCGGTCAGAGGGTCACCCCAGAAGTCCTGCGCGAACTGCACATGCTCGTGGTCGGCGCGCAGTTTCTGCAGAATTTGGTTGTAGTACTCGTGGGCGCTGTCGCCCAGCTTGTCCTGCCCCTCGATGACGATCATGGCCGTTGAGTCGGTGTCGAATTCGTGGAACACCTTGCCGATGTTCATCATTCCCTGGAATGCCACCGAGTCCTTCGGGCTCATCGACACGGAATGTTCGTCGGCGACAGCGTCGAGTGGCGGCGAGACCACGGCCAGCAAGGCGGCAAGCACTATCCAACCGATGATGATCGGTATCGACAGGACGCGGATCGTGCGGGCGACGATCGTGCGTCGTGGCGCCGAATGTGGATTGCTCATACCGATTTCACCAAGCAATAGATGAACGGCTTGTATTCGTCGGTGCTGCGGTCATCGCGCACCTGTCCGTCGACGACGACGCGGCAGCGCAGATCGGAGACGCCGGTATCTGCCTGAGCGACGATGTTCGCCGACATCGACGGCAGCGTGGTGACGATCGTGTACGACCAGGGCAGTGTGCCGTCCACGTGATGTGGTTGTCCGTTCTCGTCGAGATAGTCGACGCTGACCGGGCCGCCGGACGACGAACTCGAGATCTCGTACGTGATGTTCTTGGGATTGAACGGATCCGTGAAGCCGCCGCCGGGTGCGGCGCCGCCGGTGAGTTCCTGTCCGCCGATGTCGCCGCGGACGCGAAGCACCGCATATGCGCCGAGCGCGACGACCACGACGAGAAGCAGTGGCATCCACGCCTTTGTCAACAGACGAATCACCCGATCTCCTTGCCCCGACCCATAGGCGGAACTTGAGTTCCGTCTAGCGACGGATGAACTGTACTACTCCGTGCGACGTCGCGAGCGATGACCTCGGCTGGACAATGGGCGGATGCGACTGCCCGTGATGCCGCCGGTGTCCCCGATGCTGGCCAAATCGGTGCCGGTGATCCCGCCCGAGGCTTCGTATGAGCCCAAGTGGGACGGGTTTCGGTCGATCTGCTTCCGCGACCGCGACGAGGTCGAACTGGGCAGCCGCAACGAGCGCCCGTTGACCCGGTACTTTCCCGAACTCGTCGCCGCCGTCCGCGCCGAACTTCCGAAGCGCTGCGTGATCGACGGTGAGATCGTCATCGCGACCGATCACGGCCTGGATTTCGAGGCACTGCAGCAGCGCATCCACCCGGCGGACTCGCGCGTGCGGATGCTGGCCGAGAAGACCCCGGCCGCGTTCATCGCCTTCGATCTGCTGGCTCTCGGCGACGAGGACTACACATCGCGACCGTTCGTCGAGCGCCGCGCCGCGCTGGTCGACGCGCTGGCGGAATCGGGCCCGTCGATCCACGTCACCCCTGCAACCACGGATCTGCCCACCGCGCAGCGCTGGTTCACCGAATTCGAGGGCGCGGGCCTAGACGGCCTGATCGCCAAACCGCTGACCGTCACGTATCAGCCCGACAAGCGCGTCATGTTCAAGATCAAGCCCGAGCGGACGGCGGACTGCGTCGTAGCCGGGTATCGCGTGCACAAGTCCGGCGACGGGGCGATCGGCTCGCTGCTGCTCGGCCTGTACCGCGACGACGCAACCCTGGCATCGGTCGGCGTGATCGGCGCGTTCCCGATGGCCAAGCGGCGCGAGCTCTTCACCGAATTCCAGTCCCTCATCACATCATTCGACGAGCATCCGTGGAACTGGGCCGCCCACATGTCGGGCGAACGCACTCCGCGCCGCAACGAGGGGTCGCGCTGGAACGCGGGCAAGGACCTCTCCTTCGTACCGCTGCGACCCGAGCGGGTCGTCGAGGTCCGGTACGACCACATGGAGGGTGAACGGTTTCGCCACACCGCACAGTTCAACCGCTGGCGGCCCGACCGGGACCCGAAATCGTGCACGTACGACCAGCTCGAGCAGCCGGTCACCTATAGCCTCGGAGATATCGTCCCCGGACTTGGCTGACCCCAGAGCCCGGCCCGGGCACTCATTTCCCAGACAGGATCCTCTTGATGACTCCCCACGCGGTCATCTCCGGTGCAGGCATCGCCGGACCCGCACTGGCTCACCAACTCAACGCCCGCGGCTGGCGGACCACCGTCATCGAGCGCTTCCCGCGGCGTCGCGACGAGGGCCAGAACGTCGACATCCGCGGAGCCGCCCGCGAGGTCGTGCGCCGTATCGGTCTCGAGGACGAGATCCGGGCGGCGAATACGACCGAGGAGGGCACGCGTTTCGTACGGGCCGACGGTTCGGCGGCGGCGTCGTTCCCCGTCGCCGAACCGGGCAAACGAGACGGACCCACAGCCGAATTCGAGATTCTGCGCGGAGAACTGTCGCGCATCTTCATCGAGCACACCAGCGAGCGGACCGACTACCGATTCGACGCCCGTATCGCCGACGTCACCGACCACGACGATCGCGTCGCCGTGGCGCTCGAGGACGGCACCTCCCTCGACGCCGACCTGCTCGTCATCGCCGAGGGTCTGCATTCGCGGTCCCGCCGTTTCGTGACATCCGTCGACGTCACGAACCTCGGCATGTACCTGGCATATGCCACCATCCCCCGGACCGAGCAGGACGACCGGTGGTGGAACTGGCAGCACGTGACCGGCCACCGCGGCGTACATCTGCGGCCCGACAACCTGGGTACCATCCGCGCCATTCTCACCTTCATGTCCGACGTTCGTGGCTTCGACGAACTCGACCGAGCCGGACAGCTCACGATCCTGCGACGCACGTTCGACGATGCCGGCGGAGCTGCGCCACGTGTGCTCGCTGCCCTCGATGACGGTGCGCCGATGTATTTCTCCACTGTCGGCCAGGTGCACTCACCGACCTGGAGTAAAGGCAGGATCACGCTTTTAGGGGACGCGGCGTTCTGCAATGCGACCTTCGGCGGTGCCGGAACCAGCCTGGCACTCATCGGCGCCTACATCCTCGCCGGTGAACTGGCCGGCACCAACGACATCGGCGCGGCGCTGTCTCGATACCAGGACCTGATGAAACCCTTTGTCGGCACCGCACCAAGGGTCAGGCAGGGTGTGCTGCGGCTGGCGAATCCTGGCACGCGCAAAGGTATTCGGGTGCTGCATGCCGGCGCCGGCCTGGCTGCCAGCCCGGTCGGCAGGGCACTCTCCGCATTGACGGGCGTGGCGAACATCGGTGGCGACGGAGCGGCGCTGCCTACATATCCGCGCCCAGAGTTTGCGGCGTTTGGTGACTCTGGCGGCGCAACCGTGTGATGCTCGCGTGGTGATCATTCGTACGGCGGCGGTGTTCGGCACCCTGGCCGCAGTGGCTGCCGGGCTGGCCGGCCCGGCGTGGGCGGACGATCGGCTTGACGGCGATTTCACATTCATCAACGGTCCGACGCACAACACGTGGACCATCACGACGCAGTGCAATGCAGAGGTCACGTGCGGAGGAACGATCTCGAGCTCCACCGGACTGATCGAGCAGATCAGCCGGGTGGCGGGTGGTGCATGGACCGTGGAGCGCCATGACGTCCCGAACGGCCGGGTATGCCCCAACGGCAGCACCGGCCCCGCGGATCTGATGTATTCGTTCGACCCGGCGACTCTGGTGGGGGCCATCAGCTTTCGCAGCAAGCCCGGCGTCTGCGGCGATCCGGACTGGACCAGCGGCCAGAATCCGATCAGCCTGGTTCCGCTGTAACTACCCCGACAGGTCGTCGGAGCGGCCCTCGGCCAGCCGGTCCCACTGCGGAGTGGGGCGTCCGTCCCGCCGGAACTGGTCCCCTGCCGATGGGTCGTATCGCTGCGGCCAGCCGTCCGGTGACGATTCCCAGGTTTCCTGCCTGCCGTACACGGTGAGATCGAGCAGGTGATAGCTGGTGGCGCCGGCCTCCACACCTCGACTGGTGTTCCAGTAGGTCTCGAAGACTTGATCGCCGTCACGCAGGTAGGCGACGTAGAAGCCACCCCCACGGCCGGCGAGTAACGCATCGCCCGAGTCGCTCACCGAGTACCACGGCATCGGCCAGCCCATGAAGTCCCGGTACCGCGCGCTCTCGGCGTACGGGCCCTGACAGAACGTGGCGTACGTGACGTCGCGGCTGTGCAGATACGACAGCTCCATCGCGTGGCCGGTGAAGAAGGAGCAGCCCTCGCACTGCTCCGCCGCAGGCTTGCCGTCATGCCACATGTGGAAGTACACGAGCAACTGCTTGCGACCCTCGAACACGTCGATCAGGGGCACCTGCCCATTCGCGCCGACGACCGGCACCTGCGCGTCCACCTCGACCATCGGCAGTCGCCGACGCGCGGCCGCGATCGCGTCGCCTTCGCGGGTGTGCGCCTTCTCCCGCACGAGCAACCGGTCGAGCTCGGCCTGCCAGGCGGCCCGGTCGACGATCTCCGGGGCTGGGTGGGTGTCCGATTCTGTAGCCATACACATACAGACCGGCACTCCACAGGGAACTCATCGGTTTGAATCGGTGCGTCCAGGGCACGCCAGAGTCATGTCTGTGACGAGTTTTCAGGACCTCCCGCTGGCCGACCGCGACCGGCAGTGGGATGGCGGACCCGCCGAGAAACGAGTGCGTAAGTGGGCGGACGCCGAGGACGAACCGAACCAGAAGTACCGCGATGCCCACGTCTGGTACGACGGCGACAACAAGAATAATTTCACCGCGTACAAGCTGCTGATCGCCGATGTCGTCGACGGCAAGCTCGAAGCCGTACCACGCGGGGTGATGGCCGCCGGCGGGATCATGGACGGCGCCCGCGGCGGTGTCGACCTGCCCGAGAGCGACATCGACCGGGTGAAGAGCCACCTCGCCAAGTACTACAAGAAGATGGGCGAAGATCCGCCGTGGGAGCGCAGCTAGTTAGATTGCGTGGGTGACCGCTGGCAGGTTTGCGCCGAGTCCGTCGGCCGATCTGCACATCGGCAATCTCCGCACGGCCGTCCTGGCATGGCTGTTCGCACGCTCGACCGGGCGCCGCTTCGTGATGCGCGTCGATGATCTCGACGACCGCACGTTCACCGATATCGCGCGGCGCCAGCTCGACGATCTCGCCGCCATCGGTCTGACGTGGGATGAGCCCACCGAGTGGCAGACCCAGCACATCGCCCGCTACGAGGCGGTGATCGCAGCGCTGGCGGACCGCGGATTGTTGTACGAATGCTATTGCAGCCGAAAGGATATCGCTCAGGCGCCGCGGGCACCGCATGCACCACAGGGCGCGTATCCCGGGACATGTCGCGACCTGTCCGACGCTGAACGCGAGGACCGTCGTGCTGTGCTGGACCGCCCGCCCGCGCTGCGGTTGCGCACCGACACGATGAGGCACACGGTCTACGATCTGCTGCACGGCGAATACACCGGGATCGTGGACGACTTCGTCGTGCGTCGCGGCGACGGCGTTCCGGCCTACAACCTGGCCGTCGTCGTCGATGACGCGGCGCAGGGCGTCGACCAGGTGGTGCGCGGCGACGACCTGCTGCCGTCATCGCCACGTCAGGCCTATCTCGCCGGCCTGC
Organism: Mycobacterium sp. 2YAF39; assembly: GCF_052114565.1. Classification (NCBI taxonomy): domain Bacteria; kingdom Bacillati; phylum Actinomycetota; class Actinomycetes; order Mycobacteriales; family Mycobacteriaceae; genus Mycobacterium; species Mycobacterium sp. 2YAF39. Next base: position 353,309 of record NZ_JBFREZ010000006.1, read on the forward strand.
TCGGTCACCCCGAGCCGACGTACGCGCATGTCGCCCTGGTGCTCAACGAGAAAGGTGCGCGACTGGCCAAACGCGACGGCGCCGTCACGCTCGCCGAGATCGGCACCGAACGTGCCGTCGCGCAGATCGCGGATTCGCTTGGCTACCAAGCGTCGACCGTTGAGCAGATGCTCACGCAGTTCGACCCTGCTGCACTGCCCCGATACCCGTGGATATATCGGCCCGCTTGAGCAGAACCCTTGGGCCACGGCCGTAGTCCTTGCTAGCGTCCGCCGGTGATCTCTTATTTGCGGCGAGGGCTGCTGGCGCTGTTGGCGCTTGCGATGGTCTTCCTCTCGGCCTGCGGCACCTCGGGTAACACTGCGGACCCCATCAAGTCGGCAGGGGTGCTGCGTATCGGGACCGAGGGCGTCTACTCGCCGTTCAGTTACCACGACCCCAAGACCGGTGAACTAACCGGCTACGACGTCGACGTGGCCAAGGCGGTCGGTGAGAAGCTGGGCGTACCAGTCGAATTCGTCGAGACCCCGTGGGACTCGATATTCGCCGCGCTCGAGGCCAAGCGGTTCGACGTCGTCGCCAACCAGGTGACCATCAACCCCGAACGCCAGGGCAAGTACGACCTGTCCCAGCCGTACACGGTCGGCGAGGGCGTGATCGTCACCCGGGCCAACGACAATTCGATCAAGACCCTCGCCGACATCAAGGGCAAGACCGCAGCCGAGAACGCCACCAGCAACTGGGCCCAGGTGGCGCGAGATGCCGGCGCGAACGTCGAAACCGTCGAGGGCTTCACCCAGGCGATCACCCTTCTCAACCAGGGCCGCGTCGACGTCGTCATCAACGACAGCATCGCCGTCTACGCCTACCTCGCCGAGACCGGTGACAAGTCGGTCAAGATCGCGGGCACCGTCGGCGAGAAGAGCGAGCAGGGTTTCGCCGCCCGCAAGGACAGCGGTTACCTGCCCGAACTGAACCGCGCACTCAACGAGCTGCGCGCCGACGGCACCCTCACCGAGATTTCGGAGAAGTACCTCAAGACCGACGCCACAGGTGCGCCACCTGCGACCCCGATCCGGGCGGCGGGTGTGCTGCGCGTCGGCACCGAGGGGACATACGCACCGTTCAGCTACCACGATCCCGGCACTGGTGAGCTCGTCGGCTACGACATCGACGTGGCCCGCGCGGTCGGTGAGAAACTCGGGGTGCCAGTAGAATTCGTCGAAACTCCGTGGGACTCGATATTCGCCGCGCTCGAAGCGAACCGGTTCGACGTCGTGGCCAACCAGGTCACGATCACCCCGGAACGCCAAGGGAAATACGACCTCTCGGTCCCGTACGCGGTCGGCGAGGGTGTCATCGTCACGAAGGCAGACGACGATTCGATCACATCGCTTGACGACCTCAAAGGTAAGACGACCGCCCAGTCGACCACCAGCAACTGGGCGCAGGTCGCGCGGGACTCCGGCGCGAACGTCGAGTCCGTCGAGGGCTTCGCGCAGGCGATCACACTGCTCAACCAGGGCCGGGTGGACGCGACGATCAACGACAGCATCGCGGTGTACGCCTACCTCGCCGAGACCGGCGACACGTCCATCAAGATCGCAGGCAACACGGGCGAGAAGAGCGAGCAGGGCCTGGCTGCGCGCAAGAACAGCGGCCTGCTTCCCGAACTCAACGGTGCCCTCGAGGAACTGCGCACCGACGGCAAGCTGTCTGCGATCTCGCAGCAGTACCTGAAGGCCGACGCCTCCGGCGGCGAACAACCGCAGCAGGCCGGCTCACCCCAGGTACGGTCGGCGTGGCAGCTGATCCTCGACAACCTGTGGCCGCTGGCCAAGGCCGCACTCACCATGACGATCCCGCTGACGATCATCAGCTTCATCGTCGGCCTGGTGATAGCGCTGGCGGTGGCGCTGGCACGGCTGTCGTCGAATGTGGTGTTGAGCAACGTCGCCCGCTTCTACATCTCGATCATCCGCGGCACCCCTCTGCTGGTGCAGCTGTTCATCGTGTTCTTCGCCCTGCCAGAGTTCGGCGTCAAGATCGATCCGTTCCCCGCCGCGGTGATCGCGTTCAGCCTGAACGTCGGCGGCTACGCCGCGGAGATCATCCGCTCGGCGATCCTGAGCGTGCCGAAGGGTCAGTGGGAGGCGGCCGAGACCATCGGCTTGAACTACACGGGCGCGCTGCGGCGCATCATCCTGCCGCAGGCCACCCGCGTCGCGGTGCCACCGCTGTCGAACACGTTGATCTCGCTGGTGAAAGACACCTCGCTGGCGTCGACGATTCTCGTCACCGAACTGTTGCGTCAGGCGCAGATCGTGGCGGCTCCGACGTTCGAGTTCTTCGCGCTGTACGGCACGGCGGCGATCTACTACTGGGTGATCTGCCTGGTGCTGTCGTTCGGGCAGGCCCGCGTGGAACGCCGACTGGAAAGGTATGTGGCGCGATGAGCGAAGCCAGCGAACGCAAAGACGGCGGAACCGCGACCGAGTATCGCGTCACCGCCGAGAACGTCGAGAAGGCGTTCGGCGACAACAAGGTGCTGCGGGGTGTCTCGTTCACGGTGGAGCGGGGCACCGCGACGACCATCATCGGCCCGTCGGGGTCGGGTAAGACGACGCTGCTGCGCACGTTGAATGCGCTCGACAGGGCCGATTCCGGCGTGATCCGGGTGGACGACGTCGAAATCGACTTCTCCACGCCCACACCGAAAGCCGATGTCCGCAAGTTCCAGTCGCGCAGCGGCTTCGTGTTCCAGGGACACAACCTGTTCCCGCACAAAACGGTGCTCCAGAACATCATCGAGGGCCCGGTCATCGTGCAGAAGCGACCGAAGGAGGAGGCCATCGCCGATGCCCTCGAGCTGCTCGAGCAGGTCGGGTTGGCCGAGAAGAGGGACCAGTACCCGTTCCAGCTCTCCGGCGGACAGCAGCAGCGCGTGGGCATCGCGCGGGCATTGGCTCTGAAGCCCAAGCTGGTGCTGTTCGACGAGCCGACGTCAGCGCTTGACCCGGAGTTGGTCGGCGAGGTGCTCTCGGTCATCAAGGACCTTGCCGTCGAGGGCTGGACGCTGGTGATCGTCACGCACGAAATCCAGTTCGCCCGACAGGTTTCAAACCAGGTGCTGTTCACCGACCAGGGCGTCATCCTCGAGAAGGGCACTCCCGACGAGGTGCTCGGGAACCCGAAGGAAGAGCGCACCCGTCAGTTCCTGGAGCGAATCCTCAACCCGCTCTAGCGGTTTCACTCGACCGGGGAACGGCCCTTGGACGCGCGTTCGGCGGCGGCGATCAGATCGTCGCGGAACTGCGGATGCGCGATCGCGGCGAGCGCCTCGCCACGCTCACGGACCGTCATACCCTCCAGCTCCGCGGCGCCGTACTCGGTGATGATCACGTCGACCTGATGTCGCGGTGTGGTGATGACCGCGCCGGGACCGAACCACGGCATGATGCGCGACTGCAGCTGTCCGTTCTTCTCGAACGTCGACGGCAGGCAGATCAGTGAGCGGTCCGACAGTTCCAGACCCGCACCTGCGACGAAATCTTCGGCGCCACCGATTCCGCTGAATTGCCCGCCGCTGATCGTGTCGGCGACGACCTGACCGTGGATGTCAATGGCCAGCGCGCCGTTGATCGTGATCATGTTGTCGTTGGCGGAGATCACGTCGGGTGAGTTGACGATCTCGACGGGCAGGAACACGACGTCGGAGTTGTCGTTCAGCCACGCGTAGAGATCCGGCGAGCCGAACGCGAACGTCGTCACGCTCACGCCGTCGTACTGGCTCTTGCGGGTGTTGGTGACCTTGCCTGCCTGGTGCAACCGCATGCAGCCGTCCGTGAACATCTCGCTGTGCAGTCCGAACTCGCCGCCGTCCCCCTCGGCGAGCAGCGTCGCGATCTGGTTCGGAATCGAGCCGATCCCCGTCTGCAGGGTGACCCCGGACGGCATGTAGTCGACGGCGTGCCGCGCGATCTCGCGGTCCACGTCACTTGGCGGCGCCTCACCGCCCGGCAGCGCGAGCGGCGGTTCGGAGGACTGCACCAGGATGTCGATCTCATCGACGTGCAGCGCATGCCGATGCTCTTCGCCCATGCCGAAGGTCCGCGGGTAGGCATCCGACGCCTCGACGATCAGCAGTCGCTCGGGATCCTCACCCGCACGGTGCAATTCGGCGATGGTCCCGCCGGCGTGCAGTGAAAGTGAGCACCAGCCGTCCTTGTCGGGCGGCGTCGTGACGGTCGTCATCACCCGTGGCGCCTGGCGCTCGAGCAGCGGGCCGAAGCGGCGGAAGTCCGCGGGCGTGAACTCGACGTTGGCGCCGCTGTCGCGTAGTCCGCGCTCCAGCGGACCGAAGAAGCCCGACGTGTGGCGGACACCCTGGTGTGAGAACAGGTCGGTGACGACCGCAAGCAGCGCGCCGTAGACGCGCAGATCCGTCCAGTCCTTCCGGTCGCCAAGCGCCCGGAGGAATGCGGGCGGCTGGCCCGGCCCGAGCGGGATCCCCAAGGTGTCGGCGACGTTGAGTCTGGCGGCGGCCTGCTCGGCGCTGAGCTCTTCTGGCATGGCCTGAAACTACCCACGTTCGCGCTCTCAATGCCAAGGCCTGTGAGAAAGTGGCTCGATGGTGCAGCCGTCGACCATGGACGCGGACGTCATCGTTGTCGGAGCGGGGCTCTCCGGAATGATCGCCGCACGAAAACTGCTCGAGGCGGGTCTCACGCCGCTGGTGCTGGAAGCCGACGAGCGCGTCGGAGGGCGGATCCTCACCCAGGAGGCGTTGCCCGGGGTTCCCGTGGAACTCGGTGCGCAGTGGATCGGCGACACACACGAACGGATGTTCCGGCTGGCCGCGGAACTCGGCGTGGAAACCTTCCCCCAGTACGACGAGGGCGTGACGTCCTACGAGATGGTCGACGCCGGTGTCTTGCGGGAGAACGAGTTTCACGCCCGCTTTGCATCGGAGCTGCGGGAGCTCGAACTGGTGTTGCGCCGGCTCGACGTGCTGTCAGAAGAGGTCCCCGTCGAAGCGCCATGGACGGCTCCGCGGGCGCTCGAATGGGACGCCTTCACCGCGGGCGCCTGGTATGACGCGCAGGGGCTTTCGCCGGTGGCCCGCACCCTGCTGGAGATCTGCACCGTCGGGATCCTGGCGGTGCCCACCGCGGAGGTGTCATTCCTGCATCTGCTGTTCACGATCAGGACGTGCGGGGTGACGTCGGAGCTGTTCGCCGAGTCCGAGGGCGGCGCACAGACCACCCGGTTCGTCGGCGGCACCAGTGAGATCCCGAATCGGCTGGCGGCGCTGATCTCCGATCGCATCGTCCTCGACGTGCCGGTCCAGCTGATCGAGCACTGCGCCGACGGCGTCACCGTGCACTGCCGCGGCGGACTGGTGGCCCGCGGTCGGCGCGTCATCGTCGCGATATCGCCGACGCTCGCGGGCCGCATCATGTACGACCCGCCGCTGCCCGGGGTACGCGATCAGCTGACCCAGCGGCTGCCCAACGGTTCGGCGATGAAGGCGTTCTTCATCTACGACGAGCCGTTCTGGCGCAGAGACGGATTCAACGGTCAGCTCATCTCCGACATCGGTCCGGCCCGGATGTCGAACGACACGTGCATTCCCGGCGATGACCACGGCGTGATCCTGCTGTTCCTGGAGGGAACCCAGGCACGCACCTACGGGCTCCTTTCCGAGGCCGAGCGGCGGGAAGCGCTGACCGCCGAACTCGTACGCCACTTCGGCAGCAAGGCCGCCACACCCGAGTTCTATGTCGACGGCGAATGGTCGGAGCGGCAGTGGACCCGCGGCTGCTACAACGCCAACCACGGGCCGCATGTGTGGACCACCTACGGTGCGGCTCTATCCTCCCCGATCGGCGTGATCCATTGGGCGTCAACCGATACCGCCACCTTCTGGAGTGCCTACATGGAGGGCGCGGTCGACGCCGGCGAGCGGGCAGCGCAGGCGGTCATCGCCGAACTTTCCTAGCGATTTGTGTGCGTTGAGGAGCGCTCACCGCTCCGAAACGCACACAAATCGCAACTAGCTCGAGTAGTAGTTGCCCAGCACATGTGCGCGCAGCTCGTCGAACTCCCCCGCCCTGATCGCCGCGCGAATCTGGTCGACCATCCGCACGACGAACCGCTCGTTGTGAATCGTGCACAGCGTCGCGGACAGAATCTCCTTGGCCTTGAACAGGTGGTGCAGATAGGCCCGGGTGTAGTGCGCGCAGGTGTAGCAGTCGCAGTCGGCGTCGATCGGAGTGAAGTCGCGTCGGTACCGGGCATTGGTGATGTTGAACCGTCCGGCCGTCGAGTACACCGCGGCGTTGCGTGCCACCCGCGACGGCGAAACGCAGTCGAAGGTGTCGGCGCCCGCGGCGACGGCGTCGAACAGATCGTCGGGCTCGCTGATACCCAGTAGATGCCGGGGCTTGTCGTCGGGCAACTCTCTGGTGACCCAGCCGACGATGGTGGCCAGGTTCTGCTTCTCCAGCGCCCCGCCGATGCCGTACCCGTCGAAGCCGACGCCGTCATCACCGACGATCGACGTGAGCCCGCGCGCGGCGGCTCTGCGCAGGTCCTCGTACTGCGCGCCCTGGACTACGCCGAACAACGCCTGCGTGGGCCGATCGGGAGCCGCTGCGGTGAGTTTGCGGTGTTCGACCACGCACCGCACCGCCCAGTCGTGGGTGCGCTGCACAGACTTTTCCTGGTAGCCACGGGTGTTCACCAGCGTGGTCAGCTCGTCGAACGCGAAGATGATGTCCGCGCCGAGCTGGTGCTGAATCTGGATCGACCCCTCGGGGGTGAACCGGTGGGTGGTGCCGTCCAGATGCGATCGGAAGGTGACACCGTCGTCGTCGACGTTGGCGAGGCGTTCCTTGCCCTCGGCGATGATGTCGTCGGCCTGAACGCGTTCGGTGTCCATCGCCAGCACCTTGCGAAAGCCCGCGCCCAGTGAGAGCACCTGGAATCCGCCACTGTCGGTGAAGGTGGGACCTGGCCAGTTCATGAATGTGCCGAGGCCGCCCGCCTCCGCGACGATGTCGGGGCCCGGCTGCAGGTACAGATGATAGGCGTTGGCTAGAAGAGCCTGTGCGCCAAGGCTTCTCATGGTCTCCGGCAGAACCGCCTTGACCGTTGCCTGGGTGCCGACGGGAATGAACGCCGGAGTGTGGATGTCGCCGTGCGCCGTGCGGATCACACCCGCACGACCCGGCCGGCCGGGCAGTTCGGCGTCGACGCTGAAGAACGGCGCCGACGAGTCTGTCGGAGGCGGGGAATTCGGCGCGACCACGCCGTAGATTCTGCACTGTGAGAACTCACCTGCTCGCCATCGCCGCGACCGCGCTCGCGCTGGCGGGGTGCTCGTCGGGACCGCCCGAGTACAAGCCGCCACCCGGCTCGCTGGTCGCAGGCACCGCACAGGCCACCGTGAACGGCCAGGCCGCCGGTTCCACCGACGCCGTGCAGTGCACCACGATCGGACCGATGACCATCATCTCGACCGGCGATGACGCGAGCGGCGTCACCGCGTTGGTGTCGAACAGAGACCAGCTCACCGCTGAATCGGTCGCCATCCGCGACCTCGGCGGGTTCACCGGCAGTTACAACGCGGGCCTTGGCGACAACACCGCGAACGTCGGGATGACCGGCCGCACCTACGACATCACCGGAACCGCCGAGGGCTTCGACACCGACAGTCCCAGCTTTCGGAATTCCGGGACTTTCGCCATCAAAGTGTCCTGTTAGCCCGGCGCCGCGCACCATACTGCTGGAGATGATCCGCCGATCTTGACGGGTCGCGACAATACAAAGGAGAACGTGGTGAAGCGTGGGTTCGTAGTCGCCGTGTGCGGCTTGGCTGTCGTCGTCGCCGGTCTGTCCGGGTGTTCCAAGGATGAGAAGAAGTCCGAGACCTCCGGTTCGACCTCGTCGGCAGCCTCAGCGGAGGGCAAGACCACAGTCACGATCGATGGCAAGGACCAGGCGGTCTCGGGCACGATCGTGTGCAGCTCCATGGGCGGCAACATGAACATCGCGATCGGCGATGCCGCCACCGGTATCGCGGCCGTGGTCAGCGATGGCGATTCGCCCACCGTGCAGTCTGTGGGTCTCGGCAACGTCAACGGCGTGACGCTGGGCTACCAGCAGGGCGCGGGACAGGGTGAGGCCAAGGCCGAGAAGGACGGCAAGACCTACACGATTTCCGGTACCGCGACCGGGGTGGACATGGCCAACCCGCTGCAGCCGGTGAACAAGCCATTCGAGATCGAGGTCACCTGCCCCTAGGGCACATCGAACGGATCAGCGGCGGCGTCCCGGCAAGGGGCGCCGCCGTTGTCATGGATCAGGCAGGGTCAGGCGGGCAGGGTGTAGCCGCCCGCGGACTGCCGCAGCTGCCAGATCTGCGCGGGGCACAGCTCGTTGATCGCCTGGTTGATGAGGTAGGCGCCCTGGTAGTAGTCGGTGGTGTGGAAGTCGGCCTTCACCTGGTCGACGAGCTGTGCGTAATCCATCTTGGCGGCGACCCGGTCGCAGATGGTGTTGCCGTAGCCGATCGCGGCGTCGGCGTTGGGGAAGTTGTAGCCGGGCCGCACATGCACGTTGACGAGGTAGGCGACGACGTCGGCGTTCGCCGCGGGCGCAAGCACAACCGCGCTCGCGGCGGTCGCGAGGGCGGCTGACATAGCGGCGATGGCCAGCTTCATGACCCGAAACCCTACGCGTGACGCGCACAGAAACCTACGCTAAGGCTCATGAAGATCCTCGCTGCAGTTGCGCTGGCGTGCGGGTTCGCGGCGGCGCCCATGGTTTTGGCGGCGAACGCGTCGGCCTCACCCGGGTATTGCGACGGCGCCGACTGCGTGCCGTACCTCACTCGCACCGCCGTCGCCGGTGACCACTGCGTGCAGAACACCCGATACAACTGGGGCATCGACGCATCGGGAAACACGCTGGCGTGCAGTTCGCGCAGCGTATGGGTTTCGGCTCCGCCGCTGGTGGGGGTACGTACGTTGCGTCTGCCGTGCGGGGATCAGACGGGTGTCGCGCAGTCGCCGGACGGCGTCCCGCTGGCCTGCGTCGGCGGCGCGTGGAGCGCGGATTACAGCTGGACGTTCTACCGCTAGATCACACACTGATAACGCGCCGGTCTCTTGCGTGAGATCTGGCCCCTTTCGGGGTACAACGATGCGCGTGGCAATCGATGCGTGTTCGCGACCGACCAAGTCGCTCCGCATCGAGGTTCCGGCTTCCGCCGAACGACTTGCCGAAATCCGTCGCCGGCTCGCCGATTGGCTCGCGCCGCTCGGGGTGTCTAAGTCCGCCCGCGCCGACATCGTGCTGGTGGTCAACGAGGCGGCCACCAACTGCATCGAGCACGCGTACCGCGGGGTCGATCCGGGCGCCATTCGTGTCGAGGCGTATTACGACCACGGACAGATCGTCATCGACATCGCCGATCACGGCGTCTGGCAGCCACCGCCGAGCCAACCGAGCACTCGCGGGCGGGGCCTGCCGATCATGCGGGCGGTGAGCGCAGGCCTTGACGTCAAGTCCTCACCCCACGGCACCACGGTGCGCATGAAGTTCGACGCGGCCGGCTAGGGCTGCGGCAGCCGAACCACCTGGACGAAAAACTCGTCGATCTGGCGCACGGCGTTCATGAACTGGTCGAGGTCCACCGGCTTGGTGACATACGCATTGGCGTGCAGCTTGTAGCTGCGCAGGATGTCCTCTTCCGCCGAGGACGTCGTCAACACCACGACGGGGATGTGGCTGAGTTCCGGGTCGGACTTGATCTGCTCGAGCAGCTGGCGACCGTCGTATTTCGGCAAATTCAGATCTAGCAGCACGAGGTCGGGTCGCGGGGCATCCGCGAAGCGACCGCGCCGGTACAGGAAGTCCAGCCCCTCCTCGCCGTCGTGCGCGACATGAAGGTTGTTCTTGATCTTGTTGTGCTCGAAGGCTTCCCGGGTGATGACTTCATCCCCGGGATCGTCCTCGATGAGCAGGACGTCGATGGCGCGACCATCGGGACTCATGAAGGTCCTTCCAGTTTGGCTGCGACTCGCTTGTCCGCAGCGACGGGGATCGTGAAGCGAAACCTGGAACCCCCGGTGAAGGAGTTGTCGATCCAGATGCTGCCGCCGTGGTGTTCGATGATCTTCTTACACAGCGCCAGACCGATGCCGGTGCCGGTGTAGACGTCGCGCCCGTGCAGACGCTGGAAGATGACGAACACCTTGTCGGAGAACTCCTCGGGAATGCCTATGCCATTGTCCGTCACGGTCAACTGCCATGGGCCGTCGGGTTCGTCCGGGCTCTTCTCGCAGTCGACGACGATGCGTGGCGCGACGCCGTCCCGCTTGAACTTGATGGCATTTCCGATGAGGTTCTGCCACACCATCGTCAACAGGGTGGGATCGCCCTTGATCCGCGGAAGTGGTCCTTCGCGGACGATCTCGGCGCCGGATTCGGTGATCGCGGTGTCGAGGTTCTCGATCGCGTCATCGAGCGTCGCGCCGAGGTCGACGGCATTCTGCGTCGGGTTGAGCCGGCCCACTCGAGAGAACGTCAGCAGATCGTTGATCAGAATCTGCATACGTTTGGCGCCATCGACGGCGAACGCGATGTACTCGGTGCCGCGTTCGTCGAGCTTGTCCCCATACCGCTTCTCGATGAGCTGGCAGAAGGAAGCCACCTTGCGCAGCGGCTCCTGAAGGTCGTGCGACGCGACGTAGGCGAACTGCTCGAGTTCGGAGTTGGACCGCTGCAGTTCCATAGCCTGGTCGGCAAGTTGACTTCGCGTCGCCTGACTGGCTTCCAGCTCGTCGACGATGCGCTGACGCATGTCCTCGACATCGGCCGCGATGGCGCGAATGTCCTTGGGGCCCTGGGGCACGATCTGCTCGGTGAAGTCGCCCTGGGTTATTCGTCTGCACGACGCAGCCAGCGCCGTGAGCGGACGCGTGACTGCGGTTCGGATCACCAGTGCCGACAGAACCGCGGTGAGAACCAGCGCGACGGCTATCGCGGCCAGGACGATGTCGCGCCATTTCTGCACCACCATGAGGTCCGCGAGCGCGGCGTCGCGTTCCTGCTGCAGGTGGGCCAGCTGAGTGTCGAAGTGTTGCCGGAGAGAATCGAACAACGCCTTGCCGCGGTCGGCCGACACGGTGTCGACAATCGACGGCGCTGTCGGTTTCACGTCGGCGATCACCGGCTCGGCATATTCGCCTCGCCACGCCGCGGACTTGCGCTCGATGTCCTCCAGGTCGTCGACCACCCTGGTGCGTTCCCCGGCGTGGTCCCGGATCACCTGCGCTGCGGCTTGTTCGGCCTTCTGCCCGGCGACATACGGCTCCAGGAACTGGGGATCAGCGGAGATCGCATACCCGCGGATCGACGTCTCCTGATCACGCAACGCGGCCTGCAGCTGGAACGCCGCGATCCGCATCGGCCCGATCTCCCGGGTGATCTCGTTCCATCCATCGTTGGTTCGGTTCAGCAGTACCGCCCCGACGATGGCCCCCGCGAGCAGGACAAGGCCCATGACCGCCAGCACGAGGTTCTGCCAACCCTGGACCGTCGGTTGCCACCTCTTCATCCGGTCGCCGTCCGCTCGACCCGCACCACCGCGATGTCGTCGCTTGTCCCGCCGACGGACTGTGCGCGGCGCTCGACGTCATCGATGAGCGCACTGACGAACTCGGGGCCGGGAAGGTGCGCGTAGGACTGCGCCACCTCGAGCAGACCGCCCTCCATGAGGCGCTCGGCGCCCTGCCCGGAACGGCCTTCGAACAATCCATCGGTCAACAGCACAAGGCCGTGCCCTGGCGGCAGTTCGAGGATGTTCAACGGCCATTCGTGTCCGCTGAGACCGAGCGCGGGGCCCACCGCGGGCTCCAGCCACTGCACCGAATCGGGCCCGTGCAGCAGCATCCCGGGATGGCCGGCGGACACCGCGTTGAAACTCAGGTCATCGGGCGAGATCGCCACGGACAGCACGGTCGCGAAGATGCTCGTGCCCGGCCGCTCGGTGCTCAGGATCCGTTCCAGCTGATGCATCCGCTCGTTGCCACGCAGGCCTGCGAACGTCAGCGCGCGCCAACCGATGCGCAGCGCGACGCCGAGCGCCGCTTCATTGGGACCGTGTCCGGCCACGTCGCCGACCATGACATGCACGGTCCGGTCGGGCGTCTGGACGAAGTCGTAGAAGTCGCCGCCGAGAAGCGCGAACTGACGACTTGGCCGGTACTGCGCGACGATGTCCACGCCGGGGTTGTCCAGCAACAGCGGTGACGGCAGCAGCCCGCGTTCGAGGCGGGCGTTCTCAGTGGCGCGCATTTCGCTGGCGTGCAATTCGACCGCGGTCAGCTCGGCGCGTTTGCGTTCGACCGCGTACAGCAGCGCGCGGTGCAGCGTATCCGGCTCAACCCGGCCCTTGACCAGGTAATCCTGGGCTCCCGCCGCGACGGCGGAGACTCCGAAATGTTCGTCGTTGAGACCGGTCAGCACGACGATCGGCATGGTCGCGTCCTGTTTGGCGACCTGGTCGAGCGCCTTGATCCCGTCGGCGTCGGGAAGGTTGAGGTCCAGAAGAATGCAGTCCGGGCGGGAGACCTTCAGTCGGCGCCCGGCGTCCTCGATCGACGGCGACCACACCACCTGGATGTCGGCGCCCGAATCGACGATCAATTCCTCGACCAGCACGGCGTCAGCCCGGTCGTCTTCGACGAGCAACACCGAGAAGGGCCGTCCGACGGCGGCTTCATCAACCGTCATGCTCACCCGCAGGTTTATACACCGAAAGCACTCGCAACCACGTCTTTCGAGCCTGTCACCGTGGCCGCCGTGACCGCTTCTTCAGTGACGTACCAGACAATAGCTGTTACCCCACCCCGGTTTCTCGCCGGAACCCGACATGGCTGCGAATCAGTGGCAGCGTCGCCGAGGTGGCGAAGCCGGGCGGTGCTTGGCACACGGCCGGGACGGCATTGAGGACCTGCATGCCCGTCGCGACGCTGGCCGACCGCACGTGCTCTTCCATGGTGGCAGGGCGGGTGAAGCTGGCCAGCGACATGAAGTGGGTGCGCATCGACGGATCGCCTTCGATGGTCAGCGTCCAGCCGTGCGCGGGCTTGGGCCAATGGCCGGGGTACTCGCCGCCGACCGTCCACAGGGTTTCGATCTCGATGAGTGCTTCGCCGTCGCGGCGCCCGACCCAGTTCCAGCGCTGCCCGGCCGTCGTTCCGGCGGCCAGCAGATGATCGAAGATCTGGTGATCCTGTTCGGCTCCGATGGCCTCCACCGTGGCGGTGACGTCGTCGATGCCCGCGTTCAACGCGTCGGCGAGAAGCCAGACCTGTTCGATGAAGATCGAGCTGTTGAACGCCAGGAAGTCGGTCGCGGTCGGGCTGATGTCTTCGACGGGCTGGCCGAATGCCATGTTGTCGAATGTGATTCCGGTGCTCTCGTAGACCGACCAGTCCGCACGTTCCTGCAGCGTGATCTTGTCGATCGTTCGGCTCATGCCCGACAGTGCCAGCGGCAGCACCCCGGATAGGTTGCCGGGGTTCAGGCCGCTGCCGTGCACGCTGCTCGCGCCCTTCTCGCAGGCCGCAAGGACGCGGTCACGATCTGGGGTGCCGAGTCGTGCGGGATGGAACAGAAATGCTGTCGTGACAACGTTTTTGCCGCTTCCCAGCAATCGGCAGACGTCGTCGAGGCGCGCGGTGCGCGGCGTGTAGACGACGCAGTCGGCGTCCAGTTTCAGGATCTGCTCGACGTCGGTGGTGGCGGTGACGCCGATCGGCTCACGGCCGACGAGCGTGCCGACGTCGGCGCCGTCCTTCGCGTCGGTGTAGACCAGCGCGCCGACGAGCTCGAGATCGTCTCGGTGGTCGAGGATGGCGGTGACGATTTCGCTGCCGACCGTGCCTGTGCCCCACTGGATGACCCGATACACGATCGGACCGTAGCACCGCGCCTAGAGGCGGCGGAGCGTGACGACGGTGACGTCGTCGTCGGCCACGCCGGCCGCCATCGCCATCGAGATCCGGGTCGCCGTCGAATCGCCTGCGTAGCCGAGCATTTCGGCCAGCCGGTTGATGCCGTCGTCGATCGGCTCATGGCGCCGTTCCACCAGACCGTCGGAGAACATCACCAAACCCTGTCCGCGCTCGATTCGGAATGTGCTCGGCTCGTAGGTCACGCCCTTCGCCCCGATCGGCGGCGAAAGCCGGATCGGCGCGGGATCGACCACACCCTCGCGCTGGGTGACAAAGGGGATCAGGTGTCCGGCACACGCGGCCTCGACATCTCCGTTGGCCAGGTCGATTCGGGCAACGATGACGGTGGCGAACGCGCGCGACACCATGTGGACGCAGAAGTCGTTGAGCAAATCGAGTGCTTCGGCGGGAGGGGCGCCGGTGAAAAGGTACGCGCGAAGGGTATTCCGCACCTGCGCCATCGTTCCGGCCGCCGTGATGCCGTGCCCGGCGACGTCTCCGATCAGCACGATCAACCGGCCATCGCGGGTCTCGAATGCGTCGTACCAGTCCCCGCCGACGCGCCCGCCGACGGCAGGTTCGTAATGCGCGGACAGCTGCCAGCCGTCGACGGTCGGTATCGACGTGGGCAACAGGCTGCGCTGCAGGGTCTCGGCGACGCGCAGCGCGCCCCGCGTGCGGCGGTACAGCGATTCGACGAGGTGCCGTCGTAACGCCTCGGCGGACTCTTTCTCGGTCACCGCCCACGGTTCGCAGCAACGGTCCACGGTTTCGCGCCACCGCTCGAACGACTTGCGCGGGCTGAGGCGGATCCCGTCGCCTTCGCTGACGGCGATCGCCTTGTTGTGCGGGTCGCCGCCCCAGTCGACGGAACGCAGCACCTCGCTTCGGAACCAGATCGCGTACTGCCCGTCGGGCAGGTTGATCGCCAGCGCGCCGGAGCTCACCTGCGGGTCGAGGTCGAGATCCGGCAGCTCACGCGACAGCGAGTCGCTGCTCGTGATCTCGTCACCCGCGACGACCGCCCATGCGGCGACGGCGGCCACGACCGCAGGCGGCGGCACCGGCCCACGCACCCGGTACTCGCCACCGATGTTGACGGCGACGCCGTCGGCAGGCACGAGGTCCATCAGATTCGGGGCTCCGAGCAGTACCGCAGTCAGCGATTCCCGATCGTCCAGGGTGGCGGCGGTGAGCTTCCCCAGCACGGCCTGCGCGGCCAATCGCTTGTGCAGTTGCTCGTCTTCGAACTGGTCCACGAGCCGCAGCGAGAGGGTGGAGCCGAGAAATTCGGCAGCGGCCCTGGTGCCGAACGGCGGCAGGTGCGGACCGGCGTAGTGGTGGCAGGCGATCAATCCCCAGAGCCGTCCGTGCCGCAGCAGTGAGATCGACATCGACGCCTGTACGCCCATGTTCTGCAGGTACTCGATATGAATCGGCGAGACGCTGCGCAGCGTCGCATACGTCAGGTCCGTCGGCTCGCCCCGCTCCGGATCGATCGTGGGCACCAATGGCGATGGGGTGTAGCCGACGTCGGAGATCAGCCGCAGCCAGTTCTTCTCGTACAGCGCCCGCGCCTGTGCCGGGATGTCGGTCGACGGGTAGTGCAGCCCGAGGAACGCGTTGAGGTCGTCGCGTTTGGCTTCGGCGACAACCTCGCCGTTGTAGTCCTCGTCGTATCGATAGACCATCACGCGGTCGAAGCCGGTGAGCTCGCGGATCGCGCGCGCGGTGGCGTCGTAGAGCTCGGTCAGGGTGGCGGCGCGGTTGAGTTCGTCCACCGAACTGCGCGCGGCCTGGTAGGTGTTCGGGAACGTGAACGGCCTTTCGCCGTAAGCGATCTCGATCTCGACCAGCAGGACGTCACCCGGCTCACGACGCAGGATCGCGTCGAACTCGCGTGCCTGGCCGGCGACGTCGATCACGCACTCGAGCGGGTTACGTTGACGTAGGTCGCCCGGCGCCGAGGTCGCCTGCGCGACGCGAGCGGCCTCGTCCGGCCCGATCAGGTGTGACAGGTGCTTTCCGAGAACGTCGTCCACGGAGCGACCGAGCAGGTCCGCGACGTTGGCACTTACCTGGCGAACCTCCAAGTCGGATTCGCGCACAACGGCCAGGACACCGCGCTGCTGAACGCTGCCGGGGATGTGGATCGGCTCCCGCGCACAGTTGTCGAGGTCGACGGGCGTGCCGACCGGCACAAAATCCTCGTCGGTCACATCCCCCCATTCAGTTGTGCAACCTTGTAACTGGCAGTATGCCTGCCCGTCACGGTGCCGGATCGGTGAGGTAGTGCGTCAGAACCGGTTTCAGCCAGCGGGCCAGTGTCTGATCGTCCATCGCGACAAGGGGTGGGATACCGAGGATGTAGCGCCCAACCACGATGCCCAGCAGCTGCGATCCGATGAGGTCCGCACGCTCGGCCGACCTCGACGAACAGCGGCAACAGCACGTCGGCCACGTCCTGCGGCGCCACCCCGGACAGGTCCGGGGGGATTAGTCGAGGCGGGACACCTCGCCGAAGAGGTCGTCCTTGTTCGCGATGTAGTGCATCACCAGCGCGGGGTCGACGCCCGCCGCCGACGCCACCGAACGGATGGTCGTCCTGTCGAATCCGTTTTGCCCGAACTGCGCCCGCGCAGCAGCCAAGATCGCGGCTTTCGTCGGCCTAATCTGGCATGGAAGATCGACGCGGCGCTCTCGGGCGCGGGCGACGACGTGCTCGATACCTACCACCGCGAACGCCACCCCATCGGCAAGCGGGTGCTGACCCAGTCCGGCCTGATGGCTCGCGGCGTCACGCTGCGTCCGCGCATCGCCCGCGGAATGCGGAACCTGATCGCGCCGAGGATGCTTCGCGTGCCGCGCGTGCGTGATGCCGTGGCGGGCAGCGTTGCAGGCACCATACTGCGATACGCACATGGCAGTGGGCAGCACCCGCTGGCGGGCACCCGCGCGGCCGAAATCCCGCTCCGGGCCGACAAATTGGCACACATCCAGCGGCGGCCGGGATTCGTGCTCATCCGTGAACGGGAGACGCGGCCGGTGGGCGTTCCCGGTCTCATGGAGGTCGAGCGATCCGATACAGGCCCCGCCGTCCTTGTCCGGCCCGACGGCTACATCGCGTGGGTCGGGGATCCCTCGGACCGCCAGGCCTGGTTGACGGTCCTGCACCGGTGGCTCGGCGCCGGACGTTCGGGTTCAGTGTTCTTGGGCGCCGGCCTACCCGGGCCTGAATGTGGGTAGTCATCCTGGCATGTCACGACTCACCGATACCGCCAAAGAGATGCTGGCGAAGGCAAATCCCGCTGTGATCACCACCGTTCGCTCCGATGGCCAGCCGGTGTCGGCCGCCACGTGGTACCTCCTACGGGGCGACCGCATTCTGGTGAACATGGACGAGGGCCGGAAACGCCTGGAGCACATCCGAAACGATCCGCGGGTATCCCTGACGGTCCTCGACGACAGCGATTGGTACACCCACGTGACCATCATCGGTCGGGTCGCCGAGATCTACCCCGACGACGACTTGGCCGACATCGACGCACTCTCCCGGCACTACACCGACGCCCCGTACGGCCGCAGGGACCGTGCGCGGATCAGCGCGCTGATTGAAGTCGACCGCGTACACGGGTGGGGATCCCAGAAGAACAACGATCAAGCCGACGGGCGGCCCAAGTAGCCCTCAGCAGTGGGCGCCTACGCGCGCACTGGAGTGAGCGCGATGGTGTCAATCAGGGCGTCGGCGATGCGGTTCCTCGCCTCCGTGTCGACTCCTGCCCTGGCGAGCGCCTCGAGCCCGCGGTGCGTCGTCAGGATCAGCCCGCCGAGCACCGCGGCGTCGGCGGCCGGATCTACATGCCCGGCACGCTGCGCCTGCTCGACAAGTTGTCGGCAGCTGTCCAGTAGCGTCTCGTACGCCGCGAGCGACCGTGCAGCGATCCCGTCGTTCTCCCACGCCAGTTCGGCTGTGGCCTTCGCCAACAGGCAGCCGCGCCGGTCGGTGCGGCCCTCCGGCGCCGTCAGCCAGTCGCGAATGCGGTCCAGGGCCTGGTCCTCCGGGCCTTCGAGCCGCGCGGCGGCACCCTCGTCGGAGCTTGCGCAGTACTCTTCGAATACTCGCTGGAAGAGGGCCTCTTTGTCGCCGAACGCGCCATAGAGGCTGCCCTTGCTGAGCCCCGTGACGCGGGAGAGATCCTCTACTGAGGTTCCGTGGTAACCAGTTTCGTTGAACAACAGGCGCGCGGCGACTACAACCTCTCGCTCGTCGAATTTGCGAGAACAATAACGAAGCCGACGTGGTGACCGAGCGCGCCGAAAACCTCGGCCCTGCCGGCGGGGTTGCGAATTATGCACTCGATGGTGACAACGCGCGGCGTCTATGGCGCGAGGCAACCTCCCTGACGGCGGCCGGATAGTCCCCGCACGGGTGGACCGGCCCGATGTCCTAAGGCAGAAGATCAAGGGGCCAGAGTCGGCCTTGACGCTCCTCTACCCGATCATGTTCGGCCAGCTGCTCGAGGTGTTGCGCCGATAACATGGGACAGTCTTCGCCCTCCACTGCGTTGGAGGAGAAAACTTGGCGGTCTCGGAGGGATTTGAACCTTGCCTTTGTGTCGTGCGTGGCGTGATTCGTCGAAGTGATCACAGCCTCTCTCACACAAATTGATGGAGCGTGAGGATGCGACCGGTGAATGGGTTCGCGATGGCCCGGAGGTAGGCCATGGCGACGTCCTCTGCGGGCACTGGTGGGTAGCCGGGGAAATACGATTGGTATTGCGGCGACTCGGCGAGGACGGTGGGGCTGACGCAGTTGATACGAATTCCGCGAGGTAGTTCGGTGGCAGCGGCGATCACGAATCCTTCCACCATGGCATTGACCGTGGCACCGATCGTGCTGGCCGCGGTGATCTCCTTTCCCAGGATGCCGGAGATCAACGTGAAGGACCCATTGTCGGAGACGTGCGGCAACGCGGCGCGTACCAGATCGATTTGACCGCGGCCCTTGCTCGCGATCGAGTCCTGCCATTGCTGGTCGGTGCTGTGAACCAGCGGAGCCGGGTAGACACCTCCTGCAGCGCACGCCACGGCGTCAACCTGGCCGAGTTCCTCGAAGAGAGTTTGGATGCTGTTGGTGTCGGTGATGTCGGCGTGCAAATCACCTGAGCTGCGCCCTACCGAGACGACGGTGTGCGCATTGCGGCGCAGTGTGCGGGCAACCGCTCTGCCCACCGTGCCCGTACCGATGACAACGATCTTCATCATTGGTTCCTTGAGTCTTTGAGTGGGAGGTTTACCAGGGGACTGGGCCGTGAGCGGAGAAGTAGCCGCCCGTGGGCCCGTCAGGGGCAGTTTGGGCCATCTCGACGATGATCCGCGCGCCTTCTTCGACCGTCTGAGTGCCGGTGTGCCCGTTGAGGTCTGTGTCGGTGTAACCAGGCTCGACCGCATTGACTCGCATGGCCGGAAACTGCTTGGCGAACTGGACGGTGATCATGTTGACAGCCGATTTCGACGCCGGGTAGGCGACACCAGGATAGAAGTAGGTCGGGCTTTCCGGTGACTCGGCGAGGCTCATCGATCCCAGGCTGCTGCTGACGTTAACGATCACCGGGGCCGGCGACCGCTGCAGCAGCGGCAAGAAGGCGTGAGTGGCCCGAATAAGGCCGAAGACGTTGGTGTCGAACACCTCTCGCATCATCTCCGCTGTTACGTCCTCGGCTGCGATGATGGCGTTGTCGTCGCCACGGCCCTCGATACCGGCGTTGTTGACCAACACGTCGAGCCCACCCATCTCCTCGATGAGGTGCGCTGCCGCGGACACCGAGTCGTCGTCGGTGACGTCGAGCCTGACCAGCCGCGCTCCGAGTTGTTGGGCGGCGTCTTGGCCGCGCTTTGGGTCACGGCAACCGAGGTAGACGGTGTGACCCGTCGCAATCAGCTGCCGAGCAGTTTCGTAGCCGAGGCCCTTGTTGGCGCCGGTGATCAGGATGGTGGTCATTTATTTCTCCTTTGCGTGATGTGTATTGCGGGGTGGTTCAGCCCACGAGCCAGTCAAAGGCTTCGGTGAGCAGCTCTTGTGCCACTGCTGGCTGGTCGTCACTCGGCAGGTCGGGATCAACGACGTATCCGCGAACATCGAAGTAGTACGCGAGCATTCGGTAGCTCGCGGGCATCGAGGCGAGCCGCTCGGAATCAACCGAGAGGGAACTGCCCGGTACCACCGCAGTCAGGGTGTCTCGTTCATAGATCGTCGACAGATCACAAATTTTGAGCTGCCCGTTACGGCGTTCCACGCGGTAAATGCCGCGGGCGTAACTGACGAGATCGGCCTCGACGCCGTGTATATCGATGCGAAATTCGATCGCCATGGGCATCGACACCACCCCACGCTGGCCGTGCCGATGCACCGACGGGACCGACAGACGGTGTCGCGCGTGGTCACCTCGCTCGGCCATGGCCCGGGAGGCAGCGGCGAATTCCTCGCCGCTGCCGGTGAACCACATCGACCGCACACGCGAATCGTGGTGGTAGCAGCCAGCCATCTGGTCCCACCAACCTCGGTCGCGGCCTTCTCGCTCGTGTGCAACCACTTGCACGAAGTCAGTCATTGGGTCGGTCATCGCAGGGCCTCAATCCTTGCTGGGCACCCACGTCGGTGGGCTCCCATCAAGTCTTGGCGGGCTGGCGGCGGCCTGGGTAAGTCCCGCTCATCCTGGGTACCGAGAGTCCCACTCTTGGCTACGCTATGCCCATGACCAGCGGCAATGCGCTCGGCGACTACCTCAAGCTGCGTCGCGGCCGAGTCCGACCGGAAGACGTCGGCCTCGTGGCAGGCCCGCGGCGCCGCGTCGACGGCCTACGCCGCGAAGAACTGGCGGCGCTGGCCGGCATCAGTGCCGACTACTACCTGAGAATCGAGCAAGGCCGTAACGCCCATCCCTCTCCGCAGATTCTCGACGCACTCGCCCGGGTGCTGCGCATGGACGCAGCCGCTAGCGCGCACCTACACCAACTTGCCCGCGACCACCGCCCCACACCATCAGGTGTCGAGACGGTCAGCGACGACATAATCGGCCTGATCGATCAGCTCTCCCTACCCGCCTTCGTCGCCGGACGGTGCGTGGATTGCCTCGCCTCAAACCAGTTGGCCCGCAAGCTGTCCCCCAACTTCACACCCGGCCGAAACCTTCTCCGCGCATTGTTCCTTGACCCAGCCGAGCGTCAACTCCACCTCGACTGGGACGACGCCGCCGCCAGCGTTGTCGGCGGTCTACGCCAAGTTGCCGTCGGTGAAACCTATGACTCTCGCCTCCACACACTGGTCGATGAACTCCGTGTGAGCAGCGCGTCCTTCGCAAGCTTGTGGGCAAGAGCCGATGTGGGCTATCGACCAACCGGTACCAGCCGCCTACACCACCCCAAAATTGGCGATCTGGTATTTCGCCGCAACCGATTTGTCATTCCCAACTCCGATGGCCAACACCTACAGATCTACCATCCGGAGCCAGGCACCAGCACAAGCGAGAAGCTGGCCCTGCTCCTGACGACGCCTGACTAAGGGCGAACGAAACGCCGTGGCGCGACCCTGCGGGCGCTCGGCCGCGTCGGTCGTGAGCGGCTCGGCTTTTGCCGCCGTGCCTCTGTCGAGGAGTTTCGACCTTGGAGTGCAACCTTTCGGTCTGGTGACGTGTATCTCGTTACTGAGATGTGTGGCGGTGGCGGAGGGATTTGAACCCTCGGACGGGGGTTACCCGTCACACGCTTTCGAGGCGTGCTCCTTAGGCCGCTCGGACACGCCACCGTGTGGCAGCCTACCGGGAGCCCGCCACGTCACTGAAATCGCTGTCGAACTTTCGAGACCGAATCGACGCGCAGCGACTTCGCGTGGCCCGCCGCCCAACCGGGTAGGCAAGCGCTAGAAAGGTGGCGATGAAGACCATTGCGCTCGCAGCCCTGGCGATGTCCGGGGCACTCGCGTCATTCATTCACGCGCCGAGCGCCGTCGCCGTCCCCGACTCCGACTACTGCCAGAGTCTGGCCACTGCGGGATATCCGGGTGATTGCGCCACGTTGACCAGCCTCGCGAAGGGTGTATGCGCCCAATACGATCAGGGCTTCGATTTGACCACCATCGTGGCCCGCCTGGACGCCACGACCAAGAACGAAGGCTTGTCGAACTACATCATGGCCGGCGCCCCGCTGTATTTCTGCCCGAAGTACGCCAGCCAGAACTGAGATCGAAGGCTCACCGCTGCTTGGCGAAGAACGCCTCGAGCGGCGCCGTGCACTCGTCGGCCAGCACTCCTCCGCGGACCTCGAGGCGGTGGGTCAGTCGCCGGTCGCGCACGACGTCCCACAGCGAGCCGACCGCCCCGGTCTTGGGCTCCCAGGCACCGAACACCAGCCGCCGGACCCGCGCCATCACCAGCGCTCCGGCGCACATCGTGCACGGTTCGATGGTCACGGCCAGCGTGGTGCCCTCCAGCCGCCACCCGTCGCCCAACGCCTTTGCCGCAGCCCGCATCGCCAGGATCTCCGCATGCGCGGTCGGATCACCGGTTTCCTCGCGGGCGTTGGCCGCCCGCGCCAATTCGGTTCCGTCGGCGGCGAGGATCACCGCGCCGATCGGGACGTCACGGGGTCCGGTGGTGGCCGCAGCCTCCAGTGCGGCCCGGACGAGGTCCTCGTCCGTCAACGGTCGAGGCGATCGAGCACCGCAGACAGTTCGTCGGCGAAGCCCATCTCGCGTGCGATACGCCCGAGCTGTTCGTCGGCGTACAGGTCCGATTCATCGAGGATTACTCCAAGCACCGCCTCGGGCAGGCCGATGTCGGAGAGCAGCCCGAGATCGCCCTCCTCGAACGGTTGCTCGGGGTCCAGATCGTCCTCGCTGATGTCATTGTCGAGCTTCTCGAGCACCTCTGCGGCGATGTCGTAATCGAGCGCCGCGGTGGCATCCGAGAGCAACAATCGCGTTCCCGCCGGCGCGGGCCGCACGATCACGAAAAACTCGTCGTCGACATCGAGCAGCCCGAAAACCGCTCCTGCACTACGAATTTCACGCAGTTCGGTTTCGGCGGCGGACAGGCTGTTCAGCGCCGACGACCGCATCGCGGCACACCGCCATTTGCCGTCCTCCCGAACGACGGCCACGCCGAAGCCGTCCTCGCGGTCGGCAGTCTGCTTCTGCGCTGCGGGGCGCTGTGCTCCCATGGGGGCCAACGGTAGTCCCCGACCAGGGACTTGACCAGGAACCCGCAGTAAGGCAGACGCCGGTGCCTGCCAGAGATGTGCCAGGCTGATGGGGTGACGAACACACCTGTCTGTGTGGTGGGTCTCGGTCTCATCGGCGGCTCTGTGATGCGCGCCGCCTCGGCGGCAGGACGCGAGGTTTTCGGCTATAACCGCTCGCTCGAGGCGGTTACGGCCGCGACGGCCGACGGCTTCGACGCGACCGAGAACCTCGACGAGGCGTTGTCGCGGGCGGCTGACGCCAATGCCCTCATCGTGCTCGCCGTACCGGTGCCGGCGCTGTCGCAGATGTTGGGCCGCATCCGCGATTTGGCGCCTGAATGCCCCTTGACGGACGTCACCAGCGTGAAGTCGTGCGTCCTCGAGGAGGTCGGCTCCGTTGGCCTGCTGGATCGTTTCGTCGGCGGACATCCGATGGCGGGCACCGCGGAATCCGGTTGGACGGCCGGCGACGCCCGGCTGTTCGTGGGGGCGCCGTGGGTCGTCAGTGTCGACGATCACGTCGACCCCGGTGTCTGGACGCTGGTGATGGACCTGGCGCTGGAGTGCGGCGCCGTGGTGGTGCCCGCCCGATCCGAGGAGCACGACGCCGCCGCCGCGACGATTTCGCACTTGCCGCATCTGCTGGCGGAGGCGCTCGCGGCCACGGCGGGCGAGGTGCCGCTGGCCTTCGCGCTGGCCGCCGGTTCGTTCCGCGACGGGACCCGGGTGGCGGCGACCGCGCCGGACCTCGTCCGCGCCATGTGCGAGGCCAACGCCGACCAGGTGCTGCCGGTCCTGGACCGGACACTGGACCGGCTCAACATGGCCCGCGATGCGCTGGCGGAGGGGCGCCCGCTGACCGACCTCGTCGAGGCGGGTCACGCCGCCCGGGTGCGCTACGACAGCTTCGGCAGGCCCGAGATCGTGACCACCGTGATCGGTGCGGACAGGTGGCGGGAGGAACTCGCCGCAGCCGGCCGCGCGGGCGGGGTGATCAGATCCGCTCTGCCAGGCCCGGGTAGTCGAGGATGAAGCCTTCGGAGTCGACCGTGACCGTGGTCTCGGCAACCGGCGAGTGCAGCTTGATGCCGTCGGCCGCGCTGCTGTAACTGATCGTCGCCGCCTCGACCGTCAACTCAGGCAGCCTGACGTACACCACCGGCAGGGCCACGGACTCGCTTCGCTGATAGAGCCCCGTGCGCCGGATGGGCAATGCGTTGAAGAACGGGCTGAAGATCACGTCGACGTCCAGCGCGCCCCCATAGCCGCCGCGGCTCGTCTCCCCGGTGTGCTGCTGGATGAGCCACATGTTCTCCTCGTCGCGAGCGATGGACAGCTGGCGCTCCCGTTCGGCGAGGGTGACGGTCATTGAGAGGCGCTTCGTCGCGCCTGTTTCGTCGGTCACCAGGTCGTAGGACGCGGAGAACGCGGGATGCGACGAGGTGGCGGCGGCGACGATACGGCCGTAGGCCTTGATGCGGTTGCCGGAAAGCTGCACACGCACCGACTCCATCCGTGGCACGTCGTGCGCGCGCCAGGTCAGCGTCGCCGGGAAAGACCCCTGTTGCTCCGAGCGGACTACTTCACTCACTCATCTACCGTAATTGACGAAGACTGTCGCCCGACACCGGTTGCGCGTTTAGCCGGAGACCGCGACTCCAGCGCCACCTCGTCGCTGAGCAGCGGCTGCGGCATCCGGCGAAGCCGGCCCGAACCCGGCACCGACACCCACACCGAGAACGCCAGCGCAGCGTCGAGAATCAGCGCCAAAGCCGTCACCATCAATGCGCCCACCAGCGCCAGGTAGAACTCACGCACCTTGATGCCGTCGATCAGATAGCGCCCCAGGCCGCCGAGGCTGGCGTACGCCGCGACGGTCGCGGTGGCGACGATCTGCAGCGTCGCGGTCCGCAGACCACTGAGAATGAGCGGTAGGGCGTTGGGCGTCTCCACCCGCAGCAGGATCCGCTTCTCGGTCATCCCCATCGATCTGGCGGCATCCACCACACCCGGGTCGACATTGGCGATGCCCGAGTAGGTGCCCGCCAGCAGCGGCGGGATGCCCAGGAGCATCAGCGCGACGGTGGGCGGAATCAGCCCGAGCCCCCACAGCAGGACGCCCAGCAGCAGCACGCCGAGTGTCGGCAGCGCGCGCAGGGCGTTGACCCCGGTGACGACCAGGAAGGTGCCGCGACCGGTGTGCCCGATGAGCATGCCGAGCGGGACGGCGATGATCACCGAGAAGAGGACGGCGATGACGGTGTACTGCAGGTGCTCGAGGATGCGCGCGGTCAGCCCGGCAGGCCCACCCCAGTTCGCCGCGGTGAATATGAAGGACAACGCCTGCTGCAGGAAGTTCATCCGGTCACCGCCTTGACCCGGCTCGGGCGCGCGGACCGCGTCCAGGGTGTCAGCGCCTTGCCTGCCAGCATGATCAGTGTGTCGATGACGACGGCCAACACGAAGATCGCGATGATGCCCGCGACGATCTGATCGCTCTTGTTGGCCTGGTAGCCCTCGGTGAACCACGTACCGAGACCGCCGACACCGATCACTGAACCGACCGACACCATGGAGATGTTGGTGACGGCGACGACACGCAGGCTGGCGATGAGCACCGGAACAGCCAGCGGCAGTTCAACTTTCAGCATCCGAACCAGCGGCTTGTAACCGACGGCGGTGGCGGCGTCGAGCACCGCAGGGGACACCGCGTCCAACGCCTCGGGTACCGCACGCACCAGCAGTGCGACGGTATAGAGGGTCAGCGCGACGATGACGTTCGCCTCGTCGAGGATGCGCGTGGGAATGATCAGCGGCAGCACGACGAACAGCGCAAGAGACGGGATGGTGAAGATGATGCTGGCGGTCAGCGTCGTGATCCGTCGCAACGTCGTTGTTCGTTGGACGAGCGCACCGACCGGCACGGCGATGATCAACCCCAGCAGGATCGGAATCAGCGACAACCGCAGGTGGATCAGCGTCAGCGCCCACAGGTCGTCCAGGTGGGTGAACAGATAGCGCATCCGCTACCCCAGCTCCGGAATCCGGCGCTGCTCCTTGAGCGCATCGAGGACGTCATCGGCGCGCACACCACCGATCAGCTTCCCGTCGTCGTCGACCGCCACACCCAATCCACTCGGTGAGGACAGCGCCGCGTCTAGTGCCTGCCGCAACGTGTTGTCCGGACGGAAGAACGACCCGCCGCCGACGGTGCTGTCGTAGAGCTCCTTGCCCTTGCGGTGCAGTTCGACTCCCTCGGCGTTGATC
This sequence comes from Mycobacterium sp. 2YAF39, assembly GCF_052114565.1. Taxonomy (NCBI): domain Bacteria; kingdom Bacillati; phylum Actinomycetota; class Actinomycetes; order Mycobacteriales; family Mycobacteriaceae; genus Mycobacterium; species Mycobacterium sp. 2YAF39. Next base: position 379,843 of record NZ_JBFREZ010000006.1, read on the forward strand.
CACGCGTAGGGCTTGCCCTCCTTGATGACCAGGGCCCACTCCCCCTGGTTCAGCGAAGCGCTATCGAGATCGTTTTCGGCGACGTGCTTGATGTCATGCAGCGGTAAACCCGTCGCGTGGAAGAACTGCAGTCCCCGATAGCCCCGGTCGGCGCCGACGAATGCCGAAACGTGTTCGTCGGCAGGGTTGGACAACACGAACGACGGATCGGCGTATTGCAGCAACACGCCGCCGCGGCCGAACACAGCCACCTTGTCGCCGAGCTTGACCGCCTCGTCGATATCGTGCGTGACGAACACGATCGTCTTCCGCAATTCGCTTTGCAGGCGCAGGATTTCGGTTTGCAGATCCTCGCGCACCACCGGGTCGACGGCACTGAACGGCTCGTCCATCAACAGGATCGGCGGATCTGCGGCCAAGGCCCTCGCGACGCCGACGCGCTGCTGTTGACCGCCCGACAGCTGCGCGGGATACCTGTTGGCGAGCTTGGGATCCAGACCGACGCGCTCCATCACTTCCAGCGCGGATTTGCGTGCGCTGCGCCGCGATTCGCCACGCAGCACCGGAACCGTGGCCACGTTGTCGACCACGCGAAGGTGCGGCATCAGCCCGGCGCTCTGGATGACGTAGCCGATGCCGAGCCGCAGCTGGACCGCGTCAACCTTGGTGACGTCCTTGCCGTCGACGGTCAGCGTGCCCGACGTCGGCTCGATCATCCGGTTGATCATCCGCATCGATGTGGTCTTGCCGCAGCCCGATGGGCCGACGAAGACAGTGAGCGTGCCCTCGGGAACCTCGAGCGTCAGGTCGTCGACCGCGACGGTGCCGTCGGGATACTTCTTGGTGACGTTCTCGAACGTGATCAACCGTGCCGTCTCCTCTTCGCGCAAGCGCTCATCGGCCAGGCCCCTGGACCGGTTGGTCGAAGCCGTTGTCCTTGATCCACTTGGCCGCCGCTTCGTCGGGGTCGATGCCCTGGTTGCCCTCCACCGAGGTGTTGAGTTCGATCAGCGCTTCGGTGGTGAGCTTGGCGCTCACCGCGTCGAGCACGGTCTTCAATTCGTTCGACATCTTCTGCGATGCGACCAGCGGAACGACGTTCGCCGCCAGAAACACGTTCTCGGGGTCTTCCAGAACCACGAGTTTGTTCTGCTCGATCGACGGTGAAGTGCTGAAGATGTTGGCCGCAGTGATGGCGTTGCTCGTCAGGGCCTTCACCGTCGCCGGACCACCTCCGTCACTGATCGAGACGAAGTTCGCGGGCGAGATCTCCAAACCGTATTTGTTCTTCAGACCCACCAGCCCGGTCACCCGGGTCTGAAACTCCGACGGTGCACCGACTTTCACCTCCGGCGAGTGCTTCGCGAGGTCGGCGACGGATTTGAGGTTCCACTTCTGCGCCGTCTCCTCGGTGACCGCGAGGGTGTCCTTGTCCTCCGCGGGTGACGGATACAGGATCGACAGGTCGCCCGGAAGCGCCTTGAGCAGTGCCAGCAGCACCGCATCGGGCGTGGTCGCGGTGGCCTCTTTATCGAAGTACTGCAGGAGGTTGCCGGTGTATTCCGGAATCAGATCGATGGAATGGTCTTGCACCGCAGGGATATAGGTTTCGCGGCTGCCGATCCCGAACTGACGGCGGATGGTGAAGCCGTTGGCCTCCAACGCCTGAGCGTAGATCTCGGCGATGATCTTGCTTTCGGTGAAGTCGGCCGAACCCACGGCAATGGACTTCAGGTCCCCCGATACCGCTCCGCCGCCGAGCGGATTGGAGCTACCGCACGCCGACGACAGCGATGCGATCAGTGCAAGTAGGGCGGCCAAAATCGCCAGATTCCAGCTCCGCGTGCTCGACATAGACACGATCCTTTCGGCGCACCGACTCTTCCGGACATTATCGACATGCACGCGTCAACGCCGCGCTTTAGCTCAGCGTGAGTACCCAGAGTGGTTTCATTCGACGCGGGAAAGGGCAAGATGGACTCATGACCAGCGTTCCGCCCGTGCCGCCCGATCTGCCGCCGCCACCATCGGCGTCCGGCAGGGGGGAACCACCGGATCCGGTCGCCACACCGGGCGAATATCTGGTCAAACCGGAATCGGCGGTGAAATTCACCCGCGCTGCAGCGCTGTGGTCGGCGTTGATCACCGGTTTCGTGATTCTGATCGTGCTGTTGGTGTTCATCATGCAGAACACCGAATCCACCAGCATCCACTTCTTCGGCTGGGAGTGGAATCTGCCTGTGGGCGTGGCGATCCTGTTGGCCGCGGTATGCGGAGGCCTGCTGACGGTTGCGGTCGGCACCGCCAGGATCGTTCAGTTGCGCCGCGCCGCCAAGCGCAACCTCAAGGCACAGCCCTACTGACTCAGGGCTTCAACGTCTCAAGACCCGCGCTGATCAGTGGGCCGACCGCCCCTGCCACCTCATCGGTGTCGTCGGCGACGCCGCCACCCTCGCGGCCCCGATAGGCGATGCCCGCGGAAATTATCGCCAGCTTGAAGTACGCCAGCGCCATGTAGAACTCCCAGTGGTCCAGCCCGACCTCTGCGGCCACGGAGTAGCGCTGCGCGAGTTCGTCGGCCGACGGGATCAGCGGTGACGACCACGCCGCGTCCGCGTGCACCAGATTGAACAACGGATGGCGGTACACGCACATCAGCGCGGCGTCGCTGATCGGATCGCCAAGGGTCGACATCTCCCAGTCCAGTACGGCGAGCACCTTGGTGGCGTCCTGCGCGTCGAGCATCGTGTTGTCGATCCGGTAGTCGCCGTGCACGATCGCGGTGCGGCTCTGCGACGGAATCGCTTCTGCCAGAGCCGAATGCAGGCGCTTGACGTCGGCATCGGACGGATCGTCCTCGGTCCGCACCAGATCCCACTGCCCGCCCCAGCGCCGGACCTGGCGTTCGAGATAGCCAGTGGGTTTGCCGAAGTCGCCCAGGCCCACCGCCTCGGGGTCGACCGCGTGCAGATCGGCGAGAACCTTGATCAGGGCGTCGACGCAGTCGTTGATCGCGTTCTTGTCGCCGAGCGCCTCGAGTTGCTTGGTGTGACGGACGACGCGGCCGTCGACGTACTCGACCATCTGGAACGGTGCGCCCAGCACTGAGTCGTCGTTGCGCATGGTGACGGCCCGGGCCACCGGCACCGGGGTGTCGTGCAGGGCGGCCACCACCCGGTATTCGCGCGCCATATCGTGTGCCGACGGGGTCAACCCGTGCAACGGGGGCCGGCGCAGCACCCATTTGGACGCGTCGTCGTACACCAGGAAGGTCAGGTTGGACCGGCCGCCCGAGATGAACTCGCCGCGCAGGTCGCCGGAGCGGGGGATGCCCGCAGAGCGCAGGTGCCGGTCCAGTGCGTCGAGGTCAAGCCCGTCCAGGCGTGTGGTCACTGGACTTGTCTACCACTGCTGGTTTCGTGGCAGCAGGTCCCATACGTGCTCGGTGGAGTTGACGCCCGCCACGAAGAACGCCTTCTGCCGCGACGACCAGAGCAGCCTCGTCACGCCGGCATAGTCGACCTGTACGCAGAGCAACCGCTGGGTTTTCATCACGGTGTGGACGAGGGCGTTGATGACGCCGCCGTGGCTGAACACCGCGACGGTGTCCTCGTGATCGGCGGCCGCGACGATGTCGTCGACGCCTTGAAGCACCCGCGTGATGAATGCGGGCTGGTCCACGCCGCTGGGGAGATCGCCGCTGGCGAGCCGCTTCATGTCCTCTTCGGAGATCTGCTCGACCGGGGTGTAGTGCGTGAGGTCGCGGTCGTATTCGGCGAGCCGGTCGTCGATGTCGACCGCGACCCCCCTGGCATCGGCGACGGGCTGCGCGGTCTGCCTGGCCCGGATCTGCGGACTGCTGACGATGCGGCTTATCGGAAAGCGCGCGAGCGCATCGGGCAGCCTCTTGGCCTGCTCGATGCCGTCCTCGGACAATTCGGGGTCCGAGCCCTGCCCTGGTTGGCTGCGGAGCGGCAACGCATGCCGGATGAGTAGCAATTGCACCGTGACACCATAAGTGCATGGGCTCCGACAAGGGTTTTGCGGCCGAACTGTTCGACCTCACCGACCGGGTGGTGCTGATCACCGGCGGCAGCCGGGGGTTAGGCCGGGAGATGGCCTTCGGCGCCGCACAATGCGGCGCCGACGTCGTCATCGCGAGCCGCAAGTACGACGCATGCGTGGCCACCGCGGAGGAGATCGCCGCCGCGACCGGCCGCGCCGCGCTGCCGTATGCGGTGCACGTCGGGCGCTGGGATGAGCTCGACGGGCTGGTCGACGCGGCATACGACCGCTTCGGCAAGGTCGATGTACTCGTCAACAACGCGGGCATGTCGCCGTTGTACGAGTCGCTGGGCACGGTGACCGAGAAGTTGTTCGATGCGGTCGTCAACCTGAACTTGAAAGGGCCGTTCCGGCTGTCGGCGTTGATCGCCGAGCGGATGGTGGCCGTCGGCGGCGGATCGATCATCAACGTCAGCTCGACGGGGTCACTGCGTCCCGGGCCGCACGAGCTGCCCTACGCAGCGGCCAAGGCCGGACTCAACGCATTGACCCAGGGGCTGGCACTCGCCTATGGCCCGACCGTGCGTGTCAACACGCTGATGCCCGGCCCGTTCCTCACCGACGTCAGCAAGGCCTGGGACATCGAGGCGACGACAGCCGGTGCGCAGCGGTTTGCGCTCAAGCGCCTTGGCCAGCCTGCCGAGATCGTCGGCGCCGCACTGTTTCTGATGTCGGACGCGTCGAGCTACACCAGCGGGTCGATCATCCGGGTCGACGGCGGCATTCCCTAAGTCGAAGAGCGCCGAACGTGGGTTACCCGCACGCATTTGGCCGAAAAGCGTGCACCAACTCCACACTCGGCTCAGGGAGTTACGGCGTGACGATGTTGAAGCCCGGGTCCGGCCGGTCGACCACCGCAAGCAGCGATGGCAACGCGTCGGCATCGCCGCTGATCTCCAGCCCGGGCGAATTCGCGTCACCCGCCGCGAACGCCAGCAGCCGCATCTTGTTCGCCAGTTTGACGGTGGCCTGTGCGCTCCCCGCGTCGGCAGGCACCTTGCGGTACACCAGCACTCCGTTGCGCAGCGTCAGCCGGTAGTTGGTCTCGACGTCGAGGAAGGTGATGTCGACGGCGACGTCGAGGTCCCACGCCCTCGGCCCATTCACGTTGATCGCGAAGGTGTCGAACATCTGCTCAGGTGTGAGTTGGCCCAGAAGCGACGGCGACGCGGTCTGGGTCGGAGTACCGAAGTTGCCCTCACGCAACTCCGTCGCACCGCCGAGGAAGAAGTTGCGCCACACCGCATTCTCGGCGCCGTAAGCCAACTGCTCGAGAGTGTCGGCGTAGAGTTCGCGCGCCGACTGGTGGTTCTGATCGGTGAAGATCGCGTGGTCGAGTAGCGTTGCTGCCCAACGGAAATCGCCATCGCTGAAGGCCTTGCGGGCAATCTCCACGACCGCGTCGATGCCACCCATCGCCTCGACATAGCGTGGCCCGATCGCCTCCGGCGGGTGCTGCCACAGCCGGCCCGGGTTGCCGTCGAACCAGCCCATGTAGCGCTGGTATACCGCCTTGACGTTGTGGCTGACCGAGCCGTAGTAGCCGTGCGTGTGCCAGGCCTTATGCAGTGCCGGCGGCATCTGGAAACCTTCGGCGATCTCGATTCCGGTGAATCCCTGGTTGAGCTGCCGCAACGTCTGGTCGTGCAGATACGCGTACAGATCGCGTTGCAGGGAAAGGAATTCGACGATCTGATCCGTGCCCCACGTGGGCCAGTGGTGAGAGGCGAACACGACGTCGGCGCGGTCGGAGAAAGTGTCGATGGCCTCGGTCAGGTAACCGGCCCAGCCGTGCGGATCACGAACCAGCGCGCCGCGCAGGGTCAGCAGGTTGTGCAGGTTGTGTGTGGCGTTCTCGGCCATGCACAGCGCGCGGAAAGCCGGGAAATAGAAGTGCATTTCGGCGGGCGCCTCGGTGCCCGGCGCCATCTGGAACTCTATCTCGACGCCGTCGATGGTGTGCTTCTCGCCGGTCTCGCAGATGTCGAGCGTCGGCACAATCAGCGCCACCTCACCGGAGGACCCGACCTGGCCCAGCCCACAACCGACCTGCCCCTGTGGTCCGCGTGCCAGCGCTGCCCCGTACATGTAGGCGGCGCGACGTGCCATCGCCGTTCCCGCGTAGACGTTCTCCTGCACAGCGTGATCGGTGAAGTGCTCGGGTGCGATGATCACCACCTTCCCGGCGTCGACGTCGGCTTGCGTCGTCACACCCAGCACACCGCCGAAGTGATCGACGTGGCTGTGGGTGTAGATAACCGCGACCACCGGCCGGTCACCGCGATGTGCACGGTACAGCGCGAGAGCGGCGGCCGCGGTCTCCGTGGAGATCAGCGGGTCGATGACGATGATGCCGGTGTCGCCCTCGATGAAGGTGATGTTCGACAGGTCGAGGCCGCGGACCTGGTAGATGCCCTCGACCACCTCGTAGAGGCCCTGCTTGGCGCACAGCTGGCTCTGCCGCCACAAGCTGGGATGCACAGTGCTCGGCGCATCGGCGTTCAGGAACGCGTAGACGTCGTTGTCCCACACCACTCTTCCGTCGGCGGCCTTGACGACGCACGGTTCGAGAGCGCCGATGAACCCGCGGTCGGCGTTGTCGAAGTCGGTGGTGTCGTCGAACGGCAGGTCGCCCGGGTGCTCGCGGTTCGCGGACTCTATGACGGCGGTGGGTGGCTTCTGATCCATGCCCGCCACGATATTCATCCGGATGTCCATGCGGATGGTGGTTCACTAACCCGATGGATGTTCGCCGAGTGGTAACCGGACACGACGAGTCAGGCAAGTCCGTGTTCGCCAGCGACGAGAAGGTCGCCGCCCTGCCTGTGACCGGGTTCCACAGACTGTGGGGCGGCGACGCCACGCCGCAGTTTCCCGACGACGGCAGCGTCCCCGACCATCACACCTACTTCCCGCCGATCGGCGGATTCCGTTTCGGGATGTTCGCGTTGCCTCCGGACGGCGCCGCCGCTTCCGGCACCGCGACGGGTCCCGTCGACTTCGAGAGCGAGGTCCCGGGTCTGCTCAGCTACATGGACATGTCCGATCCGGGAATGCACACCACCGACACCATCGACTTCGAAGTCGTCATGGAGGGCACCGTCGTGCTGGAGCTCGATGACGGCGCGGAGGTGGTGCTGGGTCCCGGAGACACCGTGGTGCAGAACGGCACTCGACACCGCTGGAGGAACGCGGGCGACACGACGGCGCGGCTTGCGGTCTTCATGTGCGGCGCGAACCACGCGAACGTGCCGCCTGCCTGATCACGAGTGGCGGGCGCGGTCCTCATAGTCGCGGCGCTCTGGCTTGTCGATGGCATCGGCGAAGATCCGGTCGGCATTCAGGGCGCGGGTCACCGCTTCGCTCAGGCGCAGCGGCAATCGCTTCGTGATCGCCATCATCACCGAGGCCTGGCGTGTGACGATCAAGCGTGGCTTCGGTCTCTCGATGAGGTTGATGATGCCCGCCGCGATGTCTTCAGGTTGAGCGTTGCGCATCCCCGGCATGCTGGTGACCCCGTCGATCATCGACGTGTTGGTCAGCGTCGGCAGCACGGAGGAGGCGTGCACCCCGGTGCCGCGTAGTTCCATCCGTGCGGTGTCGGTGTATCCGACGACGGCGTGCTTGGTCGCGCAGTAGGTCGCGATTCCCGGTACCCCGTTGAGTCCGGCGAGCGACGCGACGTTGATGATGTGGCCCCTGCCGCGCTTGACCATTCGCTGCGCCGCGACCTTTGTGCCGAGGATGACACCGGTGGTGTTGATCGCGATGGTGCGCTCGGTCACCTCGTCAGGTTCGTCGAGGAAGCGGCCGGTGGGGCAGATTCCGGCATTGTTCACCAGAACGTCGATAGGTCCCAGCTGACGTTCGACGTCGTCGAGGAACGTGGTGAACGACTGCCGGTCGGTCACATCCAGGCGTGCGTAGAACCCGAAGTCGAACTCGGCGCCGCTCTCCTTGACCGTCGCCTCGTCGACGTCACCGATGGCTACCTTGGCACCGAGACCGTGCGCCATTTTCGCGGTGGCGAGGCCGATACCTCGGGCTCCTCCGGTGATCGCGATGACTTTTCCGTTGACTGCGGACACTTGCGACATGGCTGACCTTCTCTCGCCGAGGTGCCTGCCTCCTATTGTTCGGCCAACCATCGTTCGCCGCGGCGTTTCGATGCCCGCGACAGCCACGCGTCCTGGATCAGCTCCGTGAGCTCGGTCTTACCGATCGACGATAACCGGCTGGCGCGCACCAGAACGGAGAGATGGCCGTCGAAGCGCTCCGTAGTGAAGAACGGCGACCTCGGATCCTGGATGAGCGCCAGCTTGTCGGCCTCGGACTCGACCCAGATCATGATGACGTCGGCGTAGCGCTCACCGGTCTCGGGATCCTCGGCATCGGGCTGCGGCGTTCGGAAGAACACGAAGGACTTGCCACCCACCTGATAGATCGCGTTGCCCTTGGGACCTTCGATACGGGTTACGTGTGGCATCGCGGCGGCGATCTCGTGCACGTCGGCGAGGCGGGCAGGCACCTCACGCATGGCGCTCCAGCCGGTGCAGGACGACGTCGGTCAGCGCGCCGTCGTGCACGGTGGCGGTCATGTAGGTGCAGAACGGCTGGCGTCGGCGGTCCGTCGGCGAGCCCGGGTTGAGCAGCCGCAGGCCGGTTTTCGCGCATGTGTCCCACGGGATGTGGCTGTGACCGAACACCAGGACGTCGGTGTCGGGGTATTCCCTGGCCATCCGCGCATCGCGGCCACCCGACGCGCCGGTCTCGTGCACGACCGTGAAGCGCACGCCCTCGAGCGTGACGTCGGCGCGTTCGGGAAGGCGGCGTCGCAATTCGGCACCGTCGTTGTTCCCCCAGCAGGCGACCAGCCTCGCGGCGCGCGCATCCAGCGTGTCGAGTAGCTCGGGTTCGACCCAGTCGCCTGCGTGCACGACCACGTCGGCCGCGGCGACTTCGTCCCACACCTGCGCGGGAAGGTCGCGGGCCCGCTTGGGTACGTGGGTATCGGCGATGAGCAGGAGCCGCACCGCCCCAATCTAGCGACCCGAGACGGGCTGCCATCCGGGCGGCGGGTCCTCACCGACTCGCCCGTCGACCGCCTCGCGGAGAAGATCCGCGTGGCCGGTATGGCGGCCGTACTCCTCGATCAGATCGCACAGCAGCCGGCGCAGGCTCGCATGGTTGCCGTCGCCGTCGGAGATGTGAGCGAGCTGCTCCAGGCCTCCGCGGGCCAGCGCCGCATCGAGCCGGCCGCGGGAGCGCGTCACGGCGTCCTCCCAGAGCGCATACAGAGTCTCCGGCGGATCGTCGGCCGCTGACGTGAACTCCCAGTCATCGGTTCCGTCCCAGGCCGACTCCCATGGCTCACCGACCGATTCACCGGTCAGCTTCTGGGTGAAGATGTAGTCCTCGTTGATGGCCAGGTGTTTGAGCAGACCGCCGAGGGTCAACGCCGACGCGCCGATGCGCGTCTGCAACGCGGCCGCGTCGAGATCGTCGGTCTTCCAGCGGAACGTCGTGCGCATCCGGTCGAGCGCACCGATCAGATGCTCGACCTCGGTGCCTGCCAGCGGCGGTTCCCACGGGGTGTCCGTCATACCGACACCGTAGGCGCCTACGTCGACTTGGGCGGCGCGAAAACCTCGATGACACCGTCGCTTTCGCGCACGGCAAGCTTGGGCAGCGGCGGCGGCGCCACCGGCAGCTGATGGGTGAGCGTGTCTCCCTCGAGCGAGAAGGACGTCGTGTGGCAGGGGCAGCGCAATCGGTTCTCGGGCGCGTCGAGCCACAGCCTGCAGCCCTGGTGCGTGCACACACCCGAGACCGCTTCGAGCTGCGCGTCTGCACGGTGCACGAAGCCGTTGACCGATCCGAGGTCGAACGCCAGCGCCGCGCCCTCGACCAGTTCATCGCTGGAGCCGACGGGCTGCCATGTCCCCTGGTTCGGATCGAGCTCGCCCTGGGCCGGCGGTGCGGCAGTCGTGACGCCATCCGGGGCCAGCACGTTGCGACCCACCACGATGCCGACCGCCGCCGATGCCGCCGCCACCGATCCGCCGATCACCACGTCGCGCCGCCGCGGTGCCCAGTGGGGATGGCTGACCGACGGCTGCTCGTCGGCCACCTCGCTCGACAGCCGGCGATGCAGGTCGGTCAGGAACTCCTCTCGCGGCGCATCGCTGCCCAGCCGCCCGGCCCGCAGGTCGATCGCCGCCTTCATCTGCTCGGCTTCGAAGTCGTCGGGACGTGCGCGTTCGGTGGCCCGGCCTCGTAGCAGGTTCTCCACGAATCGGCGGACCGTTCTATCGCTCACGACGTCGACTCCTCGTTGGTTTGAGCCGCCATTCGAAGAGCGCGGTGTTGCAGCACTTTGGCATTGGCAACGCTGACACCCATTTGATTCGCGGCCTCCCGAACCGAAGACGCCTGCAGGAAGCGCAGTTCCAGTATCCGGCGGTAGTTGTCCGGAAGCCGTGCAAGCAGCCTCCGTACGGTCTCGGTCGCATCGCTGCGCGACTGCTCCGGTTCCACCGCCTCGGGGACATCCTCGTCGATCACGGTGATCTGCCTGCCCATCCGGTCTTTCCAGTACGCGGCGAGCACCGTTCGCGCGGTCATGTGCAGGTACTTGCGCACCTCCGGGACGGTCGCCGACACCCGCATCGGCCGCAGCGCCGTCATGAACACTTCCGCGGTCAGGTCCTCGGCGTCCGGTTGATTGCCGACCTTGCGGTACATCTGCCGATATACCCAGGTGACGTTGTCGCGGTACACCGAGTCCCAGTCCGGATAAGCAGGGCCGGTCACCGGATGCAGCCCTCTCCTTGCGCGCGGTTGCACGCCATTCTCGATGGGTATCACACGCCGCCGTCCGAGAATCAACCTTGAGGAATGCTGTGGATGTGACTAGGCCGCCGCGACCGGTTCGCGCGCGGCACGGTCGCCGCGGGTGCGCATCGCGTCGACCGAGTACGCCCCAGCGCCGACGATGAGCAGGTACAGCGAACCGCACAGCATCGCCACCTCGAGCCGCGCCTCATGCAGGAAGTCCCAGATGCCGCTCTCCTTCGGATAGAGCGCGGCGTTTCCCCACAGCAGGGGGATCTTGGTGAGCAGAATCGCGCCGATCATGTCGGCGATCATCGGCAGGGTAGCGAGCCGGGTGGCGAGACCGACCAGGATCAGCAGCCCGCATCCGATCTCGAGGACGCCGTCCAGGTTGGCGAGGAGATCGCTGGCAGGCAGCCCGATCTTCGCGAAGCGACCCGGGCCGAGGGCGTCGGCCCGAACGAACTTCAGGACGCCTTCGATGACGAAGATCGCGCCCACATACAGGCGGATGAGCAGAATCGCGACGGAGGCGCGGTCGTTGGTGATCGAGTTGAGTGACATACCAGTAGATAGGCATGTGGGTTACACCGTGAGTGCGCCCGAAGGGATTCGAACCCCCAACCTTCTGATCCGTAGTCAGATGCTCTATCCGTTGAGCTACGGGCGCATGTGTTCAGTTGTTGGCGGAGGCGAGAGGATTTGAACCTCCGGTCCGCTTTAAGGCGGACAACTCATTAGCAGTGAGTCCCATTCGGCCGCTCTGGCACGCCTCCCGACGTTTACCGCCGATCCGACAGAGTACACAGCCCCGATAGTGCGAGGCAAAGCGCAGTTCCGCGCCCCATAAACTGGTCGGGTGACCGCCCGCCTGCGACCCGAAATTGCTGATCTGCCGGCCTATACACCGGGGAAAACGGTGCCGGGAGCGATCAAGATCGCAAGCAACGAGACCGTGCACGGGCCGCTGCCCGGCGTTCGGGCCGCTATTGAGAAGGCCACCGCCAACATCAACCGGTACCCCGACAACGGCTATGTGGAGCTCAAGCAACGCCTGGCGAAGCATGTCGACTTCTCCCCCGAGCACATCTCCGTCGGCTGCGGGTCGGTCAGTCTCTGTCAGCAGTTGATACAGATCACCTCCTCCGTCGGCGATGAGGTGCTCTTCGGCTGGCGCAGCTTCGAGATCTACCCGCTTCAGGTCCGCACTGCGGGTGCCACACCCGTGCAGGTTCCGCTGACCGATTACACCTTCGACCTCGACGCGATGCTGGCCGCGATCACCGACCGCACCCGACTGATCTTCGTGTGCAACCCGAACAATCCCACCAGCACCGTGGTCGACCCCGAGAAGCTGGCCCGGTTCGTCGAGGCGGTGCCCTCGCACATCCTGATCGCCGTCGACGAGGCGTACGTCGAATACATCCGCGACGGACTGCTGCCGGACAGCCTCGGACTGGTGCGCGCCCATCGCAATGTCGTTGTGCTGCGAACCTTTTCGAAGGCGTACGGGCTGGCCGGCCTGCGCATCGGCTACGCGGTCGCCGACCCCGACATCATCACCGCGCTCGGCAAGGTCTACATCCCGTTCACCGCGACCAGCGTCTCGCAGGCCGCGGCGATCGCATCGTTGGACGCCGCCGACGAACTGCTGGCCCGCACCGACGACGTCGTGGCCGAACGCGCCCGTGTGACCAAAGCCCTGCGCGACGCCGGCTACACCGTGCCGCCGTCTCAGGCGAATTTCGTCTGGCTCCCGCTGCCCGGGCGCGCTACGGAGTACGCCCGTGCCGCAGCCGACAACCGGATCATCGTGCGGCCCTACGGCGAGGATGGCGTTCGTGTCACGATCGCCGCGGAGCACGAAAACGACATGTTCCTGGAATTCGCGCGCAGCTGGATCTAGCCCGAACTGCGGCCGGTGTATGCCAGCAGCTTTTGCAGAGAGTCCGCGTCGCCGGGAGGCACGATCGGATCGTCGAAACCGGCCCTCTTGCGGCCCTCCGGGGTGATGACGGTGCGCGCCAAACCGATGACGTAGTCGGATAGCGAATCGGGGGCGTTGACCTGACGTCCGACGGCGGCCGCGTAATCCCAAGCGTGAACAAGGAATTCGAGCGACAGGATGCCCGCCATCACCTTGGCGGGCGCCTCGTTGTCCCCGAACGGCACCGTCCCGTCGAGGCCGCGCCGCTTCCAGGCGTCCAATGCGGGCCGCCCGGCCATGACGACCTGACGCTCCACCGAGTCGGTCGTGTCCCGCTCGGGAAACTCGGCTCGGCCGCTCCGCCGAGCACCGTGATCGAGTTCATCAGGTGGTCGGTGAGGCTCGCGACGTCGAATTCTCGGCATGGCGTTTGCTTGCCGAGGTCGTCGTCGGCGATTCCGTGCAGCACATGCCCCAGCACGGCGAAGGTGGCTTCGGCGCATTCGAGTTCGTCGGCCGGCGGTGAATCAGGTCCTGGGCGCAGGTCGTCGGGCATGCTGCCACGCTACGTCCCCCTTGCGCCTATCGTTGCGCAGATGAAGACGCACGTGTGGGTGGGGGCTACGGCGCTGATCGTGATGGGCCTGGCCACCGGGTGCCAGCAGACCACCGAGGGCTCTGTCGCCATGACAACCGAACCGGGTCCCGCGCTGACATCCGCGCCGACGGCGACGGCGCAGCCGACGATCCCCGGGTTGCCTGGCTTCGAGATTCCGGACATCCCGGGCCTACCGGGGCTGCCCGGCTCGGATGTTCCCGACGTGCCTGCACCACCGAATGCGACGACGATGACGTGCGAGGAGTACACCGGTCTTGACGAGGCCACTCAGAAGGCAGTCGTCCGAGCCATCCTCGGCGGGGAGGGCACCGACGAGTCGGGCGAGATGACGGCGATGCTCCTGGCAGGCGCCATGTGCCAGTTCATGCCCGAGCTCACGGTCAGCGAGGTGGTGTCGGGCTCCCCGCCGTGAGTCGTTAGCCTTCTGGCTCATGGGCGATCTGTATGAATCCGTCACCATCGACGTCAAGGATCACGTCGCGCAGGTGACGCTGGTCGGTCCGGGCAAGGGCAACGCGATGGGCCCGGCATTCTGGGCCGAGATGCCCGAGGTCTTCGCCACGCTCGACGCCGACCGCGATGTGCGGGCGATCGTACTGACCGGTGCGGGCAGGAACTTCAGTTACGGGCTCGACCTGCTCGCGATGGGCGGCACACTCTCGGAGGTGCTCGCCGACGGCGCGACAGCACGCCCGCGCACCGACTTCCACGCCACGATTCTGCGCATGCAGGGCGCCATGAACGCGGTAGCCGACTGCCGCACTCCGACCATCGCCTCGGTGCACGGCTGGTGCATCGGCGGCGGTGTGGATCTGATCTCGGCCGTCGACATCCGCTACGCCAGCGCCGACGCCAAGTTCTCCGTGCGCGAGGTAAAGCTCGCGATCGTCGCCGACGTGGGCAGCCTGGCGCGGCTCCCGTTGATTCTGTCCGACGGCCACCTGCGCGAGCTGGCGCTGACGGGCAAGGACATCGACGCGGCACGCGCCGAGCGGATCGGCTTGGTCAACGACGTGTTCGACGATGCCGAAGCCTCGCTGGCCGCCGCGCACGAGACTGCCGCCGAGATCGCCGCCAATCCACCACTGGTGGTCAATGGCGTCAAGGACGTGCTCGATCAGCAGCGCATCGCCAGGGTCTCGGAGAGCCTGCGTTATGTCGCCGCGTGGAATGCCGCGTTCCTGCCGTCCAAGGATCTCGGCGAGGGCCTGGCGGCGACGTTCGAGAAGCGGCCGCCGAGCTTCACCGGGGAATAGGGGTCCAGCCCAGCTCGGCCTTTGCCTTGGCGTTGGACAGCGGCAGCCACGTGGTGCCGAACGCCGTCGCCGGGTAGGACGCGATCATCCCCACCAGCCGGTGCGAGATCGGAAGCGGCCGCGGCCGGTTCAGCTTCGCCGACAGCTCGCGCACATAGTCGCCGAACGATTGCGGCCTGTCGTCGACGATGTTGTAGATCTGACCGCCGCGGCCGTTCGTGACGGCGTCAGCGGTGGCCTTCGCGACGTCGTGGATATGCACCCAGGATGCGATACCGTCGCCGGTCATGGCCGGCAGCGCCCACAACTTTGCCAGTCGCGTGAACAACTCGTCGTGAGGTACCTCAGGACCGTAGAAGATGCCGTAGCGCAACACGATTCCCTCGGTGTCACTGCTCTCACCCGAGGACAGCACCGTCCGCTCCATGCCCCGTAGCGCCGCGAGCATGTCCTCGCCACCCTTCGGCGGAGGCCCGGGATAGGGGTCGGTTTCGTCCACCCATTGCGGACCCGACGTCGGATATCCGTAGGCGAACACCACCGACTCGGCGACCACACGACGCACTCCGGCCCGCTGCGCGGCATGCACGAGGTTCGGCGCGCCGATGCTCCAGAGTTTCTTGGCGGGCTCGAAGTCCTTGGGGCGCTTGGGTCCCCACTTGGGCAGCGTCGTCAGCAGCGAGACGACCACCTCCGGCGCGGCGTCGGCGACGACTTTTCCGATCTCGTCTGCGTCGAAGACATCGGCCACTACCGGCTCGGCACCCGCCGATTCGATCTGCGGCGTCTTCGCCGGCGACCGGGTCACGCCGATCACCTCGTGCCCGCGGGAAGTCAATTCGCGCAGCAACGGAATCCCCGGCACGCTCGTCGCACCGCCCACCAGTACACGCATCAGCGACCGCCGCTCTGCGCGGCTTCGCTCTTCATGCTGGCGCGCAACGCAATTGCGAGGATCACCGTCGTCGCCACCAGGCCGCCCGCCTCGAGCCAGCCGATGAGGTCACCCGCCCCGTGGTGCGGGTCGATGATGTGACTGAGCGCGTGCAGCGCCCAGTGCAGCGTGGCGAAGGCCAACGCCGGCACCCGCCACGACACCCGGCGCACCGCGGCGAGCAACAACAGGCCCTGCGGGATTTCGAACGTCGCATTGTCGAAGATGTAGTGATCGTTGCGCACGCCGAACGTTCCGAGCGTGTCGAAGAACATCCCGGGCGCGAACAACATGAACAGGCCGATGCCCAGGGCGTACAACCCGAACACGATCAGCGTCACCTCGACGAGCCCGGTTCTCTTGGTGGTGGGAGTCGTCGCCATACCGTCACGCTAGTACGAGACTGGACTTCAAAGAGACGCCAATCAGAAGGCGATTTCGGGTGCCAATTCCATTGCTAGCTGCCGCCACCGCCACATCCGCCGCCGCCCCCACCACATCCGCCTCCGCCACATCCGGCGCCGAATCCTCCACCACCACATCCGTTGGCGCCACATCCGCTACCGGGGCCGAAGTAGCCCGTACCGGCGGCGCCCGCCGACCCGGCCGCCCACATGTTGCGGCGCTCTTTGGCTTTCATCACCCGACGGTTGCGTGGGCTGTGCAGTTCTTTGTGGCTTTGGCGGTATCGGGCCTCGGCAGAACCGCGTTCGCTGATGCGGCTACTCCACAACAGCCACCCCACCAGGACCACAAAGAACAGGGCCAGCGCCGACACACCGATCACGGCCCCCACCGTCGCGCTCATGGAGGAAGATTACTGCCTTTTGGTTGCCACGTGGCGGTGGCGGAGGGATTTGAACCCCCGGACGGTTTTGGCCGTCTCTCGCTTTCAAGGCGAGTGCATTAGGCCGCTCTGCCACGCCACCGTCGATAAGGGTACTGGGCTAGACCCGGCCGAGTTTCGCGGGCGGTGCCGCAGTCTTGAGCGCGACGCTGATGCGTCTGCAGTTCTCCCCCATCGCCGCGATCTGCGGCCGCGACAACCGGCAGAGGAAATGGGCCCGCACGCCCTCGCCGTAGGTCGCCATCGCCTCCCGCACCGCGATCCTGCCGTCGTCGGTGATGATGGCGAGCACTCCGCGGCCGTCGTCGGGACTTGCACCGCGACGCACGAGGCCCTGCATCTCCAGCCGGCGTATCTGGCGGGTAACGCGACTGGGCAGCGACATCAAGCCGTCGGCCAGATCCCCCATGCGCGATGCCCCCGTGGCGGATTTGTCCAGGATGTCGAGCAATCGCACATCGTTGAGGGTCAACTGGTGCGCGTCCATGAGCGCCCTGTTCAGCGTGGCGTACATCCGTAACGCCGAATCCAGGAAGTTTTGCCACGACCTCTGTTCAGCGATGTCCAACCCCGGCATATCACTGGCCGTACGCCCCGCGATGATCTGCTCCATCCGGCTATGGTAAATCTCTGAGGCGTTGCTGGGGCCTAAATAATCAGACTGTTTCCGCAGGGTAGTAGCCTTAATTGAATGCAAGCGATCATGGCCACCAGCAAAGGCCGACTGACCTGGCAAGAAGTTACTGACATCTCCCCCGGTGAGGGTGAGGTGCTGATCAAGGTCAGCGCCGCGGGTGTGAATCGCGCGGACCTGTTGCAGGCAGCCGGCAAGTACCCGCCGCCTCCCGGGGCGAGCGAGATTCTCGGACTGGAAGTGTCCGGCACGGTCGCGGGGCTTGGCGACGGGGTGACCGGCTGGGACGTCGAGCAACCGGTATGCGCTTTGCTCGCCGGCGGCGGCTACGCCGAGTACGTCGCCGCGCCTGCCGGGCAGGTCATGCCGATTCCGGGCACGGTGGCGCTCCACAACGCCGCCGCGTTGCCCGAAGTCGCGTGCACGGTGTGGTCGAACCTGGTCATGACCGCGGGGCTGGCAGCCGGACAGCTGGTCCTCGTCCACGGCGGGTCCAGCGGGATCGGCACCCACGCGATCCAGATTGCCCGGGCACTCGGGAGCCGGGTGGCGATCACGGCCGGGGCACCCAACAAACTGGACCTGTGTGCCGAGCTCGGCGCCGAGATCACCATCAATTACCGCGATGAGGACTTCGTGGAGCGGATCCGTGCCGAGACCGGCGGGGCCGGGGCCGATGTGATCCTCGACATCATGGGCGCGGCGTATCTCGACCGCAATGTGGACGCCCTCGCTCCCGACGGTCGACTTGTGATCATCGGCATGCAGGGCGGTATCAAAGCCGAGCTGAACATCGCCAAGCTACTCGGCAAGCGGGCCGGGGTGATCGCGACCGCGCTGCGCGCTCGTCCGGTCAGCGGTCGCGGCAGCAAGGCCGACGTCGTCGCCGAGGTTGTCGCCAACGTCTGGCCGATGATCGCCGACGGCCAGGTGCATCCGATCATCGGCGCCGAGTTCGGGATCGAAGAGGCAGGCGCCGCGCACGAACTGCTGGAATCCGGCGATGTTTCCGGGAAAGTCGTTCTGCGGGTGGCGGATTAGCGGCCGGGCTCAGCCCAGCGACGCGAGCGCGCGGACCAGCTGATCGACCTCGGCAGTGGTCGTGTAGTGGGCCAGTCCCACCGTGACTGCGCCCCCGATGTCGTTGACGCCGATCGCGTCGAGCACCCGTGACCCGGCGTTGGCGATCGCAAGGACGCCGTTGTCGGCCAGCCGCTGCACCACCCGCTCGGCGGGGACGTCGCTGACCGCGAAACTCAAGACGGGAATCCGCATTTCGGGTCGCCCGATCACCATGACCGCGGGCAGCGACCGCAATGACATCAGCAGGTAGTCGAACAGCCGGCTCATGTAGGACGACGCCGATTGCATTGACAGCGCCAGTCTTTCGCGACGCGTGCCGTGCGCCGTCTCGTCGAGCGAGGCCAGGTATTCGATGCTGGCGACGACGCCCGCGAGCAGGCCGAACTGGTGCGCACCGACCTCCAGTCGCGCCGGGCCGCGTGCGTAGGGGTTCAACGAGACCGAGCTGAAGGAGTCGATGACCGAGGGGTCGCGGAACACGAGGGCACCGATCGGCGGTCCGCCCCACGCCAGCGCGTTGACCGCGACCACGTCCGCGTCGATCTCGTCGATGTCGATCAGCCGGTACGGCGCGGCGGCGGAATGATCGACGACGACCAGTCCGCTGTTGTCGTGGACCAGCTTCGTCACCGCCCGCAGATCGGTGACGGTGCCCAATGTCGAAGAGGCCGAGGTGATTGCGACAAGCCGGGTCGGCGCCGTGATCAGGCCCTCCCACTGCCAGTTGGGCAGTTCGCCGGTCTCGATGTCGACTTCGCCCCACTTGACCTTGGCGCCATAGCGGTTAGCTGCCCGCAGCCACGGGGCGATGTTCGCTTCGTCGTCGAGGCGGGTGACCACCATCTCGTAGCCCAGACCGACCCGGGCCGACGACGAGTCGGCCAGCGTCGTAAGCAGGACCGCGCGGTCGGAACCGAGCACGACCCCCTCGGGGTCGGCGCCGACCAGATCGGCCACCGCCTGGCGGGCAGCCGTCAGCACAGCCGCACTGCGCTGCGCCGAGGGGTGAGGTCCGGCAGGAGTGGGCATAGAACCACGGAAGGCGGTGGAAACGGCCCTGGCCACGGCATCGGGAAGGAGCATGCCGTTCTGTGCGTCGAAATGCACCCAACCATCGCCCAGAGACGGGTGCAGACCACGCACCCGGGCGACGTCGTATGCCATGCCAGCCCACCTTAAGCGTCTGTGAATTGCACCACCGGACACGATCTCGGACGATGACCGGGTGTGCCCCGTTGCTGTCCCAGCCGGGCCCGCGCGGGTCACCTGGCCAGCAATACTAGTCCAGTGCGGTTTGGGTTCGGAGTGGTCATACCACTGTCCTACCGCCCTCGTTGCTGCTGACCTAGGAGCAATCGTCGCGGTGGGCGGCCCGACGGGCCGGTCAAGCCTGACGGGATAGTGTCGCTAAAGACGTGAGGGTTTGAAGGACGCGGAGAGGTACATGACAGCCAATAGCGACGACGACGGCATCGAGATCATCGGCGGCGATCCACGCGCTGCGATGGAGGATGGCGACGGCGGCAAATCGCTGACCGACCTGGTCGAGCAGCCTGCGAAGGTGATGCGGATCGGCACGATGATCAAGCAGCTGCTCGAGGAGGTGCGCGCGGCCCCGCTCGACGACGCGAGCCGCAACAAGCTGCGCGAGATCCACCGGACCAGCATCGCCGAGCTCGAGGACGGACTGGCCCCCGAGCTGCGCGAAGAGCTCGAACGCCTGACGCTGCCGTTCACCGACGACGGGGTGCCGTCCGACGCCGAGCTTCGGATCGCACAGGCCCAGTTGGTGGGCTGGTTGGAAGGCTTGTTCCACGGCATCCAGACCGCTTTGTTCGCCCAGCAGATGGCCGCGCGCCAGCAGCTGGAGCAGATGCGGGGTCAGGGCGCGCTGCCTCCGGGAGTCGCCGGGCCTCGCGGCCCCGGAACCGGCCAGTACCTGTGACATTCGGGTAGGAGTCGGCTGGTGGGCCCGCACATCGAGACGCGCAACGCGTGGGTGGAATTTCCCATCTTCGACGCCAAGTCGCGGT
The DNA here is from genome assembly GCF_052114565.1 of Mycobacterium sp. 2YAF39. NCBI lineage: Bacteria > Bacillati > Actinomycetota > Actinomycetes > Mycobacteriales > Mycobacteriaceae > Mycobacterium > Mycobacterium sp. 2YAF39. The sequence continues at coordinate 400,075 of NZ_JBFREZ010000006.1, forward strand.
CGTTGAAGAAGGCGTTCCTCGGGAAGGCCGGCGGTGCGATCGGCCGCAACGAGTCCAACGTCGTCGTGATCGAAGCGCTGCGCGACATCACGATGTCGCTGGAGCTGGGCGACCGCGTCGGCCTGGTCGGCCACAACGGCGCGGGAAAGTCGACACTGCTGCGGTTGCTGTCGGGGATCTACGAGCCGACCCGCGGGGTTGCGACGGTGACCGGACGGGTGGCCCCGGTGTTCGATCTCGGGGTCGGGATGGATCCCGAGATCACCGGCTTCGAGAACATCATCATCCGCGGGCTGTTCCTCGGGCAGACGCGCAAGCAGATGCTGGCCAAGGTCGACGAGATCGCGGACTTCACCGAACTGGGCGACTACCTGTCCATGCCGCTGCGCACGTATTCCACCGGCATGCGGGTGCGCTTGGCGATGGGCGTGGTCACCAGCATCGACCCCGAGATCCTCTTGCTCGACGAGGGCATCGGCGCGGTGGACGCCGACTTCCTGAAGAAGGCGCAGTCGCGGTTGCAGAGCCTCGTCGAGCGCTCCGGCATCCTGGTGTTCGCCAGCCACTCCAACGAGTTCTTGGCGCGCCTCTGCAAGACCGCGATGTGGATCGACCACGGCACCATCAAGATGACCGGCGGTATCGAGGACGTCGTGCGCGCGTACGAGGGCGAGGACGCCGCCCGTCATGTGCGCGAAGTCCTCGACGAACACCGCTCGGATTGGCCGGCTACGGTCCCCGATGAGTGACGCGGTGTGCGCCGTCGTCGTCACGCACCGCCGTCCCGACGAACTGGCCAAGTCCCTGGAGGCGGTGTCGGCGCAGACCCGCACACCGGACCATCTGATCGTCGTCGACAACGACAACGATCCGCGCGTCGCCGAGCTGGTCTCAGGCCAGCCCATTGCGACGACGTACATCGGTTCACGCCGAAACCTCGGCGGCGCAGGCGGTTTCGCACTGGGCATGCTGCACGGACTCGCGCTTGGCGCCGACTGGGTGTGGTTGGCCGACGATGACGGGCGGCCGTCCGATTCCGAGGTGCTTGGCGCGCTGCTGGCGTGCGCCGCCAAACACGGCCTGGCCGAAGTGTCGCCGATGGTGTGCGATATGAACGATCCAGGGCGGCTGGCGTTTCCGTTGCGTCGCGGACTGGTGTGGCGGCGGCGGGTCGAGGAGTTGCGCACCGACGCATCAGATGATCTGTTGGCGGGGATCGCGTCCTTCTTCAACGGCGCGCTGTTCCGCGCGTCGACGTTGGAGGCCATCGGAGTGCCCGATCTCCGGCTGTTCGTGCGGGGCGACGAGACGGAATTGCACCGCCGCCTTGCGCGTTCGGGGCTGCCGTTCGGCACATGTCTGAACGCCACCTATCTGCACCCGCAGGGCGGCGACGAGTTCAAGCCGATTCTTGGCGGCCGGATGCACACGCAGTATCCCGACGACACGGCCAAGCGGTTCTTCACGTATCGCAACCGCGGTTATCTGCTGTCGCAGCCCGGTTTGCGGCGGCTTCTGTTCCAGGAGTGGGTGCGGTTCGGCTGGTATTTCCTGGTGTCGCGGCGCGATCCCGCCGGTCTGGCCGAATGGATTCGGTTGCGGCGCATGGGTCGTAAGGAAAGGTTCGGGAGGCCTCCACACCTGGGCGAGCGAAGTGACGGGAAGAAGAGATGACGTTCACCGACGCCGCCGCGCAGTCGAAGACGATGGCACGCGCCTGGGGAGACCTGGTCGCCGGCTTCGGCAAGCGCGAGTTGTGGTTTCACCTTGGCTGGCAGGACATCAAACAGCGGTACCGCCGTTCGGTGCTCGGGCCGTTCTGGATCACGATTGCGACCGGCGCCACGGCGGTGGCCATGGGGTTGTTGTACTCCAAGCTGTTCAAGCTCCCACTCGAGGAGCACCTGCCCTACATCACGCTCGGCCTCATCGTCTGGAACCTCATCAACGCCTCGATCCTTGAGGGCGCCGAGGTGTTCATCGCGAATGAGGGCTTGATAAAACAACTTCCGACGCCGCTGTCGGTTCACGTGTACCGCCTGGTGTGGCGGCAGATCATCCTGTTCGGCCACAACATGATCATCTTCGTGGTCATCGCGTTCATCTATCCGAAGCCGTGGAAGTGGACCGACCTCGCGGTCATCCCGGCGTTGGGACTGATCGTGCTGAACTGCGTATGGGTATCGCTGTGCTTCGGCATCCTGGCCACTCGGTATCGCGACATCGGACCTCTGCTGTTCAGCATCGTCCAGTTGCTGTTCTTCATGACGCCGATCATCTGGAACGAGTCGACACTGCAGCAGCAGGGCGCCGGCCAGTACACCAAGATCGTTCAACTGAATCCGCTCCTGCACTATCTGGACATCGTGCGAGCGCCACTGCTCGGTGCGGACCAGGAATTACACCACTGGGTGGTGGTCATCGTGCTGACGATCGTCGGGTGGACACTCGCTGCGCTCGCGATGCGGCAGTACCGGTCACGCGTGGCCTACTGGGTCTAGCCCGGCCGCGCGGCAGAAGTTATCCCCAATCGCGTTTTYATCCACAGGCTGGTGTTGAGCTGGTGGTTTCGTGTCGGCACCGTGCGTAGTGTCGAAAGTATGTTCGATCAACTTGTCGAGGCGGCCACCGGGAGCCGTGTCCCGGCTGCGGTGGGGGCGTGGGCGCGGGTGGAGAACGCCGCC
>NZ_JBFREZ010000007.1:0-340845 GCF_052114565.1 Mycobacterium sp. 2YAF39
CTCATCCACGATCGCGATGCTGTGGCCAAGGTGGACACCGAGATCGCCGCCCACCTCACCGGGTGGGGCTCGCTGTCGGTAGCCAAGACAGAGCAGGCCATCGACTACTGGGTCGACCGCTACGACCCCGCCGCGCTGCGGCGCACCGAAGACCGCGCCCGTGGACGCCATGTCGATATCCACACCCCCGACGACGGGTCGGGCAGCGCCGACATCACCGGGCAGTTGTTGGCCACCGACGCCGAGGCCCTCGACCAACGCCTCGACGCCATGGCAGGCGTCCTCTGCGAGGGTGATCCGCGCACCCACGAACAACGCCGCGCCGACGCGTTGGGTGTGTTGGCCCACGGCGGCGACCGGCTCACCTGCTTATGCGATGACCCGCAGTGTGCCGCCGCCGGCGTGCAGCCCAGCACGGTCATCGTGCACGTCGTCACCAACCAGGAGTCGCTGTCCGATGACACCCCGGCCGAGCTCGACGGACGAGCAGAACCCGGACCGACGCGCGCTGAACTGCTCAACATGACACTGCGAGAAGCGTTGTCAGAACCCCCGCCGCCCGGACCCGCGGCCACCGCACCCGCGGCGCTGTTGGGTGGCGGTGTGCTGCCCGCCCCGCTGCTGGCCGCCAAGATCGCGGGCACCGCCAAGATCGTCCCGATCGTGCACCCCGGTGGCACCGCACCGCAGCGGCGCTACATCCCGTCGGCGGTGTTGGCGTGGTTCGTGCGGTGCCGCGATATGACGTGCCGGTTCCCGGGCTGCGATCAACCCGCCCAGCACTGCGACATCGACCACACCATCGCCCACCCCGCCGGCCCGACCCAGGCATCCAACCTCAAATGTCTATGCCGAAAACACCACCTGCTCAAGACATTCTGGGGCTGGCACGACGAACAGCTCCCCGACGGCACCGTCCACTGGCGCTCACCACGCGGCCAGCGCTACACCACCCACCCCGGCAGCCGAATACAGTTCCCCGACCTGTGCAGACCCACCGCACCCGTAGCCCTCGGCGACAGACCCGACACCGCGAGACCCGGCCGCGCACTGGCCATGCCGCGACGCAAACAAACCCGAACCCACAACCGCACCAAAGCCATCAACGACGAACGCACATACAACCAACCGTTCGTCGACGCCGAAGCCGCAGAACGAAACCGACCTCCACCCTTCTGAGGACTACGGTGAATCCGTGAATGCTGCGTCGCCAACTGTCGTTCTGGTGCACGGCGCATTCGTCGACGGATCCACCTGGCGCGCGGTTTACGCCCTTCTCGCAGAAGACGGATACCGCGTCGCTGTGGTGCAGCTTCCGACGGTGTCCTTGATGGATGACGTGGCAAGGACACGGCGGATCATCGACTCCCAGGACGGACCAGTCGTGCTGGTAGGGCATTCCTACGGTGGCGCGGTCATCACCGAGGCCGGGACCCACCCCACGGTGGCAGCGCTCGTGTACGTCGCCGCATTCGCGCCGGACGAGGGCGAGTCGGTGAAGGCGCTGGGCGGTGACCCCAGCGCGCCCGGATCGCCGATCGTCCCGGCGCCCGGCGGCGGGTATGTCCAGAATCGCGCGACATTCCGCAACGCATTCGGCGCAGACCTGTCCGCCGCCGACGCCGCATTCCTGGCAGACTCGCAGATTCCGTGGGGGGTGGACGCCGCGGTGGGGACGGTCACCGAGCCCGGCTGGCGTAACAAGCCGAGCTGGTATCTGGTTGCCACCGAAGACCACATGATCCCGCCCACCGCCCAACACGCCATGGCACTGCGCGCAGGCGCCACCACGGTCGAGGTCGATGCCAGTCACGCCGTGTACATGTCACAGCCGCGCGCTGTCGCCGCACTCATCAGACAGGCCTGCGGACAAGCGATCCGGTGACTTGATACCTCATCACTCCCGCCTGGCTGCGCGGCAGTCGTTCTCGCCGTCCCGGAAACCGGCGTCATAGTCGGTGGTCTGCCTCGTCGAATCCGAGGCGACGGATCTGCGCCGCGGATCACTCGGGCACTGGCGGGGCGGCGTGTCCCCTCCACACGTCGTCACATCTGGTTCAGACGACCAGTCCGCCTCGGCGGTTCCCGGCAGTGTGGTCAAATGGCCGACATGGCAGACAAGGGTGCTGGTAAGCCCACTCCGCGGACCGGCCGGGAACGGATCCAGAAACTGGCACAGGCCGCGCTGAACGCCGACGTCACCGTGGAGCAGGTCGACACCATCCTCGAGGGACTGAGTGAGACCCTCGTCGACCTCAACAATTCGACCGGCAATCTCGACGCGACGCTGGAGCGGTTCAACGACACGATCAGCCGGATCAACGAACTCGCACCGCGCCTCATCGCGGTGGTGGACCGTCTCGAGGGCATCGTCGACCGCGTCGAGCGCATCGTGGGCATTGGCGAATCCGTCATCGGACCACTGGCCGCGACCGAACAGGCGGTCCGCGGCGCGGTCAACAGGGTGCGCAAGACCACCGGCCTCTAGTGCCCGCAAGCCTTCCGGTTCCAGAGCCCCCGATCGCCGACGGAGTCGGTCTTCCGTGGGACATTTCGGTCGACGATGCCGTCGCCGCAATCGCCGAAGCGCGCGCCCGCCATGGCGACACCTTCGCCGTCCGCAGCGGCAACGACAACTACCTGTTCACCTTCTCGCCGACCGGAGTCGAATCCTTCTACGGGCTGCCCGAGAAAGACGCCAGTAAGGGCGTCGCCGACTACCTGATGCTGCGACGCAAGCTTCCCGACGAGATCTTCGACGGCAGGCGCATCCTGCCGACGTCGTTGTTCCGCCGCGACAACGTCGCCTCGTATCTCGCCAACCTCGATCTGGCCCTGGATCAGACCGTGGCCGAGCTGGGATCCGAAGGAGTCGTGGAACTGTTCGCCCTCACGCGACGTCTGGGACACCGCATGGGCTTGGCGTCATGGGCGGGACCGGGCTCCGCAGAAGGTGATTCGTTCGAGCGGCTCGTCCTGGCATTCGAGACCCTCGACGGTTCGGATGCTTTCGTGCATCCCAACGCGATGGCGGCCGTCGACGCATCGGGCAAACAGGCCGAGCGAGCGGCGCTCGAGGACGTCGTCGCCATCATCGAAAACGCCGTGCGCGCCGTGGCTCCCGACACCGACGAAGGCGACCTCTTCGGACGGATAGTGCACGCATGGTCATCCGAACCCGATGACGTGCGGCTGCGCGGAATCGCGTTCGACGTCGCACTCATCCACATCGCCTCGATGTCGAACCTGATGGCCGCCCTGGGCTGGGCCCTCGTCGATCTCCTCGAACATCCCGCGCAGCGCGAACGCGTGGCGACAGGCGACACCGAGTTCGCGCAGCGGTGCGCACTGGAAAGCACGCGACTCGCACAGCGATCCATCATGTCGCGGGCGGTATTGGCGCCCGTCGATCTCGACGCTGGCGAGGTCATCTACCGGGTGCCCGCCGGCTGGACCATCGCCACACTGCTCCCGCTGCTCAACACGTCGGCGGCGCCGGGCCTGCAGACCTGGGACCCCGACCGGTGGCAGCGCTACCGCCTCGCCGACACGGCGTCCCTTCCGTCGCCCATGTTGGTCACGGCGTTCGGGCACGGGAAGCACTCGTGCCCCGCTCAACCGTTCTCGCTCGCGGCCATGACTGCGGCGATGACCCACCTCTGCAGCCGGTATGCGATGACGCCCAACTGGTCCGCATATCCGCGGCCGGTGCCCGCACAGATCGGGGGCGTCGCACGCTCGGCCGACGAGTGCCCCGTCGACTACGTCAGCCGCTGATCACACGAAGTCTGAACCGCCGTCGACGTTCACCGTCGCCCCGGTGACATAGCCGTTGCGCTTCGACGCCAGATAGACGGTGATCGACGCGATCTCCTCGGGCAGGCCGGCCCGTCCAAGGTCGCACGGTTGGTGGAAGTTGTTGTCGATCCAGGTCATCACGTCAGTGGGATTGGTGGCGTCGAGGCCGTCGGCCGCCAGAATGTCGGAGAGCACCTCGGTGAAGCTCGCCGTGACGATGGTGCCCGGGCATACGCAGTTGACCAGAATGCCATCCTTGGCAAGGCTTTTCGACAGGTTCTTGGTGATGCTGCTCAGCGCAGCCTTCGATGCGGTGTACGCGACGATCCGTGGGTTCTGCCGCTGAATCGAGTGGGCCGACAACGTCACGATCCTGCCCCATTCCGCGGCCCGCAGCATCGGTAGCGCGGCGCGGATCGATCGCACCCCCGACATCGTGCCGAGGGCGAACGTCTCCTCCCACTGCGCGTCGTCCATCTCCTCGAAATAGCCGTCACCCGGACCGATCGTATGGACAAGGCTGTTGAGCTGACCCCATCGCTGCGCGACGGTCTCGAAGCCCGCGGCGATCGACTCGGCGTCCGACATGTCGACGCTGATCCCGACGGCATCGGCGGCACCCGCATCGCGCAGGGTGGCCACCGCGTCGTCGAGGGCATCTGCGCCCCTGGCCATCACCGCAACCTTGGCACCCTCCTCTGCGAACGTCGTGGCGATCGCCAGGCCCATCCCCTTGCTACCGCCCGTCACAACTGCGGTCGAGCCCGCCAAACCCAGGTCCATCGAGTCACCTTTCCTAGGACTGCGCTACGCCGAGTCCGCGTATGCAGAAACGGACGATCTGTTCGCGAACGGCGTTGCGATCACATTCACCGGTCGCCCATTGGCGTTCGACACTCGCCCAGATCGCGCCATGGATCGACAGCGCGTCGGCCGCCGGGTCGATGCCAGGGAAAAGCCCGGCGGCCCTTCCCTTCTCGAGCTGTTCGACGAGGGGTTTCAATATCTCCCCGTAGGCATCGCCGACCAGTTCGGGAGCCGCGAACATCTGGGTCTGCGCCTCCAGAGACATCTGCCGCAGATCGGATCTGATCTGAGCGTTGAACGCCAGGTCCAAGCGGCCGTCGATCCAGGCGACCACGGCGTCGGCGGGGTTCGACGTAGCGGCCATTTGCCGTTTCAGCCTGCGCGTCTCGATACGGGCCATCTGCAGGAAAACCGCGGCCACCAAGGCGTCCTTGGAATCGAAGTGCCGGTAGAAGGCGCGTGTGCTCATACCGGCGCGCTCGAGCACGCGCGCGATGTTGACCGACGGGATCCCCTCGTCGCGCATGATCTCGGCGGCGGCCTTCACCAGCGCGTCGCGTACTCCGGGATCGGGGTCCAGCTTCTTGCGGTTCCGCCGAGCGACCGTTTCCATCAGGCGGTGGCGTCGTAGGTCGCGAGGTAGTCGACGAAGGATTCCTGCACCTGCTCCCGCGTCAGGCCGTAATCGGCGAGATCGTACGCATGCTCGCCGCGCGCTCCCGGCTGATGCCCATCGGCCCATTGGAGCACCCGACGGCGTGCCTCGTCGGTGAATGTCAGGCCGAGCCGGTCATAGCCACCCTCAAGGGTGCCGATCGGGTCGGCGTTCAGGTCGGCGAAGGACACATCGACGAAGCGGTTGTCGCCGAAGCGCATTCGGAAATCCATCGCCCGCCGGACACCTTCGGCCCAGCACTGGAGCTGCTCGGCGCCGAGTTCGTGCGCGTCGTCGCGATCACTACTCCAGCTCCGCACGTACTGGATCAGGCTGCACACCGATGCCAGCACTTTCGCCGGATCGCGGTGACTCCAAAGGAATTTGGCGTTCGGATAGACCGCCACGAGCGCATCGAGTGAGAACATGTGAACCGGTGTCTTCAAGTGCCACAGGTTCGGTGGGCAGTGCCACTGAAGGAGTTTGAGCACCTGCCGGTGGAACGTGTACGTCTCGGCCATATCGCACTGCATCAGCCATGCCAGGTACCCAGGCACGCGCACGACCCCGTCGAAGTGGAAGGTGCGGAAGCTCATCCCCATCAGGTCCTGGCATTCGGTCGCCGCCTGCGGCTCTGAGTTCATCATGGTCCGCATACGCGGAAACATGTTGTCCATCATGGCGAGTCCCTCGGCGGCCGCGGCGATCCGGGGATCGTCGTACTGGGTGGCGGCCTCCGGCGGCGGCGTACACGCCTGAGACTCCCACATCCGCAACGACCGGAACTGAGGATCGTTGGCGACCAGCTGGCTCAGGGCCGTCGTCCCGGTGCGCGGAAGCCCGATCACGAACACCGGACCCTCGACGACCTCGTCGTCTATCTCGGGATGCTGCTTGTAGGTGTCGACGATCCGCAGTCGTTGGATGAGGGCGTTACTGATGGTCGCGTGCTGGATGACCGCGCCCAGCTCGTTGAGATCGGCTTCGTTGTTCAGCGCGTCGACGGTGCGCTCCAGTCCCTCGCGATAATAGGGCGAGCCGAAATCGTCGAGCCCGGTCGCGGCTCGTGCGCCGTCTTCGAGTTCGTGCACGGTGAACGTCATACTGCGAACCTTTCGTGAACCGCGCGCCTACGCGCCGCGATGACTGCGGCGCGTTCTTCGGGGCTGACCGTCGCTGTGCCCGAAGGTAACTCAGATAAGACGTCGGCAACGTTGACCACCCGCGCACTCGGCGTTGGCGCGGTCTCCGTCCGCACACAGCGCAGGATCATCGCGCCATTGCTATGTCCCGCCGTATCAAGCCAATTCGCCACACCGGGATCGCGCGTGCTGACGACCACGCGAAGCACACCGTCCGAGTCGATCTTCGCCTGATGGGCGTTGAGGCTCGACTGATGCCGGCCGTAGTGAATGGTCTCCCACCACTGGTTGCCGAGCGAGTAACTCCAATAGACGCCCTTCGGCGGTTCGACCTCCAGGATCAGCGCCTCATCGGGTTCGAGTTCGTAGCGGCCGATGACAGGGCGATTCTCCGCCGCGGCGCCGATATCGGAGCGGTCGATGGGTGGCATGAACGCGTTGGCCGGTGGGCCCGCGTTGAAGTCGAGGAAGAACTTGAGGTTGTCGTGAACGAAATCCCCGAGCGCGTAGATCTGACGGGATACAGCAACATCGAGCGCCGCCGAGCGATCCTCCGGTTCGATCTCGTCGCCGATCCGCTCGATCTGCAACGAGGATGGCTTCTCGGTGTCCCAGTCGTAGAAGAAATGCCGCACCACCAGCGTGGGATGGTCGCCGTCCACACGCATCCAGTTGCCCTCGTGCTCGTCCGCCGACAGCACGACCTCGAAGTTTCCGTCCGCGTCCGTCTCGAGGTCCTCCACGAGGCAGTTGGTGGTGGAGACGATTCCATTCATGGTCTGCAGACCGACATATCGCGCGGTGCCCCGGTTGCCGAAGAGCCGGTACGTCTCGCCACCCCGCAGCGTCGACCGCAGGTAGATGCAGTCCGGGCACTCCATGCCCCAGGTCAGAATGTCGTCGGTGCTCGCGCGCGTCACCGCCAGCACCGGATCCGGGTCGACCCGCAGCGCCTCATCGACACCGACGGCCAGCAGCACCATCAAATGCCGCATCCCGGATGCGTAGTCGACGTTGTTGCGGTTGACGTCGCTGGATGCGACGAGTTCGCCCGCGGTCTTCAGCCGATCCAGAAGGTGCGCCCAGGCCCCGCTCAGATCGCCCGCGCCGCCGCCCTGCCCGGTCAGCGCCGCCTCGGCGATCGAGAACGGCAGCCAGGCCATCGGGTTCGCATCGGTCACGTGTGTCTCCAGTCCTGCCGACCTTAAATGAAAATATGGTTTTCATTTAAGACAGACATGACTGTGACACCTCACCACCGAAGTGTCAACGTTGCGTGCCCTAACCGCTGTTGCGCAGTGCGGTCGCGAGACCGCTCATCGTGAGCAGGATGCCGCGCTGGACGAGTTCGTCGTCGTCCCCGGACCGGTATCGGCGCAGCAGCTCCACCTGCAGATGGTTCAGCGGCTCGAGGTACGGAAACCGGTTGAAGACCGATCGCGCCAGCGACGGGTTGTCGGCGAGAAGATCGTCCTGGCCGGTGATCAGCTTGTGCATCCGGATCGTGCGGGTGTGTTCGGCGACGATCTTGTCGAACACCCGGGCCCGCAATTGCTCGTCGGGCACCAGCTCGGAATAGCGCGCCGCCAGGCCCATGTCGGCCTTCGCGAGCACCTGGGCCATGTTGGACAGGACGGTGCGGAAGAACGGCCACCGGCGGTACAGGTCCCGCAGCACCTCCAGACGCCCGTCGCCCTCGTTAATCCATCCTTCGAATGCGGCTCCGGTGCCGTACCAGCCGGGCAGCATCACCCGCGACTGGCTCCAGGCCAGGACCCACGGGATCGCGCGCAGGTCGGAGATGGATGTGGTGGGCTTGCGCGACGTCGGCCTGCTGCCGATGTTGAGCGCGCCGATCTCGGTGACGGGTGTCGACGCCTTGAAGTACTCGACGAAACCCTCTGTCTCGTGGACTAATTCGGAGTACGCGCGCTGCGCGCGGGCGGCCAGCTCGTCGAGCACGTCATAGGCGGGACCCGCGGCGTCGCCGAGGCCCTCGATGTCGAGCAGCGTGGCTTCCAGTGTCGCGGCCAGCAACGTCTCGAGGTTGCGATGCGCGATCTGCGGTTCGGCGTACTTGGCAGCGATCACCTCACCCTGTTCGGTGATGCGCAGCGACCCGTTCACCGCGCCGGGCGGCTGAGCCCGGATCGCGTCGTAGCTGGGTCCGCCGCCTCGCCCGACGGTGCCTCCGCGACCGTGGAAGAGACGCAAGCGGATTCCCGTTTTGCGCGCGGACTCGACGAGGTCGAGCTCGGCGCGATACAGCGCCCAGTTGGCGGCGAGGTATCCCCCGTCCTTGTTCGAGTCGGAGTAGCCGAGCATCACTTCCTGGCTGTTCTTACGGGCCGACACGATGGCGCGGTACACCGGAAGGTCCAGTGCCTGTTCGAGAATCGACGAGCCACGCTGTAGGTCGTCGATGGTCTCGAAGAGCGGGACGATCCCGACGGGCGCATGGACATCCGGTCCCGAAACATCCAGCAGGCCGGCCTCTTTGAGTAGCACGGCGGCCTCGAGCATGTCCGAAACCGACTGGCACATCGAGATGATGTAGTTCGGCACGGCCTGCGACCCGAACACCGTGACCGCGCGTGCGGCCGAGGCGACGATGTCCAGTTCCTTGCGCGCCAGCTCGGAGAGGTCGGCACACGCACCGATGAGGGGGCGGCGCGTGGCCAGTTCCGCCGCGAGCAGCTCGACACGCTCGGGTTCGGGCAGCGAACGATAGTCGTCATGCACACCGGCCCACGCCAGCAGTTCGGCGACGACCTCCTCGTGCACGTCGGAGTTCTGCCGCATGTCCAATCCGGACAGGTGAAAACCGAAGACGTGCACGGCTTCCCGCAGCCTGGCCACCCGATCGTCGGCAAGCACCGCGCTGCCGTTGGTGCGAAGCGACTCGTCGACGACGTCGAGGTCGGCCAGCAGTTCGGCCGGGGTCTCGTAACGTTCGAGCCCGAGGTCGAGTTCGTGTTCGGGCTGTCGGTCCAGGATCTCGAAGGCCGTCGTCGTCAGGCGCGCGTGGATGACGCGCAACGCCCGGCGGTACGGTTCGTCCGCGCGGACCGGTTCATGACACTGGTCGGCCAGCGCATCGAGCGCGTCGCTGACCGTCACCAGCCGCGCCGACATCGACAGCTCTTCTTCGAGCGCGGTGATCTCGGTGAAGTAGTGTTCGATCGCCGTGTAGGCGGCGTCACCCGTCGCCTTCCGCACCACCTCGGCGGTCACGTTGGGGTTGCCGTCGCGATCCCCGCCGATCCACGAGCCGGGTCGCAGAATGGGCTCACTCAGTAATTCGCTGTCGGGCCATCGGGACCGCAGCGCATTGCGCACCTCGGCGTTGACCTGCGGGACGACCTCGAAGAACGCAGCAGGGTAATAGCGCAGCCCGGTTTCGATCTCATCCTGAATCTTCAACCGCGACAACCGGATCAGTGCCGTCTGCCACAGCATGAGAATGTTGCGGCGGAGCTCACTCTCGACCTCACGGCCGTCGTCGGTGAGGTCATGGCCTTTCATTCGCAGACGCATCAGCTCGGTGATGCGGTGCTGGGTGTCGAAGATCGTGCGCCTTCGCGTTTCGGTGGGATGCGCTGTGATCACCGGCGATACCAGCGCCCCGGCCAGCGCGTCGGCCACCATCGTCGAATCGAGCCGTGCCGAATCGAGTTTGGCGTACGTCGCCGCCAGGCTGCTGTCCTGCGGCGGTTCCCCTGCGGCGACGTGGATCACACGCCGGCGCTCGCGGTGAATATCCTCGGCGACGTTGGCCAACAAGGCGAAATGGGTGAATGCGCGGATGACGGGGATGGCCTGGTGAATGTCGATGCCGTCGAACATCGACGCCAGCTCGGAGCGGTCGATCTCGGAACGCCGCACCCGGAACGACTCCACCCTGGCGCGCTCGACAAGGTCGAAGACGTCCTCGCCGTTCTGCTCGCGGACCGTCTCGCCGAGGATGGTGCCCAGCAGCCGGATGTCGTCGCGCATAGGTTCGGTGGCCTCCCGGCCCACCTTTGTGCGCTGTACCGCGCCGATGGGTTCCAGGTCGCCGAGCTCTGCCATGTCCCCAGTATCGGTGTGAGCCTCCTCGGCTGCAGACCGAGCGGGCAGCGGAGAGTACTAGCTGTACTTGATCTGCAGCGCGACGCCGACGATCGAGACCACCCAGATGGCGGTGACGAAATACGTCAGGCGGTCCAGGTTCTTCTCAACGACGGTCGAACCGGACAGGCTGGACTGGACGCCACCGCCGAACAGGGTGGACAAACCGCCGCCCTTGGCGCGGTGCAGCAACACGAGCAGCACCACGAGCAAGCTGGTGATGATCAGCGTGATCTGCAGGGCAAGAACCATGGCCGACAGCCTACAGGGGGAAAACGGCCGCTACGGCAAGGGCCCACCAGCGGCGATAGCCGAAAGGGTCGCGAACTGCTCACCATCCAGCGATGCCCCGCCGACCAGTGCACCGTCGACGTCCTCCTGTGCGACGATCTCGCCGACGTTCTTGGCGTTCACCGAGCCGCCGTAGAGGATGCGGACGCCGGCGGCGAGCTGCGGTGACGCCAGCTTGCCCAGCTCGTCGCGGATGGCCTTGCAGACCTCCTGCGCATCCGCGGCGCTCGCCACCCGGCCGGTGCCGATCGCCCACACCGGCTCGTAGGCGATGACGGAAGCGCCGATCTGCTCGGCGGTCAGCCCGGCCAACGAGCCCCGCAGCGACTCCACGTTGTATTCGACGTGGTTGCCGGCCTCCCGGACCTCCAGCTGTTCACCGATGCAGATGATGGGGGTGATGTCGTGTTTGAAGGCGGCAGCCGCCTTCGCGGCGACCAGCGCGTCGTCCTCGTGGTGGTACGTGCGGCGCTCCGAGTGCCCGACGACGGCGTAGGTGCAGCCCAGCTTGGCCAGGAAGGCGCCGCTGATCTCGCCGGTGTAGGCACCCGATTCATGCTGGGACACGTCCTGCGCCCCGTACGTCAGGCGCAGCTTGTCGCCGTCGACGAGGGTCTGCACGCTGCGCAGGTCGGTGAACGGCGGCAGCACCGCGACGTCGACCTTGTCGAAGTACTTGTCCGGCAGCGAGAACGCGATCTTCTGGACCAGCGCGATCGCTTCGAAGTGGTTGAGATTCATCTTCCAGTTGCCGGCGATCAGCGGCGTACGGCTCACTTGGGTACCTCTCTAGGGTTGCTCGAGTACTTCAATTCCGGGCAGTGTCTTGCCCTCAAGGTATTCCAGCGATGCCCCGCCTCCGGTGGAAATGTGGGAGAAGCCGTCCTCGGGCAGGCCCAGCTGTCGCACCGCGGCCGCGGAGTCGCCACCGCCGACGACGCTGAACGCGCCCTTCTCGGTCGCGCCGACGATGGCCTCGGCCACCCCCTTGGTGCCCTCGGCGAACGCGGGGAACTCGAAGACCCCCATGGGGCCGTTCCAGAAGACGGTCTTGGCGTTGGCGAGCAGGTTCGTGAACCGCTTGACCGAGCCCGGCCCGATGTCGAGACCCATTTTCCCGTCGGGGATCTGGTCGGCAGTCACGCGCTCCGGCGCCGAGTCTGCCGCGAACTTCTCGGCCACCACGATGTCGACGGGCAGGTGGATCACGTCGCCGTAATCCTCGAGCAGCTTGCGGCAGGTGTCGATCATGCTCTCTTCCAGCAGCGAGTTGCCCACCGAAACACCTTGCGACGCAAGGAAGGTGAAGCACATGCCACCGCCGATGACGATGCTGTCGGCCTTGGTCGCGAGGTTCTCGATGACGGCGAGCTTGTCGGACACCTTCGAACCGCCGAGCACGACCGCGTACGGCCGTTCGGTCGAGCTGGTCAGCTGCTCGAGGACCTTGATCTCGGCCGCCACCAGCGTGCCCGCGTAGTGCGGCAGCAGGGTGGCGACGTCGTAGACCGACGCCTGCTTGCGGTGCACGACCCCGAAGCCGTCGGACACGAAAGCGCCGGCCGAACCGTCTGGGCCATCGACGAGTTCGACGAGCTTCCTGGCCAGGGCCAGGCGCTCGCCGTCGTCCTTGCTGGTTTCGCGGGGGTCGAACCGGATGTTCTCCAGCAGCAGGATGTCGCCGTCGGTCAGCCCTTCCGCACGCGCCAGCGCGTCGCTGCCGACGACATCGCCCGCAAGCTGGACGTGCCTGCCGAGCTGGTCCCCCAGCGCCTTGGCGACCGGCGCGAGCGAGAACTCCGGGGCCGGACCGTCTTTGGGCCTGCCGAGGTGCGCGGTGACGATCACTTTCGCACCGGCATCCGACAACGCCTTCAGCGTCGGCACGGACGCGATGATGCGTCCTGGATCGGTGATGTTGCGATCGTCGTCAAGTGGGACGTTCAGGTCGGAGCGCACCAGTACGCCCCGGCCCGAAACCCCTTCTGTCAGGAGATCTTCGAGCGTCTTGATAGACGATGAAGCCATCGGTTCAGAGCGACTTGCCGACCAGCGCGACCAGGTCGACGAGGCGGTTGGAGTAGCCCCACTCGTTGTCGTACCAGGACACGGTCTTGGCCTGGTTGTCGATCACCTTGGTGAGGCCGGCGTCGAAGATCGAGCTGTGCGGATCGGTGACGATGTCGCTGGACACGATCGGCGCGTCGTAGTACTTCAGGATGCCTTTGAGCGGACCGTCCGCGGCCGCCTTGAATGCCGCGTTGATCTCGTCGGCGGAAGGCGACTTCTTCAGTTCGGCGGTCAGGTCGGTGCACGAACCGGTAGGGATCGGCACGCGAAGGGCGAAGCCGTCGAGCTTGCCCTTGAGTTCGGGCAGCACAAGGCCGATCGCCTTCGCCGCGCCGGTCGAGGTGGGCACGATGTTGAGCGCGGCGGCGCGGGCGCGACGCAGGTCCTTGTGCGGGCCGTCCTGCAGGTTCTGGTCCTGTGTGTAGGCGTGGATCGTGGTCATCAGGCCCTTGACGATGCCGAACTCGTCGTTGAGCACCTTCGCCAGCGGCCCCAGGCAGTTCGTGGTGCAGGACGCGTTGGAGATGATGTTCTGGCTGCCGTCGTACTTGTCGTCGTTGACGCCGAGCACGATGGTGATGTCCTCGTCGCTGGCGGGCGCGGAGATGATGACCTTCTTGGCGCCGGCATCGAGGTGGCCCTGCGCCTTGGCGCGCGCGGTGAAGATGCCGGTGGATTCGACGACGACGTCGACACCGAGGTCACCCCACGGCAGTGCGGCCGGTCCTTCCTTCACCTCCAGCGCCTTGATCTTGGTGTTGCCGATCACGATGGTGTCGTCGCCCTCGAGGGTGATCTCCTCGGGGTAGCGGCCCAGGATCGAGTCGAACTTCAGCAGGTGCGCCAGGCTGGCGTTGTCGGTGAGGTCGTTCACCGCAATGATCTCGATGTCGGTGCTCTTGCCCTCGGCCTTTTGCGCCGCGAGGGCCCGGTAGAAGTTGCGTCCGATGCGGCCGAAACCGTTAACGCCAACCCGGATGGTCACGTGTGTCTCCCTTTTTTGCCTCGATGCTCGATGACCAGCCTAGTGCTGTGACAGAGGCCACGCTCGCCCTGGTCAGTGCACGGCCAGGCTCTGGTCGGCGTACGGATTGCCCAACCATTTCCCGCGGATCCGCTGCAGTGTGCCGTCATCTTCCAATTCGGCCTGCGCGACGGTGATGCGCCCCAGTAGCGCCTGGTCGTCGAGCGGGACGGCGATCGCGATGTTCTCGACAGAGATGCCACGCTGCACGACCTGGACCGCGGGTACGGCCTTGACGAGCTCGTTCAGCACGGGTGCGAGTTTCATGAACGCATCGCAGGCGCCGGTGGTCAGATCTGTCAGCGCGGTGCGGATGCTGCCGTAGTCGTAGACGCGGACCGCGCGGGCCCTGCCGTCGGACACGAGGCCCTCGGCGATCGGCTGGCTGGTGTTGCCCTGCTGCACGCCGATGGTCAAACCGTCGAGGTCGTCGATGGACCGGACGTTCGGCAGGCGCGTGGTGTCGACGGCCAGCGACTGTCCGGAGATGACATAGGGCGGGACGAACCGGGCCTTGCGTTCGCGTGCAGGTGTGACGGTGGTGCCCGCGACGACGCAGTCGTAGTCCTTGCCAAGGCCGTCGAAGATACCGTTGAAGTCGGCACCCTCGTACCCGATGAATTCCACTGTTGCGCCCAGCTTTCCGGCGATGGCTTCCATCAGGTCGATGTCGAGCCCGGTATCGCCCGGCATCCCGTTGAACGGCGGGTCGGGGAAGGCCGCACCGACTCTCAGCGTCTCCATGTGTTCAATCTCCAATCTCCGGCGAACGTGGGTTACCCGCACGGTTCAGCGTCGAAAAGCGCGCTTAACCCCACATTCGGTGCCGGCCTCACGGCGATCGCTCGAGTTCTGTTCGCGCATCGTCGATCTCCTGGTAGGTGAACGTCGCCATCTCCGACATCGTCATCTCCGCACCCTGCAGAACCAGTGACTCATAGGATTTGTCGCCGACGATGCGTCGAAGCTCGGCGATCACGGCGTGCAGACCGGGAACGGTGCTGACTGTCATCGGGGTGTTCCCGTAGCCCAGGATCGTCGCCGCAGCCGCGTGCCGTCCGAGGCGATGGAGAAGGCAAGTGAGGTTGGCCAAGGGGACACCGATGACGGAGCGGTTGCCGGAGTCGTGGTAGTTGCGAATCGCAAGGCGGGCAGCGTCCAGCCCCGCGGTCGGGTCACCGGTGTCGGCTTCGTACTTGCAGAGGGTCATGGCAAGCAATGACACGTTCGCCCGGATACCGTTGGCTTGGGCAACTTCCAGGCCCCGGCGTGCCGCGTTCAGCGAACGCACCGGGTCCACACCGCTCAACGCGTTGCCGTAAGCGAGCAGCGCGTACGACAGCGCAGCCGGATTGTCGGCAGCCTCCGCGACGTCGATCAGACCGTCTGTCGCCGCGATCGCCTCATCGCGATATCCCATCGCTGTCAGCGCCATCGCCAGCGTCGCCCTGGCGAACCTCCGCGAGTCGGGACTCAGCGTCGCCGCCTCGCGGCAAAGCTCGGCCCATCGCTCAGGTTGCCCGGCAGCCAGGTACACCGAAGCCAGCGGCGCCGAGATGCTGTGCACCACGGAGTCACTACCTTTCGGAATCAATGAGTAGCTCGCCTCCTTGAAACGGACACCGTCATCGAGTCGGCCGGAGAAATGACACATCGTCGCGATCAGATACAGCTCCGCCAATCGGGGGTGACCCGCAATCCGTGCGGCCTCGTGGAGTTCCTCGGCCCAGGCGGCAGGCTCGTAGATCTCCACCCACATGCCAAGGAACGCGGCCAGGATGGCGATGGCAGCCGCGGTGTCCAGGTCATCCTGATCAGTAGCCGTGCGGAAAGCCGCGCGCAGATTGGCGAGCTCGCTGGAGAACCAGGTGTATGTCTCGTTCTGTCGTGCGCCGTCCCACAGCGCGAGCATCTCCGCCTCTCGGTCGGCGAAGTATCGACTGTGCGCGCGGCGCATCTCGTCCGCTGATCCGCTGGCCACCAGTTCGTCCTCGGCGAACTGACGGATGGTCTCCAGCATCGTGAACCGGGTATGCAATGTCGACGACTTGTCGGCGACCAGCAGTGACTTGCGCACCAACGCATCGAGGAGATCCAACGTGGCGAACTCGTCCTCCCCAAGACCACCGACTGCGTGTGCACTGTGCAGGTCGAAGCCTCCTGCGAACACCGAGCACCGGTCGAGCAGCAGTCTTTCCGCCTCGTCCAATAGATCGAACGACCACGCGACCGCGTGGCGCAGCGTCTGGTGACGCTCAAGACCTCGTCGGGCTCCGACGAGCAATCTGAACCGGTGATCGAGGCGGTCGCGAACTTCGCGCACCGACATCGACGACATCCGAGATGCGGCCAACTCGATCGCCAAGGGGATGCCGTCGAGTCGTCGGCAGACGTCCTCGACAGTCGAAGACTCGTCGGGCGAAACGCAATCTGCGCGCTCGCTGAAAAGCGTAACCGCTTCATTCACAGCCAATGACTTGACGCGCCATAGTCGTTCGTCGATCAGGCCCAGCCCTTCACGACTGGTCGCGAGAATATCGACGGTTGCGGACTGCTCGAGAATCGCTTCGACGAGTTCGGCCGCGGCATCCAGGATGTGTTCGCAGTTGTCGAAGATCAGCAGTCGTCGCCTGCCTTCCAAGGTGGCCGCCACCGACTCGCTCACCGTCTGGCCGGGCTGCTGATTGATTCCGAGCACCGCAGCTACCGCCTCGGGCACCGACGCCGGGTCCGTGACCGCCGCCAACTCGAAAAGCCATACACCGTCTGGGTATTCGTTGCGCAAACTCGATCCGACCGCGAGTGCTAGCCGGGTTTTCCCGATTCCACCGACCCCGGTCAAGGTGACCAGACGATGCGTTTGCAAGGCTGAAACAATCTCGGCAAGTTCGCCGGCTCGCCCCACCAGTCTGGTGGTAGGCGCACGCAGGTTTCCCTGTCCGGCCTCCAGCGTTCGCAACGGCGGGAAGTCGGTGGGCAGCCCCGGCGCACACAGCTGGTACAACGCCACCGATTGCGCCACGTCGCGGAGCCGCCGCGGTCCGAGGTGCACCAATTCCACGCCACTGAGCAGAACTGCCGTCGAATCGGCCACGAGCACCTGGCCACCGTGGCCAGCGGCCATCACCCGCGCGGCACGATTGAGCGCCGTGCCGAAGTAGTCGCCGTCGCGGAGCTCGGCCTCACCAGTCACAATCCCCATCCGCACCGGAAGTTGGAGTTCCCGCTGCGCGTCGATTGCCGCGTCGACCGCGGAGCGCGGCGAGTCGAAGGCCGCACAGGCGCCGTCGCCCGTGTGCTTGAACAAAAATCCGCCGTTGTCCTCGATCGCCGACCGCAGCACGTGGTCATGCGCGGCCAGCGCTGAACGCATTTCGTCCGCGTCGGATTCCCACCGACGGGTCGAACCCTCGATATCGGTGAACAGGAACGTCACTACACCCGACGGTGGCTCCCCCGCGGACATCCGCACAGAATCGCACAGTTAGGGGGCAGGGTCAGGCGTCTTCCAGCAAGTCTGGCGTAACCGCCGATTCCGTATCGGGAATGCCGTCTTGTTTGGCCTTACGATCGGCCATCGACAGCAGCCGCCGAATTCGGCCCGCCACAGCGTCTTTCGTCATCGGCGGGTCGGCCAGGCGTCCCAGCTCCTCGAGTGAGGCCTGTCGGTGCTCGACGCGTAGCTTGCCCGCGGCGGCCAGGTGGTCGGGCACGGTGTCGGCGAGAATCTCCAACGCACGCTCCACCCGTGCGGCCGCGGCGACCGCCGCCCGTGCCGAGCGCCGGAGGTTGGCGTCGTCGAAGTTGGCCAGCCGGTTGGCGGTGGCGCGCACCTCGCGGCGCATCCGCCGTTCCTCCCACGTCAGCCGGGTGTCTTGGGCGCCCATGCGCGTCAGCAGTGCGCCGATGGCCTCGCCGTCGCGCACCACCACCCGGTCTGCGCCCCGGACCTCGCGGGCCTTCGCGCTCACACCCAATCGCCGCGCCGCGCCGACGAGCGCCAGCGCGGCCTCCGGCCCTGGGCAACTGACCTCGAGCGCCGAGGACCTGCCGGGTTCTGTCAGCGATCCATGCGCCAAAAACGCACCGCGCCAAGCGGCTTCGGCATCGGCGACGCTGCCGCCGACCACCTGTGCGGGCAGACCGCGTACGGGTCGGCCACGGAGATCGAGCAGACCGGTCTGGCGGGCCAGCGCCTCACCGTCCTTTGCGACCCGCAGCACGTACCTGGTGCTCTTGCGGATCCCGCTCGCCGACAGCACGTGCACCACCGCGTTGTAGCCGTAGAGGTCGTAGATGTCCTTGCGCAGGCGCCGCGCGATGATGCCCAGGTCGACCTCGGCCTCGACGACCACCCGCCCCGACACGATGTGCAGCCCCCCGGCGAACCGCAGCAGCGATGCCACCTCGGCACGGCGAGCGCTCACCGAATTGACCGTCAGGCGGCTGAGCTCGTCTTTGACCTCGGCTGTCATCGCCACGGGTCGTCACCTCTCGGTCCGTTCGCTGTCGGTGCGGGCACAGTCGGCGCTGCGGGCGCCGGCGGCGCCGCTCCGCGCAACCGCACACCTTCCAGTGCCGCGGCCAACCTCGCCGGGTCATGTAAAGGTGTACCAGGTCTGGACACGTCAGCAAACTCAACTTCGGCATCCAAAATTTTGGCGGTGCGGCGCAATTGCTCACGCTCGCGTTCGCTCGGCACCCGGCTGGCGTCGACGATGACCTCGTGCATCGAGAATCCCGGCGCGTGCTGCGACAACACGTGGATGTGCCGTTCGGCCGAGAACTCCGCGGTCTCCCCCGGCTCGGCGACCAGGTTCACCACCAGTGCCCGCCGCGCCGACGTCGCCTGAAGGGCCGCCGCCAGCTGTGGAACCAGCACGTGCGGAATGACGCTGGTGAACCACGACCCGGGTCCCAGCACGACCAGATCGGCAGCCATGATCGCGTCCACTGCCTGACGGGTGGCGGGCGGATCGCCCGGCAGGAGCCGTACACGCCGCACCTTGCCCACGGTGGTCGCGATCGCCACCTGACCCCGGATCACCCGGCTCATCCGCGGATCGGATTCCAGGCCCGCCACGTCGGCCTCGATCTCCAGTCCCACCGGACACATCGGCAGCACGCGCCCGTGGATGCCGAGTACCCGGCCCAGCTCGTCGAGTGCCGCTACCGGGTCGGCAAGAACCTCGTTGAGACCCGCGAGTATGAGATTGCCTATCGGATGACCCGCAAGGGCGCCGTTGCCGCCGAAGCGATGTTGCAGGATCGTGGCCCACAGCCGTCCTTGTGGACTGTCAGATGCCAACGCCGCCAACGCCATTCGCAGGTCGCCGGGTGGCAGCACATCGAGTTCGCCGCGCAGGCGACCCGATGAGCCGCCGTCGTCGGCGACGGTGACGATCGCGGTGACGTGCGGGGTGAGTCTGCGGGCCGCCGACAGCGTGGCATAGAGGCCGTGCCCACCCCCGAGGGCAACGATCCGTGGGCTCATTCGCGCCCCAGATCCCGGTGCAGTACTCGCACTGTCAGGTCGTCACCGCCCTGCAATCGAGCCGCCAGCGCCTCGGCGATCGCGACACTGCGATGCTTGCCTCCGGTACAGCCAATGGCAACAGTCATGTAGCGCTTTCCCTCGCGACGGTATCCGTCGATGACGAAGTCCAGCAGCCGATGGTACGTCTCCAGGAATTCGCCTGCGCCCGGCTGACCGAGGACGTAGTCACGGACCGCCTGGTCCTGGCCCGTGTGTGGCCGCAGCGCATCCACCCAGTGTGGGTTGGGGAGAAAGCGCACATCCATCACCGTATCCGCGTCCATGGGTAGCCCGTACTTGTATCCGAACGACTCGACGGTGACATTCGTGTGAGCGACGGTTTCACCACCGAATGCCCGCTCGATGCTTTCCCGGAGTGCCGGAACGGGCAGTGTCGACGTGTCGATGACCAGATCGGCCCCGGCCCGAATCGGGGCGAGCATCGTGCGCTCGGCCGCAATGCCTTCTGCAAGAGTCTGATTGCCCTGGAGCGGGTGACTGCGACGGTTTTGCTCGTACCGGCGAACCAGGATGTCGTCGGAGGCCTCGAGGAACAGCACGCGCGGAGTGATGTTGCGGGTGGCCAGATCGTTGCGCACCCAGTCCAGGTCTCCGGTGAACCCGCGTGAGCGCACATCCATCACCACGGCGAGCTGAGTGATGCGCGAACCCGCCGCAAGACCCAGCTCGACCATCCGCGCGATCAGCTCGGGCGGCAGGTTGTCGGCGACGTACCAGCCGAGGTCTTCGAGCACCTTGGCCGCGGTGCCCCGGCCTGCACCGGACAGCCCGGTGACCAGTACGACGTCGATGCCGGATTCACCCTCATCCCCGGTTCCGGTGCCATCTTGCAATTCTTCGTGCATACCCTGATCTGTCATCCGGACGCTCTGCTCTGATCATCGCCGATAACCGGTGCGGGCGCTCCGGAATCGGCTGGGACGCCGAGGGCCTCCAGGACTGCCTTGGCGGTCGCGACGCCGATGCCGGGCACGGCGGTGATCTCCTCGACGCTGGCGTCCTTCAAGCGCGCCACCGATCCGAAATGCGTGACCAGCGCTTTGCGGCGATGCTCGCCCAATCCGCGGATCGAGTCGAGCGCCGATGCCGTCATGCGCTTGGACCGCTTGCTGCGGTGGTAGGTGATCGCGAATCGGTGCGCCTCGTCACGCACGCGCTGCAGCAGATACAGACCCTCGCTGTTGCGCGGCATGATCAAAGGGTCGGGCTCGGACGGCACCCACACCTCTTCCAGCCGCTTCGCCAGCCCGATCACCGCGACATCGCCGATACCCAGCTCGTCGAGCACCGCCTGCGCGGCATTGACCTGTGGCGCGCCGCCATCGACGACGTACAGGTTGGGCGGATAAGCGAACTTGCGCGATTTGCCTTCCGGCGCAAGCTCTGTCGGATGTTCCAGGTCGTGCAGATGCCGGTAGAATCGTCGCCGGGTGACCTCGGCGATCGACGCTACGTCGTCGGAGCGGCCCTCCCCCGCGGCGGCCCTGATCGCATAGTGGCGATAGTCCGACTTGCGCGGCAGCCCGTCTTCGAACACCACCAGCGAGGCCACCACATCGGTGCCCTGCACGTGGCTGATGTCGACACACTCGATGCGAAGTGGTGCGTCGGCGAGGCCCAGCGACTCCTGAATATTCTGCAGTGCAGCACTTCTCGCCGTGAAGTCGCCCGCGCGCTTCAGTTTGTGCTGCGCGAGGGCATCTTGCGCATTGCGTCGCACCGTCTCGGCGAGTGCGCGCTTGTCGCCGCGCTGCGGAACCCGCACCGCCACCCGTGAACCGCGCAGTTGCGACAGCCAGGTCTCGATCTCTTCGGAGTTGCCGGGCAGACACGGAACCAGCACCTGCCGGGGCACCGGCGTCAACGACATGTCGGCCGAACCGTCGAGTTCTGCCTGGTCGCCATAGAACTGGGTGAGGAACTGCTCGACCAGGCGTTCCTGACCGGATTCGCCCGGTTCACCGGATTTTTCGACGATCCATCCGCGCTGGCCCCGCACCCTGCCGCCGCGCACGTGGAACACCTGCACGGCCGCTTCCAGATCGTCGTCGGCGAACGCGACCACATCGGCGTCGGTGCCGTCACCGAACACCACGGCCTGCTTCTCCATGGCCCGCTTCATCGCAGAGATGTTGTCCCGCAATCGGGCTGCCCGCTCGAAGTCCAGCAGTTCGGCGGCCTGGTTCATCTGGGTTTCCATGTCACGGACCAGCCGGTCGGTCTTGCCGGCCAGGAAGTCGCAGAAATCGTTCACGATCTGCCGGTGTTCGTCGGCGGTCACCCGCCCGACGCAGGGGGCCGAACACTTGTCGATGTATCCGAGAAGGCAGGGCCGGTCGATCTGCCTGTGCCGCTTGAAGACTCCCGCCGAGCAGGTGCGTGCCGGAAACACGCGGGTCAGCAGATCGAGCGTCTCCCGGATCGCCCACGCGTGCGAGTACGGCCCGAAGTAGCGGACCCCTTTGCGGCGGGCCCCCCGGTAGACCATCAGGCGTGGGTACTCCTCGTTCAGCGTCACCGCGAGTACCGGGTAGGACTTGTCGTCGCGGTATCGCACATTGAACCGCGGGTCGAATTCCTTGATCCAGTTGTACTCGAGCTGCAGCGCCTCGACTTCGGTGTTGACCACCGTCCACTCGACGCCGGCGGCCGTCTTGACCATCTGGCGGGTGCGCGGTGCCAGACCGGAGAGGTCGGCGAAATAGGAGTTCAGCCGGCTACGCAGGCTCTTGGCCTTGCCGACGTAGATCACCCGGCCGTGCGGATCCCGGAACCGGTAGACGCCCGGCTGGACGGGTATCGACCCGGGCGCGGGTCGGTACGTCGCTGGATCGGGCACGGATCCCAGGTTACTGCCGACCTCGGACGGGTCCGATGAACTACCGTCGGGTGATGCGGATCTCGTCACTGATCAAGGTGGCGGCCCCGCTCACCGGGGTTGTCGTCATTCTCGCCGGATGCGGGGCCGAGCAGAGCACCGAGCCCAGCGCCGCCGGACCGTGCGCAGTCGTGGCCAACGGGACGCCTACGCCCAAAACCTCCGCGGCTCCTTCCGGCGGGGCGGCGACCACCTCCCGAAACATCTCCACCAATCCGGAGATGGCGACCGGTTACCGCACGGACATGACCGCCGTACACACCGGCCGCTACTCGGTGGTGACCGCCAACCCGCTGGCCACCAAGGCGGCATGTGAGGTGCTGCGCGACGGCGGGACCGCCGCGGACGCTCTGGTCACCGCGCAGGCGGTGCTCGGCCTGGTCGAGCCGCAGTCCTCTGGCGTCGGTGGCGGCGGGTTCCTGCTCTATTACGACGCGGCGGCGGACTCGGTCCAGGCCTACGACGGCCGCGAGGTGGCGCCCGCGGCAGCGACGGAGAACTATCTGCGCTGGATCTCCGACGCAGACCGGACCGAGCCCAAACCCGACGCCCGGGCATCCGGCCGCTCCATCGGCGTGCCCGGCATTGTTCGCCTGATGCAGGAGGTCCACGCCGAGCACGGCAAGACCGGCTGGCGCGAGCTGTTCGACCCCGCCGTCGCGCTCGCCGACGACGGGTTCGACATCAGCCCACGGTTGGCGTCCGCCATCGCCGACGCCGCACCTCAGCTCAAGGTGGATCCTGCAGCCGCCGAATACCTGCTGAACCCCGACGGCACCCCGAAGGCCGACGGCACGCGCCTGACCAACCCGGCCTACGCAAAGACGTTGGGCGTCATCGCATCTGATCCGCAGGCGTTCTACACCGGCGCGATCGCCGACGATATCGTCGCTGCGGCAGCCGACGCGTCCGGCGGCCGGACCCCGAGTCAGATGACGAAAGAAGACCTGGCCGGCTACACCGTCAAGAAGCGTGAAGCGCTGTGCGCTCCGTACCGCGGCAAGGAAATCTGCGGTATGCCACCGCCGTCGTCGGGCGGCATCGCGGTCGCCGCGACGCTGGGCATCCTCGAGCAGTTCGCGATGGCCGACCACAAGCCGACCGACATCGACCTCAACGGCGGCAGGCCCGCCGTAATGGGCGTCCACCTGATCTCCGAGGCCGAGCGGCTGGCCTACGCCGACCGCGACAAGTACGTCGCCGACACCGATTTCGTCCCGCTGCCCGGCGGCTCCCCCAATACCTTGATCAACAGCGATTACCTGGCAAGCCGCGCGGCGCTCATCTCCCAGCAACGTTCGATGGGGACGGCGAAACCGGGCGAATTCGGTCCGCCGACCAGTCCGGCGCCGCCGACGCCCGAGCACGGTACGAGTCAGGTCAGCATCATCGACGCTCAGGGCAACGCGGCGTCGCTGACCACGACGGTCGAGTCGTCGTTCGGTTCGTTCCACATGGTCGACGGGTTCGTCCTCAACAACCAGCTCACGGACTTCTCGGCCGAGCCCGCAGGACCTGACGGCGCTCCGGTCGCCAATCGCGTGCAGCCCGGTAAGCGCCCACGCAGCTCGATGGCACCCACGTTGGTCTTCGACGGCCCCGCCGCGGGACAGCCGGCCGCCCGAGGTCCGCTCTACGCGGTGCTCGGTTCCCCGGGTGGTTCGGTCATCATCCAGTTCGTCGTGAAAACCGTTGTGGGCATGCTGGATTGGGGACTCGATCCGCAGCAGGCGGTGTCGATGGTCGACTTCGGCGCGGCGAACTCTCCGAAAACCAACGTCGGCGGCGAACATCCCGTCATCGACACCTCCGATAACGGCGACCACGACCCGCTCGTCGTGGGGCTGCGAAAGCTCGGGCATCAGGTCGACCTGGCGGACCAGACAAGCGGACTGTCGGCCATCGTCCGCGACGGATCGGGGCTGATCGGTGGCGCAGATCCTCGCCGCGAGGGGCTGGTGATGGGAGACACCAGGTGACCGCAAGAGTCACCCGCCTCAAAGAGTCCGACTGGAGGGCCTTCGCCGTAATCCGGTTGCGGGCCTTGACCGACGCGCTCGGAGAGAACGATCCGCAGTATCAGAAAGAGGTCGGGTTCACCGCCGCGCAGTGGCGGCGACGATTACGCGATCACGCGCAGTTCGCGACGCTGGTCGGCGATCGCGCTGTCGGACTGATCGCCGCGCAACAGGAGAACCCCGACTCGGTATACCTCTATTCGCTGTGGCTGGATCCCGCCGCCCGGGGCCGGGGCCTGGCCCGTCCGCTGGTCGCCGCCGCGGTGGACTGGGCCCGCGACCAACGGGTGCGCACAGTCACTCTGCGGGTGGCATCGGACAACACCGCGGCCCGCGGCGTATACGAAAGCCTGGGATTCGCGGCACATTCGCCGGACAGCCCCGGACCGGGAGACGAAGTCGCGATGACGCTCAGCGTGGGTTGATGGCCTTGTAGCGCTCGAGAAGCGTGCGAACGGTGTCCATCGCGGCGACCGCACGGTCCTTGTCGACCGCCTGTATCGCCAGTACCGGGACGTACTCATCGTCGGGCAGATCGACGCGCGCCCAGCGAGCGCCGCGGGGGAAGGACACGTCGACCACGTCGGACCAGGGAATCAGCCGGTAGGTCAAGAGGTTCCGCACCGCGAGCCCCTGCGCGCCGACGCGCAGCCGCGGGCGGGCGAACAACAGCACGACGGCGGCGATGACGGCACCGAGCAGGGCCATCGCCACCTGGTCGGCGGTCTGGAAGATGACACCGGTCGACGCGATCTTCAGCAGCACACCGACGGTGATGTGCGCGGCCAGGATGAGCGCCGCCGCGCCGTATGCGAAATACGGTGTGAGATGGGGCCGTATCTCCACGTCCCAGTCGCTCATGACGGCGTGCGCAGGTCTCGCAGCGTCAGCGCGGTGGAGATCGCCGCCGCGGCCGCCTGCGCGCCCTTGTCCTCGGCCGAATGCGGCAGTCCGGCGCGATCAAGCGCCTGCTGCTCGGTGTTCGTGGTGAGCACGCCGTTGGCGACCGGGGTCGAGGTGTCCAGTGACACCCGGGTCAGTCCCTGGGTGACCGCGTCACAGACATAGTCGAAGTGTGGCGTTTCCCCGCGGATCACCACGCCCAGCGCCACCACCGCGTCATGTTTGGCCGCCAATGCCTGTGCGATGACTGGGATTTCGATGGCACCCAGAACGCGCACGACGGTGGGTCTCGCGATGCCCGCATCGGCGGCGATCTTGCGCGCGCCCTCGAGGAGCGCATCGCAGATGGTCGAGTGCCACGTGCTGGCGACGATTCCCAGCGTCACTCCCGCGGCGTCGAGCTGAGGCAGATCGGGAATGCCTGCGGCTGGACTCAATTCAGGACCCCGCCCGTTCGGGTGGAGTGCGATCACCCAGCAGGTACACGCCCTCGTCGTACGAGTCCATGGTGACGGCTTCGTGGTATTCGTCGAGGCCGGTGAGGTCGTGACCCATCCGGTCGCGCTTGGTCATCAGGTACCGGATGTTCTCTGCATTGGCGCGAACCGGCAGCGGAACACGTTCGATGATGTGCAGCCCGTACCCGTCGAGACCGACGCGTTTGGCCGGGTTGTTGGTGAGCAGCCGCATCGACCGCACACCGAGGTCGACGAGAATCTGTGCGCCGATGCCGTAGTCACGGGCATCGGCGGGCAGGCCGAGCTTCAGGTTGGCGTCGACCGTGTCCTCGCCCGCGTCCTGCAACTGGTAGGCCTGCAGCTTGTGCATCAGCCCGATGCCACGGCCTTCGTGCCCGCGCATGTACAACACAATTCCGCGACCCTCGCGGGCCACCATCGCCAACGCGGCGTCCAGCTGGGGACCGCAGTCGCAGCGCCGGGAACCGAAGACATCGCCGGTGAGGCATTCCGAGTGCACGCGAACTAGGACGTCGTGCCCGTCGCCCTGCGGTCCCGCGATGTCGCCGCGGACCAGCGCCACGTGCTCGACGTCTTCATAGATGCTGCTGTAGCCGACCGCGCGGAACTCACCGTGCCGGGTCGGGATGCGGGCCTCGGCGATGCGCTCGATGTGCTTCTCGTGCTTGCGCCGCCATTCGATGAGGTCGGCGATCGAGATGAGGGCCAGGCCGTGCTCGTCGGCGAAGACCCGCAGCTCATCGGTCTGCGCCATAGCGCCTTCGTCCTTCTGGCTGACGATCTCGCAGATCGCGCCGGCGGGCTTCAGGCCGGCCAGCCGGGCCAGGTCGACGGCGGCCTCGGTATGGCCGGGACGGCGCAGCACCCCACCGTCCTTGGCGCGCAGCGGGACGACATGGCCGGGCCGAGTGAAGTCGTCGGCGACGGCGGTCGGGTCGGCGAGCACGCGCATCGTGGTCGCGCGGTCGGAGGCTGAAATACCGGTTCCGACATCCTTTTTCGCGTCGACGGTGACGGTGTACGCAGTGCCATGCTTGTCCTGGTTCACCGCGTACATGGGCAGCAGGCCCAGTTTGTCGCAGATCGCACCGTCGAGGGGTACGCACAGATAGCCGGACGTGTACCGCACCATGAACGCCACGAGTTCGGGAGTCGCCTTCTCGGCCGCGAAGATCAGATCGCCTTCGTTCTCGCGATCCTCGTCGTCGATGACCACCACGGCCTTACCCGCGGCGATGTCAGCAACTGCCCGCTCCACGGAGTCCAGCCTCGTCACCACATCAGTATGAACCACCCAGGCCCAACACTTATTGCCGCCTTCCTGACCTGGTGCATTTAGCGCACGTCCGTGGCAAATATTGACGCCTGTCCTTGCACAGGAAACTGTGCCGCCCGAGTTCGTGCAGGTTCTGGGTGCAGACCCCACCGACCGGATTCACCGGTCGTCATCTGTCATGACCCCGGCTGCCCCGATAACCGGGGTTCGATCAGTCTCCCGAGGAATCTATAGAGCCGTCTCGCGCGTCCAGCAGCCGCTCAACGTATTTCGCAATGATGTCGACCTCGAGGTTGACCTGCGTACCCACCTCGGCCCGCCCGAGCGTCGTCAGTTCGAGCGTCGTCGGAATCAGCGAGATCTCGAACCAGTCGTGACCGACCGCGGAGACCGTCAACGACACTCCGTCCACGGTGATCGAGCCCTTCTCGACGACATACCGCGTCAAGGCCATCGGCAGCGCGATCCGCACCACCTCCCAATGCTGCGCCGGGGTGCGCGCGATGACATGGCCGGTTCCGTCGACGTGACCCTGCACGATGTGACCGCCGAGGCGGCTGTTCAGCGCGGCGGCACGCTCCAGGTTGACCCGACTGCCCACGCCGACGGCGCGCAGGCTCGACCTGTTCAACGTCTCGCCCATGACGTCGGCGGTGAACGCACCGTCGGAACGCACCTCGACAACGGTCAGACACACACCATTCACCGCAATCGAATCACCGTGTCCGGCGTCGGAGGTGACGACGGGACCTCGGATGGCGAACCGTGCGGCGTCGCCGAGATCTTCCTTGCCGACGACTTCGCCCATTTCTTCGACGATTCCGGTGAACACGCCGCCAGACTAATCCTCTGACAGTCGCTTCTCACCGAAGAAGGTCGCCACCGGATTGCCGTTGAAGTTCGGAATCTCCCGGTAACCCTCGGCGAGGTACATGCCCCGGGCGTGCGGTTGTCGCGGCCCGGTGTCCAGCCGGACGACGTCATAACCGAGTTGGTGCGCCGCGGCCTCGAGTGCGTGCAGCAGCTCCCTGGCGATTCCCTGTCTGCGGGCCGCCGGAACGACGTACATCCGCTTGATCTCGCACGCACCGTGTCCAAGTTGTTTGATGCCGCCGCCGCAGACGGGTTCGCCGTCGCGGTACCCGACCAGGAACGTCCCACCAGGCGGGCTGAGGTCAGCCGGCCCAGCCGCGGGCATATCCGGCGAATTGATGTCGAGTCCGTCCCCCACGTCCCAGTACAGCTCGCGCATCTCATCGGTCATCGCCGCCAGTAGTGCGGCGCCGTCGACCCCTTCCGCGGAGACATGGCGAAAGTCCAGTTCAGCGGCCACATTTCTACTTCTACCCGTGCCCGGCCACCTCGTCCAGGTGGGCCGACCGACTACGATGCAGTCATGCCGACCCGCCTCTTGGCGATCTTCGCCGCCCTCTTCACTTCCGTCGCTCTGCTCGCAGGGTGCTCGAGCTCCGAGGACAACAAGAACCTGCCCGACGCCGCGACGCTGCTGAAGCAGTCCGCCGAAACCACCAAGGGCCAGACGAGCGTGCATCTGCTGTTGACGGTGAACGGCAGCATCCCCGAATTCCCGATCGAGACGCTCGAGGGTGACCTGACCACCAAGCCCGCGGTTGCCGCGCAGGGCAAGGCCAACATCCTGTTCCTGGGCCAGCGGTTGGAGGGCGTCAACTTCGTCGTCGTCGACGGCATCCTGTACGGCGCGATCACGGCGGGCACTTTCCAGGACTTCGGGCCTGCTGCCGATATCTATGACGCCTCGGCGGTCCTGTCGCCCGAGAAGGGTCTGGCCAACGTGCTGGCCAACTTCTCCGATCCCAAGGCCGAGGCTCGCGAGACCATCAACGGCGTCAAGACCGTCCGCGTTACGGGCACCATCAGCAAGGACGCCGTGGACAAGATCGTTCCTCAGGTTGGCGCCACCGGCCCGGTTCCGGGCACGGCGTGGATCGCCGAG
This sequence comes from Mycobacterium sp. 2YAF39, assembly GCF_052114565.1. Lineage (NCBI taxonomy): Bacteria > Bacillati > Actinomycetota > Actinomycetes > Mycobacteriales > Mycobacteriaceae > Mycobacterium > Mycobacterium sp. 2YAF39. The sequence goes on from NZ_JBFREZ010000007.1 coordinate 28,984, forward strand.
GAGGGCAACCATGAACTGGTGCAGGCCAAGATGGACCCGTCTAAGGACAACAGCCTGACGATGACGCTGTCGGACTGGGGTAAGCCCGTGACGGTCACCAAGCCGGCGGTCTGATGCCGGCCTCGCCAGAAGCCGTCGCGCCGGCGACGTCCGGGCGGCGTATCGCGATCAGCGCGGGCAGCCTTGCGGTGTTGCTCGGCGCTCTCGACACCTATGTCGTCATCACGATCATCCGCGACATCATGCTCGACGTCGGCATCGGCATCAATCAGATTCAGCGAGTCACGCCGATCATCACGTGGTACTTGCTGGGATACATCGCGGCGATGCCGCTGCTGGGCCGGGCATCGGACCGGTTCGGCCGAAAGCTGTTGCTACAGGCCAGCCTTGCCGGTTTCGCCGTTGGCTCGGTGATCACGGCGATGTCCACGGATCTGGACATTCTGGTCATCGGCCGGCTCATCCAGGGCATCGCCAGCGGCGCCTTGTTGCCGGTCACCCTGGCGCTCGCCGCCGACCTCTGGTCGAGCCGTAACCGCGCGGCGGTCCTCGGCGGCGTCGGCGCGGCCCAGGAATTCGGCAGCGTCATCGGCCCCATGTACGGCATCGCGATGGTCGCGCTGTTCCACCATTGGCAGGCGGTCTTCTGGGTCAATGTGCCGCTGGCGTTGCTCGCCATGGTGATGATCCAGTTCAGCCTGCCGTCGCAGCCGAAACCCGAGAACCCCGAGAAGGTGGACGTCGTCGGCGGCCTGCTTCTGGCACTCACGCTGGGTTTGGCGACCTTCGGCCTCTACAACCCCGCTCCCGACGGCAAACAGGTGCTTCCGCCCAACGGCCTCGTGTTGCTCATCGGCGCGCTGGTGTCGGCGGTGGCGTTCTTCGTGTGGGAGCGATTCGCCCGCACGCGGTTGATCGAACCCGCAGGCGTGCATTTCCGACCGTTCCTCGCGGCGCTCGGCGCCTCGTTGGTCACCGGCGCGGCACTGATGGTGACCCTGGTCAACGTCGAGCTGTTCGGACAGGGTGTGCTCGGCCAGGACCAGGACCAGGCGGCCTTCCTGCTACTGCGATTCTTGATCGCGCTGCCGATTGGGGCGCTATTGGGCGGCTGGATCGCCACCAAAGTCGGCGATCGGATCGTGGCGTGCGCCGGGTTGTTGATCGCCGCAGGCGGCTACTACCTGGTCTCGGAATGGCCCGCCGACGTGCTGTCGGCACACCACAACCTCGGTTTCGTCGCCCTGCCGATGCTCGACACCGACCTGGTGATCGCCGGACTGGGCCTGGGTCTGGTGATCGCGCCGCTGACGTCGGCGACGTTGCGCGTAGTGCCCTCCGTCCAGCACGGCATTGCCTCCGCGGCAGTCGTCGTCGCGCGGATGATCGGCATGCTGATCGGTGTCGCGGCACTGAGCGCGTGGGGCTTTTACAAGTTCAACCAGTACCTGCAGGAGCGTCTCGCCGAGTTGCCTCCCCCGAGCGGCGATTCGCCGGGCGGCCAGCTGCTCGCGGCAACCACGCGCCTGGCACAGGCATCCCGCGAGGCCTATGTGATGCAGTACGGCGAGATCTTCAAGATCACCTGCGTCGTTTGCATAGTGGGCGCTGTGCTCGCCCTGCTGATCAGCAGGCGTCATGAGCACGCCGATGAGCCGGTCGAGCCGGTCGAAACGGCCCCGAGGCGCGCCACTGCCGGCTCACCCGCCGATGACAATCCGACACAGGCGTTCGAGGCACACACTCAGCAGATATCGAGTCAATCGGCGGATGAGACGGCCCGGCTGGAGCAGCCCCGCGGCCACAACCGACCGGACTAGGCGCCGGTCAGCAGCGCTCGAGTCCTCGACCCATCAGGGTCAGCTCGGGAAGTGAATCCGGCTCGTCGCTTGAAAGGCCCCGAATCACGTCACGGATCAGTGACTTCACGTTTCGGGGATCCATCGGGCGATCGCTGAGCCAGTCCTGCAATGCAGTCATGCTCGTCGTCCTTCGTTCGTGCTCACACGCGCAACTCGTCGGTGAAAGCGCGATATCTGCGCAAAACGCAGCCAGACCACGATGCCTGGCTTTGGTACAAGTGTACCGACGGCAGCGCCCCTGTTTGTTGCTCGGCACGCCGGGTATGCGTGGGAAAAGACACACTGAAGGGACGAGAATTCATGGCTACTTCACTGAATGGCAAGAAAATTGCGTTCCTGGTGGCGCCCGAAGGCGTCGAGCAGGTCGAGCTGACCGAACCCTGGAAGGCAGTTGAACAGGCTGGCGGCACACCCGAACTCGTGTCGACGGAACTCGGCAAGGTGCAGGCTTTCAATCACCTGACTCCTGCCGACACCTTCGAGGCGGATAAGGCCGTCGACAATGTGTCCGTATCTGATTACGCCGCGTTGGTACTGCCGGGAGGCGTGGCCAATCCCGACTTTCTGCGGACGAACAGTGACGCCGTGGCGTTCGCCAAGGGCTTCTTCGACGAAGGCAAACCCGTCGCGGTCATCTGCCATGGACCCTGGACATTGGTGGAGGCCGACGTGGTGCGCGGTCGGACCATGACTTCGTGGCCCAGCGTCAAGACCGACCTCGTCAACGCCGGGGCGAACTGGGTGGATGACGAAGTCGTCGAATGCTCGCGCGGCCCAAACACATTGGTTTCCAGCCGCAAGCCCGATGACCTGCCTGCCTTCTGTAAGGCCTTGGTCGGGGTCGTCGCGAAGGTCACATCGTAGCCAAACCCGACCCACGAACGTGGCTGCGTCGGTAACGTCGCCGCCATGCTGATGGCCGCGCTGCGCGACATGCAGTGGCGACGACGGCGATTCGTCATCGCGATCCTGTCCACCGCCATCATCTTCGCGATGACGCTGGTGCTGACCGGCCTCGCCAACGGATTCCGGGTGGAGGCCGACAAGACCGTGAATTCTCTGGGTGTCGACCTGTTCATCGTCAAGGCAGGCGCATCCGGTCCGTTTGTCGGGGCGACGCCGTTTGCACCGGTGGAACTGCGCAGAGTCGCACAGGCTCCCGGCGTGGAGGCGGCCGCACCCCTCGCCTACGCGGGCGGCACGGCCACGCTCGACGGTTCGACACGCAATGTGGACATCTTCGGTGCGCCGGAGGACGGGCCGGGTATGCCTTCCGTTTCCGAAGGGCGGCCCCCGTCGACACCGGATGAAGTCGCGGTATCGAGCACGCTGGGCAAGGGAATCGGCGACGAAGTCGAGATCGCGTCGCGCAAGCTGCAGATCGTCGGCATCGTGGAGAACTCCACCGCGCTGGCGAACCTGCCGAACGTGTTCCTCACCACGCAGGGTGCACAACGACTCGTCTACGCCGGCGAGCCTCTGGTCGCGTCGATCGGCGTGCGCGGCACGCTCACGGAGGCACCTCCTGGATACCGTGCGATCGACCGGAACGGTGCCGTCGAAGATCTGCTGCGGCCGCTGAAAGTGGCCGTCAACTCCATCACGATCGTCGCCATCCTGCTGTGGGTCGTCGCGGCACTCGTCGTCGGATCGGTGATCTACCTGTCGGCTCTCGAGCGGCTGCGAGACTTCGCGGTGTTCAAAGCGATTGGAGTGTCCACCAAGAGCATCGCCGCGGGACTCGCGATGCAGGCGATCATCGTCGCGCTGCTCGCGGCGCTTGTCGGTGCCGGGCTTTCCATGTTGCTCGGGCCGCTGTTCCCGATGCAGGTGATCGTTCCCGTCGAGGCGTTCGTCGCGCTTCCCGCCATCGCCATCGTCATCGGGCTGATCGCCAGCGCGTCGGGACTGCACCGGGCGGTGTCGGTGGATCCCGCGCTTGCGTTCGGAGGGCCCTGAGCCATGGGTGATCTCAGCATCCAGGATCTGACGGTCGAATACGCCAGCGGCGCCGACACCGTCCGCCCCATCAACGCCTTCAATCTCGATGTCGCCGCAGGGTCACTGGTGATCCTGATGGGTCCCAGCGGTTGCGGTAAGACGACGCTGTTGTCATGCCTCGGCGGCATCTTGAAGCCCAGCAAAGGGGCCATCAAATTCGGCGACGTCGACGTGACATCGCTTGACGGCCACGAGATGTCGGTCTACCGCCGAGAAACCGTCGGCATCGTGTTTCAGGCATTCAATCTCGTGCCGAGCCTCACCGCACTCGAGAACGTCATGGTGCCGCTGCTCGCGGCGGGCCATCCGCGCCGCGCGGCCCACAAGCGTGCCGGGCAGCTGCTGTCGCGAGTCGGCCTCGAGGAGCGGGTATCTCATCGGCCGGGTGACCTCAGCGGCGGTCAACAACAACGCGTCGCGGTCGCGCGCGCCATTGCGCTCGACCCGCCCCTGATACTCGCCGACGAACCCACCGCGCACCTGGATTTCATCCAGGTAGAGGAGGTACTGCGCCTGATTCGCGAACTCGCCAGCGGCGACCGGATGGTGGTCGTCGCGACCCACGACAGCCGGATCCTGCCGTTGGCCGACCGCGTCGTCGAACTCGTTCCCGACTTCGCCTCCACGGAACGACCGCCAGACACCATTGAGCTGGAGGCCGGTGACGTCCTCTTCGAACAGGGGACGATGGGCGACCTGATCTACGTCGTCGCCGAGGGTGAACTCGAAATCATCCGTGAATTAGCCAGCGGCGGTGAGGAATTACAGAAGGTCGCCAAACGCGGCGACTACCTCGGCGAGATCGGCCCGGTCTTCCATCTACCGCGCTCGGCGACGGTGCGAGCGCGCACGGACGCGACCGTCATCGGTTACACCGTGCGGGCCTTCCGGGAACGCCTCGGCTCGGGTGGTATACGCGACCTGATCGAACACCGGCCGCTGAAAACCGCTAGCTCGGAACAAGACTGAGCAGGACGTCGGGTCCGATCGAGTCGACGCCGTCGAACCGCCAGCGTTGTGCGTGCGCGATCGACAACACCCCGACGTCGTCGATCGCCGTGATCGGACCGCCGAGCAGAATCGGCCCGATGTAGGCCAGGATGCGGTCGATAACGCCGGCGCGCAGAAATGCGCCCGCGAGCGTAGGTCCACCCTCCAGCAGCACATCGGTGCGGTCCGACAACGCCTTGAGCACCTCATGCGGATCTCGGGTCCGAATAACCATCGTCCTCGAGTCGTCGTTCAGAACCTTTGCCTCGGAGGATATTTCGCGTTCACCGACGACGACGCGCAACGGCTGCCGTTCCGCGAGGGAGCCATCCGGCAGTCTCGCGGTGAGCAGCGGATCGTCGACGAACACCGTCCCCGTGCCGACCAGAACCGCGTCGGCCACGGCACGTCTGCGGTGCACGTCGGCGCGCGCCGCCTCGCTGGTGATCCACTGGCTGGACCCATCCGCCGCGGCACTGCGACCGTCGACACTGGTGGCGAATTTCCACGTCACGTGCGGCAAACCGGTGCGCTGCTTGTGCAGCCACTCCCTCAGCGGCCCACCCGCGACCTGATCGGCCAGTACACCGGGCATCACCTCGACCCCGATCTCTGTCAGTCGCGACGCGCCCCCTGCCGCCACGGGATTCGGGTCGGCGACGGCATACGCCACCGCCGAAACCCCCGCCGCGACAAGCGCATCCACACAGGGTGGAGTGCGGCCGTGGTGATTGCACGGTTCCAGGGTGACCACCGCGGTACCGCCGACGGCGCGCTCCCCTGCCCTGCGCAGCGCGATCACCTCGGCGTGCGGTCCCCCCGGCGGCTCCGTCGCCCCCACCCCGGCGACTTCGTTGTCGCTGTCCAGGATCACTGCGCCCACCGGTGGATTGGGATACGTGGCGCCCTTGACCCGCTCGGACTGTTCGATCGCCAGCCGCATCGCGGTGTCGAGATTCATAGGCGCAGGTGTTTTGACGCTGCGGCCGCCTGGCGGCGCAACGCGTCAACGGCGACGGCCGGATCCTCGGCGCTGTACACCGCCGAGCCGGCCACGAAGCAGTCCACACCGGCTAGCGCCGCCTCTTCGATGGTGTCGGCGTTGATGCCGCCGTCGATCTCGACGACGATCGTCAGTTCACCCGAGTCGACCAGGCGGCGCACGGTGCCGACCTTCGGCAGTACCTCGGCGATGAACTTCTGGCCACCGAACCCCGGCTCCACGGACATGATCAGCACCGTGTCGAACTCCCGCAGGATCTCCAGGTACGGCTCGATCGGAGTACCGGGCTTCACGGAGAGTCCTGCCTTCGCGCCTGCGGCACGGATGTCGCGGGCCACCCCGACCGGATTGTCGGTCGCCTCCGCGTGGATCGTGACGTTGTAGGCGCCCGCCTCCGCATACGGCGGCGCCCAGCGCTCGGGGTTGTCGATCATGAGATGGCAGTCCATCGGGATCGCCGTCCGCTTGAGCAGGGCTTCGACGACCGGCAGCCCGATCGTCAGGTTCGGTACGAAATGGTTGTCCATCACGTCGACGTGCAGCCAGTCGGCACCGGCCACCGCGGCGGCCTCGTCGCCCAGCTCGGCGAAATCAGCCGCCAGAATCGACGGCGCAATCAGCGGCTTCGACATGAGCCTCACCCTATCTGTTGACTCTTCCCACATGGCTCTTCGCGCAAGCGCCCATCGCTGCGCCAGCGGCTCATCGCACTTTGAGAGCGGCCGCGAACATCGCATCGGTGCCGTGCCGGTGCGGCCACAACTGCACGTAGGGTCCGTCGCCGAGATCGTCGACGGGGTCGAAAAGATCTCGCGCGTCCATCGCCGTCACCGGATGGCGACGCAGCGCATCGGCCACGACGCCCACGGTCTCGGCGAGATGCGGCGAACACGTGGCGTACAGCACCACACCGCCGGGCCGGGTCAGCCGGATCGCCGACGCCAACAACTCGCGCTGCAGTTTGGCCAGCTGCGGCACATCGCCGGGCACCCGGCGCCAGCGCGCCTCGGGCCGGCGCCGCAGTGCGCCCAACCCGGTGCACGGCGCGTCGACCAGAACCCGATCGAAACCGGGATCCAATCCCGGGTCCCGGCCGTCGACGCGGAGCACGTCCACCGGCAGGCCCGCGGTGTTCTGTTCGACGAAGTCGGCGCGCCGCGCGGTGGGTTCGACGGCCGTGACCCGCCCGTCCCCGGCAAGCGCCGCCAGAAGCGCCGTCTTGCCCCCCGGTCCGGCGCAGAGGTCCAGCCAGCGCCCGGTGTCCGGGCCATCCAGCTCGACGAGCGTCAGCGCGCGAGCCACCAACTGGCTGCCCTCGTCCTGAACAAGCGCGGCGCCGTCACGTATCGGCGCGAGCCGACCGGGATCGCCGCCGGGCAGATACACCGCATACGGCGAGTAGCGGCCCACCGTGCCGTCCACCTGCTCGGCCAACTGCTCGGCGGTCAGGACACCCGGCCGTGCGGCCAGGTGAACCGCGGGCCGCTCGTCGTCGCTGGCAAGCAGTGCATTCAGCTGCCCGGCATCTGCGCCGAGTGCATCGGTGAACGCCTGCGCGATCCAGCGCGGGTGCGCATTGACGAATGCCGCATGCCCGACGGGGTCGGTGGCGACGTCGGGTGCCAGCTCCTCGACCCACGCCTTCTCGTCGCGGCCGGCGATGGTGCGCAGCACGCCATTGACGAAACCGGCTCGCGCCGAATCGAATTCGACACCGGCCTGCTCCACGGTGGTGGACACCGCGGCGTGTTGTTCGACGCGGGTACGCATGAGTTGGTACGTGCCGAGACGCAGCAGGTCCAGCAGTACGGGATCGATCTTGTCCGGCGACCGTCCCGCAGCCGCGGCGATGATCGCATCCAACAGGCCGCGGGTTCGGCAGGTGCCGTAGGTGAGTTCGGTCGCGAAAGCGGCGTCGCGGCCGGTGATTCCGCGGTCGCGCAGCATCGCGGGCAGGGCAAGGTTGGCGTAGGCGTCCTTCTCCGACACCGCACGAAGCACGTCGAACGCGGCACGCCGAGCGGGGTCGAGTTGTTTGCGCCGCCTGTTCTGGGTCATTCGGCGCGCGCGGATTCGTCGAGCCGAGCGCCGCGGGCCCAGTCCGAGGCGTTCATCGGTTTCTTACCAGGGGGCTGGATGATGCCGAGCACCACCGGGTGCGATCCCGTGCCGACGCGCACACCGTGGCGCTCGACCCGGATCACGCCCGGCGCCAAGGCGTCCGCTGCCGAGTCGTCGACCTGCACGGGCCCGACCTTCACCCGCAGGTCCCCGATCATGGTCCATGCACCGGGGTTCGGTGTGACGGCGCGAATACGGCGGTCGACTACGTGGGCGGGCAGATCCCATCGCACGCGGGCCTCCTCGACGGTGATCTTCGGTGCGACGGTGATGCCGTCGGGCGGCTGCGGTACGGGGTGCAGCGTCGCGTCGGCGATGCCGTCGAGAGTCGCGGCCAACAGCTCCGCACCCGAGATCGACAGCCGCTCAAGCAGTTCCCCTGCGGTATCGGTGGGCCGGACCGTCTCGGTGACCACCCCGTAGACCGGTCCGGAGTCGAGCGAGGGCTCGATCAGGAACGTCGTCGCCCCCGTGACGGTGTCACCCGCGGCGACGGCAGCCTGGACCGGAGCCGCACCACGCCACGCAGGCAGCAGCGAGAAATGCAGGTTGACCCAGCCGTGTACGGGCACCGCGAGCAGCCGCTCACTGAGCAGCGCGCCGTAGGCGACGACGGCACAGCACTCGGGTGCCAGCGCGGTCAGCTCGCTGATGAACTCGTCGGAGTTCGGTTTGCCCGGACGTAGCACCGGGATGTCGTGCTCCTGAGCGAATCGGGCCACCGGCGACGGCGCCGGTTTACCGCGCCGGCCTGCAGCGGCGTCGGGGCGGGTCAGCACAGCGACGACGTCGTGGCGTGGCGATTCGACGAGCCGCGCGAGTGAGGGCACGGCGGGCTCGGGGGTACCTGCGAAGACGAGACGCACCGCGCCAGTGTAATTACCGGGGCGTCTGGTAATACTCCTGCTCGCCCACGCCGGTGAGCGGCGCGACGAACATCCACGGGATGGTGCTGATCAAGCCGTTGAGGGTGGCCACCGAATCGTTGTAGTACTGACGGGCGAAGGCGAGCTTGTTCTCGGTGTCGGCGAGGTTGTCCTGCAGGTTCAGGAAGTTGTTCGACGAGTTGAGCTGCGGATAGCTCTGGCCGAGCGCCAGCAGCGGCGCCAACGCGGAGTCCAGGTCCTTTTCGGCGGCGCTGCGTTGCGCCACCGACTTGCCGCTGGTCGCCGATGTCAGCGCCGCCCGTGCGTTGGTGACATGGTCGAGGATGCCCTTCTCGTGGACGGCGAACGTCTGCACTGTGTGCACCAGGCTCGGGATCAGCGATGCGCGCCGCGTCAACTCGACGTCGATCCCGGACAGCGCCTCCGCGACGCGGACCTCCGCTGAGCGGATCTTGTTGTAGCCCATGACGAAAATCACGAGTGCCGCCAGCGCGAGCGCCAGCACGACAACGAGCAGCAACCTCACCATGATCCGCCTCCTCCTCCACCGCCGCCGCCTCCGCCGCCACCGCCGGAGCTGAAGCTACTGCCGCTACTGCTGCCACTGGACGACGATGACTGCGAAGCCGTGTATGCACCGATCGACGAGGACAACGCCGACTCGAAACTGTCGAAGTTGGGCCCACCGGAGCCTCCGACGAAGCCCGCACCCGTAGCCGTCGGCGATGAGTTGTACCAATCAGGTTGCGGCGCAACCGTACCCGTCGCCATCTCGTACTTCTTCGCCCAAAGCGCGGCAGCGCCGGCGGCGACCGCGAACGGGACGTAGGCCATGTAGAGGTCTTTACGCGCACCGAAGTCAAAGCGCGCCTCAGCCGAATCCGTGGTCAGCATCCGGTGGAATCCGCCTGCACGCGACCATAGTTCGCGGCCGCTTGCGGTTCGCCGCGAACCCACACCGTCTTTCCAGGACGCCGCGGAGAACAGGAAGAACGCCGCGAACGGCAGCGCCCACATGGTGGCGGGAAAGCCCCAGCGGAAGAATCCGAACAGCATCAGGATGAAGGCGATCGCATTGGCGACGCGCACCCACAAATCCTTCTTGTGCTTGGCCATGAACCCGTCGCCGTACGCCCACTTCTCCACCCATTCGGCCATATCCGTCTTGGCCTTGTTGAGTTTCTTGCCGGCCGTTGCGGTGTTCCTGGCCTCGAACTCCTTGCCGGGTCCCGTGACTTTGAGCGCCGCCCCGACGGCCAGGCTGGCGCGGTCGACGTCGGCCCACGCACCCTTCTCGCCCGTGCCGCGGATATTCCACTGCTTGTCGTTGACCTGACGCATGTCGATCAGGCCGCGATCGGCGAGATAGAACAGCGTGGCGGTCAGGCCGTTCTTCGGCATGCTCTCGGTGCGGATGTATTCGGTCTGCACGGGACCAAGACCCGGCGGCGGCGCGTACTGCAACGGGAATCCGGGTGAGGGTTCAACAGTGGTGCGGTACCAGAGGATTGCGCCGATCGCCGCGGCAGCGGTGAGCGCCAGTACCCACAGCACGCCCGCGACGGACTGGCCGAGCACGCGGTCCCACGTGAAGGACCACGGCACCTCGGATCTTGGCGGCGTCGGTACATCGACACCGGCGCGCAACGTCACCGGGGTCCGTGGCGGCAGATTCCGCGCCGACAACTCGACCCTGTTCCCGGTGATGGTCAGACCGGCGCAGGCCCGTCCCACACCGAAGCCGACGGAGCACTGCGCGCGGCCGACCTCACCGGGCATCGCGACGGTGATCTCGGCACGCTCGATCTCGTTGTTCCACGCCTGCGCGACAACGTTCCAGAAGAAGACGGACGGCGATTCGGCGGTGTCACCGGTCGAGTCCGCGAAGGTCCTGTTCTTCCCTGTCGTCCCGGGGTCCAGAACCCCGTCGATGGTGTAGCGGATCTCGAACACATGCGTCCCGGAGTCCAGGTACTGATCGGGATTGCCGATCTTCGCCACCCGGAATCGCTCGCCGTCCTCCCACAGCATCTGGTAGGGCACCCACTGGCCGTCGAGCAGGATCGAGGTGACCTCCGGTATCTGCCGCACCCCGGGATCGTTCTGGTTGTCGACCGCCCAGTACTTGAAGAGCCCGTGCCGACCGCTGGGGAACTCCGCGGTGATGGTCTCGACCGCATCGAGGCGACCGCCTGCACTGACGATCAAGTCGACCTTGTAGTTGCTGAAGACGACCGGATCGGAGACCTCGGTTGCGTCTGATCCGGGCTGGATCACCACGGGCCACAGCACCCCAACGGCGATGAGCGCCAACGGAATCAGCATCAGAAAGAACCGCCGCATGCCGACCTCCTTTCCGATGCTCCCTAGGGTGCCCGCATTACCCTATGTGCAAGGGGTCGATTTGCACACGAACCGGCTCTTGATCGCGCCGCGCGCTCACGACGCCCGCGGCGCGTCGCAGCGCCGAGGAAAGCGGTAGTCCGGCGTCGCGCGGCACGCGCACCAGCATCCGTCTGACCGGTTTCTCCGGTGGCGTGCCGGGCGGCCTACGGGCGCCGGGCGGCAGGTCGACGGGTCCCAGTAGGTCGGCGCCATCGGGGAGTTCGGCGGTTTCGATCATGGCGCGCACGGCGTCGGGCGCGCCGTCGACGGCGGCCATGTGCACCGCGGGCGGAAGACCGACCTCCGCGCGGGAATCGAGCTCGGCATCGGCATGGCCGACGGGATCCCACCGGATCAGTGCCTGCACGGTGGGAATCGCCGACTCGGCGACCACCGCGACCATCCCGCCGTCGCTACGGCTGCGCACGAGGGCGGCGGCCGCCATCCAGCGGCGCAGCGCGTCCTCGGACGCCCGGAGGTCCTGACGCCCGAGCAGTGCCCAGGTGTCCAGGAGCAGTGCGGCTCCGTAGCCGCCGGCGGCGACGGGTTCCGCGCCGGGTGTCGACACAACCACGGCCGGTTCCGCGGGCACCGCGGCGACCATCGCGTCACCGCCCGACGTCACAACGTGCACACCCGGGAAGGCGCGGCCCAGTTCCTCGGCGGTTCGCCGGGCCCCGACGACGACGGCGCGCACGGTGTCGGAACCGCAGCGGGTGCAGCGCAGTGCCGGTTCCTCGCGGCCGCACCATCGGCACACCGCTCCTGCGGTGTCCCGCGCGGGCAGCGACAGCGGCCCGGTGCAATGTCGGCAGCGGGCGACCGTGCGGCAGCGACCGCATGCCAGCGCCGGCACGTAGCCCCGGCGGGGCACCTGCACGAGCACGGGCATATCGGCCGCCAGTGCCGTGCGCGCGGCCTGCAATGCCATGGATGGCAGCCGGGCCGTCCTGGCGGCGGGGTCGCGTTCCTGTTCGAAGTTACTGTCCTCGAGCGCGACGACGCGCGGCGACCGCACGCGTACCTCCTGCCGGGTGGCCACCAGGTCGTGCGCCCAACCGCTTCGGACCAGCGCCTGCGCCTCGGCGGTGCGGGCATAGCCTCCGATCAGCGATGCGCAGCGCAGCTGATGAGCGCGCAACATCGCCACCTCCCTGGCGTGCGGGTAGGGAGCGCGCGGCTCGGCGAGCGAGTCATCGCCGTCGTCCCACAACATGACGAGGCCGAGATTCGCCACCGGAGCGAACCCGGCGCTGCGGGTCCCGATGACGATGCGGGCACCGCCCCGCAACACCGAAAGCCAGCGCCGGTAGCGCTGCGCGGGCCCAAGACCCGCCGACAGCGCAACCACCCCGGCCTCGCCGAAAAGCTCGACGGTCGCGGCGTGCAACGCGTCGACGTCCCGTTGATCGGGCACGATGGCGAGGGCGCCGCGACCGGAGTTCGCCGTCGCCGCGGCCAGCTCCGCGAGCCGATCGGTCCACCGCTCCCCTGGCAGCGCCTGCCATACGGCGCGGGCAGCGCGCCCGTCGCGCAGGGCGGCGACATACTGCTCGCCCCCTCGGTAGGCCGCCCACGCAGCGCTATCCAAGGCTGCGGCCGTCCATGCGACCGGCTCCGGTGGAGGCTGCTTCTCGACGTTGGCATGCCGCGGCGGCACGGCCAGCCGCAGGACGTCCGCTCTGGTGCCCGCATACCGTGCGGCGACAGCGTCGGCGAGCCTGCGCACGTCCGGTGCGAGCACCCGCTCGGCCGATACGACGCGATCCAGCCAGCCGAGCTTTCCGACATGGTCTGTATCGGAACGTCTTTCGAGGACGAACGCGTCGACCAACCGACCGTGGAACCGCACCCGCACCCGCACACCGGGCTGTGCGTCGTCGGACTGTTCCGCGGAGACCAGGTAGTCGAATTCACGGTCCAGGTGCGGAACAGACAGCAACGGGAGCACGCGAGCGATCGGCTCGTGCTCGGCCTGCTGCCGGTTACTCGTCACCTATGCAGTGGTAGCAGACCGCGCCGACGGCAAAGTCGACCCTGCCCCGCGACCGAAGAAGAAGCCCGCGGTGATGAGCAGCAGCGACGTCGCGTACGCCCACCAGATCGGGACCGCGAGCGCCTCGTTACCGAGGACGAACTTGGAGATGCCGATCATGCCGTCGGACACCGCGAAACACACCGCACCGAGCGCGGTCCACGGCGTCGGCAGCCGGGCCATCAGCGCGGCACACACCATGGCGCCGAGAACCGCGATGTACAGCGTGACGGGTATCGCCATACCCTCTTCGATCAGCCGGGGCCAGAACCACACCAACAATGCGACGCAGGCGGCGACGGTGACCGCTGCGGCCGCCAGCCGGGGCGCCGACCGGGCGGCCAGCGGCAGGAGTGCGGCCAGGAAACACAAGTGGGCCACCAGGAAGGCGCCGAGACCCAGCACGAACGACGGCTCCCACCACGGCATCGCGAGCAGAAAGTCGCCCGCGGCCGAGAACACCAGCGCCGCGACGAGCCAGCGACGTTCGCGGGCAATAGGATGCGTGAGCGCGGCGACGGCGAGCAGCTCTGCCGTCGCCGCCTTGACCGCGGGTTGCAGCGTGAACTGGCCGGTCAGCTCGGCGCCTGACGGTAATCGCAGGTCCGTCACGATCAGGAAGATGCCGTAACAGGCGCCGACGGCCGCGGCCGTCACCCACAGCAGCCTGGTGCGTGGGTGTGCGTACCGTGTCCCCATGTCAATCGCTGAGGAAAAGCCGGCCGTCGACGCCATCCTGCTGAAGGTAATGGAAGCCGTGCCGTTTCAGTTGACAACCGACGGAGGCGTCGAGGAAGCACGCAGGCGGTTCCGTGACATACCCCGCCGTGAGGTCCATCCGGAGGTGCGCAGCGAGGACCGCGTGATCGACGGACCGGGCGGCCCGATTCCGACCCGCATATACCGGCCGCCCACCGACAGCGACGCGCTGTTGCCGATCGTTCTGTTCATCCACGGTGGCGGATGGTCGGTCGGCGACCTGGACACGTACGACGGCATCGCGCGTCGGCACGCCGCGGGCGCAGACGCGATCGTCGTATCGATCGACTACCGGCTGGCACCCGAGCACCCCTACCCCGCTGCCGTCGACGACGCCTGGGCCGCAACGCAATGGGTCGCCGAGCACGCCGCGGAACTGGGCGCGGATCCGGACCGGCTGGCCGTCGCAGGCGACTCGGCGGGCGGCAACCTGGCCGCGGTGGTCTCGCAGCTCGCACGCGACGCCGGCGGGCCACGAATTCTGTTTCAGCTCTTGTGGTATCCGTCGACGACCTTCGACACGTCCCTGCCTTCGTTCACGGAGAACGCCAACGCGCCGATCCTCGACGTCGACGGATGCAAAGGCTGCACCCGTTGGTATATCGGTGATCTCGACCTTTCCGACATGCCCGCGACGCTTGCACCTGCGCGTGCCGAGAACCTGAGCGGACTGCCGCCGGCCTACATCGCTGTCGCGGGCCACGACCCGCTGCGCGACGACGGTATGCGATACGCCGAACTGCTCACCGCGGCCGGCGTACCCGTCGAATTGCACAATGCCCAAACGCTCGTCCACGGGTACGCCGGATACGACGGGGTGGTGCCCGCGGCGACCGAGGCCGTCGAGAGCGCAATTATCTCTCTTCGGCAGGCGTTGAATCATGGGTGAGCACACGACCGGGCATTGACCCAACCATGCTCAAATTCGCCAAAGCGCTGCCGACATTCACGATCGCCGACGGTGTCGAGGCCGCCCGGGACATCATCGGGATTTTCAAGGTGCTGCCGGAGTCGTTGCCTGCCATGCGAACTGAAGATCTGTTGGTCGGATACGGCGATATCGCCGATGTGCCGGTGCGGATCTACCGGCCGCCGGATGCCGACGCCGGGAACTCGCCCGTGGAGGTGTTCTTCCACGGCGGGGGCTGGGCGGTCGGCGACCTGGACGTCTACGAGCCGGTGGCGCGCACCCTCGCGATCGCGTCCGGCTGTGGTTCTATCAACGGATCGGGCTGTCCGACCTCCTGAGCGTTCGGCCCGTATGAGCCAACAACTGCACATTCGCCGTGAGCCCGCCTCTTCGGTGGTAGAACTCCAAGCGACGCCAACGTTGCGAGGAGGCTCTATGACAGCGCCCGACTACAACACAGTCATCGTCGGTGCCGGATTTTCCGGTATCGGCACCGCCATCAAACTCGACAGGTCCGGGATGGGCGACTACCTGGTGATCGAGGCGGGCGACGGACCTGGCGGCACCTGGTACTGGAACACGTATCCCGGTATCGCCGTAGACATTCCGTCATTCTCGTATCAGTTCTCGTTCGAGAAGAGCGCGGATTGGACACGGACCTACGCGCCGGGACGTGAACTCAAGGCCTACGCCGAACATTGCGTCGACAAGTACGGCCTGCGCCCCAAGATCCGGTTCAACACCAAGGTGCTCGGGGCCAGCTTCGACGATCACGACAACCTGTGGCGCATCGAGCTCGACACCGGCCACGCGGTGCGCGCCCGGTTTCTGGTCAATGCCAGCGGCGTCCTGATCACGCCCAACATGCCCGATATCGACGGTGTCGACTCGTTCGCGGGCCTGACGATGCACACCGCGCGCTGGGATCACGAGCAGGACCTGACGGGCAAGCGGGTCGCCATCATCGGCACGGGCGCCTCCGCGGTACAGGTCATCCCCGAGATCGCGCCGATCGTGGAGCGCCTCAGCGTTTTTCAGCGCACACCCATCTGGTGCCTTCCCAAACCCGACGTGCCGCTGTCACCGTTGACCCGGCGCCTGATGCGGCTACCCGGCGGCCATACGGTGCAGCGCGTCCTCAGCCAGGCCTACGTCGAGCTCACCTTCACACTGCCCGCGCAGTACTTCACCCTCAATCCGATGGCTCGCAACATGGCCAAGGTCGGTGAGTCGTATCTGCGTAAGCAGGTGCGCGACCCCGAGGTACGCGACAAGCTCACGCCGCGCTACGCCGTCGGTTGTAAACGCCCCGGATTCCACAACACGTACCTGTCTACGTTCAACCGCGACAACGTCGAATTGGTGACCGAACCGATCGACAAGATCACCGGATCTGGTGTGGCGACCACCGACGGCGAGACCCGCGATATCGACGTGCTGATCCTGGCGACGGGGTTCAAGGTGATGGATGTCGACGACAATCCGACCTATCCGCTGACCGGGTCGGGCGGCCGGTCGTGGAGCGAGCACTTCAGCGAGAACCGGCTGCAGTCCTACGAGGGTGTCGCCGTTCCCGGCTTTCCGAACTTCTTCTCGGTGTTCGGCCCGTACGGGTACGTCGGAAACTCGTACTTCGCCCTGATCGAAGCGCAGACGCACCACATCGTGCGCTGCCTGAAACACGCCCAGCGCAGGCGCGCCAGCCGCGTCGAGGTCAAACAGGACGCCAACGACCGCTACTTCGCCGAGATGATGCGCAAGCGGCATCGGCAGATCTTCTGGCAGGAGACGTGCAAGGACGCCAGGAGCTACTACTTCGACAAGAACGGCGATGTGCCGCTGCGGTCAGCGACCACGCTCCACACTTACTGGCGCGCCCGCCGCTTCCCGCTCGACGACTACGAGTTCAGGTCCTAGACGGCGCTCTTGAGCTCGTCGACCTTGTTCAGCTGCTCCCAGGGCAGTTCGACATCCGTGCGGCCGAAGTGGCCGTACGCCGCGGTCTGTGCGTAAATCGGCCGCAGCAGGTCGAGATCGCGCACGATCGCACCCGGTCGCAGGTCGAACACCGAGGTGATCGCCTTCTCGATACGGGCCGGGTCGACGGTCTCGCTGCCGAAGGTCTCCACGAACAGCCCGACCGGGGCGGCCTTGCCGATCGCATAGGCGACCTGGACCTCGACGCGCTCCGCCAGGCCGGCGGCGACCACGTTCTTTGCCACCCAGCGCATCGCATACGCCGCGGAACGGTCGACCTTGGACGGATCCTTGCCCGAGAACGCGCCACCACCGTGACGGGCCCATCCGCCGTAGGTGTCGACGATGATCTTGCGACCGGTCAGTCCGGCGTCGCCCATCGGCCCGCCCAGCACGAAAATGCCCGTCGGGTTCACCAGCAGGCGGAAGTCGGACGTGTCGAGGGTGTCGTGATTCAGGTCCGCGAGCACCGTGTTGACGACCTTCTCGCGGATATCGGGGGCCAGGGTCGCGTCCAGGTCGATACCGGCGGCGTGCTGCGTCGAGAGCACCACGGTGTCGAGGCGCACCGGCGTGGTGCCGTCGTACTGCACGGTGACCTGGGTCTTGCCGTCGGGACGGAGGTAGTCCAGCACCCCGTTCTTGCGAACCTCGGTCAGCCGGCGGGACAGCCGGTGGGCCAGCGCGATCGGCAGGGGCATCAACTCGGGAGTGTCCTTGATGGCGTAGCCGAACATCAGCCCCTGGTCACCTGCGCCCTGGGCGTCCAGCGGGTCACCCGCACCTTCGACTCGAGTCTCATGAGCGGTGTCGACGCCCTGCGCGATATCGGGCGACTGCGCGCCGATCCCGATGTTGACGCCGCAGGTCTCGCCGTCGAAGCCCTTCTCCGAGGAGTCGTAGCCGATATCGAGGATGCGCGCCCGCACGGTGTTGGTGATGTCGGCGAAGGCTTCCTTCGCCGATGTGGTCACCTCGCCGACCACGTGGACCTGGCCGGTCGTGACCAGCGTTTCCACCGCGACGCGGGATCTGGGATCGTCCGCCAGCAAAGCGTCGAGCACCGAGTCGCTGATGGCGTCGCAGATCTTGTCGGGGTGGCCTTCGGTCACCGACTCACTGGTAAACAGCCGAGCATCACTCACGGGTTGATCCTTCCACCCAAGTCGTCTTGAGATAGTTAGTTAATCAAATTATATATGCTTGCCCTGGTGCACCCAAGCGTGCGCCCCGGTTCCGCACAACCCTTACGTGCAGCGTGCGCGTTACCCGCCGCTCTGCAGGATCGCCACGATCGCGTCTACGATACGGCTGGCCATCAGAGTTTTCGAACCGTGTTCCAACGCGGACTCCGCGCCGTCGGCCGCGAGCAGCCACCCGTCGTTGTTGTCCACTTCGAACGCCCGATTCTCTCCGACGGCGTTGACCACGAGCAAATCGCACCCCTTGCGCTGCAATTTGGCCCGGGCGTGGAACAGCACGTCGCCGTTGGCGTCGCCGGTCTCTGCGGCGAATCCCACGATGGCGCGCATGTTGGGCAGCTGACCGTCGGTCCGGGCACGAACGGTGCCGGCCAGCACGTCGTCGGTGCGGGTCAGTTCGATCACCGGGGTCGCGGCATCGGGGTCGGCGGACTTCTTGATCTTGTTGGTCTGGACCTGTGTCGGGCGAAAGTCGGCGACCGCGGCGGCCATCACCAGGACATGAGCATCGGGCGCGTGCTTCGAAACGGCGTCCTTGAGCTGGGCCGCCGAGCTGACGTGGACCACGTCCACCCCCGCTGGGTCGATGAGACCCGCCGTATGGCCCGCGATCAGCGTGACGTCGGCTCCGCGCTGGGCCATCACCCTGGCCATCGCGTAGCCCTGCTTGCCCGAACTGCGGTTGCCGATGAATCGCACCGGGTCGATCGGTTCGCGGGTGCCGCCCGCGGTGACCAGCACCCGCACGCCCGCCAGGTCATAGGGCAGCGAGTCACCGCGCTCGAGCAGCAGGCTGGCCAGCGTCGAGATCTCCTCGGCCTCGGGCAGCCGGCCCGCGCCGCTGTCGGCGCCCGTGAGTCGTCCAGACGCCGGCTCCAGCACCACCACACCCCGGCGGCGAAGCGTTTCGACGTTGTCAACGGTGGCCGGGTGGAACCACATCTCGGTGTGCATCGCAGGCGCGAAGAGCACCGGACATCGCGCGGTCAGCAGAGTGGCGGTCAGCAGGTCGTCGGCGCGCCCCGAAACGGCCCGTGCCAGAAGGTCAGCGGTCGCCGGGGCGACCACGACGAGGTCGGCCTCCTGCCCGATCCGCACATGCGGCACCTCGTGGACGTCATCCCAGACACCGGTGTGAACCGGGTTGCCGGAGAGAGCTTCGAACGTGGCCGCACCGATGAACCGCAGAGCGGACTCGGTGGGAACGACACGAACGGAATGGCCCGCCTCGGTCAGTTGACGGACGACCGTGGCCGCCTTGTAAGCGGCGATGCCACCGGCGACGCCGACGATGATCCGCTTCTGTTCGGTCACTTCAGCTCTCGCCCCAGAGGCTCATCGCCGTTCTCCGCTACTCGCCTTCGGTGTGTTCGAGAAGGTCGCCGTGGATCTCACGCATCGCGATCGACAGCGGCTTCTCCTGCAGGCCGGGCTCGACCAGTGGGCCGACGTATTCGAGGATGCCGTCGCCGAGCTGGTTGTAGTAGTCGTTGATCTGGCGCGCGCGCTTGGCGGCGTAGATCACCAGCGCGTACTTGCTGGACGCGCGGTCGAGCAGCTCGTCGATGGGCGGATTGGTGATGCCCAGCGGGGTGTCATAGGCGCCGGTGCCGGACTCGAGGTCGCCGACAGCTGTCAGCTGGGCATCGGCGTGGGGGGTGCTCACGTAGAAGATCTCCTGGCGGTTTATTTGGGTGGCTCACCGTGGGCCACCAGCAAGGATACCAATTCGGAGCAGGCAGACTCCAATTCGCTGTTCACGACGACGACGTCGAAGTCATTCTGAGCTGCCAATTCCTCCCGTGCGGTGGCCAGGCGGCGGGTCATCGCCTCGGGGGTTTCGGTTCCGCGGCCGGTCAGCCGGCTCTCCAACGCATCCCAGCTGGGCGGCGCGAGAAAAACCGTGAGGGCTTCCGGCATGGATTTCTTGACGGCACGGGCCCCGGCCAGATCCACCTCGATGAGAACGGGTTGACCAGCCTGGGTGGCATCGCGAATGGGCTGCGCGGGGGTGCCGGAGCGCTGCAGACCACCATGGATATCCGCCCACTCGAGCAGGGCGCCGTTATCGATGAGCTCCTGGAAACGCTCGGCTGTCACGAATGAGTAGTCGACGCCGTCGACCTCGCCCGGGCGCGGGGCCCGGGTGGTGACGGACACGCTGAAGTGCAGGTCGGGGACGCGTTCACGCAGACAGCGGACGACGCTCGATTTCCCGACGGCAGAGGGGCCGGACAGCACGATCACCCGTCCGGCCCCCCGGCCGGCGCTCAACTTATGCGCCCGGGACTACTGGTCGAACTTTTCCAGCAGCGCCTTGCGCTGGCGATCGCCGAGTCCGCGCAGGCGGCGGGTCGGGGCGATCTCGAGTTCGGTCATGATTTCCTGCGCCTTGACCTTGCCCACCTTGGGCAATGCCTCCAGAAGCGCAGAAACCTTCATCTTGCCCAAGACCTCGTCGGTCTCGGCATCCTTCAGCACCTGCTTGAGGTTGGTGCCGCCGCGCTTGAGCCGATCCTTGAGCTCGGCACGTATACGACGTGCGGCAGCAGCCTTCTCCAACGCTGCCGCGCGCTGTTCGTCGGTCAACTGGGGAAGGGCCACGGGTTTCCTCCGTCTCTCACCATCATTGTTTCTGTCACGGCTGATCGGAAAAAATCCAGAACAGCCAGCGACGACGACCGTACCCACGCAACCTGACGAAAGCTAACCCCACCCCCTGGTTACGGCCTCAAAAGCCCAGCGTGTAAAGCAGAGCCGCGCGAGGCGCGGATGCGTCTCAATCGGCTCGAAAGCCATGAATTAAGCCCTCGTGACGCCGGATTTGACTGCATATCAAGGCTTTTCGACCTTTTGACGCTGGGTCACCGGCCCCCACGGGGTGTGGCCTGGACCACACTTCGGCCGCCGGCGGAGCCCGAAGAAGAAAATTTTGCCTGGTCATCGCGTGTCGGGCGTGTCGCAGCCGCTCTTCGCCCCGCGCGGCACCGATTGTGGCCATCTACCCGAGCTATAAATTCAAAAACTCGCCGAAATCGGTGACAGGAGATGCTGATTAGACGGATGTTGCAGATGTTTCTGGTGTTGTTCGCTGCTCAAAGCACCCGATCAGGGCCGCGGGCGAAATAGGATTCGCCGCCAGGAGGTCGTAATGGTCTTTCGAGCTTGTCGGTCCCTTGTCCTGATCCTCGCCCTGTTGGCCGGCGCGGTGGTGTTCACCGTCGTGAGCCCGGCATGGGCCTGCGGCTGCGGCGCGTACGTACCCGACAGCCCGGGCTCCGCGGTCGCCGACGAGCGTGCGCTGATCGCCTGGGACGGCACGACCGAGGACATCGTGATGTCGTTGTCGGTGACGGGCGCGTCGGAGCGGGCCGCATGGGTGATGCCGGTGCCGTCGGCCGCTCGCGTCACTCTCGGCGACTCCGAGGTCTTCGACGCGCTCGGCGAGCTCACCGCACCGCGAATCGAGTATCAGGACTCCTGGTGGCCGACGTTCCCCTGGTTCGTGGGGGCTGGGGCGTCGCCCGAACTGGATACCGCGGGTGCGCCGAGCGGGGCCGTCCACGTACTCGAGCGTCAGCGCCTCGGGCCGTTCGACGTCACCCGCCTAGCGGCCAATGATCCGACCGCAGTGGCAAATTGGTTGAGCGACAATGGATTTCCACATCCCGACGGACTGGACGACAACCTCGCTCCCTACGTCGCCGACGGCTGGGAGATCGTCGCGGTCAAATTGGTTCCGGCCGAAGCCGGCGGCTCGCTGACGGGCGCGCTTCAGCCGTTGCGGTTGTCGTTCGCCTCCGACGAAGTCGTCTACCCGATGCGGCTGTCGCGATCGGCGACGATGTCCCAGTACATCGACCTGTACGTGCTGGCCGACCACCGAATGGATCCGTCGGCGCTGCCCGTCGCCGGCGAGGCGCCGTCGCTGGAGTTCGCGGGACGCATCGAACACGGCGACTCCCCCGCACTCGACGATTACGTCGGCGACGCCGCGTTTCTGACCCGGTGGAAGAACACCATCTACGACCCTGCCGCGATCGGGGGCGATTACGTGTTCGAGCAGGCGTCCTCGGACACCCCGTTCCAACAGGTCATCCATCGCACGCGTGACCGCGGCGAGCTGACCGGCTTTATCCTGCTCGGGGTGCTCGGCGTCGCAGGCATCGTGACGATCGTGCTGCTGACGCGGTTTCTACCGCGCAGATCGCGAGGAACTAGCGCTTGAGCTCGACGACCAGCACCCACGCGTTGGCGGTCGCCGCCACGAAACCCGTTGTAACAGCTGCGGTGACCCAGTACAGACCGCCGCCGCGCTGACACCACAGCGAGACCGCCGCCGCGATGAGCAGCACCGCGGGCAGCAGCAGCATCAGCATCGACGTCAGCACTCGCGCCCGGTGTGGGCTTGCCCGCTGATGCCGCATCGCTTCGGTCACCAGCGCGGCCGTCACGAGGCCGAGCACCGCCATTTCGATCGACAACGCGTACCTGCTCTGCCCTGGCGTCGCAACGAAGATGGCGGTGAGCAGGATCGCCACCGTCAGACCGAGGGTGGCCGCGGCTCGCGACGGCACACCCCGGTATTCCAGAACCTCGGCCAGGTTCAGCGACAGCCCGACGAAGAGCAGCCCCGCGAGCGCAGCCGCACCCCCGGCGACTGTGTTGGCGAAGTCGTTCCACGCCGCCAGGTCATACCCGTTCATGTCAGGTAGGCGACGGCGTCGCGGAACTTCTCGGCAGCCGATCGCACCGCGGCCACGTCGGGCCCGGCCCGCAGAATGTCGCGCGACACCGCAGGCAGCAGCTGGCCGGGGTGCGCGCCGCCGAGGCCACCGAGCGCTTCGGGACGTCCGCCCTGCGCCCCGACACCGGGCACCAGGACCGGACCACCCAGCGCGCTGACATCCGGCGGTTCGGCGAGTGTCGCGCCGACGACGACACCGACCGCACCGGGTCCGGGCGAGCGATCGCCGTTGACCGCGGCCGCGGCATCGACGATCGACTGCGCAACGGTCCGGCCGCCGGTCTCGGCACGCTGGACGGCGGCGCCCTCCGGATTGGAGGTCGCGGCG
The DNA here is from genome assembly GCF_052114565.1 of Mycobacterium sp. 2YAF39. Taxonomy (NCBI): domain Bacteria; kingdom Bacillati; phylum Actinomycetota; class Actinomycetes; order Mycobacteriales; family Mycobacteriaceae; genus Mycobacterium; species Mycobacterium sp. 2YAF39. The sequence goes on from NZ_JBFREZ010000007.1 coordinate 52,191, forward strand.
AGGACGAAGACACCGCGGCCGTTGGCGTGTGCGGTGTCCAGCAGCGGCTGCAACGATCCGAAGCCCAGATACGGCGATGCGGTCACGGCGTCGGCGGCCAGCGGTGAATCACCTACCCACGCCTCGGCGTAGGCCGCCATGGTCGACCCGATGTCACCCCGTTTCGCGTCGGCAAGAACCAGCACGCCGACATCATGAAGCGCCCGAATCGTGTTTTCCAGCACCGTGTATCCGGCAGCGCCGTACGCCTCGAAGAACGCCACCTGCGGTTTGACGATCGCGAAGCCGGAGAACGCTTCGACGCAGATGTGGCAGAACTGCGCCAATCCGTCGGCGTCGGCGGGCAGCCCCCACGCGCTCAGCAGCTCGGGGTGGGGATCGACACCGGGACACAGCGGCCCGCGGGCCGCGATCGCCTCTGCCAGGCGGGCGCCAAAAGCCGTCACGGCCCCAGCACGCTGTGCAGCTCTTGCAGCGACATCACGCCGATGTCCCCGCGGATTCCCGCTTCGATGCCCTGCACCGCGGCCGACGCACCCTGCACCGTGGTCACGCACGGAATGTTCATCGACACCGCCGCCGAGCGGATCTCGTAACCGTCGATACGCGGACCCGAATTGCCGTACGGCGTGTTGATCACCATGTCCACTTCACCGGACCGGATCAGGTCGACCGCGGACGAGACAGGGCGCCCCTCCCCCGGCTGCTCGAAGTGTTTGCGCACCTCGTCGCAGGGAATGCCGTTGCGCCGCAACATCTCCGCCGTTCCTGCGGTGGCCAGCACCCGGAACCCCAGATCGGCGAGCCGCTTCACCGGGAACACCAGCGAGCGTTTGTCGCGGTTGGCCACCGAGACGAACACCGTGCCCTCGGCGGGCAGCGACCCGTAAGCCGCGGTCTGACTCTTGGCGAAGGCGCTGCCGAAGTCGTGCGCGATACCCATCACCTCGCCCGTCGACTTCATCTCGGGACCGAGCAGAGAATCGATCTGCGAGCCGTCGGACTTGCGGAACCGGTGGAACGGCAGGACCGCTTCCTTGACCGCAACCGGCGCATTGCGCGCAGTCGTCGCACCGTCGCCGGTTCGCAACAGCACACCTTCCTCGCGCAGTTCGGCGATACTGGTGCCCAACATGACTCGCGCACACGCCTTCGCCAGTGGAATGGCGGTGGCCTTCGACACGAACGGCACAGTCCGGCTGGCACGCGGATTGGCCTCGAGCACGTAGAGCACGTCGTCCTTGAGCGCGTACTGCACGTTGAGCAGTCCAACCACCCCGATGCCGTGCGCGATCGCCTCGGTTGCGCGCCGCACGGATTCGATGTCACTGCGGCCCAGGGTCACCGGGGGCAGCGCACACGCCGAGTCACCGGAGTGGATGCCTGCCTCCTCGATGTGCTCCATGATGCCGCCGATGTACACCTCGGTGCCGTCGCACAGCGCGTCGACGTCGATCTCGATTGCGTCCTCGAGGAATCGGTCCACGAGCACCGGATGTTCCGGCGAGAGTTCGGTGGCACGCGTGATGTAGCCCTGCAACGTCTCCTCGTCATACACGATCTCCATGCCCCGGCCACCCAGGACATACGACGGCCGCACCAGCACCGGGTAGCCGATGTCGGCGGCGATGCGGCGGGCCTGCTCGAAGCTGGTCGCCGTGCCGAAACGTGGCGCCGGTAGGCCCGCGATGTTGAGGACCTCACCGAACGCGCCCCGGTCTTCGGCGAGGTCGATCGCCTTGGGGCTGGTGCCGACGATCGGCACACCCGCCTTCTCCAACCGCTCCGCGAGCCCGAGCGGGGTCTGGCCGCCGAGTTGCACTATGACACCGACGACCCCGGGACCGCCTGCACCGGAGGCGGACTCGGCGTAGTACACCTCGAGCACGTCCTCGAATGTCAGGGGTTCGAAGTACAGCCGGTCGGCGGTGTCGTAGTCGGTGGAGACCGTCTCCGGATTGCAGTTGACCATGACCGTCTCGAAGCCGGCCTTGCTCAGCGTGGTCGCGGCGTGCACGCAGCTGTAGTCGAACTCGATGCCCTGCCCGATGCGGTTGGGCCCCGAGCCGAGGATGAGCACCTTGGGCTTCTCGGTCTGGGGCGCGACCTCGGTCTCCGCGGCCGGGTCGAGCTCGTAGCTGCTGTAGTGGTAGGGCGTCTTGGCCTCGAACTCGGCCGCACAGGTGTCGACGGTCTTGTACACCGGATGTACGCCGAGCCGGGTGCGCAGCGCGCGCACGCCGATCTCACCCGCCAACTCCGGTCGCAGGGAGGCGATTTGACGGTCGGACAGCCCGTGGTACTTGCCGCGCCGCAGCAGCTGTCCGTCGAGCACCGGTGCGTCCAGCAGTTCGGCGCGCAGCTTGACCAGTCCGGCGATCTGTTCGACGAACCACGGATCGACACCCGAGGCCTCCGCCACCTGCTCGACGCTGGCGCCCTTCCGCAGCGCCAGCTCCAGGTCGTAGAGCCGCCCGTCGGTGGGTGTCCTCAGCCGCTCGAGCAGGTCGTCGAGGGACACCTCCGGGTCGGGTTTGGTCCAGAACCCGGCGCGACTGGTCTCCAGCGACCGCATCACCTTTCCGAGCGCTTCGATGAAGTTGCGGCCCAACGACATCGCCTCGCCGACGGATTTCATGGTGGTGGTCAGGGTCGCGTCGGCGCCAGGGAACTTTTCGAAGGCGAAGCGTGGCGCCTTGACGACGACATAGTCCAGCGTCGGCTCGAAGCAGGCCGGCGTCTCCTTGGTGATGTCGTTGACGATCTCGTCGAGCGTGTAGCCGATGGCCAGTTTGGCCGCGATCTTCGCGATCGGGAAACCGGTGGCCTTCGACGCCAGTGCGCTCGACCGGGACACCCGGGGGTTCATCTCGATGACGACGAGACGGCCGTCGGCCGGATCGACGGCGAACTGGATGTTGCACCCGCCGGTGTCGACACCTACCTCGCGCAGGATCGCGATGCCGAGGTCACGCATCGTCTGGTATTCGCGGTCGGTGAGGGTCATCGCAGGTGCCACGGTCACCGAGTCACCGGTGTGCACACCCATCGGATCGAGGTTCTCGATCGAGCACACGACGACGACGTTGTCGCGTCCGTCGCGCATCAGCTCGAGCTCGAATTCCTTCCAGCCGAAGATGGATTCCTCGATCAGCACATTGGCGCTCGGCGATGCGGTCAGCCCTTCGCCGGCCATCCGATCGACGTCCTCGGCCGAGTAGGCCATCCCCGAGCCCAGGCCGCCCATCGTGAACGACGGCCGCACGACCACCGGCAGTCCGAGCTCCTCGACGGTTTCGCGGACCTCATCCATCGTGAAACACACACGCGAGCGCGCGGATTCGCCGCCGACCTTGGTGACGATGTCCTTGAAGCGCTGCCGGTCCTCCCCGCGCTGGATGGCTTCGAAGTCCGCCCCGATGAGTTCGACACCCCAGCGCTCGAGCGCGCCGTTCTCGTAGAGCGCGACAGCGGTGTTCAGCGCGGTCTGGCCGCCGAGGGTGGCCAGCAGTGCGTCGATCTTGTTGCCGCGCTCGGCCTGTTGGGCGAAGATCTTCTCGACGAACGCCGCGGTGATCGGCTCGACGTAGGTGAAGTCGGCGTACTCCGGGTCCGTCATGATCGTCGCGGGATTGGAGTTGATCAGGCTCACCTGCAGACCTTCGGCGCGCAGCACGCGGCAGGCCTGCGTTCCCGAATAGTCGAACTCACAGGCCTGGCCGATGATGATGGGCCCGGAGCCGATCACCAGGACGTGGTTGAGGTCGCTGCGCCGCGGCATCTACTTACCTCCCGCCATCAGGTCGACGAACTGGTCGAACAGATAGTTCGCATCGTGTGGGCCCGCTGCGGCCTCAGGATGGTACTGCACCGAAAAGGCTCTCCCATCAACCAGTTTGATGCCTTCGACGACGCCATCGTTGGCGCAGGTGTGACTGACGATCGCGGTACCGAAGGGGGTGTCGAACGTCTCGCCGGCCTCACCCTCGAGCGCGAAACCGTGATTCTGTGCGGTCACCGCGACCCGTTTGGTCTCGTGGTCGATGACGGGCACGTTGATACCGCGGTGGCCGAACACCATCTTGTACGTCGACCGGCCCAATGCGCGGCCGAGGATCTGGTTGCCGAAGCAGATGCCGAACAGCGGGATCCCCGCCCCGAGGACCTCGCGTGTCACACCGACGATGTGGTCGGCCGTCGCCGGGTCGCCTGGCCCGTTCGAGAGGAACACGCCGTCGGGCTTCAGGTCGGCGATCTGATCGAAACCGGCTGTGGACGGCAGGACGTGGCTGCGGATACCGCGGCTGGCGAAGTTTCGCGGCGTGTTGGTCTTGATACCGAGATCGATCGCCGCGACGGTGAAGCGTTGCGGTCCATCGGGTTCGACGACATACGTCGCATCGGTACTGACCTCGCCCGCCAGGTTCGCGCCCAGCATGGACGGCTGATCACGAACGCGCGCCAACAGTTCGTCGGGGTGGCCGAGCGCATCTCCGGAGAACACGCCCGCCTTCATCGAGCCGAGGCTGCGAAGGTGCCGTACCACCGCCCGGGTGTCGATCCCGGCGATCCCGACGATCCCCTGACGGACGAGCTCGTCGTCGAGAGTGCCGGTCGCGCGCCAGTTCGACGCGCGTGGAGACGGGTCGCGCACGGCGTATCCCGCCACCCAGATCTTGTCGCCGCGGCTCTCGGCATCCTCGTCGTTCCAGCCGGTGTTGCCGATCTGCGGGGCGGTAGCCACCACGATCTGTCCGTGATAGCTCGGGTCGGTCAGGGTTTCCTGGTAGCCGGACATGCCGGTGGAGAACACCGCCTCGCCGAGAGTCTCGCCGAGCGCCCCGAAAGCCGTTCCCGTGAAGATGCGTCCGTCTGCCAGAACCAGCAGTGCCGTACTAAAACTCATACCGCCTCCAGCCACGGCGTGTACGCGGCGCGGTTGTCGGCACGGAACCCGGTGTCGATCTCGGTGCCCGACGGCAATCGCCACCTGATCGCGAGGATCCCCTCATGCGTGAGCGCTTTACCGGCGACTCCCCGCTCCGTGCGGATGGCGGTGATGGATTCTTCGGGTATCCAGATCGGACCTGCGCCGGTGCGCTGCAACATTATTCCTTCGGGGTAACGGGTCAGCACCGCCTTGTGGCGGAAGCCGAGATCGCCAGCCGCGACGCGGTCGTTCCAGTTCGGGACGAGCGTGCTGCCGACGTACAGACCTTTGGTGGCGGGAATGATCGCCGATCCCACCGTGTCGGGCAGCGTCGGCAGGGTGCCGATCAGTTCGGCCTGACGCTCGGCGCGACGACGCCAACCGCGCAACATCCCCTGGATGATGAAGGCGATCAGCACGGCCAGTACCGCGGCCATGATCAGCGACCCGACAAGGGTTCCGGTGTTCATGCCGGGCTCTTACCATCGCGGGCGGTGACCTTGCCGCGCAACAACGTCAGCGTCACCGTCGCGGGTAACTCCATCGATTCGTACGGGGTGTTGTCGGAGCGACTCGCCAGCGCCGTACCTTCGACAGTCCAGGTGGCGTCGGGATCGACGACGGTGAGGTTGGCCGGCTCGCCGATCTCCAGGGGTCGCCCCTGGTCCGGCAATCCGACGATGCGCGACGGGCTTTCGCTCATGACGCGCGCGACGTCGCGCCATGTCAGCAGCCCTGGACGCACCATCGTCTCGACGACCACCGACAGCGCGGTCTGCAGCCCGAGCATCCCGGGCCGCGCGACGGAGAACTCGCAGAACTTCTCGTGCTCGGCGTGCGGCGCGTGGTCGGTGGCCACGCAGTCGATGACACCGTCGGCGAGTGCCTGGCGCAGCGCCTCTGCGTCCGCCGCCTCGCGAAGCGGCGGGTTCACCCGGTTGCGGCCGTCGTAGGTGGCCAGGCGCCGGTCGTCGAGCATGAGGTGGTGCGGTGTCACCTCGGCGGTGATCGAAATACCTTGTTCCTTGGCCCATCTCACGATCTCCACGGTGCCTGCCGTCGAGGCGTGGCAGATGTGCACGCGCGCCCCGGCGTCGCGGGCCAGCAGCGCGTCCCTGGCGACGATGGATTCCTCGGCAGCGCGGGGCCAGCCCGCCAGTCCCAGCAGTGCCGCATTGGGACCCTCATGCGCGACGGCGCCGACGGTGAGGCGAGGCTCTTCCGCATGCTGGGCGATGAGGACACCGAGGCCTGTCGCATATTCCAGTGCGCGGCGCATGATCAGCGGATCGTGCACGCAGATGCCGTCGTCGGAGAACATCCGCACCTGCCCTGCGCCGGCGGCCATCATGCCCATCTCCGTGAGCTGCGCGCCCGCCAGCCCCATCGTGACGGCGCCGACGGGATGCACGTCGACGAGTCCGACCTGCCTGCCGCGGTGCCAGACGTGGTCGGTGACGACCGGGCTGTCGGCGACCGGGTTGGTGTTGGCCATCGCGAAGACCGCGGTGAAGCCGCCCAGAGCCGCTGCCGCCGAACCGGTTTCGATGTCCTCGGCGTACTCCCTGCCGGGCTCGCGCAGATGCGTGTGCAGGTCCACGAAACCGGGCAGCAGGATCTGGCCGGTGGCGTCGACGACGTCCCAGTCGTTTTCGAATCCTCCGGACCCAGCGAGCCCCGGACCGATATCGGCGATCTGGCCGTCCGACACCAGAACATCGACCCGGTCACCCTCACCGTAGAGCCGCACCCCGCGGATCAAGACGCTCATGCGCTGATCGCTTCCGTCTCAGCGCCCACCAGCAGGTGAAACAACACGGCCATTCGGATGTGCACACCGTTGGAAACCTGTTGCAGGACCGCCGATTGCGGAGAGTCGGCGACCGAGAATGCGATCTCCATACCGCGCACCATGGGGCCGGGGTGCAGCACCACCGCATGGCCAGGGAGCATTGCCTGCCGCTTCTCGGAGAGCCCGTAACGCACCGAGTACTCGCGCGCCGACGGGAAGAACCCGCCGTTCATCCGCTCGGCCTGCACACGGAGCATCAGCACCGCATCGGCGACAGGCAGTTCGGCGTCGAGGTCGTGCGAGACGGTGACAGGCCAGCCGGCGACCCCGACCGGCAGCAGCGTGGGCGGTGCGACGAGCACCACCTCGGCGCCGAGCGTGTCGAGCAGCAATACGTTGGAGCGCGCGACCCGGCTGTGCAGGACGTCGCCGACGATCACCACACGCTTGCCCTCGATGTCGCCCAGCCGTTGGCGGATGGTCAGCGCATCGAGCAGCGCCTGGGTCGGATGCTCGTGGGTGCCGTCCCCGGCGTTGATCACCGCGGGCCCGCCCTGTTCGGTGGCCGTCCACTCCGAGAGCTGCTGGGCCGCCCCCGACGCGGGGTGGCGGATGATCAGCGCGTCCGCGCCTGCGGCACGCAGGGTGAGGGCCGTGTCACGAAGCGACTCACCTTTGGACACAGAGGATCCCGACGCGCTGACGTTGATGACGTCGGCGCTCATCCACTTGCCTGCGACCTCGAACGAGACCCGGGTGCGGGTGGAGTTCTCGTAGAACATCGTGATGATGGTGCGGCCACGCAGCGTCGGAAGTTTCTTCACCTCACGGCCGAGCAGCGCCTGACTGAATCGGTCGGCGTTGTCGAGGATGGCCACGGCGTCGTCGCGGGACAGGTCCGCGGCAGAGAGAAGGTGCTTCATCGTGGGGGCCCTCCCTGCGGGGCGATCCAGATCCCCTCGACTTGGTCGTCTTCGGTCAGACGCACCTTGACGTTCTCACTGCGCGAGGTCGGCACGTTCTTGCCGACGTAGTCGGCGCGCAGTGGGAGCTCCCGGTGGCCACGGTCGACGAGGACCGCGAGTTGGACGGCGCGGGGCCTGCCGATGTCGCGCAGTGCGTCCAGCGCCGCACGCACGGAGCGGCCGGTGTAGAGGACGTCGTCGACCAGAACCACGAGCGTGCCGTCGACGCCGCCCTCGGGGATCGAGGTGTCCTCCAGCGGCCGTGGGGGCTTGCTGTCGAGATCGTCGCGGTACAGCGTGTTGTCCAGGGAGCCGCGGGGAACGGTGACGTCGGCGAATTCCTTGATCTTCTCGGCCAGCCGTGCGGCCAGAGTGACGCCGCGGGTGGGAATGCCGAGCAGGATGACGCGGGGCGCATCGGGACCGTCGAGCGCAGTCTTCTCGATGATTTGATGGGCAATACGGGAGATCGTGCGGCTGACGTCCGCTGCGGACATCAATTCCCGGTCGGTGCCTGAAGAGCCTGGCGAGCCCACGTGACCCTGACCTCCTTCTCCGCCTCTCGGGACGGCTCTTTAAAGGATGTCGAAACTGCGGGGAGCTTAGCACCAGCTTTCCGGGCGGCGACAGGCGACACAGACCGTCACCGCCGCTTCAGTACGCTGACGCGGATGAAGCTCGACAGTAACCAGGCATCGATTCGCGAGGCGGTCGACGCGGGGCTGCTCGCCGGTGCGGTCACCCTGGTGTGTCGCGCCGGTGAGGTGCTGCAAGTCAACGAACTCGGCTATCGGGACGTCGACGCCGGACTGCCGATGCAGCGCGACACGATCTTCCGCATCGCCTCGATGAGCAAACCTGTCACCGTCGCCGCCGCGATGAGCCTGATCGAGGAGGGCAAGCTCGCGCTGACCGATCCCGTGGCGACGTGGCTGCCGGAGCTGGCCGATATGCATGTGCTCCTCGATCCACACGGTCCACTCGACAAGACCACTCCCGCCCAGCGGCCGATCACGATCGACGATCTGATGACGCACCGCAGCGGGCTTGCTTACGCGTTCACCGTGCTCGGTCCGTTGAGCAAGGCGTACGGCCGGATGTCCTTCCGCCAGGATCAGGACCGCTGGCTGGCTGAGCTTGCGACTCTACCGCTGGTCCACCAGCCCGGTGACCGACTCACCTACAGTCACGCAACCGACGTCCTCGGCATCGCGTTGTCGCGGATCGAGGGCAAATCGCTGTCTGATGTCCTGTCCGAGCGCATCTTTCAGCCGCTCGAGATGCCCGACACCGGCTTCTCGGTGGGCATCGCGGGACGCCCTCGCGCCGCGACGATGTACAAGCTCGACGCGAACATGGCGCTGCAGCACGACGTGATGGGCCCGGCGCACATCACCGATCCGCCGTTCTGCAGCGGTGGCGGCGGCCTGTGGTCGACCGTCGATGACTACCTGCGATTCGCCCGGATGCTGCTCGCGGACGGCACGCTCGACGGCATCCGGGTGCTGTCCGAGGAATCCGTGCGCCTGATGCGCACCGACCAATTGACCGATGAACAGAAGCGGCAACCCTTCCTGGGCGCACCGTTTTGGGTCGGCCGCGGCTTCGGGCTCAACCTCTCGGTGGTGACCGACCCCGCCAAATCACGTCAACTGTTCGGTCCCGGTGGACTCGGCACCTTCGGCTGGCCCGGTGCATACGGCACGTGGTGGCAGGCCGACCCGAGCAACGATCTGGTGCTGATCTACCTGATCCAGAATCTCCCCGAGCTCACCGCCGATACCGCCGCGGCCATTGCGGGCAATACCTCGTTGGCGAAACTTCAAAGCACGCAACCCAAATTCGTCCGCCGGACCTACCAGGCCCTCGACATCTAAGCGCTACGGTGACGCCATGACACAGCCCACCGTGGTGATCAGCGGCGCCGGGATCGCGGGTCCATCGCTGGCGTTCTGGCTGACCCGCAACGGATACCGCGTCATCGTCGTGGAGATCGGACCGGGCATCCGGCCGGGCGGTCAGACGGTCGACCTGCGCGGCGCGGGCGGCGACGTCGTCGAGCGGATGGGCCTCATCGACCAGATGCGCGACCGGGCACTGGAACAACGCGGTGCGGCTTGGGTCAAGTCGGACGGGAGCAGGCGCGCCGAAATGACGGTGACCGCCTTCGATGGAAACGGGCTGGTATCCAAGCTGGAGATTCTGCGCGGGGATCTGGTCGACGTGCTGTACCAAGCCACCAGGGACACCGCCGAATACCGCTTCGGAACCAGCATTTCGGATGTGACGCAGGCCGGCGACGGCGCCCAGGTCATTTTCGCCGACGGAACGGCGGTGCGGGCGGACCTCGTCGTCGGCGCCGACGGTCCGCACTCCGCGGTGCGGCGAATCGCCTTCGGCCCCGAGGAACAATTCGTGAAGCCGATCGGCGGGTATAACGCCTGGTTCTCGGCTCCAGATCGCGTCGGCCTGGACGGCTGGTTTCTGCTCTATCAAGCGCCGGGCGGTCTGAACGCCTCGATGCGCCCGTCACACGATCCGTCGATCGCGAAGGCGGGCTTGGCTTTTCAATCCGACCCGATTCCCTACGATCGACATGACCTCGACTGGCAACGCCAGCTCCTGATCGAGCGATTCGCCGGCGCGGGATGGGAATGCGACGCGCTACTGGCCGCGGCCCAGGACGCCGACGACTTCTACTTCGACTCCTTCGCACAGGTCGACATGCCGACCTGGTCGTCAGGGTGCGTCACGCTGGTTGGCGATGCCGGCTATTGCGCATCGCCGCTGTCCGGGATGGGCACCAGCCTGGCCCTGGTCGGCGCTTACGTCCTTGCCGGTGAACTCGGAGCGGCGGATTCGTTTGACGCCGAACATCTTCCGGCGAAGCTGTCCCGGTACGACAGTGTCATGCGCCCTTACGTCGACAAATGCCACGACCTGCCCAACACCATCGACCGGTTCGCCCCGAAGTCGGCGTCCGACATCGCCGCCAATGCCCTGGTGATGAAGTGGATGCAGCGATGGCCCTTCCGGCCGCTGGCCGCCAGGCTCTGGTTCACCGCGGCGGATTCGATCGAGTTGCCCGACTACGCCGACGCTTCGGCGGGCACGTAGCGCTATTCCATACAGCGCGACAGCACCCGACCGAACTGCAGTAGGCGCTGCATCTGGGCCAGACCGCCGTTGTCGACCGACTTGTAATAGCGGAACGATTCGCAGTAGATGTCGGTCTCGGTGAGCGACTTGTGCCGCGATCGCGTGACCAGTTGCGTGTACATCCGCAGTCGCACCTCGTACAGGCGGCGGGTGCCGTCGTCGAATGCCTCGTACTCGGTGGTGAGCACGTGATCGGTGATCGTCGACAGCAGGATTGTGCGGACCGAGGCGTTGAGCACCCGGCGCTCGCGGTCGTCGATGCTCGATGTCTCGTCGTCGGCGCGCCAGATGATCAGCCGGTGCCCGTCGGTGAGCACGATCTCCTGCCACTGGGGATTGTCGTCGGTGTCCCCCCACGAGCCCTCGCTGAAGCCGCGCGACATGATGAACGATCTGATCGCGGGAAGGTCGACGACTGAACGCAATTGGTCCAGTGCGAGCTCGGGATCACGCAGGTACACCTTGGCCGCCTCGTCCACACTCGAGTACGGCGCCCAGTCCTGCGGTGCTCCCACTATTCTCCCGCGCCTTCGTCTCCAGTCCCCCGGACTGCTTGCGCGGCCGCCCGGATCTGTGGTGTCACGAGCATTACCTGGCCCAGCACACCGTTGACGAAACCCGGTGAGTCGTCGGTGGATAACTGCTTGGCCAGCTCGACGGCCTCGTCGACGGCGACGGGTTCGGGAACGTCGTCGGCGTGCAGCAGTTCCCACACCGCCACCCGCAGGATCGCACGATCAACGGCAGGCAGCCGGTCCAGCGTCCAGCCCTGCAGGTGCGTCGCAATCAGATCGTCGACGTGTGCGCTGTGTTCGGTCACGCCTCGCGCCACCGTCACCGTGTACGGGTTCAGCGGTGAGACATCGGACTGCGTCTGCGCCAGGACATTCCGCGCGTCGGCGACATCGGCCGGGGTGAGCCCGCGCGCCTCGGCCTCGAACAGCAGGTCGACGGCGCGCTTGCGGGCCTGGTGGCGCCCACGGTCGGGCCGAGAAATCCCGCTCGAGTCGGATCTGCGGCTCTTCCCGTCGCCCCGGGAGTCAGGCATTCACCCTTCCCAGGTAGCTGCCGTCGCGTGAATCCACCTTGAGCTTGTCGCCGGTGTTGATGAACAACGGCACCTGGATCTCGGCGCCGGTCTCCACGGTGGCCGGCTTGGTGCCCGCACTGGAGCGATCGCCCTGCAGGCCGGGCTCGGTGTGGGTGACCACGAGTTCGACGGTGACCGGCAGTTCCAGATACAGCGGCGCGCCGTTGTGGAACGCGATCTGCACGGGCAGGCTCTCGAGCAGGAACTTGGCGGCATCGCCGACCAGCGACTCCGAGAGCGGGTGCTGCTCGTAATCCTGGGAGTCCATGAACACGAAGTCGGAGCCGTCGCGATACAGATAGGTGGCATCGCGACGGTCCACGGTGGCCGTCTCGACCTTCACACCGGCGTTGTAGGTCTTGTCCACGACCTTGCCCGACAGCACGTTCTTGAGCTTCGTACGGACGAAGGCGGGGCCCTTGCCGGGCTTGACGTGCTGGAATTCGATGATCTGCCAGAGCTGGCCGTCAATCTGAAGGACGAGCCCGTTCTTGAAGTCGGCGGTCGATGCCACGGTCGGTTGTTCTCCTGTTCAGAGGATCGCGAGTTCCTTCGGGAACCGGGTGAGTAGATCGGGAGTCTGTTGCGAGTCACTGCCGACGACGAGCGTGTCCTCGATTCGGACACCGCCGCGGTCTGGCAGATAGACGCCGGGTTCCACGGTCACCGCGGAGCCAGCAAGCAGTGTACCTGCGGATGAGGCGCTGATTCCCGGCGCTTCGTGGATCTGCAGACCCACGCCGTGTCCCAGTCCGTGGCCGAAGTTCTCGGCGTATCCCGCGTCGGCGATGATCTGCCGCGATGCCGCGTCGACCTCTTTGAGGCTGACGCCCGGTGCGAGCGCCTCCCGACCCGCGCGCTGGGCGCTCGCCACCAGTTCGTAGATGTCGTGCTGCCACTGTGCGGCCGGAGACAGCACGAACGTGCGGGTCATATCGGAGTGGTATCCGCACACCAGGGCTCCGAAGTCGATCTTGACGAAGTCGCCGGGAGCCAACACCGCGTCTGTGGGCCGATGGTGCGGGATCGCCGAGTTGGGTCCGGCGGCCACGATGGTCTCGAACGACACGCCGTCGGCACCATGATCGAGCATCAGCGCCTCGAGCTCGCGACCCACCTCTTTTTCGGTGCGCCCCGGCCGCAGCCCGCCGCGCTCGACCAGATCGTGCAACGCCGCGTCGGCCGCTTCACACGCCAACCGCAATAACGCGATCTCGCCCGCGTCCTTGACCTCACGTAACGCCTCGACTGTGCCGGAGGCACGGATCAATTCGGTCAGCTCGCCCGCGGCCTTGGTGAGCACACCGAACATCTCCACGGTGACCACGTGGCTCTCGAAACCGAGGCGTGACACCCCGTCGGCGGCCGCGCGCGCGACCAGATGGGGTCCGCAGGCCCGCTCGATGACGAGCTCGGCGTCGGGAGCCTGCTGAGCGGCCTGGGTGCGGTAGCGCCCGTCGGTGGCGAGCACCGGTGTCGCGTCCTCGGCCCGAATAAGAAGCGCGGCGTTCGACCCGGTGAAACCCGACAGATATCGGACGTTGACCAGGTCCGACACCAGCATCGCGTCCAGGTCGGCAGCGACCAGTCGCTCACGCAGCCGGTCCCGACGCTGAGAAAGAGTCACGGTTGATGAACCTACTCGCTAAGGTGTGGCCTCATGAGTAAGTGGTTGCTGCGCGGACTGGTGTTCGCGGGCCTGATGGTGATCGTGCGATTGCTGCAGGGAGCGTTGATCAACGCGTGGGAGACCAAGGCGGGGCTGATCAGCATCGTTCTTGTGGTCCTCTTCGCCGTCGCAGTGTTCGTGTGGGGGCTGGCCGACGGTCGCGCCGACGCCCGTGCCAACCCGGATCCGGACCGCCGCGGCGACCTGTCGATGACCTGGCTGCTGGCCGGCCTATTCGCGGGCATCGTGAGCGGCGCCGTCGCGTGGCTCATCCACATCTTCTACAAGAGCCTCTACGTCGAGGGGCTCATCAACGAGCTCACCACCTTCGCGGCATTCACCGCCCTGCTGGTGTTCCTGGTGTCCCTCGCGGGCGTCACGCTCGGCCGCTGGCTCGTCGACCGCAAGGCGCCCGAATTTGTACGCCACGGCGTACATGAGGACGAGCGGGCGGATACGGACGTGTTCGAAGCCGTCCGCCAGCCCGACGGTGAGCAGACGGAGGAGTACGAGACGACCGAGGCCCGTCGCGACAGCTAGGCCTGGCCCCATCCCGGCGTCCTGACCCTCCCCCATGAATCCGGACGAATTCTGTACGTCCGATCAGTGGAGTGCGCTGACGTCGGCGGCATCGCACTCCCAATTCGCCGGCGTGCTCGGCGGATTCCTGATCACCGCGATCGCGCTGCTGATGGACAAGAACAGCCGCGAGAGCGTTCACACGCTTGCGCTGTTCTCCTCGGCGGTGCTGATCCTGATGCTGGACAGCTTTCTGTTCAGCCTGATCACCGGCACCCAGGTTCCGTCCGAAGGCGATCGGCGCGGTATCTGCGCTATCGCGTGGACCCAGGGTGCGGTGTCGACGGGGATGCTCGCCGCGGGCGCGACGGCGCTGTTCGGCGGGTTGGGCTGGATGCTCGCCAGCCATGCGGTCAAGAAGATCTCAGAAGAGGACGCCGAAGACGCCGGCGCCTACAGCTTTCTCGCCGATCTGGGCGGCTGGCTGACTTTCGCGGCGACGATGACAACGACGCTGATCCTGTCCGAGACGACGATCGATTACCTGCATTTCATGTTCGGTCGCCGGCCGGACCTGTGGGCCACCGCCCTCATCGTCATCAGTGCGGCCGTCACCATCGGCGTGAATTTCCTGTTGGTCTACGTCCGAACCAGGACACTTCGCAAGTCGTTGGCCGACACTTCCGAGCCGACGCGTCTGGCGCTGCGCTCGATCAAGGTCGCCACCGTGACCCTGCTCGGCTTGGCGATCGTCGCCTCCTGGCTCGCCGTCAGCCTTGCCCGATTCCCCCAGGGCTGGTTGACCGAACCGAACATCGGCTTCGTCGTGTTCGTCGCGATGCTGACGTTCGTGCTGCCCACAATCGTGGCTACCGCGATCTGCTACTCGGTGGCCAGCACCGACGAAGGCTTGTCTATTCGAAACTGGCGACCGCTAGTGCAGCGGGACCGACATTCTGTCGCCCAGCGCACGAACTGAGAGCCCGAATGTCTCCAGCACCCGCAGCCCGCCGTCATCGGCGGAGTCGATCGCAAAGATGGCGTGATCGGTGTAGACGCGGCTGACGCACCTGACACCGGTGAGCGGATAGGTGCACTCTGGCACGAGTTTGGCGGTGCCGTCCTTGGCGAACAGGTTCATCATGACGAACACGTTCTTCGCTCCGATCGCGAGATCCATGGCTCCGCCGACCGCAGGGATGGCATCGGCCGCGCCGGTGTGCCAGTTGGCCAGATCGCCGCGCTGACTGACCTGGAATGCACCAAGGACGCAGACGTCGAGATGACCACCGCGCATCATCGCAAAGGAGTCGGCATGGTGAAAGTACGATGCGCCTGCGGTCTCGGTGACGGGCACCTTCCCCGCATTCGTCAGATCCCCGTCAACCTGATCGCCGACCGCTTCGCCGCCCATGCCGAGCATGCCGTTCTCGGTGTGCAGCACCACATCTGCTTCAGGCGGCAGGTACTCGGCGACGGTGGTCGGCTGCCCTATGCCGAGGTTGACGTATGAGCCGGGCGGAATATCGCGAGCGATGATGGCGGCCAGTTCCCGACGATCCAGCGGTCCGCGATCGAGATGTTCGACCGTGGTTCGGCTTGGGACATGCAGCGTCACGATGCCACCTCCGTCATATGGTCGCCCGATACGGCCGACAGATCGAGGATGCGGTCAACGAAGATTCCCGGCGTGACCACAGCTTCCGGATCGATGGCACCCGCGTCGACGACGCGGGACACTTCGGCGATCGTGAGTGACGCCGCAGTGGCCATCACCGGACCGAAATTGCGGGCGGTCTTGCGGTACAACAGGTTTCCCGCCCGGTCGCCGACATGGGCGCCGATGAGTGCGACGTCGCCGCGGATCGGATACTCCAGTACATAGGCGCGGCCGTCGATCGTGCGGGTCTCCTTTCCCTCTGCGAGGGGGGTGCCGACACCGGTCGGGCAGAAGAACGCGCCGATGCCCGCACCAGCCGCCCTGATCCGTTCGGCCAGATTGCCCTGCGGCACCACCTCGAGCACGATCCTGCCCGAGCGGTACAGCTCGTCGAACACATACGAATCAGACTGTCGCGGATACGAACAGATGACCTTGGTGACGCGACCGGCCGCCAGAAGCGCCGCGAGGCCGGTGTCACCATTGCCTGCGTTGTTGCTGACGATGGTGAGATCGCCGGCGCCCTGTTCGATCAGTGCGTCTATCAGCGTGGTCGGCATGCCGGCCATCCCGAATCCGCCGACGAGAACTGTTGAACCATCCTCTATTCCGGCGACTGCTTGTCGGGCGGTCTCGCAGATCTCGGTGCGGCTCATGGCCTATCCCCCTTGTCGTCGAAGTCGGGTAGCACGTCGGCGGCAATCCGAAACGCCGTGTTGGCGTCCGGCACTCCGCAGTAGATCGCTGTCTGCATCAACAGTTCCTTGATCTCGTCGTTCGTCAGGCCGTTGCGACGTGCGGCAACCAGGTGCATCTTGAGCTCCTCGTGATGGCCGCGCGCCACCAGGGCAGTAAGCGTGATCAGTGACCGGCTTCGGCGGTCAAGGCCCGGTCGGGTCCAGATTGAGCCCCAGGCATATTCGGTGATGAACCGCTGGAAGTCCGCGGTGAAATCGGTGGTCGCTGCGATGGCCCGGTCGACGTGCGCGTCACCGAGGACCTGACGCCGCACTGCCAGCCCGCCGGCATACACCTCGTCCGTGCTCATCGGCGCCGTCGACGCGTGTGCGTGTTCGGCGATCAGTTGCGCAACACGAACCGGGGCCTCGGCGGGCGCAAGATGGCCGACGCCGTCCAGCACGACCAGTCGGCCGTCCTTGACCCCGGAGGCGATGCGCTGCAGATCGTCCGGCGGAGTCGCGACGTCCTGGGCGCCTGCGACCGCAAGGACCGGTGTGCTGATCTCCTGAAGTCGGTCGGTGACGTTGAATTCGGCCAATGCGTCACACACCTGGGCATAGGAGCCCGAGTCCGCGTGACGCAACGCATCGAAAAGCCCTGAGCTGACAGCGGGCTCACGCTCGGCGAAGTCAGTGGAGAACCACCGCTGTGCCGCTGCGGCCTCCATGATATCCGTTCCCTGTGAACGGACGGTTGCCGCGCGCTCCCGCCACGCCTGCCGGGTGCCGATCACCGCACCGGTGCACAGCAGGGTGGCCGACGCGATCCGGTACGGCGCGTCCAGCAACAGTTGCAACCCGACGCAACCTCCGACCGAATCACCTGCGTAATGGAACGTTTCGCGGGTGTACTCGTCGGCGAGTGTCAGTACGCCCTCGGCGAGTTCGGCGATGGTGAAGTCGTCCGAGATCCCACCACGGCCGTGTCCTGGAAGGTCCCAGCCCACCACACGCCAGGTCTGGCTCAGCTCGACGGCGGCCTCGCTCCACAACGTGGCGGCCGAGCTGCCCAGCGACGGGCCGAGAAGAAGCAGAGGGGCGGTCGGCGGTCCGCCGAACTCGGTGCCGACAATGCGCGGAATACTCACGGCGTGTCCTTGAGATAGTGCGTGGCGCGCTGGACTGCGGACTCGACGAGCTGTTCGGCGGCTCCGAGATAATCCGGATTCGGTACGCGTCCGGTCAGTTCGGCCATCGTCTGCTGTTCGGACATCACGCCGTCGGCGGCTGCCAGATTCGCGGCTGTGCGTGCCGCGTCGATCTGCAACCCGGCCAGCAGTTCGGTCGCGTGGGAGGCGGCGACGACGGTGCGTCGCGCCAATGTGCGCAGTGTCGCCCATTCGGTATGCCATGCGCCGTCGGCGCGTTCGTCGACGGACATCCCCGATGCGGTGTGCAGTGTGGCGGCCAGCGGGCCTGTGGTCATCGCGGCGCGACGGATCAGCACGGAGCGCACCGGATTGTTCTTGTGGGGCATGGTCGACGACCCGCCCCCGCCCGTTTCGGCCAACTCAGCGATCTCGGGTCGGCTGCCGGTGGCGACGTCGGTGGCGATGTAGCCCCACGCGTCGCAACAGGTGGCCAGGGCATCGCCGATGCGAGTGACCACGGAACGCGTTGTGTGCCAGGGTGGCGCCGGTTCGAGCCGCAGCGCGTCCGCCAGCGAGTCGCCAAGGCCGATCGCGCCTTCCACCGATCCGCTCAGCTCGACGGCTGCGGCCAGGGTGCCCGCCGCCCCTCCGGCCTGGACCGGCAGCCTCAACTCTGCAAGTGTTTCCGCGGCGTCCAGCACCGCCAAGAGCCACCGCGCCACCTTCACACCGGCGGTACTCGGCAACGCCGCCTGCGTGAGGGTCCTGGCGAGCATCGGTGTGGCACGGTGCGTTTCGGCCAGCCGCGACAACGTCCGCACCTGGTCGGCAAGTTCCTCGCGGATACGGGCGAGCGCATCCCGTATGCAGAGCATCAGCGCCGTGTCGACCACATCCTGGCTCGTCAAACCACGATGCAGCCATTGGGCGGTCGGCCGCTCCGTGCGCTCGCGTAGCAGCGCAACGAGACCGCTGACCGGATTGCCGTCGACATCGGCGCCGCGTGCAATCGCTTCGAGGTCGCCGTCGGCCAGATGCCCGCCGAGGTCGGCCCGTGCCGACGCCGGTGCGATTCCGGCACCGATCAGCGCGTCCAGCCACGTCTGTTCGACGGCGACCATGGCAGCCAGAAGCGCACGGTCGCTCATCAGAGTGCCGGCGCGATGATCGCCGGGCCAGAACAGGTCGGTCATGGTCGATGTCCTGGGTAGCTGAGGAAGACGGTTTCGCCGTCGGCTTGTGCGCTGGCCTGCAGCTTGATGTCGAACCGCAGGCCGGCCGCGTCGCGGGAGCCGATCAGGGTCTGACGCCGTTGCGCGGGAAGCGAATTCAGAAGCGGGTCATTGGCGATCCGATCACCGGGGAGGTAGGCCCTGGTGAACAGCCGGTTGAGCAGTCCGCGGGCGAACACGGTGACGTGAATGAACGGCGCCGAGCCGGGAGCCGTCGCGCCGGGTAGCACCGTGGAGAAGCTGTAACGGCCGGCATCGTCGGTGGCGGCGCGGCCCCAGCCGGTGAACGTCCAGCCGTCGCGCCGCAGCGAGCCGGTGGCCGACGGAATCGCACCGTCGGCGTCGGCCTGCCAGATCTCCAGCAGCGCATCGGGAACCGGGTTTCCCATGCCGTCGGTGACCACGCCGTGAAACTGGATCGCACCGGGCGAACCGGGCGGCACGAGATCGCTGCCCCGGTCGAACGGCAGTGCGTAGCCGAAGAACGGCCCGACGGTCTGTCCGGGGGTGGCGGTCAGCAGTGTGGACATCAGTGATCGGTTCCTTCCTCGACGGGGGTCCGATTGGAACCGGTCAGCACGATGTCCCAGCGGTAACCGGTGGCCCATTCGTGGGTGGTCACGTCGTGGTCGTAACTCGCGACGAGCCGATCGCGCGCCTTCTGGTCGGTGATCGACTGGTAGATGGGGTCCAGCGCGAACAGCGGATCGCCCGGGAAGTACATCTGGGTGATCATGCGCTGCGTGAATTCGGTTCCGAACAAGGAGAAGTGGATGTGCGCGGGCCGCCACGCGTTGTGGTGGTTCTTCCACGGATACGGCCCGGGTTTGATGGTGGTGAACCGGTAGTAGCCGTCGTCGTCGGTCAGGCAGCGTCCGACACCGGTGAAGTTGGGGTCGATCGGCGAGGGATGCTGGTCGCGCTTGTGGATGTAGCGCCCGCCCGCGTTGGCCTGCCAGATCTCGACCAGCTGCCGACGCACCGCCCGACCCTCGCCGTCGACGATTCGGCCGGTCACCACCATCCGTTCGCCGATCGGTGCGCCGGTGTGCTGAATCGTCAAGTCGGATTCGAAGGAATGGACGTCACGCCCGCCGAAACACGGTGTCCACAACTCGACACCTTCCGGATCGGCGTGATGGAGATCCTTCGTGGGGTGGCGCAGCAGGCTGCTGCGGTAGGGCGCGTAGTCGAGGCGCGGCTGCGTCTCCTCGACCCCCGAGCGCTGGTAGGCCGATTCGATCGCACCGATCTCGCTGCTGATCTCGGCCTGACTTGCCGAAGCGCTGTCGGAGTTGATCGCGGGCGTTGCTGTCATGATGTGCACGGTATCGGGCCCTTCGGTGCGCCGTGAAGACTAGACTTCCGCTCAGCGGAAGGAATGAAAGAATGGCGGGGAACACCTCGACGCCGGGCACGACCGTCACAAGTCGTTTGCTCGCAATCGTCGGCGCATTTGACGAACGGCACCGTAGCCTGTCCCTTTCGGAGCTCGCCCATCGCGCGGATCTGCCGGTTCCCACCGCACATCGGTTGACCGCCGAGCTCGTCGCCGGACACGCACTCCAGCGCCGGGAAAACGGGCGCTTCGAGGTGGGCAGGTTGCTGTGGGATGCGGGCCTGCTGGCACCCGTCGAAGGCAGATTGCGTCAGATCGCCGAGCCTTTTCTGCACGACGTCTATGCGGCGACACTGGCTACCGTGCACCTTGCGGTTCGGGAGGGCGACGAGGTGCTCTATCTCGAGCGGATGATGGGCCGCGCATCGGTGCCCATCGTCAGCAGCGTGGGAAGCAAACTGCCCATGCACTGCACCGGGGTCGGCAAGGTCCTGCTCGCCAACGCACCGGCGGAGGTTCGGGAGCACGTGTTTGCCAAACTGACCCGCATCACGCCCTACACGATCGTTGCGCAACCGGTCCTCGCGGCGCAGCTCGAGCGTGTCCGTCGGGACGGTGTAGCCACCACCATCGAGGAGATGACGCTCGGCGCGTGTTCGCTGGCCGTTCCCGTATCGCGGTCGTCCGACGACACCGTGGCGGCGGCGATCGGGGTGGTCGTGCCGAATCTCAAACGCGGTCGCCAGAGACTGCTCGGTGCCCTGCAGGTCGCTGCGCGCGGCATCGGCCGCTTGCTGTGACATTCCCGCCCAGCTCCGCCCGCCCGCTGACCGGCAGGGCACCATGGCGCGACTCCTCAGTGGTCGACGAGTTGCCGCGCCGAATCGGGAGCCTTGTGGCCGAGCAGCGCGGTCGGCACGTCCTTCGTCTCTCTCGCCGTCAGTGCGGCAGCACTGGCGATGAGGCAGACGACTGCGGTGAAGATACTGGTCGCCACCCAGCCGCCTTCGCTGACACCACCGAGCGCGGTGACGATCGCAGGCGCGAAACCCGCTACCAGGAAACCCAATTGGGTGCCGATCGCGAGTCCGGAGAAACGGACCTTGGTGGAGAACATCTCGCCGTAGAAGGACGGCCAGACCGCGTTGGCCGCTGCGTAGCCGAAGGAGAAGGTGGCTATCGCCAAGGCGAACATCAGTACGTCGTTGCCACTGGTCATGGACAGCAGATACAAGGGCATCAGTGCCGCAGACGACAGCGCACCGTAGATGAACACCGGCTTGCGTCCGATGCGGTCGGCGAGCTTTCCGAACATGGGCTGAGTGCCAAGCGCCACGATGTTGGCGACCACGACCAGCCAGAGCGTCTCATCGGCGTTGAGCCCCATCTTCTTGCCGTAGGCGATGGCCAGGTTGGCAAACACCGTGGAGACCGCGGCGATGAAGGCGCAGAAGATCACTCGCAGAACGTCGCGCCAGTGGTCACGCAGCAGCGGCTTCAGCGGCATCCGGGCGATGGTGCCCGCGGCTTTCGCCTCTTCGAATTCCGGGGTCTCGTGCAGGCGGCGACGAATGAAGTAGGCGACCACCACAACGACGGCGCTGAGCCAGAACGGCACCCGCCAACCCCACGCGAGCAGGTCTTCCTCGGGCAGCGCCACGACCGGGATCACCACGAGTGAGGCCAGAATCAATCCGCCCTGGGTGCCGGTGAGTGTCCATGAGGTGAAGAACGCCCGCTGGTGGTCGGGGGAATGTTCAAGCGTCAGCGAGCTGGCGCCGGCCTGTTCGCCAGCGGCCGAGAAGCCTTGAAGCAGCCTGCACGCCACCAGGAGTATGGGTGCGAGTGCCCCGACCGACGCGTAGGTCGGTAGGCAGCCGATCGCGAAAGTCGACGCGCCCATGAGGATCAGCGTGAACATCAACACGTTGCGACGCCCGATACGGTCGCCGAAGTGCCCGATCACGAACGCGCCGATCGGCCGGGCGATGTAGGCGACCCCTAGGGTGGCGAACGACTGGGCCAGCGCGACCGTCTCGTTGCCCTCGGGGAAGAAGATCTTCGGAAAGACAAGGGCGGCAACGAAACCGAATACGAAGAAGTCATAGTACTCGACGGCGCTGCCCATGAAACTGGCCAGGGCTGCTTTCTTCGGCGTCCGCTCCGGTGTGCCCGCGGGCGCACCATCGGGCGGATTACCATCGACGACGCTCATGGGTTCCTCCTAGTTTCTGATGAAATGGTTCTCACGGAAGGGAATTCACCCGACAAGACTGCGAAAGTGCCGGGACATGCGATCGGCGTCCGGGGAGATCCCGGTGATCAGTTCGAAGGCGGTAGTGGCCTGGTGCACGGCCATGTGGCCGCCGTCGAGTGTTCGGCAGCCGACTTCACGCGCCGCGGCCAGCAATTCGGTCTTCAGCGGTCGATAAACGATGTCGGCGACCCACAGCCCGGGATGCAGGAGTGCCGCCTCGAACGGCATGCCCGGGTGATCAGCCATTCCCGTCGGCGTGCAGTGCACTACCCCATCGCTGACCGGCAGCAGCACCGACAGCTTGTCGAATGCCGACGCGTCGACCCGAGCGTTAGGGTGCCTGCCTGCCAGCTCGCGAGCCAGAACGGTCGCCCGATCGACGTCGAGGTCGACGACGGTCAGATGTTCGGCGCCCAAATCGAGCAGCGCATGCCCGACCGCGGCACCCGCCCCGCCTGCGCCGACGAGCGTCACGGTCTGCATGGCCGCTCCGGGTAACCCCTCGTTGAATCCGATGCCGAAGCCAGGCGCGTCGGTGTTGTAGCCGACCGTGCGGTCGGCCTCGAACACCACGGTGTTCACCGCGCCGAGCGCCGCTGCGCCCTCGTCGAGTGCGTCGAGGTGATCGATCACCAACCGCTTGCAGGGGTGGGTGACGTTGAGCGCGTTGTAGCCCAGCGCACGCGCCCACACCAGAACCTCGCCGATGCGCTCGGGCGCGATGTCTGCGGTGGTCAGGTCGATGGTGCGGTACACGTAGTCGAGGCCGTTCGCACGGCCTTCTGCCATGTGCAGTGCCGGCGTCAGCGACGGTCCGACACCCTGGCCGACGAGGCCGACGAGATATGGGTTTGAACTCACGGTGCACCGTCCTGACTAATGTACTAACTAGTACGTACGTGAAGTAGAACATTGTGGTCCGCGTCTCGTCAAGGGTCAGGGGTGACGCAGCTCTCTGATCAGCGAGCGGTGAGCCAGCCGACGACGACATCGCCGATCATGCGTCGCAGGTGCGCCCGCCGGCTGACCTCGGTGAAGTCGACACCGAACAGGAATCCGAACGTGTAGCGGTTTGCGACCTGGAATACGCAGTAGGCACTGATGACCATGTGGACGTCCAACGCATCCACGTCGTCGCGAAACACGCCCTGTGCGTGGCCCCTGGCCAGGATCTGGTCCAGCAGCGACGTGGCCGGCTGTGAGAGATCGCGCAGTGAGTCGAGGCGACTGATGAATTGGCCCCTGTGGATGTTCTCGATCGACACCAGCCGGATAAAGGCCTGGTGATCGAGGTGATGATCGAAGGTCAACTCGGCGAGCCTGCGCATCGCCACGACGGGATCGACATGGTCGACCTGCAGTCGCTGCTCGGCTTCGCGGATGCCGCGGTACGCGTTCTCCAAGACCGCCATGTAGAGCTGTTCTTTGCCGCCGAAGTAGTAGTAGATCATCCGCTTCGTGGTGCGGGTGCGCTCGGCGATGTCGTCGACGCGGGCGCCGGAATAACCGGATTCGGCGAAGACCTCCGTCGCGACCGCGAGCAACTCAGCGCGCGTGCGCTCGGCGTCGCGCTGAAGCTCGGGGCGGGACTCGGCGGTCACCTTCGGCAGCTTACTGGCAGGTGCGGCGCTTTAATCAACACTCTTCCAAAGTAATTAACTAATTGGTACATTATGTTCGAATGGAGGCATCATGAAGACGTCCATCGCCACGGTCTCGATCAGCGGCTCCCTCACGGAGAAATTGCATGCCTGCGCAGCGGCCGGATTCGACGGCGTCGAGGTGTTCGAACCCGACCTCATCGCCAGTGACCACAGTCCCGAGGAGATTCGCAGCCTCGCCCGACGCCTGAGCCTGTCACTGGATCTCTACCAACCGCTCCGCGACATCGAGGGCGTCGACGAGACGACATTCGCGGAGAACCTTCGCCGCGCGGAAGCCACCTTCGTCACCGCCCAACGGCTGGGTATCCGGACGGTCCTGGTGTGCAGCAACGTCGCGACCGCAACCGTCGACTCCGACGAACACTCCGCCGACCAACTTCGCCGATTGGGCGAGCTGGCGCAGAGGCACGACATCAAGGTCGCGTTCGAGGCACTCGCCTGGGGTCGTTTCGTCGATGACTACCGGCGATCGTGGCGGATCGTCGAGTTGGCCGACCATCCGGCGGTCGGACTCTGCCTGGACAGCTTCCACGTGCTTTCCCGCGGTCACGACACCTCGGCCATCGAAAGCATCCCCGGCCACAAGATCTTCTATCTGCAGCTTGCCGACGCTCCCGCGTTGTCCATGGATGTACTGTCCTGGAGCCGCCACCACCGGCTGTTCCCCGGTGAAGGCGACTTCGACCTCGCGACCTTCGTATCGCGTGTGCTCGCGACCGGCTACGACGGACCGCTGTCATTGGAGGTATTCAATGACACGTTCCGCCAGACCGACCCGGACCGGACCGCCGTGCACGCGCTTCGCTCACTGGTATGGCTGCAGGACAAGGTGGCCGCACAGCAGACACCGGCAGACCGCACACGATTACAGCCGGTGACAGATGCCAAGCCGCCCAACGGCTTTGACTTCGTTGAGCTGAAGGCCGAGGACACCACCGAGGTCGAGGTGCTCCTCGAGCAGCTCGGCTTCACTCCGCGTGGACGGCATCGAACCAAGCCGGTGTCACTGTGGGTCGCCGGCGACGCCCGCGTCGTCCTCAATGAACAGCAGGCTCGCGATCTGGATCCACATGTCGCCGCGATCGGCCTGCAGGTGCCCGACGCCGCCGCCACCACCCGACGGGCCGAGGATCTGATGGCTCCGCCCGCATACCGACGCACCTATGCCTCCGAGCAGCCGATGGGCGGCGCCGTCGCGCCGGACGGATCCGAGATCTTCTGGGTCACCGCGCCTCCGACGGGGCTGCCGCCGGCGTGGGTCGACGAGTTCGAGAACGGGATGCCTGTCGACTCGAACACCGCGGTGCGCGCCATCGATCACGTCAACCTCGCGCTGCCATGGCAGACCGCCGATGAAGCGGTCCTTTTCTTGACGAGCGTCTTGGGACTGTCCGCTGATGCTCCCACTGAGGTGGCCGCACCCACCGGGCTGGTGCGCAGTCAGGTGATGCGAACTGTCGACGGCGCGGTGCGGTTGCCGCTCAACGTCGCCCCGCATGTGCTCGCCGATTCCCGGATGCCCCAACACATCGCCTTCGCATGCACCGATGTCTTCGAGGTGGCACGCCGCGCCCGTGACCGTGGGCTGCCGTTCCTGTCGATTCCCGACAATTACTACGACTACGTCGCGGGCCGCTTCGGCGTGGACACCGGTGCGGTCGCGGCGCTACGCGAGCTAGACCTGCTCTTCGACAGAAGCCCTCATGGCGAATTCATACACTTCTACACCCGCACGATCGGGTCGGTGTTCTTCGAATTCGTCGAGCGGCGCGGCGACTACGACGGCTACGGCAGCGATAACGCGCCGGTCCGGCTGGCCGCCCAACGGGCAGGCCGCGTCAGCTCACTGCGATGAGAAGGCGCGTAATCTACTGGACCGCCGCGATATACCGCAGCGCCAACACGTAACCCTGCACGCCCAGTCCGGCGATCACGCCCGTCGCGACAGCGCTGATGTAGGAATGGTGCCGGAACTCCTCGCGGGTATGCACATTGGTGATGTGAACTTCGATCAACGGCGCCCGCAGCTCGGCGCACGCGTCGCGGAGAGCCACCGAGGTGTGCGTGAGCGCCCCGGCGTTGAGAATCACCGCGTCGCCCGCGTCGGCCGCGGCATGAATCCAGCCCAGCAGGTCTGCTTCACTGTCGCTCTGTCGCACAATGGCTTTCAGGCCAAGCCCCTCGGCTTCGCGTTCGATGAGAGCGACCAACTCGTCGTGGGTCGTGCTGCCGTACTTCTCGGGCTCACGGCGGCCGAGCCTGCCGAGATTGGGCCCGTTGAGCACGAGAACAGTTGACGGTCGCTGATGCTCTTCGGCCACGTCGCTCATCTCTAGGTCACCTTTCCGATCACCGAGTATGCCGCCGCCAGCAGCGACGGATCCGGCCCCTCCAGGCGCCCCGGCTTGCCCAGTCCGTCGAGTACGACGAAACGCAGCACACCGGCACGGGTCTTCTTGTCGCCCGCCATGTACTCCAGCAGTTGTGGCAGCGCGTCGGCGTCGTACTCGACCGGAAGCCCCAGCGCCTCGAGGACGGTCCTATGCCGGTCCGCGGTGCCGTCATCCAGACGTCCGGCCAGCCGGCCCAGTTCGGCGGCGAACACCAGGCCAACCGACACCGCCGCACCGTGGCGCCATTCGTAACGCTCGCGCCGTTCGATCGCGTGGGCGAGGGTGTGGCCATAGTTGAGAATCTCGCGAAGCGCGGACTCCTTCTCGTCGGCCGCGACGACTTCGGCCTTGACGGCGATCGCGCGCCTGATCAATTCGGGCAGCACCGTTCCCGTCGGGTCCACTGCGGCCTCGGGATCGGATTCGATCAGGTCGAGAATGACAGGGTCGGCGATGAAACCCGCCTTCACGATCTCGGCCATTCCGGCCACGAGCTCGTTGCGCGGCAACGTTTCCAGCGTCGCGATGTCGACGAGCACGGCCGCGGGCTGATGGAACGCACCGACGAGGTTCTTGCCCGCGTCGGTGTTGATCCCGGTCTTGCCGCCGACCGCGGCGTCGACCATTCCGAGCAGCGTGGTGGGCACGTGCACGATGTCGATTCCGCGCAGCCAGGTCGCCGCGGCGAAACCGGCGACGTCGGTCGCGGCGCCACCGCCGAGGCTGACGACAGCGTCCTTGCGGCCGACCCCGATGCGGCCGAGCACTTCCCAGATGAATCCGAGTACCGGTAGGTCTTTACCCTTCTCAGCGTCGGGGATCTCGATGCGATGCGCGTCGATTCCCTTGTCCGCCAGAGCGTTCCGAATGGTTTCGGCGGTCTTTCCAAGCGTCGGCTGATGCAGGATGGCGACCTTGTGCCTGCCTGCCAGGGTGCGTTCCAGGTCGCCGAGCAGACCGGTGCCGATGATCACCGGGTACGGCGGGTCGACGAGTACCTCGACGGTTACCGGTTCAGCCATGGGGACCCGCCGCTTTCTTTGCCGCCATGTCCGCAGGCGACGGGGGCGCCTCGGTCGTCGGGGCCGGTGTCAGCGTCGTTGGAGTTCGACGCCACGGTGGACGGCGGCGTCGCCGGTGCTGACGCGACGATTCGGAGTTCTCCAGCCGCTCGACGATGTAGCGCACCACCGCGCCGGGATTGCGACGGTTGGTGTTGACCCGCAATGTCGCGACTCGCCGGTACAGCGGGACACGTTGGGTCATCAGCGTTTTGAACTTTTCGCCACGGTCGCCACCGGCCAGCAGCGGTCGCACCGTAGGGCCGCTGGTACGGCGTACGCCCTCTGCTGCGTTGATCTCCAGGTAGATGACGGTATGGCCCGCCAGCGCGTCGCGGACACCCGCCGTGGTCACCGCTCCCCCGCCAAGAGACAACACCCCGTCATGGGACACCAGCGCGGACCGGATGACGGACTCCTCGATACGGCGGAACTCGTCTTCGCCGTCGGCGGCGAAGATGTCGGCGATGGTGCGGCCGGTGGTCTCCTCGATCGCAGCGTCGGTGTCCAGCAGCGTGAGATTCATCGCCTTGGCCAGCCGGCGGCCGATCGTCGACTTGCCCGATCCGGGCAGCCCGATCAGCACAGCCTTCGGCGCCATCAGCCCGACGCCTGGACCGGCTGCGACGACGGTTCGCGATCGGAGACCGCGCGCAGATAGTTGTCGACGTTTGCTCGCGTCTCGTTCAGCGAGTCGCCACCGAACTTCTCCAGCGCCGCACGCGCCAGAACCAGCGCCACCATCGTCTCGACGACGACGCCCGCGGCGGGTACCGCGCACACGTCGGAACGCTGATGGATTGCGACGGCCTCTTCGCCGGTCGCCATGTCGACGGTGGCCAGCGCCCTCGGCACGGTCGAGATGGGTTTCATCGCCGCACGCACCCGCAGCGGCTGACCGTTGGTCATCCCGCCCTCCAGACCGCCCGCACGATTGGTCGAACGCATCACGCCATCGGCGCCGGGGTAGATCTCGTCATGGGCGACGCTGCCGCGCCGGCGTGCGGTCTCGAACCCGTCGCCGATCTCCACGCCCTTGATCGCCTGGATGCCCATCACGGCACCGGCCAGCTGGCTGTCGAGGCGGTTGTCACCGCTGGTGAACGAGCCGAGCCCGACAGGTAGCCCGTGGACCACCACCTCGACGATTCCGCCGAGCGTGTCACCGTCCTTCTTCGCCGCCTCTATCTCGGCGATCATCGACTCCTGTGCCGCCTCGTCGAACGCGCGAACGGGACTGTCGTCGATGGCCGCCAGATCGGAGAACTGCGGCGGTGGCCCGTCATAGGGTTTCGAGGCACCGATGGAGATCACATGCGACAGGACCTCGACGCCGAACGCCTCCCGGAGGAGCGCTCTGGCGAAGGTGCCCGCCGCGACCCGAGCGGCCGTCTCGCGTGCGCTGGCCCGCTCCAGGACGGGCCGCGCATCGTCGAAGCCGTATTTGAGCATGCCCGCGTAGTCGGCGTGACCTGGTCGCGGCCGGGTCAGCGGCGCGTTGCGCGCACTCTCCTCTTGGAGCAGAGACTCGTCGACCGGGTCGGCGGCCATCACGGTCTCCCACTTCGGCCATTCGGTGTTGCCGATCTCGATGGCGATCGGACCGCCGAGGGTGAGGCCGTGTCGGACTCCCGCGAGCATCGTGACCTGGTCCTGCTCGAACTTCATCCGGGCGCCGCGGCCGTAGCCCAGCCGGCGCCGGGCGAGTTGTCCGGCGATGTCGTCGGTGGTGACGTGGACGCCCGCGATCATGCCTTCGACCATGGCCACCAAGGCGCGGCCGTGTGATTCACCAGCTGTAGTCCATCGCAACACGCGTCCCATTTTCGCACAGTGCTCTTTGGGCGCTTGCGCCCCTGAATCAGCCGATGGCGAGGCCGTCCAGGACCCGGCCGATCTCGGCGACAGCCTGCCGTTGCGCCGTCTTCTGATCGTCTGCCCTCGCAACAATCATCGCCACCTCGCAGGTCGCGCCGAAGAGGAAGTGAGCGAGCGGGCCGGGCGGTCTCTTGGCGATGCGGCCGGCGTCGACGGCACGCGAGATCGCGAGCTCCATCAATTCCAGCAGTGGGGCTTCCAGCCGGCGGATGCCCTCCCACCCGATTGCTGCGGGCGCATCCAGCAGAACGATCCGCTGCAGTCCGGGCTCCAGACACTCGTCGAGGAACGCGCGGCTTGCCGCCTTGAAGGCGTCCCACGGGTCCTTCTTTCGTGTGTACGCGGCCGCGAGCGGGGTCGTGATTCGCTCGATTTCACGACTGAACACGGCTTCGAACAGCTGCCGCTTTCCGTCGAAGTGGTGGTAGACGGCGCCTTTCGTCACGCCCGCCCGCGCCGCCACCGCATCGAGTGAGGTCGTGTCGTAGCCATCGCGGGCGAACAGCTCACGTGCGGCGTCGACCAGCGCGGCGGTAGTCGCCTCGGTGCGCTCCGCCTGCGTTCGTCTGGCCACCCTTGTCGCCACGGGCCGACCATAGTCGAACGTCACCTCCGGCGGATCACAGCACCTGATAGACGCGGTAGTCAATGTGGTTCGGCGACAGGATGTTGTAGCCGACGGAGACGAGGGCGGACAGCCACGCGTAGCGCTCGTCGGCCGTCTCGAATGTCGGCGTGGTCCGCACATACGTTTCACCGAAGGGCAGGACGTCGCCCGCGGCGAGCCGTTCGAGCCCATCCGCCGGAATCTTGATGGTTCCCCGTGCCTCGTAGTGGATCAGCACGCCGTCGCGGGTTCGAATGGTGGCGCGGACGTCGACGCGGCCCACACCGTCGGCGCCGATCATCAGCCAGTCGCCACCGCCGGGCAGGACCTCCCCCTGGAGTTTCGGCCCATCGATGGCGCCGCCTGTCGTGATGAAGGTCATCCGCAGCCCGACGGGTGTCGTGATCGGTTGCGCGGGCTCAAGATCGACGTGCATGTCGAACAGATGCTCAACGGGCAGCGCGTCAATCAGCGGCAACTGGTCGGCCGGCGTTGCAGTAGTCACGCGATCGCCTCCAGCGCCGCCTGCAGTTGTGTGGCGTCGACGAAGGTGTCCTTGCGGGCGACGAGGCCTTCCGGCGTCACATTGACGACGTCGAGGCAGTCGAATCGGACATCGCCGGAGATCAGTGCCCAGTCGAGAATCCAGTGGTCCTCGCCGAGGAGCACCCGGTATGTCTCCCAGGTCAGATCGGGGAATTGGGCGAAGATCTCGGCGAAGGTGACGCGCACGGCGTCACGGCCGACAACGGGGTCACCGCCCATGTGCATCCAGAATTCAGTGTCGGGCGTGTGCAGCGCCACGATCGCGTCCGGATCGTGGGCCGCCCACGCGGCGAAATAGCGCTCAGAAACGGTTTTCAGATCTAGCTTGGTGATTTGCATACCTTGAGTATGCATTAACCTACCTAGGGTATGCAATAGTGAAATCAGAGCACGGCGAGCGCTGTCGCCGCAGCCGCGGTCACACACATCGAAGGACCATGCGGCACACTGTGTTCCGCGCTCCTGACCCTGACGACCAGCGCCCATCCGGCGGTCAGCAGCGGTGCGCCCAGGGCCGCGAGCGACCACACATCCACGCCGAACGACCCGGTCAGCGCCCCGATCCCGGCCGCCAGTTTGACGTCACCGGCGCCCATCGCCGTCGGCGTGACCAGATGCAGTGCGAGGTAGATGGCGAACAGCGACGCGGCGCCGGCCACTGCGGCTGCGCCATGGCCCACCGCCACAGCACATGCCAGGATCGCGACGGCGCCGGGCACCGTCAGCCAGTTGGGCAGTCGACGCTGCCGCATGTCGTACCAACTGAGCCCGACAAACCAGGCCAGCACACATACGCCGGCCGCCCCCGCCCTCATCCATCGAGGCTAGGGCCGGTACAGCGCCGCCCTCATCACCTCTTTCGGTGCGGGCATGCCCGTGAACTGTTCGACCTGGGCGAAGGCCTGATTCAGCAGCATGTCCAGACCACTGGTCACGCGTCCGCCCCCGGCTTCGACGGCGGCCGCCAGCGGTGTGGGCCACGGGTCGTAGATCGCGTCGAGCAGCAGCGGGGTGCGGGCCAGCGTAGGCACATACGGCTCCACGGCGTCGGCGGGGACGGTGTTGACCATGACGTCCACGTCGGCGACACAGGACGCCAACTCTGCGCCCTCGATGGCACACCAGCCGCCCTCGACACCTGACCTCGTGGCGAGATCGACCAGCGGTGCCGCCCTGTCCGCATTGCGAGCCACCACGGTGATCCGTTGCGCACCCAACTCGGCGAGACCCACAACCACCGCAGGCGCCGTGCCGCCGGAACCCAGCACCATCGCGTGGCCGGACACCGGACCCAGCGCGCCCTTGACGCCGTCGATGTCGGTGTTGTCGGCACGCCATCCCTTTTCGGACCGCACCAGGGTGTTGGCCGAGCCCACCAGCTCTGCCCGCGGCGTGCGTTCGTCGGCGAATTCCAGTGCGGCGAACTTCCCGGGCATCGTCACCGACACGCCGACCCACTCGGGCCCGAAATCGCCTACCAGGCCGGCCAACTGCTCTGCGGTGCACTCGATCCGCTCATAGGTCCAGCCGTCAAGGCCGAGTGCGCGGTAGGCCGCGAGATGAAGCTGCGGTGACCGGGAATGCGCAATGGGCGACCCGAGCACCGCGGCCTTTCGTGGACCGCTCTGCTGCCTCATCGGCGCTCACCGCGAGGAATCGAGGACACCGTTGCGCATGGCGAGTTCGATATTCGCCAGATGCTGTTGATAGTCCCGGGTGAACAGTGTGGTGCCCTGCATGTCGATAGTTACGAAGTACAGCCAGTCTCCCGGTTCCGGCTTCTCCGCCGCGGCGAGTGCGGGCTGCCCCGGCGAACAGATCGGCGTGGCCGGAAGTCCCGGCCGCACATAGGTGTTCCACGGCGTGTGCTGCCCGCGGTCGCCGTCCGTGGTCGCAACTTCGATCCTGTCGAGCGCGTAGTTCACCGTCGAGTCGAACTCGAGCGTGCGGTTCTCGGCCAGCCGGTTGTAGATGACCCGCGCAACCTTGCCGAAGTCCTCCGGTGCGGCTTCCCGCTGCACCAGCGAGCCGACGGTCAGGATCTGATACGGCGACATCTTCATCGCCTTCGCGGTATCGAGCAGCCCGCCCTGCGTGTACTGGGTTGCGCTGGCGCCGACCAACGTCGCCAGGATGTCCTGAGGCTGTGCGGACGGATCGATGTTCCATGTGCCGGGGGCGATCAAGCCCTCCAGCCGACGATGGTCTGCGCCCATCGCGGTGACCGGATCGACGGCCCAGTCGGGAACCGACAGCGCGGACAAGTCGGCCGTTTTCGCCGACTCCCTGAGTGCGTCCGGTGCGACGCAGTTGCGCTCACCATCGAGATCCACACACGTCGCCTTGGAGATCAGGCTGAGGATGCCGTCAGTGACGGCGTCCGTCTTGACGTCGCGGACATCGTCGAGCTGACGTCCTTCGGGAATCACCAGTTTGCCGACCCGGTTCTGTGGATCGGCAAGCCGCTCAACGGCATTGGCGGCGGGTATTTCGGTGCGCACCTTGTAGAAGCCTGGCTGGATCGACGAGATCGCGGCATTACCCTGTGCAGCTTCGACGAATGCGGTCGAGGTGGCCACCACGTTCCCGTCCTGCAGGGTTTTGCCGATCGCGGTCGTGGAATCCCCCTCATTTACCTGGATCACCACATCGTTCACGCCGTCACCGGTGAAGTCGCTGCCCGTGCCGAACACGTTGTGCCACAGTTTCGAGCCAAGGAACACCACCCCGATGACGACGACAATCAGGATGCCGAGTGCCACCACGCTGGCCGTGCGGCGCTTGCGGCGCCCTCGCGCCTCCCGCAACCGCTCGGCACGGGTCCTTCGACGCCGTGGTGGGCCGACCGCCATGGGCTCCACCCGCTCCCGGCGCCAATTGGGCTCTGCAGATTCGCGGCCCCAGTCGTCAGACATCTCCGACCTCTCCATGCGCGGCCAACACCGCGCGCCGCTGGTCCAGCCAGTTCTGCAAGATGCCGACCGCGGCAGCCTGGTCGATCATCGATCGCTGCCCCTTGGCTCGTATCCCGGCCTCTCGCAGCGACCGCGCAGCCGCAACGGTAGTCAGCCGCTCGTCGGCCAGCCGCACCGGCACCGGCGCGATACGTGCGGCCAGTTGATCGGCGAGGCCGATGGCGTCGTGGGCGGCCGAACCCGACCGGTCGGCCAGCGTTCGCGGTAGCCCGACGACCGCCTCGACCACCTCGTACTCATCGACCAGCGCCGCCAGTCGGCGCACGTGCTTGTCCGACCCCTTCCGGCGGTCCCGCACGACCGTTTCCACCGGTGTGGCGAGGATTCCGTCCGGGTCGCTGACCGCGACACCGATGCGCACACTGCCCGCGTCGATGCCCAGCCGCCTGCCGCGGCCAGGATCGGGGGGCGCCAGCGTGGAGCCCGGCCGATCGGGGTGGCGGTCTGATTCGTTGGGCACGCGGTTCAGCTCCGGCCCAGTTCGGCGCGCAGCGCGGCCAATGCCGCGTCGATCCCCGCCGCCCCTTTACCGGAACCCTGTGCCAGATCAGCCTTGCCGCCCCCGCGGCCGTTCACCGGCGCACCCAGTTGCTTCACCAGATCGTTGGCGCTCAGGCCGAGGTCCTGCGCCGCCGCGTTCACCGCCACCACGTACGGAACGGCGTCGTCGTCGCCCTCGGCGATCAGCGCGACTACCGACGGCTCACTGCTCAGCCTGCCCTTGATGTCGCCGACGAGCGTCCGCAGGTCGCCCGCCGACATTCCGCCGGCCATCCGCTGCGCCACGAGGTGGACCTTACCGACCTGCTCGGCACCGGCGGCGGCATTCGCTGCCGCGGCACGCGCGTTCGCCAGCCGCATCCGGTCGAGTTCCTTCTCGGCGGCGCGTAACCGTTCGACGAGATTGGCCACGCGCCCGGGGACCTCCTCGGATGGCACCTTCAGCGATGACGCCAGACCGGCCATCAGGGCGCGTTCCTTGGCCAGGTGGCGGAACGAGTCCAGACCGACATAGGCCTCCACCCGGCGCACGCCGGATCCGACCGACGATTCGCCCAGGATCGTGACGGGGCCGATCTGAGCCGAACCGCGCACGTGTGTACCGCCGCATAGTTCGAGGGAGAAGGGACCACCGATCTCGACGACCCGAACCTCGTCGGGGTAGGCCTCGCCGAACAGCGCCATCGCGCCCATCGACTTGGCCATCTCGAGATCGGTCGTGAAGCTGTGCACCTCGAAGTCGGCCTCGACCGCCTCGTTGGTGACTTCTTCGATTTGGGTTCGCTGGTCCTCCGAGAGGGCGCCCTGCCAGTTGAAGTCGAACCGCAGGTAGCCCGGACGGTTCAGGGATCCGGCCTGAACGGCGTTGGGGCCCAACACCTGCCGCAGCGCGGCGTGCACCATATGGGTACCGGAGTGCCCCTGGGTCGCGCCGTGGCGCCACTTCGGGTCGACCGCGGCAACCACCGTGTCGCCCTCGACGAACTCGCCTGACTCGACGTTGACGCGGTGTGCCCACAGTGTTTTGGCGATCTTCTGCACATCGGTCACCGCAGCCTTGGCCGCCGCGGATGCGCCCGCACCGGTGATCGTGCCCTCGTCGGCGATCTGGCCGCCGGACTCCGCGTAGAAGGGGCTGCGATCGAGGACAAGCTCGACACGGTCGGCGTCGTGTGCCCCGTGGCCGATCACAGGTACCCGCTTGCCGTCGACGAAGATGCCGAGAATCCGCGCCTCGGAGCTCAATTCGTTGAATCCGGTGAACTCGGTGGGGGCGGTGTCGACGAGTTCGCGGTAGGCCGACAGATCGGAGTGCGCCTGCTTGCGGGCGGCCGCATCGGCCTTGGCGCGCTGGCGCTGTTCGGCCATCAGGCCGCGGAAACCCTCTTCGTCCACCGAAAGGCCGGCCTCCGCCGCCATCTCGAGGGTCAACTCCAGCGGGAAGCCGTAGGTGTCGTGCAGGGCGAACGCATCGGTCCCGGACAGCACGGAAGCACCCGATGCCTTCGTCGCGCCCGCCGCCTCGTCGAACAGGCGCGACCCCGACGCGAGCGTCCGATTGAACGCGGTCTCCTCAGCGACCGCGATTCGCTGGATCCGATCGAAGTCCGCGACCAGTTCCGGATACGACGGGCCCATCGTGTCGCGCACCGTCGTCATCAGTTGCGCCACGATCGGCTGCTCGACGCCCAGCAGCTTCGCGGCCCGGATGATCCGCCGCAGCAGCCGGCGCAGGACGTAGCCGCGGCCCTCATTGCCCGGGCTGATGCCATCGCCGATGATGATCGCGGCAGTACGGCTGTGATCAGCGATGATGCGGTAGCGGACATCGTCTTCGTGGCTGCCCTTGCCGTACCCGCGCGGGGCGACGGCGGCTATCAGGTCGATGACCGGGCGCAGCAGGTCGGTCTCATAGACGTTGTCGACTTCCTGCAGCAGACAGGCCACCCGCTCGATGCCCATGCCGGTGTCGATGTTCTTGCGCGGCAACGGGCCGAGGATCTCGAAGTCCTCCTTGGAGGTGCCCTCGCCGCGCTCGTTCTGCATGAAGACGAGGTTCCAGATCTCGATGTAGCGGTCTTCGTTGGCTACGGGCCCGCCCTCGATGCCGTACTCAGGTCCTCGGTCGTAGTAGATCTCCGATGACGGCCCGC
The DNA here is from genome assembly GCF_052114565.1 of Mycobacterium sp. 2YAF39. Taxonomy (NCBI): domain Bacteria; kingdom Bacillati; phylum Actinomycetota; class Actinomycetes; order Mycobacteriales; family Mycobacteriaceae; genus Mycobacterium; species Mycobacterium sp. 2YAF39. Next base: position 88,412 of record NZ_JBFREZ010000007.1, read on the forward strand.
ACGGGCCGGGAATGCCCATCGACCAGTAGTTGTCGGCCATGCCGCGGCGCTGGATGCGCTCGGGGGGCAGCCCGGCGACTTCCTGCCACAGCGCGATCGCCTCGTCATCGTCGAGATAGACCGTCGCCCAGACCCTTTCGGGGTCCAGTCCGTACCCACCCTGCTCGACGGGGTTCGTCAGCAGCGTCCAGGCGAACTCGATGGCGCCCTTCTTGAAGTAGTCGCCGAAGCTGAAATTGCCGGCCATCTGAAAGAAGGTGTTGTGGCGGGTGGTGATGCCAACCTCGTCGATGTCCGGGGTCCGGATGCATTTCTGGACGCTCACCGCGCGATTCCACGGCGGTGTGCGCTGCCCGAGGAAATAGGGCACGAACTGCACCATGCCGGCGTTGACGAACAGCAGATTGGGGTCGTCGAGGATCACCGAGGCACTCGGCACCTCGGTGTGGCCCGCCTTCACGAAGTGATCAAGGAAACGCTTCCTGATCTCGTGTGTCTGCACGTTCTTACTGTTCCTCGTCACTATGGGTGGTTTCGCAATTACCTGCGACTATTCGACCGCACCACAGTACCGGTCGCGGTCGCCGCACCTGAAAGGCCAACGAACCAGCGGGGCCGCAGGTGCCTGCTACCCGCCGATGAAGCTCAGTCGCACCTTGCGCTGCGGATTGTCGTCGTTCAGGTCGACCAGCACCACGCTCTGCCACGTTCCGAGCAGCGGCTTCCCGCCCTGCACCGGCACCGTCACCGACGGTGAGATGAGCGCGGGCAGCACGTGGTCGGCCCCGTGCCCGGGCGAACCGTGGGAGTGGCGGTAGCGGTCGTCGCGGGGCAGCAGGCGTTCGAGCGTGTCGAGGAGGTCGTCATCGGATCCGGCACCCGTCTCGATGATCGCGACGCCCGCGGTGGCGTGCGGGACGAACACGTTGCACAGGCCGTCCTGATGCTCGTTGCAGAAGGCGCGCACCGCGTCCGTGAGGTCGACGATGCGGCGCCGGGTCGTGTCGATATCGATTACATCGGTGTCCACGCCATGAGCCTACGAGCGTGCGCCCAGATTGACGCGAGCGTTTATTACCGCGGGGCCAGGGGTATCGCTGATTCATCAGGGTGATCGACCACACAAGCCCTATTCACTAGACCTCGGAGGCATCGTGACTATCACCAGTGTTATCACCGCAATACTCATCGGCATCGTGGTCGGCGTACTCGGCCGCCTGGTACTGCCCGGCAAGCAACCGATCGGCATGTTGTTGACCGTCGTCGTCGGCATCGTGTCCGCATTCCTCGGCACGGCGATCGCGAGGGTGCTCGGCATCCCCACCATGACGAACGGCATCGACTGGCTTGAGCTGTTCGTCCAGGTCGTCGTCGCCGCCTTGGGCGTCGCGCTCGTCGCGTCCTTGATGGGACGCCGGCGCACCGGCTTGATGGGTGGCAGGCGCTCGGGCCTTCTGCGCTGACCAGTAGCTCACCCACTCCACCCCAAATGGCGATCCCGGCTGAACCCCTGCAGCCGGGATCGCCCCCTTTTCTAGGCCTGGCGCTGGAGCAACGGTTGGTCGGCGCGAGCCGTAATCTGTTGCACCACCCACGTATTGCCGTCGGGGTCGGCGAATCCGAACAGCGTTCCGCCATCGCGATCGTCGATGATCTGCATCTCTTCTGCGTCCACCCCGCGTGCCAACAGTTCGTCCCGTGCGCGATGAGCGTCAGCGACGACGAGTTGCAGTCCCTTCAGAGAGCCCGGCGCCATGACCGGACCGCCCGGAAGTTCTCCGATGACGATCGAGCAACCCGAACCCGGGGGCGTGAGTTGCGCGAAGTTCATGGCGGCGTTCTGCGTGTGGTGATCCAGGTCGAAGCCGAGCTGGTCACGGTAGAAGGCGATGGCCCGCTCGGTATCAGCGACCGGGACCACCACCACTTCCAGCGTCCAGTCCATTACAGACTCGCCAGCAGCACGTCGAGTTTCTCGTAGCCCTCGGTCATTCCGCCTTCCATGCCAGAGGACAACAGCGCGTCGCGCGCCTCTGTATTCGGGCATATCGAGCGGCCCCGTAGCCGGGAACGGCCATTGCCGAGGTCCTCGAACCACATGAACTCGATGTTCACCATGTCAGGCGCGCCCTCGAATTCGAATGTCTGCAGGATGAACTCGTTGTCGCGCACGGTGTGGAATGTGCCGTTGAAGCCGAACGTGCCGTGATCGTTGGAATGCGTATAGCGATAGCCCCCATGGCTTTTGAAGTTCCACTCGCTGATCTCCATCTTGAGATCGTGCGGACCGAGCCACTGCTTCATCAGTTCAGGGTCGGCGTGCGCGCGGAACAGCGCCTCCACCGGTGCGTCGAACTCGCGGGTGAATTCCATGGCCAAGGTATCGACCGGGGCCGTGAGGTCCAATGCTTTCGTCATCTCTTCTTTCCCTTCTCGTGTGTGTCGGTCATGCCTGCCAGCAGGGTGTCCAGCCGGCGGTAACTGCGTTCGGCCTCGAGCCGATACCGGTCGATCCATGCAGTCAGCCTCTCCAGCGCGGCCGCGTCGAGATGCACCGGCCGTCGCTGGGCATCGCGGGTCCGGGTGACCAGACCCGCATGCTCGAGCACCTGAATGTGCTTGGACACCGCCTGTTTGGTGATGTCGAACGGCGCGGCCAGCTCGTTGACCGTGGCGGCCCCCCTGGACAGCCGCGCCACGATGGCACGACGGACCGGGTCCGCCAGTGCGAGGAAGGCGCGGTCGAGCCGTGCGTCCGCATCGTCATCACTCTCCATAATCAACCTTGTGTTTGATCAATGCTTTGGTTGATTACAACGGTAGAAGGGCCCCACCGCGACTGTCAAGGGCCTTTTCGCGACGAAGAGCGACTCAAGACGCCGAAATCCGACTTTGGTACACGAAGTGCGAGTAGACGCCTACAAAACCCGGATTTCGGCGTGACTAGGCGCGGGGGGCGAAGCGTGGGTTTCTCGGGCTAGCGCTTCTTGCGGATGATCGCGCGCAGCTTGTCCAGGCGAGTCGCGATCTCGCGTTCGGCTCCGTGGGTGGTCGGCCGGTAGTAGTCGACGTCGACCAGATCGTCGGGCGGATACTGCTGGGGCACAACACCATCGGGGTCGTCGTGTGCGTACCTGTAGCCGATCGCGTTGCCCAGCTTCTCGGCGCCGGAGTAGTGGCCGTCGCGCAGATGGGTGGGCACCTGACCGGCCTTACCGGACCTGATGTCGCTCATCGCGGAACCGAGCGCGGTGGTAACGGCATTGGACTTCGGCGCGGTCGCCAGGTGAACGGTGGCGTGCGCCAGCGTGAGCTGCGCCTCCGGCATGCCGATCAGCTGCACCGTCTGAGCTGCGGCGACGGCAGTCAGCAGCGCCGTCGGATCGGCCATGCCGATGTCCTCACTGGCGAGGATCATCAGGCGCCTGGCGACGAAGCGCGGATCCTCCCCCGCGACCAGCATCCGGGACAGGTAATGCAGAGCAGCGTCGACATCAGAGCCGCGGACCGACTTGATGAACGCGCTGATGACGTCGTAGTGCTGGTCGCCGTCGCGGTCGTAGCGGACGGCCGCCTTATCGAGCGACTGCTCGATGACCTCGACGGTCACGTCCTCCCCCGATTCGGCGGCGACCTCCAGCGCAGTCAGCGCGCGGCGCGCATCGCCTGCCGACAACTGGACAACAAGCTCGACCGCCTCATCGGTGACGGCGACCTTGCCGCCGAGCCCCCGGGCATCATCGATCGCACGGCGAACCACGGCGCGGACCGCCTCGGCATCCAACGGCTGCAGCTGCAGGATCAGCGAGCGCGACAGGAGCGGTGCGACAACGGAAAACGACGGGTTCTCGGTGGTCGCCGCGACCAGCAGCACGACGCGGTTCTCCACCGCGGACAGCAGTGCGTCCTGTTGCGTCTTGGAGAACCGGTGCACCTCGTCGATGAACAACACCGTCTGCTCGCCGTGCGCGGCCGCGCGTCGTGCAACCTCGATGACGGCACGGACCTCCTTGACGCCGGCCGACAGAGCGGACAGCGCCTCGAATCGTCGGCCGGTCGCCTGTGAGATCAGCGACGCGAGCGTCGTCTTACCGGTCCCGGGCGGACCGTAGAGGATGACCGACGCCGCTCCGGAGCCCTCGACCATCCGCCGCAGCGGCGACCCCGGCTGCAGCAGGTGATCCTGCCCGACGACCTCGTCGAGCGTCGCGGGCCGCATCCGCACCGCCAACGGCGTCGACGCACCGACGAGAGCACCCCCTGACGACTCTTCGCCGGGGACGTCAAACAGACCGTCGGCCACGGTCTCTGCTTACCACGACGCTATGACGCAGGGGTCGTCACGAAGTCGATGAGTTCCTCGACGCGCCCGATGAGTGCAGGCTCCAGATCGTTCCAGTCGCGCACGCGACCCCGAATGCGCTGCCACGCCCTCGCGGTGTCGGCCTGTTGGGCGTGCGGCCAGCCCAGCGCCTTGCACACGCCCTTCTTCCAGTCCGTGCCCTTGGGGATGACGGGCCACGCTGGGACACCGATCCGACCCGGTTTGACCGCCTGCCAGATGTCGATGAACGGATGGCCGACGACCAGGGTGTGCGCACCGCCGGGTCCCCGGCGCACCGCCTCCGCGATCCGTGCCTCCTTCGAGCCTGCAACCAGGTGGTCGACGAGCACGCCCAGTCGTCGCCCCGGTGCCGGACGGAAATCCTCGACGATCGCGGCGAGATCGTCGACGCCACCCAGGTATTCGACGACGACACCCTCGATGCGCAGGTCGTCACCCCACACCTGTTCGACGAGTTCGGCGTCGTGGCGACCCTCCACGTAGATCCGGCTCGCCAGCGCCACCTTCGCGCGGGCGTCGGACACCGCGACCGAACCGGAGGCCGTGCGCGAAGCCTTCGGCGCGGCCCGCCGGGGCGGTGTGAGGATGACTGGTCTGCCGTCGATGAGATAGCCGGGGCCGACCGGAAACGGCTTCTTCCGACCGCGCCGGTCCTCGAGTTCCATCCGGCCGTACTCGATGCGCATCACCGCGCCGACGAACCCTGTTTCTGCGTCCTCGACCACCATGCCGATTTCCACCGGAACCTCGACCGAACGCGGTTTCGAGTGCGGATTGGTTGCCAGAACGTCTGAGCCATAGCGATCAGCCACCGGGTGATCGTAGGGTCAGCGTCGTGCTGCTCAACCGCGACACGGCCGAGGGAATCGCTAACGGCAGCATCACACTTGTGCTGCGCCGCTGGGACGCGCCGAGAGCCAGGGCGGGAGGCACGCAACGCACCGTGGCGGGCACGATCCGCATCGACGACGTCACCGAATACCCGGCAGGCACCGCGTGACCGCCGCGCAGGCGCGTGCGGCGGGCTATCCGGACGCCGCGACCGCCAACAAGGATCTGGACCGACGGCCAGCCAAGCACACGTATGCAATCGCGGTGTCCTACTTGGCGCCCGACGAGCGGCCCGACCTCGCCGCCGACGATCGCCTTTCGGCCGCGGATGTCGAGGCGATCGCCGCGCGTCTGGACCGGTGGGACACGGCCTCGCAGCCGTGGACGAGGCAGTACCTGGCCATGATCGCGGCCAACGAGGCCGTGCGCGCGCCGGATCTTGCGGACAGTATCGGCATGGACGTGCCGCGGTTCAAACGACGCGTACGCCAATTGAAGTCGCTCGGGCTGACGATCAGCCTCGACGTCGGCTACCGCCTATCCGCGCGCGGCCGCGCGTTTCTGCGGCTCAGCGCTAGACGCCGTTCCTAGCGACCGCGGGCGGTTGCGAGGTGATCTCGTCGATCACCGTGTGCACGAACTTCATCTTCTCCAGCACCGTGGCCGGTAGCACGAACGGGTAGAGGTCCTCTTTGCCCATTGACCGGTTGATCATGTTCAGCGCCCAGGCCAGCGGGAGCCAGATGTCGATGATCGTCTGAAATCCACTGGGCCCCAGCACACCTCGCTCGAATGTCGCAGAGGCCGGCGCGAACGTGAACGCCGCGGCGGTGTCGAGGGTGTCACGGATGTGCAGGTAGTGGGCGAACGTCTCGGCCCAGTCCTCGGCCGGATGCATCGTGGCGTAGGACGAGACGTAGTTCTTGTTCCAGTCCGGCGGCGGGCCCTCGTTGTAGTGACGGTCGAGCGCGGCCTGGTAGCCGGCGTCGGCGTCGCCGTACAGATCGACGAACCGGGCCTTGTAGTCCGCGGAGGGATCGACCAGGCGGTAGTAGTAGTAATGCCCGATCTCGTGCCTGAAATGGCCGAGCAGCGTGCGGTAGGGCTCTTCCATCGCCACCCGCAACTGCTCGCGGTGCACGTCGTCGCCCTCGGCGAGGTCCAGGGTGATCACGCCGTTCTCGTGACCAGTGAACACCTTCTCCTGCTCGCTGGACAGCAGGTCGAATGCGAGGCCGAAATCCGGATCTTCGTCGCGCCCGACGATCGGCAATTTCATTTCGTGCAGTTCGGCGATCAGCCGCCGCTTCGCCTTCTCGGCCTCGGCGAACGCCGCCATGGCCTTGGTGTCGGCATCGTTGGGCCGGGTCCGTGTCAGGGCGCACGACGCACACAGCCTTCGGACCGGCGCCCGCTCGACCAGCCAATTGCATTTGGCGCGATACAGATTCGCGCACAACTGATAGTTGCTCTGCGGCACGGCTCCGGCGTGTTCGCTCTCGTCGTCGGGTGCGATGACCAACAGGGCCATGTCCTGCAACGAGAACCCCAACGAACTCCCGCACGACAGGCACAGCGAGTTCTCGAACGCCAGCCGCTGGCCGCAGTTGGGGCATGTGAAGTCACGCATGCAGAGCACCACCCTCACAAGGCGCGACATCGACGGAGACATCGATCACGCTGCGTTCGGAGTCGGTGTAAATGATGCCGCGCAACGGAGGCACGTCGGCGTAATCGCGGCCGTAACCGACGGTGATGTAACGCTCGTCAACCATCTGGTCGTTGGTGGGATCGAAACCGAGCCATTGATTCTGCGGCGTCCATACGGACGCCCATGCGTGAGTGGCGTCGACGCCCACCATACGTTCCTTTCCCGGGGGTGGATCGGTCGCCAGATAACCGGACACGTAGCTGGCTGCCAACCCGTTGGCACGCAGGCAGGCGATGGCTAGCCGCGCGAAGTCTTGACATACCCCCTCGCGCGCCGCCAAAACCTCGCTCACCTGAGTCGACACGGTGGTCGACCCGGACCGGTAGGTGAAGTCGGTGTAGATCCGCGACGACAGGTCTGCCAGCACCTCGGCGAGAGGACGCCCGGGCTCGAAACTCGGTGCGGCATAGTCACGTAGCTCGTCGGTGATCTCGGGCGGCCGCAGGTCCAGGGTGAATTCGGTGGCCAGTGCGCCGTCGGGCCCCACGGGTCTGGAAATCTCCCACGGCGCGCGCGCTGATCCGCCGTTGTAGAGATCTGCGGGCGGCGGATCCACCTCGACCACCGAACTGCTCGTGACCGACAGCATCTCGTGCCGCTCGGTGACATGGAAGTACGAGCTGATGTTGCCGAAGGCGTCGCGGCTCGTCGAGCTGTCCGCCGCCTCCGGTTCGATCAGCAACTCATGCGACAGGCAGCGCTGCCGCGCGGAGTCGCGCGGGGTGAGGAAGCCCCGGCCGTAACTGCTGGTGACGACATCGGAGTACCGGTACACCGTGCGGTGCGTCACCTGATAGCACCGGCTCGATCCCGAGGCCGTCACGGCATCACCCTCCGCTCGTCGGGTCCCCACAGCGGCTGCATGCCGCCGGGCAGCGACAGATGGGTGGCGGTGATGACGCCGGACAGGTCGCGCAACTCGGCGTGCGTGTCGTTGAGCAACGCGGTGAGGTCGGCGCGACGGCCATCGGACGCCACCGCTTCGAGGTCGACGGGCTCGATGCGGCGCAGCCGGGTGACGATCTCCTCCACCAGCCGTTCGGGCCGTGAGGAGCCGGACGATCCCGGCAACGACTTCAGTCCGGTACGAAGCCGCTCGAGCTGGTAGGCCAGCGACCGTGGATTTTCGGCGTCGAACAACACCAGGTCGGCCACGGCGGCAACGCTAACCGTGCCTGGGTTGCGTCGCCGATAGATGACCGACGACTCACACGCCACCAGCGTGGATTCGGTGATGGTTTGCTCAGCACCCGCGCTGCGGACCGTCGTGAGAGTGGCACGTAGTAAGGCCGTCAACCCGAGGCCTCGTTCGATGCGTTTGCCGATGTCCATCATCGTCCAGCCGACGTCGTGGACCATGGACTCGGCGGCCACCCCGGACAGGGCCAGCATGCCCGCCAATGTGAGATTGCTTGTCGAGGACAAGAATGCGTCGCCCTCGGCCCTGGACTCGGGCGGCGAGTCGGGGGCGTGCAGAAGTGCGCGCTCCACCGCCGCCAACACCATCCACGTGTCGTTGGACATCTGGTCGCGCACGGCGCGGGCGGCGAGGCCGAGGCGCTCGACGGACTGTGCGAGAGAGCCGGAACGGTGCCGGTCGGCGGTCAGTGACCACAGCGTTGTCGGCGCCGTCGCCACCATCTCCGCGTAGTCGCCGTCCCCGGCGCTGGTTCCAGTGATCTTGCCCAGTGCGGTCAGCAGCACGGGCACACACTCGCTGCCCGCCAACTCACGGCGGTAACGGAATTCGTGGTAACGCTCGCGGGTCACGGTGAGCAACCGGGCCATGTGTTCCGCGCGTTCGGCGTAGCGGCCCATCCAGAACAGATCGGACAGCACACGAGGCGAACTGACCGCCCTGGTGGGGCTGGGCATGAGGGCAGGCAGCTCGACAGGGGCCGCGGTCGGGATGCGCTCGGCAGTCACCCGTGTCGGGGTGCGTACCCAGATATCCTTGGCTGCAACGGTATTCATTTTGAACCCGGAGTTCCCGGGTGCGACGAGGTACCCGAGCCCACCGATCATCGGCGCGTATCCGCTTCGTTGCGACACCGTGAACAACCGCATGCCCACACTCGCCGCCGACAGGCCGCCCGGGTAGTAGTCAGTCGGAGCCGACGAGAACTGCGGCAATTCCTGGCCGACAAATTGCCACGGCGTCGCCTCGATACGCACCCCGAGAGCTTTGCGCTGCGCGGATGTCAGGGCCGGGCCGACGATCGCGTCGCCGCCCGTCACCGGCCGGATCAGCAGCGACGACAGCTTGCTCAACAGGTGCGAACGTTCGGTGTTGATGCCGCCCCAGTACATCGGCGCCGTGCGCAACAGCGGCGTCTCCCCCAGTAGCCGCTCGGCCAGCTGCGGCAGAAAGCGAAGCAGCCCAGGGCTTTCCAGAATTCCGCTGCCCAGGGTGTTGACCACCGTCACCGCACCGCGGCGCAGCACCTCGACGAGCCCGACGACGCCGAGGCGCGAATCCTTGCGCAGGTCAAGCGGATCCGCATAGTCGGCGTCGACCCGGCGCAGCACCACGTCGACGCGCTTGAGTGTGCCCATCGATCGCATCCACAGCTTGCCGTCGCGCACCACCAGGTCCGCGCTCTCCACCAGCGGGAAGCCCAGCACACTGGCCAGGTAGGCCTGGTCGAAGGCCGTCTCGGAGTGGATTCCCGGGCTGAGCACCACGACCACCGGTTCCTCGGCGGACTCCGGCGCGGCGTCGATCAGCGCGAGGCGCAGTGCCTGCGCCCATGGTGATGCCGGACGCGGCCCGATGCGCTCGTACAAGTCGGGAATGGTGTGCGCCACCACACGGCGATCCGCCAGGGCATAGCCCGCACCCGAGGGCGCCTGCGTCCAGTCCGCGTTGACCTGGAAGCTGCCGTCACGCACGCGGCTGATGTCGCAGCCGTGCATGAACAACTGATGCCGGCCGGGCACCTCGATGCCCCGCGCCGCCCGGATGTACCCGGGATGGGCGAAGAGCAGCTGCGGGGGAAGCACGCCACTGGTCACCGAGATCCGCGGGCCGTACAGGTCGGTCAACACTGCGTCGAGCAGCCGTGAGCGCTGCAGCACACCGGCTTCCAACACGTCCCAGTCGGGCGACGAGATCACAATCGGCAACGCATCGAGATGCCACGGCCCCGGCTCCGCCGCCCCGGATCCGTTCGTAATGGCGTCACCGTTGCGGTCCACCTGAACGTAGGTGATGCCGTCGTTGTCGACAAGGCTGCGCACCGTCGACCGAAGCTGGTTCAGGCCGATGCGGCCGCGTTCGCCGACGCACTCGGCGAGTTCCTGCCACGCCGGCCGGATATTGCCTGCGGCGTCGACGAATTCGTCGTATCCGCCGCCCACCCCACCGCGCACGTCGAACAGCGCCTGCTGGGCTCGCGCGCTGCGATACCGGGACAGCAGGTTGTCGATGTCGTGTGGACTCGCCGCGGGTAGGACCATCACTGCAGAACGGTACGCACCCGGCGCAGATCCAAGATCCCCGGCGCGCCCACGTCGGTGGACTGGCGCGCCTGCTTCTCCCGGATGTCGGACAAGTCGACCCTGCCAGGGGTGAAGCCGGTGGTCTCGAAACGGCGGCCGCGCCGCGACTCTGCTTCCACGGCGTTGACGGGCGGATGATCGTAGGAGCGGCCACCGGGGTGTGACACGTGGTAGGTGCAGCCACCACGGGACACGCCGGTCGCGGTGTCCACGAGTTCGAAACGCAGCGGCCCGTCGACGGTGATGGTGGGGTGCAGCGCGCTCGGCGGCTGCCACGCCCGGAACCTCAACCCGCCCACCTGGACATCGGGGTTGTCCGTGGCGAGCAGCGGCACCGGGTAGCCGTTCGCGGTGACGACGTAGCGTTGGCGGTCGGCCCCGATGAGCCGCACCTGGATGCGCTCGATCGACGAGTCGACGTAGCGGGCCGTCCCACCTGTTGTCGACTCCTCCCCCAACACATTCCACGGTTCGATCGCCCCGCGAAGCTCGATCTCGACGCCGTCGAACACGGCCGTCCCGATGCGGGGAAACCGGAACTCGGTGAAGGGGTCCAGCCAACTGGTGTCGAAGTTGATGCCGTGCGCCCTCAAGTCGGCAGCCACATCGGCGATGTCGTGAATGATGAAGTGCGGCAACAGATAACGCCCGTGCAGATTGGCGCCGTGGCGGATCAGCGGTGCGCGCAGAGGTTCATCCCAGAACCATGCGACCAGCGACCGCACCAACAACGACTGCACCATCGCCATCTGGTAGTGCGGCGGCATCTCGAATCCGCGTAATTCCAGGAGTCCCAGTCGGCCTCGTGCACCGTCGGGACTATAGAGCTTGTCGATGCAGAACTCGGCCCTGTGCGTGTTGCCGGTGATGTCAGTCATCAGATGCCGCAGCGCACGGTCGATGATCCACGGTCGGGGCCCGCCCTCGTCTGCCGACAGCCGCGCGATCTCGGCGAACGCGATCTCGAGTTCGTACAGCGCGTCGGCGCGACCCTCGTCGGCACGGGGCGCCTGCGACGTCGTGCCGATGAACCGACCCGAGAACAGGTAGGACAGCGACGGGTGACGCTGCCAGTACGTCAGCATCGACACCAGCAGATCGGGACGCCGCAGCATCGGCGAATCCGCGGGCGTGATGCCGCCCAGGGTGATGTGGTTGCCGCCGCCGGTGCCGCCGTGGGTGCCGTCGACGTCGAAAGACTCGGTCGACAATCGGGCCAGTCGGGCTTCGCTGTAGAGGGTTTCCAGTTGCTGCCGCTGCGCGGCGAATCCGGCGGTCGGCGCCACGTTGACCTCGATGACACCGGGGTCGGGCGTGACGCTCGCCGACATGATCCGCGGGTCCGTCGGAGGCCCGTAACCTTCGAGGACGACGGGGCAGTCGACCTTCGCCGCCGCGGCCTCCACCCGTCGGGTCAGGTCGACGAAGTGCTCGGCCTCATCGGTCGGCGGCAGGTAGATGTAGAGCAGGCCTTCGCGAACCTCGGCCACGACCGCGGTGGTCGGCATCGCGTCGGCGTCCACGACTTCCGCATCGTCTTCGCCTGCCTCGACGGGCAATTCGTCGCGGCGCGCCAACGGATCTGTCTCGTGGCCTGCCGGCGGTGGACGCCAGCTGATCGATTTCAGCGGCAGGCGCAGCCCCGCCGGTGAGTCGCCGTCGAGCAGCACGATTCGTCCGCGCCGCAACCGCCAGTCGGCGCTTGCCCAGCCCGAGCCGTCGTCGGTTCGATGCAACGGCAGGATGTAGGCGGCCGGTTCGTTGACCGTCTCCTCGATCCGCGCAATCAGGGCGGCCCGGGCATCGACGGTGTCAGCCTCCAGATCGTCTGCCGCGCTGACGGGTTCGCCGTCGGGTAGCCGCGTCGCCGCGGCCAGCCGGCTCAACGCGTCTTCGTACGCGGGTCGAATCTGGGACGCAGGCAATCCGAGTCCGTCGACGAGTGCGCCGAGCACCTGCAGTCCGGCATCGGGCGCGACTTCGATCGACTCCGGAGTCGACGACCACGGATCGGCAAGCAGCGAATCGTCGCGCCACAAGGGCTCACCGTCGGTGCGCCAATACAATCCGATCTGCCAGCGCGGCAACGGTTCTCCCGGATACCACTTGCCCTGGTTCCGATGGACCAGACCCTGCGGCGCCCACACCTTCTTCAACCGCGCCGCGAGATCGGATGCCAGCCGGCGTTTGTGCGGCCCGTCGGCGTCGGTGGTCCACTCCGCGTCCACCTGGTTGTCGATCGAGACGAACGTCGGCTCTCCGCCCATCGTCAGACGGACATCACCCGCGGCCAACCGCTCGTCCACGCGGCCGCCGAGCTCGCATATGGCACCCCAGGCGGCATCGGTGTACGGGAGCGTGACCCGGGGATCCTCGTGTATGCGCGTGACGATGTTGGTGAAGTCCAGTGTTGTCTCACACGGCTCGGTGGCGCCGGTGATGGGTGCCGCGGACTCCGGGTGCGGCGTGGCCGACAGTGGGATATGGCCCTCGCCGGCGAACAGCCCCGACGTCGCGTCCAGGCCGATCCAGCCTGCGCCGGGGATGTACACCTCGGCCCAGGCGTGCAGATCCGTGAAATCGGCTGCCGGGCCCGACGGTCCGTCGAGTGCCTCGACATCCGAGGTGAGCTGAACCAGGTAGCCGGAGACGAAACGCGCGGCGAGTCCGAGCTGACGTAGGACCGACACCAGCAGCCAGGCCGAGTCGCGGCACGAGCCGATCCCGGTTCGCAACGTGTGGTCGGGCGTCTGCACCCCGGGTTCCATCCGCAGGCTGTAGCCCACGTCGGCATTGACGGCCCGGTTGAGGGCGACGAGAAAGTCGATGGTGCGGGTACCCGGTGCGACGGAGAAGTTCGTCACCCACGCCTGCACAAGGTCACCGGGCCCCGTTCCCTCGTCGGCCTCGTCGACCGGCCGTAGGTACGGCTTGAGGTCCTCGGCGAGAGACTTCGGGTAGCTGAAGCCGATCAGTTCGGCGTACTCCTCGATAAAGAAGTCGAAGGGGTTGATCACCTTCATATCGGCGATCAGGCCGACGGTGATCGTCAGGCTGCGGGCGCGGTTCGGGAAGACGAGCCGTGCGAGGAAGTTTCCGAAGGCGTCCTGTTGCCAGTTGATGAAGTGATCGGCGGGCTCGACGGTCAGCGAGTACGCCTCGATCGGAGTACGCGAATGCGGCGCCGGGCGCAGCCGGACGATATGGGGGTGCACCTCGACCAGCCGGTCGAACGTGTAGCTGGTGCGATGCTCCAGCGCCACCTTGATGCCCATCGCAAGATCCCATCACAACGTAGGAGGGCGCGCATTGCGGAATCACCCGCCTTGCGCCTCGATCTCAGGTCTGTGCCACGCGCGGAATGAGTGTGCCCTTCGGGCGCAGCACAAGCACCAGTACCCCGGCAACGACGATGCCCACCAGGTTCACCGCCAGCTGAAGCGCTGACTTGGCGGCGACATCCCATTGTCCGACGGTGGCCGCGACGACGGCGAAACCGGCCGCAGTGATGGTGTACACCGAGATGAAGACACCGACCAGCCCCGTCGCCCTTGCCGAGACCAGAGACAACATGCCCGCCGCACCGGCCAGCAGTGCGACCACGAACGACATCGGTCCGACCTTGAAGATGAAGTCCACCTCGTCGACGTGTGCCACGGAATCGACGGTCAGCCAGCCGACCGCCTGGGCGGCCCCTGTCGCGACCGCAGTGATCCCCATCGCGATCGGAAAGCCGATGAGCAGTGCCAAACCCGCGCGCCTCGCCAGGTTGCGCCTGCGTTGCACCAGGGCCACTGAAAGCGCGGCAAGCGGTCCGAACTCCGGGCCGAGCACCATTGCGCCGACGATCGTCACGGTGGAATCGGTCACGACACCGACCGCCGTGAGCAGACAGGCCAGAGTCAAGAACGTGACGAACGTGACGCTCAACGTGGCTTCTTCGCGGGTCCGCCCGATCAATTCATCCCAGATCACTGCGTCGGCAGGGTCGCCCTCGGCCTCGTCCTCAGCTTTGTGCGCGCGACTGGAGAGCACCGTGTCGAGGACTTCGAGGCTGATTCCGCCGCGGCGGTGCACGTCGAGGGCCTTCAGTTGCTTGATGACTTCGTTGGCGCATTCGCGGGCGATGTCGGCGGAGATCTCGTCTCCCGGGGGTTCCAGGGCCGCCCCTGGATGCAGCACGATGTTCGCGACGCCGACTTCGCGGCGGAGGACGTCGAGGACGTCCTCACGCAGCTCCTCGGGCGCTATCACCCGCAAATGCAGCACTGGTGAACCCTAACCGCGCACAATCGTCTTCCGTGGCCACCTGGAAGGACGTCGGGCGAATCGTCGGACTGTTGCCGGAGACAACCGAAGCCTCACCTCGAAAATGGCGGGTCCGCAAGAAGCTCATGGTCTGGGAGCGGCCGTTGCGCAAGGCCGACTACGCCGCACTGGGCGACGGCGCTCCCACAGGTGACATCCTCGGCGCGCGTGTCCCGGATGAAGGCGTGAAGTTCGCACTCATCGCCGAGGATCCCGACGTGTACTTCACCACGCCGCATTTCGACGGCTACCCGATGGTGCTGGTCCGGCTGCGAGCGATCGGCGTGCGTGAACTCACCGAGCTCGTCACCGAGGCCTGGCTGTCGCAGGCGCCCAAGACACTGGTCACGGCGTTCCTCGCCGAGGAGCGCTAACTCCTGACGGCGCGGACGATCAGCTCGTCGGGCGGCACGAGATGTCCTTTTGCGCAACGGATCTCCACGCCCGCCTCGGCCCCGCAGTCGGCGTGCGCCAGGCGCAGCGGTGAACGGTTCGGCAGGTGGCGTCGACCCCACTCGAACATCGCCCAGACCACGGGCATGAATTCGACGCCCGCCTCGGTCAGCACGTACTCGTCGCGGCTGCGCTGTCCCGGCTCCTGATAGGGCCGCCGTTCGAGCAGGCCCACCTCCACGAGCTCGGACAGGCGCGCGGCGGCTGCGGCCTTGGTCACACCGATGCGGCGCCAGAAGTCGTCGAAGCGGGTGGTGCCGTAGAAGGCCTCGCGCATGATCAGCATCGCCGATTTGGTCCCCAGCAGCGCCATTGTCTTCTCGACCGGGCATTCACCCACCGCCGACCAGGCGTCGCGGTCCGCCAGCCGCCCCTGTAGCACTGTCATGGAATTCACCCCTCCTCTGAGTTGTTCTAAGTATACCCAGGTGATATAGCTGGGTATAGAACGCAGTACTCAGAGACGAGTTCAGGAGGCCGAAATGGCTGGATATGCAGGTCGAGACGCGGTCATCGTCGAGGCGGTACGCACGCCGATCGGAAAAGGCAAGGCTAGCGGTGCGCTGCACGACGTGCTGCCCGTCGACCTCCTCGCTCACAGCCTCAAGGAGCTGATCGCCCGCACGGGCATCGACCCCGCCCAGATCGACGACGTCATCACCGGCGCCGTATCGCAGGTGGGCGACCAGGCCGTCAACATCGGACGCAACGCGCTCCTTGCGGCGGGCTTCCCCGAGACCGTGCCCGGTACGACGGTCGACCGTCAGTGCGGCAGCAGCCAGCAGGCGATCAGCTTCGCCGCGCAGGGCGTGATCGCGGGGGCATACGACATCGTCGTCGCCGCGGGCGTGGAATCGATGTCACGCGTTCCCATGGGCTCCAGTGTGCTGCCCGGCAGCGACCCGTTCGGCGCCATGGCGCAGCGTTACCCCGAGGGTCTGGTGCCGCAGGGCATCAGCGCCGAACTGATCGCCGCGAAGTGGGGCTTCTCGCGTCAACAGCTCGACGAGTTCTCCGCAGGCAGCCACGAAAAGGCCGCGCAGGCAACCAAAGAGGGCCGTTTCGACAACGAGCTGATTCCGATCGCGGGACTGGCCACCGACGAGATCATTCGCCCTGGGACCACCGTGGAGACGCTGGCCGTTTTGAAGCCCGCGTTCTACAACCCCTCCTACGAGGCGCGGTTCCCGCAGATCAAATGGGAGATCACTCCCGGCAACTCGTCTCCGCTGTCGGACGGCAGCGCGGCGGTGCTGATCACCACGAGTGAGGTCGCCAAACGGCTGGGCCTGCGCCCGCTGGCCCGGATCCACACGACGACCGTGGTGGGCTCCGATCCGCTCTACATGCTGACCGGCGTCATCCCCGCGACCGAGAAGGTCCTACAGCGGGCCGGACTGACCCTGGCCGACATCGACCTGTTCGAGGTTAACGAGGCCTTCGCACCGGTCGTGATGAGTTGGGCGCACGACGTCGGGGCTGACCTGGCCAAGACGAACGTCAACGGAGGAGCCATCGCGATCGGTCACCCGTTGGGCGCTTCCGGCGCGCGCATCATGACGACTTTGGTCAATGCGTTGGAGCAGCGAGGCGGACGCTACGGACTGCAGACGATGTGTGAGGGCGGCGGCATGGCCAACGCCACCATCATCGAGCGCCTGTAATCAGCGATTTGTGTGCGTTTGGGAGCGCTCACCGCTCCTGAACGCACACAAATCACAGCTTATGAAGCTCGAAGAGTGGAATCACCCTGCTGGTCTTGGCCTGGTAGTCGCCGAAGCCCGGCGCGACGGCGACGACCTTCGGGTACAAGTCATCCCGCTCGGCGCGGTCGAGTTCATGGGCGTTGACGTCGTAAGAATCGGCACCCACTTCGACGTGCGCACGCGGGTTGGCCCGCAGGTTGTGCACCCAGTCGGGGTTGGTGTCGGCGCCGGCCTTGGAGCCGACGATGATCACCCTGCCGTCGATGGTGAAATACGCCAGCGGCGCCAGTCGGGGCTGCCCCGACTTGGCTCCGGTGGTGGTGAGCAGGAGCAGGTCTGCCCCGGCGAACTGGCCGCTCACCTTGCCTCCATTGGCGCGGAACTCGTCCACGATGCTCTTGTTGAAGGCCCGCATGGTCTCTGCGTCGGGTATCTCGGTCATGCCCAAACCAAGCCCATGCGCGACCGCATCTATTCCACGTCGACATAATCGTCAGACATGCGGGTGATCGTCACAGGCGGCAACAGCGGTGTGGGCGCGGCGACAGCGACGGCGCTGGCCGCGCAGGGGCACAGCGTCGTGATCGCGTGCCGCACCATCGACAAGGCGCAGCGAGCGGCCGCCGCGATGCCCGGCGACGTCGAGGTGCGTCCCCTGGATCTCGCCGACCTGGCCAGCGTGCGTGCGTTCGCCGAATCGGTGGAAAGCGTTGACGTGCTGGTGAACAACGCGGGTGTGATGGGCATGCCGCTCACCCGTACCGCCGACGGTTTCGAAGCGCACATGGGGACCAACCACCTCGGCCATTTCGCGTTGACCTGTCTGCTCGGTGACCGGATCAAGGATCGCGTGGTGTCGGTCGCGAGCGCGACGTACCTCTACACCCGGATCGACCTGGCCGACCTCAACTGGCACACCCGCAAGTACTCGAAGTGGATCGCCTACGGCCAGTCCAAGCTGGCCAACCTGCTCTTCGTCCGCGAACTCGCCGCGCGCGGCGTCCGGGCCTATGCATCGGATCCCGGTGCGACCGACACCGACATCACCAGGTCGCTGGGCATGGGTGAGCACAACGGGATGCGCAGGTTTCTGCACACGCCTGCCCAAGGCGCGCGGGCCAGCCTGCAGGCCGTGTCGACCGATCTGCCCAGCGGTACCTATCTCGCGCCGCGCTTCAATCAGCTCGGCCCACCGAAGGTGACCAAACTGCGGCGCAAGGCGACCGATCCGGTGATGGCCCGCCGGTTATGGGAGCGTTCCGCCGAGCTGACCGGATGCGATTGGTCCGGCGTCTAGTTCGAGGGTCGCGATCGCCACCACGCCGTGACGTACATGATCATGGCCGCCGCCACGGCGAGCAGCACCCACAACACCACCAGCTGATCGATCCAGGCGCCCGCAGGCGGCGCACCGGGCAACAGGTTGCGCAGCGGGATCACCGAGAAAAGCACTGCGGCGAACCAGGTCATCACCGGCGGCAGGAACGGCGTGCGACCGGCCAGCGTCTGGATTGCGACGAACAACGCGGCTGCAGGCAAGGCCAGCAGCACCAGGATGAGGCCGATGTCGAATGAGAGCGCGGCGGGCGATCGCTCCAACGTGAGCCGGACAGTCTGCGACGGCGCGGGCGGCGAGTCGACGGTTCCGGCTTCGCTGCCGATATTCCAGCCGTTGATGTGTCCGGCGACGATGATCCCCGCCGAAACAGGCTGGCGCTGCGGGCTGGTGCCGCTGAAGAGTTCGACCCCGATGACGTCGGTCGTGTACGAGTCGAAGGGCCAGTTGTCGGGGTCGCCGATCGCAACCAGCGTCGTAGCGGTGTCGGGGGCGACGTCGGCGTGGAGGTAGATCAGGTCGCCGGACGGCGTCCACGAGCTCAACCGAATGGCCATCTTGTCCACCGATTGCGGGTCCTTGCTCAGCAGATCGCGGCCGGGATGGACAAGGACGTCGACCGACAGGGTGTTCTGCAGCGTGTCGAATTGGCGCAACCGAATGATGACCGACGTCTCGGTTTCCGGCGATGCGTCGGTGAACGAGAAGTCGCGATACGTATCGTCAGACGCGCGATATCCGAGCATCGATGCGAGATACAGCGCGATGACCCCGCCCACTGTCGCCAGCACGATGATGCGCCACATACGCCGATTGTCAGGACGTGGCGCGGACTCTTCCTGTGGTGCCTGCGCCTCTTCGTTCACGCGCGGATCGTAGCGTTGCGCGTGACGCACACGGTGCGGATTGGATCAGTCGGTCTTGGGCTTGGCGTCGATGCCCGATTCCTTGCGCTGTTGCGCGGTGATCGGCGCGGGCGCATCGGTCAGCGGATCGACTCCGCCTCCGGACTTCGGGAATGCGATCACTTCGCGGATCGAATCTAATCCGGCGAGCAGTGCGGTGATGCGGTCCCACCCGAACGCGATGCCGCCGTGCGGTGGGGCGCCGAAAGTGAAGGCGTCCAACAGGAATCCGAACTTCTCCTGGGCCTCATGGTGGTCGATACCCATCATCGCGAACACCCGCTCCTGGACGTCGCGCCGATGGATACGGATAGACCCGCCGCCGATCTCGTTGCCGTTGCAGACGATGTCGTAGGCATTGGCCAAGGCGGAGCCCGGATCGGTGTCGAATGTCGCCTCCGATTCCGGCTTGGGCGAGGTGAATGCGTGGTGCACGGCGGTCCATGCGCCGGACCCCACCGCCACATCGCCTGCGGCAGTAGCCTCGTCGGCGGCCTCGAACAGCGGCCAGTCCACCACCCAGGTGAACGCCCACGCATCGGGATCGATCATGTCGAGGCGCTTGGCGATCTCGATACGGGTCGCCCCGAGCAGTGCGCGCGCGGCCTTCGTCGGGCCCGCGGAGAAGAAGACGCAGTCCCCCGGCTTCGCCCCGACATGTGCGGCGAGACCGTCACGTTCGGCGTCGGTGAGGTTCTTGGCCACCGGACCGCCCAGTGAGCCGTCGTCGGCGACGAGCACGTACGCCAGCCCCTTGTGCCCGCGCTGCTTGGCGAACTCCTGCCAGCCGTCCAGCGTGCGCCGCGGCTGCGACGCGCCACCGGGCATGACGACGGCGCCGACGTAGTCGGCCTGGAACACTCGAAATGTGGTGTCGGAGAAGTACTCCTTGCACTCGACCAGTTCCACGCCGAATCGCAGGTCGGGCTTGTCGGAGCCGAATCGGCGCATCGCTTCGGCATAGTTGATCCGCGGGATCGGCGTCGGCAGGTCATAGCCGACCAACGCCCAGAGCGCCTTGAGAACCTCTTCGGACACTGCCATCACATCGTCGGCCTCGACGAAGCTCATCTCCATATCCAGCTGGGTGAACTCGGGTTGGCGGTCGGCGCGGAAGTCCTCGTCGCGGTAACAGCGGGCGATCTGGTAGTAGCGCTCCATGCCCGCCACCATGAGCAACTGCTTGAACAGCTGCGGGCTCTGAGGCAGTGCGTAGAAGCTGCCCGGTTGCAGACGGGCGGGCACCAGGAAGTCGCGTGCCCCCTCGGGGGTGGAACGTGTCAGCGTCGGCGTCTCGATCTCGACGAAGTCGTGACGGGCAAGTACGTCGCGCGCCGCCGCATTCACCTTGGAACGCAGGCGAATCGCGTGCCCCGGGCCCTCACGCCGCAGATCGAGATAGCGGTATTTCAGCCGGGCTTCCTCGCCGGCCTGCTCGTCGAGCTGGAACGGCAGCGGTGCACTCTCACCGAGCACGGTCAACGACGTGGCGTTGACTTCGATATCACCCGTGGGGATTTCGGCGTTGGCATTGCCTTCGGGGCGTATCTCGACAACACCCTCGACCGCGATGCAGTACTCCGCGCGCAACCGGTGCGCGTTCGCGAGCACGTCTGCTTCGCGGAACACCACCTGCGACACCCCGGTCGAATCGCGAAGGTCGATGAAGATGACGCCGCCGTGGTCGCGGCGACGCGCAACCCAACCGGCCAGCGTCACCGTTTGACCGGCGTCGGCGGACCGCAACGAACCGGCGGCATGACTGCGCAGCACGAAATCTCCTGTGAATGGCCTGACGGAGGACTGCCACAGTGTAGTGGGGCCGCCGAGGCCGGTAGCTTGGCGTTGGTGGATGAGCGCTTGCGCGAAGACCGTGTCCCAGGCGTCCGCATCGCACTCGTCGGACCCGGCGCGATCGGGTCGACCGTCACCGCCCTGCTGTATGCCGCAGGCCACCAGGTGACGCTGTGCGGCAGAACCGCGCGCGACTCCATCGAGGTAAGGGCCGACGACAGGGAACCGATCGTCGTGCCGGGCCCCGTGCTGACCGACCCCACCGAGATCACCGAACCCGCCGACGTCGTACTGCTGGCCGTCAAGGACACCCAGAACGAGCAGGCCGGTGACTGGCTGACCAGGCTGTGCGATGACCGCACGGTGGTGTGTGCGCTGCAGAACGGCGTCGAGCAGGTCCAGCGGGTCGGCCGGTTCTGTCCGACGGCAGCGGTGGTGCCGACGGCCATCTGGATCTCCGCGGAACCGGACCCGCAGGGGTGGGTACGGCTGCGCACCGGCGTCCGGCTGGTGCTGCCCGTCTCGGATGCGGCCAAGGGACTCGCCGAGCTGTTCGGCGGCGCGGGAATCTCGGTCGAGCTCGATTCGGACTTCATCAGCGCGGCCTGGAACAAGTTGCTGGTGAACGCCGTGGTCGGGTTGATGGTGCTGACCGGCCGGCGCATGGGCATGTTCCATCGCGACGACGTCGCCGCACTGGCGCGACGCTATCTCGCGGAATGCCTCGCGGTCGCCCGCGCGGACGGCGCCACCCTCGGCGACGAGGTGATCGACGACATCATGAATCTGTTCGGTCAGTCCCCCGCCGACATCACGACGTCGATGCTGACCGACCGCGAGGCGCACCGGCCGCTGGAATGGGACATCCGCAACGGCGTGATCTCCCGCAAGGCCGCCGAACACGGGATAGCCACCCCGATCAGCGACGTCCTGGTGCCGCTGCTGGCCGCCGCGAGCGACGGCCCCGGATAATCTCAGCGCGTGCCCGAACTGTTTGCATGCGATCTAGACGGCTAGACACTGTCGGCTAACGTGTATGCCCATGCACGCATGTGAGCGGGTTGACCTGGACTTCATCGACAACGCGCCATTCCGGTTCGTCAGCACCGTGGACCTGAACATCACGCCCGAGCAGCTGTTCGAGGTGCTCGCCGACGCGGAGTCCTGGCCCCATTGGGCGACGGCGATCACCAAGGTCACCTGGACCAGCCCCGAACCGCGCGGTATCGGCACCACCCGGACGGTGAACATGCGCGGCGGTATCACGGGCGACGAGGAGTTCCTGGCCTGGGAACCCTTTACCCACATGGCTTTTCGGTTCAACGAGGCGTCCAGCACCAGCATCTCCGCGTTCGCAGAGGACTACCGGGTCATCGAGACCGCAGCCGGCTGCCACCTGACATGGGTGATGGCAATGAAGCCGAAAGGTGCCGCGGGCCGGATCGGTATGGCGCTCGGCAAGCCGCTCATGGCGCGCACGTTCCAGAAATTTCTCTACAACCTGCGCGACTACTCAGACAAGCGGTACTCGGTCTAGTAGAGCCCGGCCCAGACTTTTCGTCGCTCGGCGTCGGGATCCTCCATAACGGTGTCGCGCGCGGTCTCGATGATGCGGGTGACGCGGCGGTCGGTGTCGTACACCGGCCAATCGTGGCCGTTGGACCACTCGATCTCACCGGTTGGACGCTCTTCGCGCGAGCGCTCATCGCCGGTGTCCCAGCCCTTGGCGGCGAAGTCCAGCCACGCCCGCTGCATGCGCCTGCCGACCGGCGGCTGCAGGCGGCGCCCGAGCGGGTGCAGCTTGCGCCCGATGAACGACGCGTAACTGTGTTGGATGTGCACGATCTCGCTGCCGTGTGTGGCGCCAAGACCCAGGACCCGCAGGCTCCAACCGACATGGTCGAACCGGTACACGTGCGTCGGGGCAAGGGCGCTGTACGCATCCGCGAACGCCCATGCCGGGCCGCCGAACATCGCGTCGGAGCCGAACGCGATCAGCGCTCGCCGCTTCGGATAGTCCGGGTATGCGGACAGCACCTCGTCCTTGGAATCGGGCGCGACGCGGTCGAGATACGCGCTGATCGACGACGTCGTGGTCGGCAGCATCGGCGGCTTGGTCCAGGCGAACATCGATGCCTCGTGGCTGTTGGTGCCGATGATCAGCGGCATTCGTTGAATGGCTCCGGTGCGGGCGGCATCCACCGGATGTCGCGGCAGTAGGTCGACCCCGTAGGTCAGTCCGTAGGCGAGATGCGGTGCGGTCGAAGCACTCTTCAGCTGCACCATGCCCGCAGCGCGCCGCAGTTGGCGCTGCGGCAGCGCCTTGACCTCGTTGGCCGCGACACCCAACCGCTTCAGGAATTCATGAGCCTGCCTGGCCCTGGTCTCGCGTTCACCGATCAGTGGCAACGGCGGACTCTGTGCGATCGCCCTGCTGAACAGTCCGGTGGCCGCCGGGCTGGCCAGAAGAGCCAGCACCGAGGTGGCGCCCGCCGACTCGCCGAAAATCGTCACCCGGTCGGGATCGCCGCCGAACGCCGCGATGTGGTCGCGGATCCAGCGCAGCGCCGCCATCTGGTCGCGCAGCGCGAGGTTGTCGTCGAAACCGTCACCGAGGTCGCTGAGCTCGAACCCGCCGAACACCCCGATCCGGTAGGTGACATTGACCACCACCACGTTTCCATTGGCGGCCAGCCGCGAGCCGTTGTAGAGCTGAAACTGTCCGGCGCCGTACACGAATGCGCCACCGGGAATCCACACCATCACCGGAAGCGACGCGCTGGTGTCCGGCGACCACACCGTCAGCGTCAGACACGCTTCGTCGCGAACCTTCGGATCGTCGCGGCCGCCACCGACGAACGATTTGGTCTGCGGCGGCAGTGGTCCGTGTTCGAGCGCGTCGCGCACACCGGTCCACGGTTGCGGCGGAGCGGGCGCCAGGAAGCGACGGTCCCCCACGGGCTGCTCCGCGTACGGCACACCGCGCCAGACCCCGACATTCCCTTCGGTCGTCCCACGCAGGTCTCCCAGTTCCGTGTGCACGACGGTGGAATGTCCGACAACGACTGTCACGTCTGAATCGTAGTGTGCAAAGCTGAATACGGACCGGTGCGGCGAGTGCCTCCGATCGAGAAAGTAGGGGCGCGATGACCTTCCGCGAAGGCATGGAGATCGACACCAGTACCACCTCGACTAGCGGTGGCGGCGGTGGCGGTCGCGGTATCGCAATCGGAGGCGGCGTCGGCGGTCTCCTCATTCTCGTCGTCGCGCTTTTCCTCGGCGTCGACCCGAGCACGGTGATACCGCAGCAGCAGATCGACAGCGGCGGCGTTGAGGCGCCCGGCTTCGACACCAGCCAGTGCAAGACCGCCGAGGATGCGAACAACATCGTGCAGTGCCGGGTGATCGCCACGGGCAATTCGGTGGACGCGGTGTGGCAGCAGCTGCTTCCGGATTACACACGGCCGCGCGTGCGACTGTTCACCCGCTCGGTCGACACCGCCTGCGGGCCTGCGACCAGCGATGTCGGCCCCTTCTACTGCCCGGGCGATCAGACGGCCTATTTCGACACGGACTTCTTCGACGTTCTCACCACGCAGTTCGGTTCGA
Source organism: Mycobacterium sp. 2YAF39 (assembly GCF_052114565.1). NCBI lineage: Bacteria > Bacillati > Actinomycetota > Actinomycetes > Mycobacteriales > Mycobacteriaceae > Mycobacterium > Mycobacterium sp. 2YAF39. The sequence continues at coordinate 112,911 of NZ_JBFREZ010000007.1, forward strand.
GCGGCGGACCGCTGGCTCAGGAGTATGTGGTCGCCCACGAGTTCGGCCATCACGTGCAGGATCTGCAGGGTTCACTCGTCAACGCACAGCGGGATCCGCAGGGCGCCACGGGCGGCGGCGTGCGCACTGAGTTGCAAGCCGACTGCTATGCGGGCATCTGGGCGCACTACGCAGCCATCACCAAGCAGGAGAGCACGGGCGTGCCGTTCCTGGAGCCGTTGAGCGACAAGGACATTGCCGACGCGCTGTCGGCCGCGGCATCGGTGGGTGACGACCGCATCCAGCAGTCCGCGACCGGACGCGTCAATCCCGAGGCGTGGACTCACGGCTCGTCGGAGCAGCGGCAGAAGTGGTTCACCGAGGGATACCGCACCGGCGACATCAAGAGCTGCGACACGTTCTCCGCCACCGATCTGGGCTAGATTTCGCCAGTAGCTTATCGGCTTCGGCAGCCGCACGACGCGACCTAGCGTCGTGGATATGGACACCGTCGCCGTAACGCCGACCCTCACTATGCTGCGCGTGCGCGGGTGGCAGCTCTACGTATGGCGCGACGGCGATTCGGTCACCGTGGCAGCTGGAACCCAGCTCCGCGACACACGGCTGCCACACTGATCCAGTGACGTCCGAGCAAGACCCGATTGAGCCCGACACCAAGGACTGGACCTGGGTTCTCTCCCGCGCGTGCGCTGATTGTGGCTTCGATCCGGACTCTGTGCGCCACACCGAGGTCGCCGACCACATCCGCGCCGACGCCGCCGACTGGGTGCCGCGGCTGAGCGGGCCCCGCGTCAGGCGGCGGTCGCAGCCGACGGTGTGGTCGACGCTGGAATACGGCTGTCACATCCGCGACGTGCACCGCATCTTCGACCAACGCGTGCGGCTGATGCTCGACGAAGACGAACCGCTGTTTCCCAACTGGGACCAGGATGAGACGGCGCTGGCCGACGACTACGGGTCGCAGGATCCGGCCGTCGTCGCCACCGAGCTGTTCGACGCCGCCAACGTCGTCGCCGACACCTACATGCGGGTGCCCGCTCACGCATGGTCGCGGCGCGGCTTGCGCAGCAACGGCAGCGAGTTCACGATCGCGACAATTGCGGTCTACCACTTGCACGACATCGTCCATCACGCGCACGATGTCGACCATGGCTGAAGACACACCGCTGGCGGGCAAGGTCGCCTATGTCACGGGAGCGGCGCGCGGACAAGGGCGTTCACACTGCATCCGGCTGGCCCGGGCCGGTGCCTACATCATCGCGATCGACGCCTGCGGGCCGGTTGCCGAGCACAACGGCTATCCCCCGGCGCTGCCCGAGGATCTCGCCGAGACGGTGAATCTGGTCGAGGGCGAGGGGCGCAAGATCCGCGCCGAAGAGGTCGACGTCCGCGACCTCGACGGCCAGCAACGGGTGGTGGCCGACGCGATCGAACAGTTCGGCCGGCTCGACATCGTCGTCGCCAACGCCGGTGTGCTGAATTGGGGCCGGCTGTGGGAGATTTCGGCGCAGCAGTGGCAGGACGTCATCGACATCAACCTGACCGGCGTGTGGCACACCATCAAGGCCGTCGTGCCCGCGATGATCGAAGCGGGAAACGGTGGGTCGATCATCAACATCAGCTCGGCGGCGGGCATCAAGGCCGTTCCCGGCGGCGGGCACTACTGCGCAAGCAAATTCGGCGTCGTCGCGCTGACCAATTCACTGGCAATCGAGCTGGGCGAGTTCGGCATCCGGGTCAACTCGGTGCACCCGTACGGCACCGATACGCCGATGGGCAACGACGTGTCGATGTACCAGATGTTCGCCGACCATCAGACATACATCCACAGCTTCTCGCCTGGCGCCCTGCCGACCGACTCGCTCGCCGATCCCAACCTGATCTCCGACATCGTGTTGTGGTTGGCCAGCGATGCCTCATCACTGGTGACCGCGGCCCAGATCCCCGCGGACAAGGGCTATCTGAAGATCTAGAGCCGCGACTGCTCCTTGATGCTGGTGTCGGTGGTCCGCAGCGGGCGGATCAGCGCGTCCTGCCCGAACGAGGCGATGAGCTCGCCGCTTTCGGTGTGAACCGCGCCGCGCACATACGACATGCCCGCACCCACCTGGGTGCTCTCGTGGGTGTAGAGCAGCCAGCCGTCCCACGTGAACGGCTCGTGGAAGCTGACCGTCACCGTCATGGGCGCCGTCGACACCGTCAGGTGCGACTGTGCGGTCCCAATGCCTTCATGTGCACGCATCGTCGTCGAAATGCCGAGGTGTCCAGTGAAATAGGCAATCAGCGCCTTCGCGAGGTCGTCGCGGGTGGGGATCGGATCGTAATGCAGCCACGCGTACAGCTCCGGCGGGCCCACCTCGTCGGGGCTGTTCACGTCGACGACGTCGACCAACCGTAGTTGCCTGCCGGCCATCGGCATGTGCGACTCGTTCGCGTCGTCGGGGCCCGCGACATCGGGCCGCGGCAGGTTATGACGGATGACGTCGGCGGTGGGCACATCGGTGAGCACCGTCGCCGTGATGCACCGCTTGCCGTTCTGTTTCGCCGCGACGATCGCGGTCGCCGTCGACCGCCCCTCGCTGACGACGTCGAGTTCCAACTCGACCGGACCCGCACCCACCATGACCGCGCGGGCGAACACCGCGGACACCGAGCGCACCGACTTCTCCGGAAAGCGCTTGGCCACAGCGACAATCGCTTGAGCGAGCACCTGCGTTCCCTCGACGACCTGGCGATCGTCTTCGCCTGCAGGTCCCGTCTCGGCGGTGAATCTGTTCTCGCCGTCGGGCTGCACGTCGAACAGGTCGAGCAGGCTCTGAACGGTCCAGGGCGTCTGCGCTGAGTCTGTGGTCATGGGTGGGAACAGTAACCGAGCATGGGTAAAAGCGGTAACGTCGTTACCGACATTCGCGGACAACCCGGAAGGTGCCCCATGGCGAAGCGCAGCGGTCCGTCGTCGGGCGGAGCCGCCCGTCCGGCGACATCGGATGCCGTCGTCGACCTGGATCCGGAGTCACGTCCGAAGCGATTCATGAAGTCGGCGTTGGCGATTCTCGGCGAGACCGGCCGCACCGACTTCACGGTCCTGGAGGTCGTGGAACGGTCCAAGACCTCGCTGCGGTCCTTCTACCAGCACTTCTCCACCAAGGACGAGTTGCTGCTGGCGTTGGTCGACAAAATCATGTCGGAGTCGACGCGCAAATGGCGCGAGGACACCACCGGTCTGCCCGCCCTCGATGCCCTGCGGATACTCATCGACCGCATCTGCACGCCCGCGGAGACGACGACACAGGACAAGGTCAACAGGGGCCTCACGTTCTACAACGATCGCTTGGCCGAGGCGCTGCCCAGCGAGTACGCCCGCGTGCTGGCCCCGGTGCACGAGCTGATCAAGGACATCATTCGTAGCGGCATCGACGAGGGCGCGTTTCGCACCGATCTCGACATCGAGGCCACCGCCGCGCTGATCATGCAATCAGCGCTGGGCGCCATGCGAATACGGGTGCTCGGCGCCGAGCTGAGCGGTATCCCCATAGAGGCCGACCAGATCTACGACTTCTGTGTCAACGGCCTCACCGGCGGGCACAAACGCGCCTGACCTGCACGGTCCAATGTGAAAAACACCTCAACCAGCGGTGGTGTTTTCCCTGGTCCAGACGTGGTAATGTCATTACCACCACAGCCACATGAGACTCCCAGGAGGCGGAACAATGACCCGCGAACTCCCCTATCCGGTGTTCGATGCCGATAACCACTTCTACGAGCCCAAAGAGGCGCTGACGCAGTTCCTGCCCGATCACCGCAAGGGCGTCATCGACTACATCGACGTCCGCGGCCGCACCAAGATCATGGTGCGCAACGTGGTCAGCGACTACATTCCGAACCCGACGTTCGAGGTCGTCGCCCGGCCCGGCGCGCAGGAGGAATACTTCCGGCACGGCAGTGGCGGCAAGAGCTTCCGCGAGGTCATGGGCAAGCCGATGAAGTCCATCCCCGCCTTCCGCAATCCCGAGGCCCGCCTCGAGGTGATGGACAGCCTCGGGCTGGATTACTCGCTGATGTTCCCGACGCTGGCCAGCCTGGTCGAGGAGCGTCTCAAGGACGATCCCGACCTGATCCTCGACATCGTCCATGCGCTCAATCAGTGGATGTACGAGACATGGCAGTTCAACTACGAGGACCGCATCTTCTCCACCCCGGTGGTCAACCTGGGCAATGTCGATCGCGCCATCGAGGAACTGAACTGGTGTCTGGAGCGCGGCGCGAAAACCGTTCTGGTGCGGCCCGCCCCGGTTCCCGGCTACCGCGGCACGCGATCGCTCGGCGTTGAGGAGTTCGACCCGTTCTGGGATGCCTGCGTCAAGGCCGGTATCCCGGTGTCGATGCACGCATCGGACAGCGGCTACTCCGAGTACCTCAACGACTGGGAGCCCGGCGACGAGTTCAAGCCGTTCGCACCGACGTCGTTCCGCATGGTCGCGATGGGCAAGAGGCCCATCGAGGACACCATGGCCGCGCTGGTCTGCCACGGTGCGCTGACCCGCAACCCGGATCTGCGCATCCTGTCGATCGAGAACGGCGCGGATTGGGTTCCCTACCTGTTCAAGCAGTTCAAGAACGTCTACTCGAAGATGCCGCATGGCTTCCTGGAGGACCCGATCGAGGCGTTCCATCGCTGCGTCTACGTCGCCCCGTTCTGGGAGGACGACTTCGCCCAGATGGCGGACCTGCTCGGCATCGACCGCGTGATCTTCGGTTCCGACTGGCCGCACCCGGAAGGCCTCGCGCAACCGACGCACCTGATCGACGACCTTCAGGGACTCGACGCCGAGGGGCAGCGGAAGGTCATGGGTGGCAACATGATCGATCTGTTCAAGATCCCGAACGAGGTCGTCCACAAGCCGGGCGTTCCCGCACTGGAATTCGCCTGACCCCCGACGGTATCGATCGTGATGTGCGTGCCGGTGTTCCGGCACGCACTTCGCGCGTTAGTGAAAGTGAGCTCGCGCCGTGACCGACGTCGCAAACCCCGAACGGCTGCTGTTCGCCTCGACGACCCAGTCATTCCTCGAAAAGGGCGCCTCCCTCGGTCGGCTGCGTGAACTCCACGATGCCGGAACGTCGTTCGAGAACGACTGGTGGCGGCGCGCCGCCGAACTCGGCTGGACCAGCCTGCTGGTCCCGGAAGAACTCGGCGGCGGCAGCGTGTCCGGCGATGGCGTCGCCGACCTCGCTCTGGTCGCGGAACTGTGCGGCCGAACCGTCGCACCCGGACCGCTGCACCCGGTCAGCATCGTGCTGGCGGCGCTGGCGGAAGCACCCGGAGACCACGAGCAGACCATCGAATCCCTGATCTCCGGCGAGGTCGTGGCGTCGTGGGCGGTCTACGAACCGGGCAAGCAGTTCTCGCCCCTCGATGCGGAGGTGACCGCGACGCGCACCGACACCGGTTATCGCATCGACGGTGTGAAAGATCGTGTCGAGTCCGGTGCCGAGAGCGCGCTGCTGCTGGTGGTCGCGAACTGCGACGGCGCGGTGAGGCAGTGCCTGGTTCCGACCGACGCACCCGGCGTCACGGTCGAATCGCAACGCTCCATCGACATGGTGAAGTCCTATGCCCGAGTGCAATTCGACGGCGTCGAGGTGGACGCCTCCGCGGTCGTCGGCTCGGCCGAGCAGACCCCGGCGCTCATCGCCAGGCAGAGCCAGATCGCCACGATCCTGCAGTGCGCCGAGATCGTGGGCATCCTGGAGACGGTGCTGGACTTCACCATCCAATGGGGATTCGACCGGCATTCGTTCGGCAGGCCGATCGGTTCGTATCAGGCGCTGAAACACAAGTACGCCGACCTGAAGATCTGGTTCGAGTCATGCCGGGCGACGACGAACGCCGCGGTGGCCGAGGTGGCCATGCGCTCCGCAAGCGCCGATATGGCAGTCAGCGTCGCGAAATCCTATGTGGGCGAGCATGCTCCGGGGATGCTGCAGGACTGCATCCAACTGCACGGCGGAATCGGCGTGACCTGGGAGCACGATCTACACATATTTCTGCGGCGAGTCACGCTGTACCGCTCGCTGTACGGCACACCCGAGGATCACAACCTCCGCGTGTACGCGCTGACCAAGAACGTGGAGCACGCATCATGACCGAAACCGCAACGCCGACGACCGAGACGACGGAGTCGGTCGAAGAGTTCGCCGCGCGGGCCCGAACCTGGTTGGCAGAGAACATGCCATCGATCGATCCGGTCGACCCGCCCGCGCACGACCGTGGTGAAGAGGAACCGTGGAAACGCGCCCGGGAGTTGCAGAAGAAGCTGTACGAGGGTGGGTTCGCCGGAATCTGCTTCCCCCGCGAGTATGGCGGCCTCGGTCTCCCCATCGCTTACCAGAAGGCGTTCAACACCGAATCACGGTGCTATGAGCTGCCGGTAATCCTGAACACCCCGACTTTCACGATCTGCGCCGCGACCATCCTGGACACCGGGTCCGAAAAGCAGAAGCAGCAACACATCTCGGCCGCGCTGCGCGGTGAAGAGGTGCTCGTGCAGCTGCTGTCGGAGCCCAGCGGCGGGTCCGACCTCGCCGGTGTCATCACCCGCGCCGACCGTAAGGGCGACAAGTGGGTGATCAACGGCGCCAAGACCTGGAGCACCAGCGCGTTCGCCGCGGACTACGGGCTGATGCTCGCCCGCACCGACTGGGACGTGCCCAAGCACGAGGGCTTGACCATGTTCATGGTGCCCATCAACAGCCCGGGCATCACCCTTCGGCGCATCAAGCAGGTGAACGGCTCGGTCGAGTTCTGCGAGGAGTTCTTCGACAACCTGGAGCTCGGTGACGACGCCGTCGTGGGCGAGGTCAACGGCGGCTGGCACGTGGCCTCACGGCAGCTGTACCACGAGCGCCGTGCCGTCGGGGGCGGGTCGGAATTCGCGAGCGGCATTGGCGCCGAAGGCAAGTCCGACGTGCCGATCGACTACGTCGCGCTGCTCGAGGCAACGGGACAGGCCGACAGCGAACGGGCACAAGAGGCAGCAGGCCGCGCGCTGGTGCACCGGGCGGTGCGCGAGCAGCTCATCGACCACGTGTATCACGGCGTTCTCGACGGCTCGCTGCCGCCGGCCGCAGGCTCGATCATCCGGATCGCGCACGCTGACGTGCATCATCTTGAGTTCGATACCGTCCTGTCGCTCACCGGGAGTTCCGGCGTCGTGGATGCCGACGACGACATGATCCGTTTCGGTGAGCGCTACCTGTCGCGACAGGCGGCGGCGCTCGGCGGTGGCACGACCGAGATCGCGCGCAACATCATCGGCGAACGCGTGCTCGGCTTTCCTCGCGAGCACGCCGCTGATCGTGGGGTGCCGTTCAATCAGGTCAAGCGCAACAAGGGCTAGAACAGCGGCGCTAGTTGCCGCTTCAGGGTTGCGGCCGCACCTTCAGAGCGGGTCGCGGTTTTGGCGCTCCTTCGCGGAATCTGCTTTCGGGACGGTCTTTCGTCGATTCGTAGGCCGCGGCCAAGCCGGTGATCGCGTCGGCGACGAGCGGCCCCGCGGTCTTCAGCGTCGGAACTTTGTATGACGGCGGGTCCAACATCAGCTCGCGATAGCTCTTGAGATCGTCGCTCGACGGTGCGTTGAGCCGTACAGCAGCGGGCTCCACGAAATCCTCGAGCGTTTGGAACATCGAACGCAACCGCACCCAGCGATGGTTCTCGAAGTCGAAGTTGTCGGCCCGCTGTCCGGCGAACCGCCCGCGTTCCGCGAGCAGAGCGACGGTGGAGCTTTCCATGTCCAGGTTCAAGCCACCCTCTTGCTTGGTGTGATGTACCGCGACGATGCGGTCGCGGTATCCGGGGACCCGGGCCTGCATCGAGTCCGACCAATTCTGAATGGTGTCGGCCAGTGCGCCGACGAAGTCGGCCAGCGTCTCGATGGCTCTCGTGCGGGCCAGTATTCCGTCCCGGTTGGTCGCCGGCATCGACACATTCTGGTCAGGGTTCGCGTTCAGGCTCGCGACCGTGACGAGATCTATGCCGAAGGTGGGCCGGCCCGGGATCGCCGCGTCAAAGAAGTGGATCGGAAAGTTGCTTGTGATTCCGCCGTCGGAAAATCGGTGCACCACGATCGGGTGACCGTCCCGCGTGTAGTCGACGGCATGCAGCGGTACCGCGGAGAGCAGTATCGGGAAGCTCAGGCTCATCCGCACCGCAACGATGATCGGGAGGGCGTCGGCCGCTGGCAGCGGGCACAGACCGTTCGCTTCGAATCTCGCGAACACCTTCCGGTCGTCTTCGGATTCCGGAACCGCGGGATGCGCCGTCATCCACTCAACGATCCGCGGCGGGAACAAGCGGGCGAACTCCTGCGGATCGAATGCCCATGCCCGGGTCCTGAGTGGCATCTGATTCTGCGTCCCGGCGCTGAGATCGGTGGTCAGCATCGCAAGGGTGATACCGCGACTCGTCAAGTCGCCGAACGTCAATGGACCCTCGACTGCCGGCTTGCCTGAGATCTGATCGAACTTGTCAGCCAGCCACTCGGTGAGCGGCGGATGGCTGCTGTCCGGGGCGGCCATCCCCGAACACATGCCGTACAAGTTCTTGGGGACGTCCCTCGACAGCCGTATCACGACACTCGCCGCCACCGCCGCCAGCGCTGCGAGCAGGGACACGACGAGGCCGGCCAGCAGAAGTACGCCAGCCACCACTGTGCCTCCGCGACTTCGATCGGCAATCGCCCACGCCAGCAAGAGGCTTGGCGTCACGAGCCCGACCATGGCGACGGCGAGCAGGCCGATCGCCGGCAGTGGACGCAGTGTGCGCAGTCCTGGGATCACGGCTCGCCCGAACTTGCTGCGACTCGTTCCGCGACCGATCAGCACGGATACAAAGCGGTACAGCGTCCGTGTCTCGGCCTGAGCCTGAAAGAGATGGAACAACCGGGTGTGCCCGTCCGCGGTTTGCTCGGCGAGTTGGCTTGGCAGCGAGGCAAGTTGCGGAAATCCCGACGCCGAACTGTGAGTGTCGCGGCCGTATTCGGCCGCCGCCGCACCGCCGGCCGCGATGGCGCCTGCCGATGTCCCGCCGACCTGGACGAGCCGTCGCGCGGTGGCCAGTTCGCAGACGGTGTGGGGGTAGATCACCCCACTGGTGATCCCTCCCTTCATCACCAGATCACAGGTTTCGGTCAGCTCATCCCGGCGTGGGTAAGAATCGGGATTCAGCAGATCCGGGATTTCGACAGCCGTCGTCGGCTCAGGTGATGACATGCGGTTACCCCCTCAGGCCCTGCGCTCAGGCTATGCCGAAGACGATGCAGGGGCGGCACATTCAACTAGAACAGCGTCGGCTGCGATGCCTCGGCACAGTCGACCGCCGGAGCCGCCACCGCCCGAAACGGTCTGCGACCCGGCGCGAGACCGTGCTTGGCGATCAACGGGGTCACCCTGTCGTGCAGCATCTTCTTGTAGTCAGACGACAGATACGCTCCGCGCCTGTATAACTCGCGGTACACCGACACCAGTTCGGGATGGGACCGCGCAAGCCACGCCATGAACCACCCACGCGTCGAGCCCCGTAGGTGCAGACCGAACGCGGTCACTCCCGTCGCTCCCGCCGCGGCGATCTGACCCAACAACGCGTCGAGATGGTTCACGGAATCTGTCAGATGCGGCAGCACCGGCGCAACCATGACATGGCAGTCCAGGCCCGCTTCGCGGACGGCGGAGATGAGCCCCAGACGGGCCTGTGGTGTCGGCGTTCCGGGTTCGACGTCCTTGTGCAGTTCGGGATCGCCGACGGCCAGCGACACCGCCACGCTGACGTCGACGCGGCGGGCCGCCTCGGTGATCAACGGCAGATCGCGGCGCAACAATGTGCCCTTGGTCAGGATCGAGAACGGTGTACCGGAATCCGCAAGCGCCGCAATGATTCCCGGCATGAGTGCATAGCGTCCCTCGGCGCGCTGATACGGGTCGGTGTTGGTGCCGAGCGCCACCGTCTCGCGTTGCCACGACCGCCGAGACAACTCGCGCCGGAGCACGTCGGCGACATTGGTCTTCACCACGACCTGGGTGTCGAAGTCCGTGCCGGAGTCCATCTCCAGGTACTCGTGGGTGGGCCGGGCGAAGCAGTATCTGCACGCGTGCGAACAACCGCGGTAACCGTTGACGGTGAAGCGGAAGGGCAACATCGACGCGTTCGGCACCTTGTTGAGCGCGGATTTGCAGAGCACCTCATGAAACGTGATGCCGTCGAACTGCGGCGAGCGCACGCTGCGGACGAAGCCAATCCGCTGCAGTCCGGGCAGCGCGCCGTCATCGACGCTGACGCCCTGCGCGTCCCATCGCATACCTCTATTCGAACTTATGTTCGATACGATGTCAAGGTAATTACGCGCGTGGCGGACGTTCGACTACGCCAGCCGACGACGGAGCAGATCGGCGACTCCGTGGTCTGCTATCGCAGCGTCGGCGCGCATCGTCGCGGCCATACCGATCTCGATCGGCTGCCACTTCGAGCCCATTCCCGCCGTCACGACGGCAGCGATCCACGCCGAGATGAGATGCACCTTGTACTGATCCCAGGCCTCTCCGATGTCGAGGACTGCACCGTGCTCCGCGATTGCCCTGCAGTAGCGGTCGATCAGCTGCCGTTCGTGGGCGCGACGCAAGTCTGTCGGTACTGAGTTGCCGAGAAAATACGCGACATCCCGCATACCCGGCGCACAGCCGACCATCGCCCAGTCAAGAAAGCCGGACCGGTCCCCGTCGGCGAACATGTTGCCGAGGTGAGCGTCACCGTGGATGAGCGTGGGCGTTCCTTCGGCGATGAGGTGCGGAACCTGTTCAGCGCGAGGCAGATACACCTCGGCCAACTCGCGAGACGCCGCGGGCAATTGATCTCCGAGTTGCTCGACGGCGTATTGGATCAACGCCGCGGCCGAACCGTAGGTCTTGGAACGAAGCCATGCCAGGTCCCCGTCCGGCGAAAACCGCGGGCTGCCCCAGAACGCGCCGTGCAACGCGGCGAAGGAATCCACGGTGTGTTCGACGAAGGGAAGGAGGTCAGGGTCGCGGTAATCGGGAAAGTTCACGCCGGCGGCAGTCAGGTCCTCGAGCACCATGATGTAGGCGCCTGCGCCGTCGTACGCCGCGTGCAGCGGTAGGGGGTGACGCACGGGCACGTCCGTCGCGACGTCGGTATAGAAGCGCGCCTCGGCGACGCCCATACCCGTTTGATCGACGAAAGCGCGTTGTTCGACGTCGAAAGGCGCGAGCTTCACGAACGCCGAGTCCGGCAGTCGGGAGTCATCGTGTGTCAGTTCGACGCGCGCACGCCCTGTTGTCCCGGCGTGCGTCTCCACGACGTCGATTGCGCGGACCTCCGCGCCAGGCGCGTACGTCTGGAGCACGTCCTGTAGCCACTCGGCGGTGATGTCCGCGACCTCGGTCGGAATCGGCACAGTCACGTGCGCACGCTAACGCAGTACCACCGCCTCGATCAGGAGTTTCGCCGACGACGAAGGAGTCCTCCCGATCGTCGATCAGTGCCAGGCCGGCCCAGCGCAGCCCTTTTCCCATTGTCGCCCTTATGGTGTCGCTGGTGAGCGAACTGTTGTTCTCCTACGGCACGCTGCGACAGCCGGGCGTTCAGCGCGGCGTCTTCGGCCGGGAACTCGGTGGCCGACCGGACGCGATCGTCGGGTACGACCTCGACTATGTGACGGTCACCGATCCACGCGTTGTCGCGGCAAGCGGCAGCGACCGCCATCCGATTCTGAAGGCGACGGATCGTCACGGGGCCGCCGTCGAGGGCACGGTGTTCGCCGTCAGCGACGACGACCTGGTGGCCGCCGACGAATACGAGGTCGACGACTACGAGCGAATTGCGGTACCGCTGCGGTCAGGCGATCAAGCCTGGGTCTACGTGTTCGCCGGGCGGTGAATTACCAGCGACTCAGCTGGCAGAAGGCCGTGGTGGGCCCGGTGTTCTGGACAGCCAGCTGACCGTCGACCCAGATTTCGCAATGCGCGTTCGGCGGTGCCTCCATGGCATGGCCGGCCCGAGCCACGCTGATGTACGCCCACTGGGGGTCGCTCAGCGTCGCGGTGGCTTCCCACGGCACGACAAAGCTGCCCCTCGTCGAATAGGCATTCGCGTCGGCGTTGAAGGCCTTCAAGTCCGGGGGCGAGCTGATGACGTAGTTGATGTCAAAGCTCAGCGGAGCGTCCGCGCTGACAACGTATTTGACGTTCGGCGCCGGTGGCTGCGCGTGCCCCGTCGCCTGGCTGACCGCAAGTGAACCCGCCGCCAGCACGAGCGCCGCCCCGACCATGGATGTCGCTTTTCGCATGTTGGTCACATCGCCGCACCGTACGCGACCGTTACAAACTGAGCAGACGAGCTACTTCGGTAACCGCTAACGGCAAAGAAACACGTGCCTGCCTACAGGTTAATTTGTTCGTCACACACAGACATTTGGCAGAAACACCGCCGCTCTAACGTCCCGATTCGACACCTGCGCGGTGTCACAAATTCCGCACTCCAGTCGACGCCATCCGTCGATGTGCGCTGCTGATATAGGGAAAGGCTGTCAATGCGACTACCACGACGCTCCTCGTTGAGAAGGTCGGCGCTAGCGACCGGAAGCATCGTCGCTGTGGGTGCCCTGCTGTTGGCGGGCTGTGGAAGCAAGGCCACCGAGTCCGACTCGGCAAACGCGACGTCGTGCGTGGACACCTCGGGTCCGACCGTCAAGGTGGGCTCGCTGAATTCGTTGTCGGGCACGATGGCGATCTCCGAGGTGACGGTGCGTGACGCCATCGCGTTGGCCGTCGACGAGATCAACGCCAAAGGCGGCGTCATGGGCAAGCAGATCCAGGTCGTCGGCGAGGACGGTGCGTCGGAGCCCACGGTGTTCGCCGAGAAGGCTGAGAAGCTGATCAGCAGCGACTGCGTGGCGGCGGTGTTCGGCGGGTGGACGTCGTCGAGCCGCAAGGCGATGCTGCCGGTTTTCGAGAGCGCGAACTCGCTGCTGTACTACCCCGTCCAGTACGAGGGCCTGGAGTCGTCGAAGAACATCTTCTACACCGGTGCCACGACCAATCAGCAGATCGTGCCCGCGCTGGACTACCTCAAGGAGAAGGGCGTCAAGTCGCTCTATCTCATCGGCAGTGACTATGTGTTCCCGCAGACGGCCAACCGGATCATCAAGGCCTACGCCGATGCCAACGGTATCGAGATCAAGGGTGAGGACTACACGCCCCTGGGCTCGACGGACTTCTCCACCATCGTCAACAAGGTCCGCACCGCCGACGCCGACGCCGTGTTCAACACGCTGAACGGTGACTCGAACGTGGCGTTCTTCCGCGAGTACAAGAACGTCGGCCTGACACCGCAGGCGATGCCCGTGGTGTCCGTGTCGATCGCCGAGGAGGAGGTCGGTGGCATCGGTGTGCAGAACATCACCGGCCAGCTGACGGCGTGGAACTACTACCAGACGATCGACACCCCGGTGAACGACGCGTTCGTCAAGGCCTATAAGGCCAAGTACGGCGCCAACAAGCCGACGTCGGATCCGATGGAGGCCGCCTACGTCTCGGTCTACCTGTGGAAGAACACCGTCGAGAAGGCGAAATCGTTCGAGACGGGCAAGATCCAGGAGGCCGCCGGAGGCGTCACGTTCGACGCGCCGGAGGGCCTCGTCACGATCGACGGCGAGAACAACCACATCACCAAGACGGCACGCATCGGCGAGATCCGTCCGGACGGCCTGATCTACACGATCTGGGAGTCCCCGGGCCCGATCGAGCCGGACCCCTACCTGAAGTCGTACCCGTGGGCCGCGGGCCTGTCCGGCTGATTCCGGACTAGCGAAGCGACGGAAGTATGTGTAAGTGGATGTTCTGATCGGGCAGCTGGCAACGGGATTGAGCCTTGGCTCGATCCTGTTGCTGGCCGCGCTCGGATTGTCGCTGACCTTCGGTCAGATGGGCGTCATCAACATGGCGCACGGCGAGTTCATCATGGCAGGCTGCTACACCGCCTACGTGGTGCAGCAGATGATCTCCAGTGCCGGTGTGTCCCTGTTGATTTCGCTGGTCGTCGGCTTCTTCGTCGGCGGCGCCATGGGTGTGCTGCTCGAGGTCGCCTTGATCCAGCGGATGTACCACCGACCGCTGGACACCCTGCTTGTGACATTCGGTGTCGGTCTGATCCTGCAGCAGATCGCCCGCGACATCTTCGGCGCTCCCGCGGTCAACGTCATCGCTCCCGTATGGCTGTCGGGTGGTGTGGAGATCCTCGGCGCGGTCGTCCCCAAGACCCGGATCTTCATCCTCGTGCTCGCCGTCGCCTGTGTGGTGGCGCTGGCCACCGCGCTCAAGGTCAGTCCGATGGGCCGTCGCATCCGGGCGGTCGTGCAGAACCGCGATCTCGCCGAAACCAGCGGCATCTCCTCACGAAAGACCGACATCACAACGTTCTTCATCGGTTCGGGACTCGCGGCCGTCGCCGGTGTCGCGTTGACGATGATCGGGTCGACCAGTCCGACGATCGGGCAGAGCTACCTGATCGACGCATTCCTGGTCGTTGTGGTCGGTGGGCTCGGCCAGATCAAAGGCACCGTCATCGCGGCGTTCTCGCTCGGCTTCCTGAACTCGTTCATCGAGTACAACACCACCGCGTCACTGGCGAAGGTGATCGTCTTCGTGATCATCGTGATCTTCCTGCAGGTCCGTCCGCAGGGCCTGTTCACCGTTCGCACAAGGAGTTTGGTGTGAGGACAGTTCTCGGCCGCTGGCAGACCTGGGCGGGTTTCGCCATCGCGGCGGTGGTGTTGTTCGGCGTGGCCCCAGTGGTGTTGTCGGACTTCCGGCTGTCGCTGCTCGGGAAGTTCCTGTGCTTCGCGATCGTCGCGGTCGGCATCGGACTGGCGTGGGGCCGCGGCGGAATGCTGGTCCTCGGCCAGGGCGTCTTCTTCGGCCTCGGCGGCTACATGATGGGCATGCACCTCAAGATCGCCGACGCCGGAATCCGCGGCGACGACGTGCCCGACTTCATGCAGATCGCCGGCGTGCGGGAACTGCCCGCCTACTGGCAACCGTTCGCCTCCCCCGCCTTCACACTGCTGGCGATCGTGCTCCTGCCGACGGCTCTCGCCGCAGCATTGGGTCTCGGCGTCTTCAAACGCCGCGTCAAGGGTGCGTACTTCGCGATCCTTTCGCAGGCACTGGCAGCCGCGCTGGCGATCCTCCTCGTCGGACAGACCAGCATCGGTGGCAGCAACGGGCTCAACAGGTTTCGTACCTTCTTCGGATTCACACTGAACGATCCAGCCAACCGGCGAATGTTGTACTTCATCGCCGCCGGTGTGCTGCTCATCGTCGTCGCCGTGGTCCGGCAACTCATGCAGAGCCGCTACGGCGAGCTGTTGGTGGCCGTGCGTGACGGCGAGGAGCGGGTGCGCTTCCTGGGCTACGACCCCGCCAATATCAAGGTCGTCGCCTACACCGTCGCCGCGCTGTTCGCCAGCATCGCCGGCGCGCTGTTCGCCCCGATCGTCGGCTTCATCGCGCCCTCACAGGTCGGCATCCTCCCGTCGATCGCGTTTCTGATCGGTGTCGCGATCGGCGGACGCACGACACTTCTCGGGCCGGTGTTGGGCGCGATCGGCGTGGCGTGGGCCCAAACCCTGTTCTCCGAACGCTTTCCATCGGAATGGACATACGCCCAGGGTCTGCTGTTCATCGTCGTCGTCGGCTTCTTTCCCGCAGGCTTTGCCGGGCTGGCGGTGTTGCTCAAACGCCGCAGGAAAGCCAACCCCGAACCGCAAGTGGAGAAGACGTCTGACTCCGACCCCGACGCAGAGAAGGTGGGCGTGAGTTCATGACCGAGGCCGAAGCCAGCATCGCGGGCAGGGAACCCGTCGTCGGCGGCAACGTCGGGATGGGCACCCATTACCTCGAAGTGCGCGGTCTGACAGTCGATTTCGATGGCTTCAAGGCGGTCAGCGACGTCGACCTCACCCTGTTCCAGGGAGATCTGCGATTCCTGATCGGCCCCAACGGCGCCGGAAAGACGACGGTGATCGACGCGATCACCGGCCTGGTGCCCGCGTCCGGTTCGGTGAACAAGTCGGGCGTCGAACTGCTGGGCAAGAAGGTGCACCAGATCGCGCGGCGCGGGGTGGGGCGCACCTTCCAGACCGCGAGCGTGTTCGAGCAACTCACCGTGCTGCAGAACCTCGACATCGCGGCGGGTGCGGATCGGTCGATCTTGACCCTGCTGCGTCGCCGCACCAGCGTGCTCCCGGCGATCGAACAGGCGCTGCACACCATCGGGCTCACCGAACTGGCCGATAAGCCCGCAGGGGTGCTTGCCCACGGGCAGAAGCAGTGGCTGGAGATCGGCATGCTGCTGGTTCAGAACGCCGATGTGCTTCTGCTCGACGAACCGGTGGCGGGGATGAGCACCGAGGAACGCGAAGAGACCGGAAACCTGTTGCGCCGCATAGGCGCTGAGCGCACCGTCGTCGTCGTCGAACACGATATGGATTTCATGCGCGCGTTCGCGACGTCGGTGACAGTGCTCGCGCGCGGGCGAGTGATCGCCGAGGGTTCGGTGGCCGAGGTACAGGCCAACCCGAAGGTGCAGGAGGTCTACCTGGGGACCGCCGCGGCGGGCGCCGACGGCATCGAACTGGTCGAGGAGAATTCCTGATGCTGCAACTGGTCGACGTCCGCACAGGTTACGGCCGCAGCGAGGTCATTCACGGCGTCAGCATCGAGGTACCGACCGACGGAGTGGCCGCAGTGATGGGCCACAACGGGGCCGGTAAGACGACATTGCTGCGCGCGGCGGTCGGTCTGCTCAAATGCAGTGCCGGCAAGGTGCTGTTCGACGGTGACGACATCACGAAGCTACGACCCAGCGCGCGCGTCAAGCGTGGCCTGGCCTACGTACCGCAGGGACAGCAGTCGTTCGGTCAGCTGACGACGGCCGAGAATCTTCAGGTAGTCGCCGACGGCCGCAAGAACGGCAAGCAGCTCGTCGACGAGCAGCTCGATCTGTTCCCCGCGTTGAAGGAACTTCTCACACGTCGGGCCGGCCTGCTGTCGGGCGGCCAGCGCCAACAACTGGCCATCGCGCGCGCACTGATCACCACGCCCACGTGCCTGATTCTCGACGAGCCGACCGAGGGCATCCAGCCGTCCGTCGTCGCTGAGATCGAAGCCGCGATCACCGCCCTGACCCAGCGCGGCGGTCTCGGGGTGCTACTTGTCGAACAGCACATCGGCTTTGCGCTGGAATCCGCACAGCGCTACTACATCCTTGAGGCCGGCCGCGTCACGTCCAGCGGCACCGGCGGCTCGGCCTCGGAGGCCGACGTCCGCGCCGCCATGGCCATCTAGCGCGTCTCCCACCTGCACTGTCGATCTTTGCTGGTTCGGGCACGCCCGGGCCGCCCCGGATGGCACGCTGCAATGCGTGAGCGCACCCGCAGAGGTCCAGGTACTGGTCGATACGGGCGGGCTCGTCGTCACCGACGACGGCCGCCGGGTCAACGTCTTCGACCGCTGCACAGGTGCGCTGGCGATACTCGCGTTCGTCCTGGGCGTATTCACGCTTGTCGTCGGTGGCTTCGGCGTGATGGCGCTCATCACAGGAGTTCCCTCCACGGCGCTCGGCGCGATATTCGTCGCGGTCGGAGTCGCGATCGATGTCGTGTTGTATCTCGTGGTCCGCAAGATCCGCAGGCGTCGCAGCCAACCGCTGCACTATTGCCGCTCGGTCGCGGTGATCGACCGCAAGCTCGGCTTGTTCAGCTACGGCGGCGGCGCCATCGTGCCGCTGGACCAGGTGCGCTTCGCCCGCAAGATGCAAATCGGTTCCAGCTCGCCCAAACTCGTCGCGCTTACACCAGGCGGAACGAAAGTCCTCAAGCGCGGCAACCCGTTCGACGGTGGCGTCGGCAACGTCGACGAAGTTCTCAGCGCGGTCGTCCGAGGCGGCTGATCACCGTGCAGGTCCCGAGGCGGTCCGCGCTGGCACTGTTCGCAACCGGCGTCGCCGGAGCCGCCTTCGGCGTGTCGTCATGCCGCACAGCACCGTCCACGACCACGCAGGCCCTACCCGAGAAGGCGCTCATCACGCTCGGCGTCCAAGCCGGACCACCACCGATTCCGAACAAGACCGGAATCTCGTCCGCGCTGAAGATCGGCGACGACGTTTACCAGATCGACTGCGGCCTGGGCTCGTTGAACGCCTTCACCAACGCCGGCCTCAAGTTCGACCAGTTGCGAAGCATGTTCATCACGCACCTGCACACCGATCACACGGTCGACTACGGCAGCTTCCTTTTCTCCGGCGCGTATACGGCCGCCAAAGACAAGGCGCCGGTGACGGTGTACGGGCCTGGCGCTGCGGGCGGACTGCCGCCCAGCAGAGTCGGCAACACCGATCCCGCGACGATCGATCCCGCTCACCCGACCCCGGGCCTGGCCGAGATGACGAAATCCCTACAGCAGGCGTTCGCGTACACGAACAACATCTTCATCCGCGATATGGGGACCGACGACGTCCAGAAGCTGTTCGACGTCACCGAGATCGCAGTGCCCCCAGGAGCGACCTACCAAGACAGATCGCCGAGGATTGACCCCTTTCCGGTGATGTCGGACGACAACGTGACCGTCACCGCGACGCTGGTCTCCCATTACGACGTGTTCCCCGCGTTCGGCTTCCGATTCGATCTGAACAAATCCGGTGTGTCCGTCACGTTCTCCGGTGATACCACCAAGTCCGACAATCTCATCGCGCTGGCGACGGACACCGACATCCTCGTGCACGAGGCGCAGTTCAGCCTCGATGACTCCTACTACGGCAACAGGTTCCCACCCAACTACCTGACCAGTTCGCATACCTCAGCCGAGCAGGTGGGCGAGGTGGCTGCGTCGGCCAACGCCAAGCACGTCGTCCTGAGTCACTACGACCCAACCGATCTGCCGGACTCTCAATGGACCGATGAAATCGGGAAGCACTTCCCAGGGGAGATCACCGTCGCGCGCGACGGCCAGGTCTTCGCCCTCTGACCGGAACTCAGACGCCTAGAACAGCCGGAATTCGCTCGCCGAACAGCTTTATCGCGTTCTCGGCGCTGACCTGGCGGCGCGTCGCGTCATCCATCGGATAGGACGCCAGGAAATCTGCGCCGGCCCGGTTGTCGTCCATCGGGTAGTCCACCGAGAACATCACCCTGTCTGCACCCATCACCTCCAGCGTGCACGCGAAGGCCGGCGGGCAGAAGTTACCGCTTGTCGTGACGTGAAAGTTGTTGCGCAGATAGTCCGAGGGCAGGTGCTGCAACCGTTGACCAGAACCGTCACCGCCGAGCCCGTAATACCGGTCGACCCGGTAGGCCGCGAACGGAAGCATCTCGCCGAGGTGCCCGATGATGATCTGCAATCGCGGGAACTTGTCGAACAGCCCCGAATAGATCAGCCGCAACACGTGCGTCCCCGTCTCGGCGGCGAATCCCCACGATGCCAGGTGCAGACCCTCGTCGACATATGGTGCGAACCACGCGTCCATCACGGCGGGGTGCGGCGTCGTCGGATGAAGGTAGACGGGTGCTCCCAGTGCTTCCGCGCGGGCAAACAGCGCCTCGTAGGCCGGATCGTCGAGGTACCGACCCTGACAGTGCCCGTTGATCAGCCCGCCGACGAGCCCCAATTCGGTTACCGCGCGCTCGAATTCAGCGGCTGCCGCATCCGGGTCCTGGGTTGCCAGCGTCGCGAAGCCGCCGAATCGATGCGGATTCGCGCGCACCGACTCGGCCAGGTCGTCGTTGGCGCGTCGCGCGAGGTCTACTGCCGTTGCGACGTCGGTCTCGTCCTGCACGCCGGGATCGAACAACGACAGGATCTGGAAATCGATACCCGCGGCATCCATCTGCTCGATCCGAAGTGGACCGCGGTCGTACAGCCGGTCATAGGCAACGGTGTTGTTGGCATGCAGCCACGTCGCCACGACGTTGCCGTCGCTGGCCGGATCCCAGGCGTAGTGCTCCTCGAGCGCAATCAGCGACATAACACCTCCGTATTCGGGTCGACCCGAACCCTACGCGTCACATTCGGCGCCGTACGCAGAAAGTTGAGCCCGCTCAACGCAGGTATTGTTGACACGGTTGACCTGAGTCAACGGGGGTACCTTGAACTCTCGACAGCCACACCCCGAGGAGGCCGACCATCCCCGCCGCAGCACCGCAGAGCGACAACGCCCGGCGGCGGCAGGAGCGCCGCGTCGCTGATCGGCGCGCATCGAAACTGCGGTGGCGCAAGATCCTCGAGGGTGCGGCCGTGGTGTTCCTCCGCGACGGCTATTCCCGCACTCGGCTCGAGGACGTCGCGGCCGAGGTCGGTATCAACCGCGCCTCTCTCTACTACTACGTCGGCACCAAAGAGGAGCTCATGGTCGCGCTCATCGAGGCGCCGGCGTACGAGATGACGCAACACTGCCGCGACGCACTCGAGGCTGACCTGCCCGCCGACGAGAAACTGCGTCTGGCGCTGCTCGCGTACATCGAAGACCTGCAGTCCCATCCCGAGCTATTCGTGCTCTTCAACGAGAGCCAGCACCTTGCGACGATCCTGGAGGCCCAGCCGATTGTCGCCAACGCCGACGCCTACGGTAAGACGCTTCTGGCGATCATCAAAGAGGGTATCGACTCCGGCGCGTTCCGCTCAGACCTCGATGCGCGACTGGTGATGCTCGGCATTCTCGGGATGCACAACTGGATTCACCGGTGGTACGTGCCGGGTGGCCGCAACTCGCTGAACGAGATCGGCGAGGTCTTCGCCGAGATGGCGCTCTCCGGCCTGCGGCCCTAGGCGATCTAGGCGCGACTCAGCCGCGAAAGTATCACGCTCAGAACCTCTTCGACGGGGACGTCGACCTGTTCTCCTGTCGCCAGGATCTTCACCCCGATGGTGCCTGCCTCGATGTCGCGGTCACCGGCGATCAGCGCGATCGAGGCGCCCGACCGGTCCGCCGCACGCATCGCAGCCTTGATGCCGCGGTCACCGTAGGAGATATCGACGCGTACCCCGGCGGCGCGCAGCCTCGCGGCCATGACCGCCAGCGTGGTCTTGGCCGACTCGCCCAACGGCACGCCGTAGACGTCGACGCGCGATGTGCCGCCGACCGACTTGCCCTCCGCCTTGAGGGCAAGCACCGTCCGATCCACTCCGAGACCAAAGCCGATGCCGGACAGGTCTTTTCCGCCGAGCTGATTCATCAAGCCGTCATAGCGGCCACCGCCGCCGATACCCGACTGCGCACCGAGGCCGTCGTGCACGAACTCGAAGGTGGTCTTCGTGTAGTAGTCCAGGCCGCGCACCATCCGCGGGTTGATGAGGTACGGCACACCGAGCGCATCCAGATGCGCCAGGACGGTGTCGAAGTGCTGTTTGGCGGCGTCGGAGAGGTGATCCAGCATGACGGGCGCGTCGGCGGTCATCGCGCGCACGTCGGGACGTTTGTCGTCGAGTACCCGCAGTGGGTTGATCTCGGCACGCCGCCGGGTGTCCTCGTCGAGGTCGAGCTTGAACAGGAAGTCCTGCAACAGTTCCCGGTATTGCGGACGGCACGAGTCGTCGCCAAGCGAGGTGATCTCCAGCCGGAACCCGTCGAGCCCCAGCGAGCGGAATCCGGCGTCGGCGATGGCGATGACCTCGGCGTCCAGCGCGGGGTCGTCGACGCCGATCGCCTCCACCCCCACCTGTTGCAGCTGCCGATAGCGGCCGGCCTGCGGACGTTCGTAGCGGAAGAAGGGACCGGCGTAGCAGAGTTTGACTGGGAGCGGCCCGCGGTCCAGCCCGTGTTCGATCACTGCGCGCATCACGCCCGCGGTGCCCTCCGGGCGCAGTGTCACCGAGCGGTCGCCGCGGTCGGCGAATGTGTACATCTCCTTGGAGACCACATCGGTGGACTCCCCGACCCCGCGCGCAAACAACGCGGTGTCTTCGAAGATCGGCAGTTCGACATCGCCGTAGCCCGCGCGGCGGGCGGCGGCCAGCAGGCCGTCACGGACGCCGACGAACTGCGCCGAGTCGGGCGGCAGATAATCCGGGACGCCCTTGGGCGCCTGAAAATCACTCACTAGTTCAAGCCTTCGAGAAACGGGTTGGTGCGGCGTTCGTCACCGATCGTGGTCTTTTCGCCGTGCCCAGGTAGTACCACGGTGTCGTCGTCGAGAACCAACAGTTTTGTGACGATCGAGCCGAGAAGATCGCGACCACTTCCACCGGGCAGGTCGGTGCGGCCGACGGACTGCCGGAACAAGGTGTCGCCGGTGAAGACGAGTTCGTCGGTTCCCTCCGATACGCGGAACACGACCGAGCCGCGCGTATGGCCCGGCGTGTGGTCGATCGTCACCGTGATATCCCCCAGTTCGACTGTCTCTTCTCCGACGGACCCTCCTTTGCACAACTCGATCACCTGCTTGGGCTCCGAGAACAGGGCGCCGAACGCGAGTTGCGCCAGCCGTGGACCGAAATCCTTGATCGGGTCGGTCAGCATGAATCGGTCTTCGGGGTGAATGTACGCCGGGCAGCCGTACATATCGGCCACCTTCTGCGCCGACCAGATGTGGTCGACGTGTCCGTGGGTGAGCAGCACCGCCGCAGGTGTCAGGTGGTTCTCGTCCAGAATTCGCCGCAACGGGCCCATCGCCCGCTGTCCCGGATCGACGACGATCGCGTCGGCTCCCGGGCGCTGGGCCAGCACGTAGCAGTTGCACGCCAACATGCCTGCCGGGAATCCGGTGACCAACACAGCGTCCAGTTTTCCATCCCCCGATGTCGCGGGTGCTAACGCCACACTCAGCAATGCCTGGCACACTCGTTGCCGACCGATCAACACAAGGAGGACGACGGCGGTGCCGACCAACGAACAACGGCGGGCGACAGCAAAGCGCAAACTCGAGCGGCAGCTGGAGCGCCGGGCGGCCAAGGAGCGTAGACGTCGCATTCTCACGATCGTCGGATCCGTCGTCGGCGTAATCGTCGTCGTTGCCGCGGTCGTGACCACCGTCATCCTCACCAGGGACGACTCAGACAGCCAGAACACCGCTGCGACCAGCACGTCGAGCACGGCAAGCGAGGCGCCGGCCGCCGACGGCAAACTGCCGCCCTTCACCGCACCCGCCGGCCTCGGTGACAACTGCCAGTACCCGGCCTCCCCGGAGAAGGCCAGCAAGCCGGTCAAGCCGCCGCGCGCGGGCAAGGTGCCGACCGATCCCGCCCAGGTCAGCGCCAGTATGGAGACCAGTCAGGGAGATATCGGCCTGATGCTGGACAACGGCAAGTCGCCGTGCACCGTCAACAGCTTCGCCAGCCTGGCGAATCAGAACTTCTTCAAGGACACCACCTGCCATCGGCTGACGACCTCGGACACGTTGTCGGTGCTGCAGTGCGGCGATCCGACCGGCCAGGGCACCGGCGGGCCGGGCTACCAGTTCCCCAACGAGTACCCGACCGACCAGTACCAGCCCGACGACCCCAAGCTGAGCGAACCGGTGCTCTATCCGCGCGGAACACTGGCCATGGCCAATGCCGGGCCGGGCACCAACGGCAGCCAGTTCTTCCTCGTCTACAAGGATTCGCAACTGCCGCCCAACTACACGGTGTTCGGCACGATCGACGAAACCGGACTGGCCACCCTGGACAAGATCGGTGCGGCGGGTACGGCCGACGGCGGTCAGGACGGTAAGCCGAAAACGGACGTCAAGATCACCTCGCTCCTCCTGGACCCGTGACGTACCCACCACCTCCGTACGGCGGCTATCCGCCGCCATACGGCGCGTATCCGCCTCCCTACGGCTATCCGTCGGGATACCCCGGCTATGCGCCACCCCAGCCCACGAACGCGATGGCCATCGCGTCATTGGTGTGCGCGTTCCTGATCGCGCCGCTCGGGATCGTGTTCGGGCACATGTCGTTGTCACAGATCAAGAAGACCGGCGAAGAGGGCCGGGGACTGGCGCTGGCGGGCCTGATCATCAGCTACCTGATCACTGCGCTCGCCATTCTGGTGGTGGTGTTGAGCGTGCTGCTCGTCATCGCGGTGGGCCGCAGCCTCGAGAACCTCGACGGGATGACCCACTATCCCCCGTACACGGCGACGCCCACACAACCGATCGATGCCCCGCCACTGCCCGAGTTCAAGCCGCCCGCCACGTTGGGGTCCAACTGCCAATACCCGGCCACGACGGAACCGGCGAGCAAGCCCGTCAAGCCGCCCCGCACCGGACGGGTCCCGACCAACCCCGCATACGTCAGCGCCAGCATCAAAACCAACCGCGGCGGCATCGGGCTGCAACTGGACAACGCCCAGACTCCCTGCACGGTCAACAATTTCGCCAGCCTGGCCCAGCAGGGGTTCTACGACGACACGTCATGTCACCGGCTCACCACGAGCCCGTCACTCAAGGTGCTGCAGTGCGGCGATCCGACCGGAGAAGGCACGGGCGGCCCGGGCTACCGGTTCCCCAACGAGTATCCGACCAACCAGTTCCGGCTGTCTGACCCGGCGCTGAAAACGCCCATGCTGTACCCGCGGGGCACGCTCGCGATGGCCAACAAGGGCCAGGGCACCAACGGCAGCCAGTTCTTCCTCGTGTACGGGGACTCGGTCCTGCCGCCCACCTACACGGTGTTCGGCACCATCGACCAGACCGGGCTGGCCACGCTGGAAAAAATCGCCGATACCGGTGTCACCGGCGGTAGCGACGACGGTCAGCCGACCCAGAAAGTGACGATCGAGTCGGTGCGGCTGGACTGAGGCGGGCTACGTCGGGTGTGTCTCGATATAGAACTCGACGTCGTCACCGTCGACCTTGGTGATGCGCATGTCCGCGGTGTACTCCGTGCCCTCGGGCCCGGTGAACTTGCACTCGAACTTCGTGCCCACCTTCGCTTCGACACCTTCCGGACACTTCACGTCCTTGGGTTCGAAACCGGTTTGCTTCTTTACCAGATCAACGACTGATTGCGCAGCGCCCTCGGGCTTGATGGTCGAGCCGCAACCGGCAATCAGCAGGGCAACGGCGGCGAGAGCAGCCACGAGTGCGGTACGCATCGCCGAATTATGACAGAAATCAACGTTCGCGAGATTGTTCGCTCAAAAGCTCATGCCGCGGACGTCACGCGGTAGACGTCGTAAACGCCCTCCACATTGCGCACCACGTTGAGTAGGTGTCCGAGATGCTTGGGATCGCCCATCTCGAAGGTGAACCGGCTGACCGCCACGCGGTCGTCGGAGGTGGTCACCGACGCGGACAGGATGTTCACCTTCTCGTCGGCGAGCACGCGGGTCACGTCCGACAGCAACCGGTGTCGGTCGAGGGCCTCCACCTGGATGGCCACCAGAAACACCGACGACGGCGACGGCGCCCACTGCACATCGATGATGCGTTCCGACTGCTCCTGCAGCGAAGAGGCATTGGTGCAGTCGGTGCGATGCACGCTGACCCCGCCGCCGCGGGTGACGAATCCCATGATGTTGTCGCCGGGCACCGGGGTGCAGCATTTGGCCAGCTTCGACAGCACTCCCGGCGCGCCGGGCACGGCGACGCCGACATCGTCATTGCTGCGTTGGCGCACCGGCATGGTGGAAGGTGTCGAGCGCTCGGCGATCTCGTCGGTGGCATCCTCGTCACCACCGACCTGAGCGACGAGCCGCTGCACCACGTGGCGGGCCGACACATGGCCTTCACCCACCGCGGTGTAGAGCGCGGACACGTCCACGTAGCGCAACTCACGGGCCAGTGCCGCGACCTGTTCGGCATTCATCAACCGCTGCAACGGGATTCCGGCGCGCCGCACTTCGCGTGCGATCGCATCTTTGCCGGACTCGAGCGCCTCTTCGCGCCGTTCCTTGGCGAACCACTGGCGGATCTTCGCCTTGGCCCGAGGTGACACCACGAACGTCTGCCAGTCACGAGAGGGGCCGGCGTTGGGCGCCTTGGACGTGAATACCTCTACCTGGTCGCCGTTCTCGAGCTTGCGCTCCAAGGCGACCAACCGGCCGTTGACGCGAGAGCCGATACAGCGATGCCCGACCTCGGTGTGCACGGCATACGCGAAGTCCACCGGAGTGGACCCGGTAGGCAGCGTTATCAGATCGCCCTTCGGCGTGAACACGAAGATCTCCTGCACCGCAAGGTCGTAGCGCAGCGATTCGAGGAACTCGCCGGGATCGGCGGCCTCCCGCTGCCAGTCGAGTAGCTGGCGCATCCAGGCCATGTCGTCGATCTCCGCGGCCGCATAATTGGCCGGAAGTCCGTTGCGGCCCTTGGCCTCTTTGTAGCGCCAGTGCGCGGCGATGCCGTATTCCGCGGTCTTGTGCATGTCCGTGGTGCGAATCTGCACTTCCAGCGGCTTGCCCTCGGGCCCGACGACAGTGGTGTGGAGCGACTGATAAACGCTGAACCGCGGCTGGGCGATGTAGTCCTTGAACCGCCCGGCGATCGGCTGCCAGAGCGAATGCACCACGCCCACAGCCGCATAGCAGTCGCGGACCTCATCGCAGAGGATGCGCACACCGACGAGGTCGTGAATGTCGTCGAAGTCACGGCCCTTGACGATCATCTTCTGGTAGATCGACCAGTAGTGCTTCGGCCGGCCTTCGACGACGGCGTTGATCTTCGACGCGTTCAGCGTCGCGGTGATCTCGGCGCGCACCTTCGCCAGGTAGATGTCGCGGGACGGCGCCCGATCGGCGACCAGCCGCACGATCTCCTCGTACTTCTTGGGATGCAGGATCGCGAACGACAGATCCTCGAGCTCCCATTTGACGGTCGCCATACCGAGCCGATGTGCCAGCGGCGCAATCACTTCCAGCGTTTCACGGGACTTGGTGGCCTGCTTCTCGGGTGGCAGGAAGCGCATGGTGCGCATGTTGTGCAGCCGATCGGCGACCTTGATCACCAGCACGCGCGGATCGCGGGCCATCGCGAGGATCATCTTGCGGATGGTCTCGCCCTCGGCCGCGGTGCCCAGCGCAACCTTGTCCAGTTTGGTCACACCGTCGACGAGATGACCGACCTCGGTACCGAATTCCTCGGTCAGCGCCTCGAGGGTGTAGCCGGTGTCTTCGACGGTATCGTGCAGAAGCGCCGCGATCAGCGTCGTGGTGTCCATCTCGAGCTCGGCCAGGATGCTGGCGACGGCCAGAGGGTGGGTGATGTACGGGTCGCCGGATCGGCGCAACTGATCGGCGTGACGTTCATCGGCCACCTCGTACGCGCGCTGCAGCAGCGTCAGATTGGCCTTGGGATAGAACTGCTTGTGGACCGCGACCAACGGCTCGAGCACCGGGTTGACGCCGCTGCGCTGTGCGGTCATCCGGCGGGCCAGTCGGGCCCGCACCCGGCGCGATGCGCTCGTCGATGTCTTGGGGATCTCCAGGGGCTGCGTCTCGGGCGACTGGCTGCTCGGCGGCGACTGCACAGCCTGGCCCGTGCCGGGAGCGTCCCCGTTCGAAGCCATGGTCACCTCCTGAAGTCGGTCAGACTCTTCAGGATACGGCTCAGACCACGAGCAAGGACGTGACCGGCAGCGGTTCGAGCACGTCGCGGCCGCCCAGCGCCGTCAGTTCGAGCACGACGGCAGCGCCGGTGACGGTCGCACCGCAGGTCCGCAGCAATTTCGCCGCCGCGGTGACGGTGCCGCCGGTGGCGAGCACGTCGTCGATGATGACGATCGAGCGCCCGGCGAGCTCGATGCCGTCGGCGGGCAACTCCAGCGTGGCGGAGCCGTATTCCAGCTGGTAGGTCTCGCTGCGCACCGGCGGGGGCAGCTTGCCGCCCTTGCGGACCGCCAGCACGCCGGTCCCGAGCCGTAGGGCCACCGCAGCGCCCAACAGGAATCCGCGCGCGTCGATACCCGCGACCAGATCGGCGCCCCGAGCGGTCTCGGCGAGCGCATCGGTGACAGCGGCCAGCCCGTGCGCGTCGGCAAGCAACGGCGTCAGATCCTTGAACTCGACACCCGGCTCGGGAAAGTCGGGCACCTGCCGCATCAGCGACGAGACCAGCGACGCGATGTCCGAGCTCACTGGCCCAGTACCCACCGATCCATGTTCCATCCCGCACCCCATCGAGTCGGACTGCTACTCACCGCGTACATGTCTTTCGACGTCAACACGGTCCGCTGCTGACGATAAAGCGGAAGCGTCGGCATTTCAGTCCACAGGATCGTCGCGCCTTCACCGAGCAGCCGGGACAGTTCCTTGGGGTCCGATGTCACGGCGATCGTCGAGATGATGCCGTCGACCTGCTCGTTGGTGAAGCCGGACAGATTGTTGCCGTTACCGGAGTGCAGGTCGTAGGCGTCCATCGCATTCGAGCCGGTCGACCCGCTGCCCGCGGCGCCACCCGTGCTGGCCAGCAGGACGTCGATCTTGTTGTCGCGCAGCGTCAGCGGGCCCGTGTCGTTGGTCGCGACGTCCTGCACGGTGATTCCGGCGGGCGCGCACGCCTTCGCGATGGCACCGACGGTCGCCGCCAGCCGGGCGTTGGGACTCTGGTATCCGATCCGGACGGTCAACGGCCGCCCGGCGATATCGGTCCGCGCGACAGCGGGATTCGAGATCGTGAACTGATTGGCCTCGACCGCACTCTCCGCCGCGCTGTAGGCGTCCTCGGTCACGGGATTCAGACGCGAGTTGGCGACCGGCACCTCCGCGTTGCGTGCGATCACGTCGCGTGGTGTGCAATGCGCCAGTGCACGCCGCTCCGGCGGCTGAGACAGCGGACCCTGCGAGGCGAAGATGAGCTGCTCGATGCCGGCGGACGGGGCGTCGGTCTTGGCGTAGCCGTCGGGAAGGTTCAACGTCCCCGACGATCCGGCCGCTACGTCGACGACGTCGTAGGCCCCCTGATTGATGCGGTCCTGGATATCGGCGCCGCGCGGCCACACGGTGATCTTGGAGGTGATGGGCGGCGCGCCCCACCATTTGTCGTTGGCGACGAGCACGACGGCGCCGTCCTTGGTCACCGATTCGAGCTTGTACGGGCCCGACGACGGAAACTTCTTGATGTCGATGTCCGGCGTCAGATTCCAAGTGGTGTTCCACACCTGGGCGATTCGTCCGACTGTCTGGCCGTCGTTGTTGGTGATGGCGGTCGTGACACCGCCGTCTCCCAGTCCGAGTACGTCGGCGATCACATGCGAGGGCATCATCGACGTGGCGGCGAACAACTGGCCGTAGTCGACGAACGCGCGATCCTGCGCGAACGACACCCGCGCCTTCTTCTGCCCCGGCGCACAGTCGACGGACGCGATGTCGGAGTAACCGGCGCGGCTCGCCGCGTCGAAGCCGGGAAACCGTCCGGACTGTGACGCCCAGGCCAGCACCATGTCGTCACACGTGATCGGCTTGCCGTCCGAGTACACCGCCTCGGAGTTGATCTCGTAGTCGAGTATCAGAGGCGCCCGACCGACGACGGAGATCTTGCCGAAGTCGTGATCGCCGACGACCTGGCCGTCGGGGCCGTGATAGTTGAAGCCGGTGAGCACGCGCGCGAACGCCTGCGGGCCACCGGATGCGGCGCCGGCGACGGTGTTCGTGTTGTACGTCGTCAGCATGCCGTCCATGGCGAAGTCGATGCTGTCGGCGGGACCGCGCGAACAGGAGGACACTCCCGCGGCCGCGACGATCAGCGTGGCCGCCAGAACACCTCCACGCCGGCTCCAGGCCTTGATCATCTGGCCTACCGCCGCCGGGTGTTGCGCTTACCCGACGGTCGACCGGTGCGGCCGACAGGCCGTGCGCCCGGTGCCGGCTTCTCGGGCGCCGAGATGGTGCTCGCGACCGCCGCCGGCGTCGCCGCCTCGGGTGCCGACACATCATCGTCGGCCTCCAATGTCCTTGCGGCACTTCCCTTGCGGCGGTTCAACACCCGACGGGTGTGGTTGCGCACGAGCGTGGTGCGCTCCCGCAGAGTCACCAGAAGCGGTGTGGCGAAGTAGATCGACGAGTACGTGCCGACGATCACACCGACCAGCTGCACGAGCGCCAGGTCCATCAGCGTGCCCACGCCCAACAGCCAGACCGCGATCACCATCAGGGCGAGGATCGGCAACACCGAGATCAGGCTCGTGTTGATCGACCGCATGAACGTCTGATTGACCGCCAGGTTGGCGTGCTCGGCGAACGTTCGGCGGGTGGTGTGCTCGAAGCCGTGGGTGTTCTCCTCGACCTTGTCGAACACGATCACCGTGTCGTACAGCGAGAAGCCGAGGATGGTCAGCAGACCGATCACCGTCGCAGGTGTGACCTCGAAGCCGACGATGGAATACACACCGGCGGTGACGACGAGGTCGAACACCAGGGTGGCCAGCGCGGCGAGTGCCATGTAGCGCTCGTATCGGATGGTGATGTAGATCGCGGCGAGTGCCAGGAACACGACAAGGGCGATGAGTGCCTTGTCGGTGATCTGCCCGCCCCAGGTCTCCGACACCGCCGAGTCGCTGATCGCGTTCTTGTTGGGCTTGCCGTCGGGACCTCGCGGCTGGAACGCGTCGAAGAGCGCCGTGCGCAGCTTTTCGATTTCGTCGTTGTTCAGGGTCTCCGAGCGAATCTGCACCGTCGCCGAGTCGCCGCTGCCGACGAGCACCACCGCTTCGGGTGCCTTGCCCAGCGCCTTGCTGAACACGTCTTCGACCTGCTGGGTGGTGACGATGCCGGACCCGGTCTGGGCCGGCATGGACACCTTGGTGCCGCCCTCGAAGTCGATGCCGAACGTGAAGCCGCGAATCAGGATGCTCCCGACCGCGACGGCGACGATCAGGCCGCTGATCGTGAACCAGAGCTTGCGCTTGCCGATGACCTCGAATGCGCCGGTTCCGGTGTAGAGGCGGGTGAAGAAGCCATGTCGCGGCGCGGTGGCGCTTTCGGCGCTTTCGAGGTCCGGTGCCTCGACGGCGCCCGTCGTGAGGTCGTCTAGCTCGTTGTCTTTGGCGGCCATTCCGCTATCCCCGTCCCGTCCCGTGTGCGGCCGCTCGCCGTTCGCGCGCGATCTGCTGCACCGCGCCCAGACCGTTGAGCCTGGGCTTGGCCATCGTCGGCGACTTCGACGCGATGTACACGACCGGCCAGGTCACCAGGAACACCACCACCACGTCGAGGATCGTCGTCAGACCCAGCGTGAACGCGAAGCCCTTCACCTGGCCGACGGCGAGCACGTAGAGAACCGCCGCGGCCAGGAAGGTGACCGCGTTGCCGGACAGAATCGTCTTCCGGGCACGGCCCCAGCCGCGGGGCACAGCCGAGCGGAACGAACGACCGTCGCGAATCTCATCCTTGATGCGCTCGAAGAACACCACGAACGAGTCGGCGGTCATACCTATACCGATGATCAGACCCGCGATGCCGGCGAGGTCCAGCGTGTAACCGATATATCTGCCAAGGAGCACCAGAATCGCGTAGACCATTGCGCCGGAAGCCACCAGCGACAGTGCGATCAGCACGCCCAGAATCCGGTAGTAGAGCAGTGAATAGAGCAGCACGAGGCCCAGCCCGACCGCGCCGGCGATCAAACCCGCCCGCAGCGACGTCAAACCCAGTGTCGCCGAGACGGTTTCAGCCTCCGACGATTCGAAGGACAGCGGTAGCGAGCCGTATTTCAATACGTTTGCCAGTTCGCGCGCAGTCGTCTCGGTGAATGATCCGCTGATCTGCGTGCGTCCGCCCGGAATGGGTTCTCGCACCTCGGGTGCGCTGACCACCTCGGAATCCAGGACGAACGCGGTCTGGGTTCCGACGTTGGCGGCGGTGAAGTCCGCCCAGATCTTGGTGGCGTCGCTCTTGAACTGAAGGTCGACGATGTACTGGCCCTGCTGCTGATCGAGACCCGAACTGGCGTTCTCGATCTGCTCGCCGTTGATGATCGACTTGTCCAGCAGGTAGACGTTGCCGTCCCTGCCGCAGGTGACCAACGGCAGGTTGGGGTCGTCGTTGCCGGCCAGCACGTCTTCCTCGCCACAGCGGGTGGCCTGGAATTGCAGCGCAAGGATCTGGATCTGCTGATCCGCGCTCTGCCGCAGTTCCTTCTCGTCGGCGATGCGCTGCGCGAGCGGGGCCTCTCCGGGAGGCGGCGGTGCGGGCTGCTGGCCCGGCGACGGCGGCGGTGCCGGTGTCTGCTGCTGGCCCGGCGACGGCGCGGGTGCCGGTGCCGGTGCCGGCTTGGGCGACGCGGGAGTGGGCGCCGGAGTCGTCGCGGGCTGGGCCGGCGGCTCGGGATAGGGACGCGGCTGCGGAGCAGGCGACTGTGGTGGCGGAGCTGCTCCCGGCGGAGCCGCCGGCTGTGCGCCGCCTCCCGGCGGAGGCATCCCCGGGACTCCAGGCATGCCGGGAGTCCCGCCCGGAGGAGCACCGGGGGGTGCACCCGGCGGCGCGCCCTGCGGTCCTTCGCCGGGGGGCTGTCCCTGTCCAGCGGCGGGCATCGCATGGATGACCGGCCTGATGTACAGCCGTGCCGTCTGCCCCAGGTTGCGCGCCTCGCTGCTGTCATTGCCGGGCACGGTGATGACGAGGTTGTCGCCGTCGATGATGACTTCGGACCCCGACACGCCGAGACCGTTGACGCGGTCACTGATGATCGATTGCGCCTGGTTGAGCGCATCGCGAGTCGGACGCGAACCGTCGGGGGTGCGAGCGGTGAGTGTTACGCGGGTGCCGCCCTGCAGGTCGATGCCGAGTTTGGGCTCGGCCTTCTTGTCCCCTGTCAGGAACACCAAAAGGTATGCGCCGACCAGCAGTACCAGGAAAATCGCAAGGTAGCGGGCGGGGTGCACCGGCGTCGAAGACGATGCCACGTTTCTAAGGTCTCCTCGAGATCAGTTCGTCAGCACCGCAAAGGGTACGTGTAAAGGCTGAGTCCTCAGCCCTCAGTCCTTCTTGTTCGGGCTTTCTGTGATTTCGCTGACGGCCGACTCTTCGTCGTCGATGTCCTCGAAATCGTCGTCCTCATCGACATCCGGCCCGATCTTGTCGCGCACGGCCAGCTTCATCCACGTGGTGATCACGCCCGGTGCGATCTCCAGTTCGACGGTGTCGTCGCCCACGCTGGTGATCGTGGCTTCCATGCCCGACGTCGTGTGGATGCGATCGCCGATCTCCAGTGACTCGTGCAGATCGATGGTGGCCTGCATCGCCTTCTTCTGGCGGCGCGATGCGAAGAACATGAATAGGCCCATGATGATGATGAGGGGCAGGAAGATGACCAAATCCATGTCAGCAGCCGTCTTTCGTATCGGTCTCGTTGTCACAGCGCAGACCGGCAGGTCAGGCGCTTCGTCAGTGACCAGTGTGCCATTGTTGCCGCGGGCGAATGAGCGCCCCCGTCGCTGCGGCCCAGTGCTAGCTTCGATGAGTGCTCGGCCACCTCGGCATCAACGTTGACGACCTGAAGGCGGCCAAGAGCTATTACGACGCGGTCATGCCCCTGCTGGGATTCGACGAGTTCTTCACGGCCGAGGACGAGTTCGCGTATCTACCGGCGGGCGGCAAGCCGGGCACATATCTCTTCTTCTATCCGTCGGCCGAGGCGTCGCAGTACTCGCGGCACAAGACGGGGCTCCAGCATCTGGCCTTCAGGGTGCGAACCCGATCGCTGGTGAACGAGGTGCACGGGCTCGTCACCGAGCTGATACCGCAGTTCGGCGGGGAGGTCCTGCATCGACCGCAGAAGTTTCCGCAGTATCCGCAGCCGTATTTCGCGACGTTCTGGCTCGATCCATGGGGAGTGATGCTCGAAGCCGTGTGCCATCACGACCGAGATTGAGCAACCGCGACGAAATCCGTCGCGTCATTGCGCGGCAACCGACGATTCCGCTAGAAGGTGCCGGGGTTTTCGACAGGATCGGTGCGCCGCCGACTAGGCTCGAACCGCGGCGCGTCGGGCGTCGAACCCAGGTCGTCAGGAGGCGTAATTGAGCACCCTCGAGCAGAGCCGCTACCTCGCCACCCCGATACCCGGCCCGCTGTCTCAGGCACTGATCGACAGGAAGACCGCCGCCGTATCCCGCGGGGTGGGCACCACGATGCCCGTGTACGCGTCCCGGGCATTCGGCGGGATCGTCGAGGACGTCGACGGCAATCGGCTGATCGATCTGGGTTCGGGCATCGCGGTGACCACCATCGGAAACTCGTCGCCCGCGGTCGTCGCCGCCGTCACTGATCAGGTGGCGCGGTTCACGCACACATGTTTCATGATCACGCCATACGAGGGATATGTCGCGGTCGCCGAGCAGCTCAACCGGCTCACGCCCGGCACCGGCGAGAAGCGATCTGCGCTGTTCAACTCCGGCTCGGAAGCGGTGGAGAACGCGATCAAGATCGCCAGGACGTACACGCGCAAATCGGCCGTCGTGTCCTTCGATCACGCGTATCACGGGCGCACAAACCTCACGATGGCGCTGACCGCGAAGTCGATGCCCTACAAACACGGCTTCGGCCCGTTCGCGCCCGAGATCTACCGTGCCCCGCTGTCCTACCCGTTCCGCGACGCGGAGTTCGGCAAGGAGATGGCCACCGACGGCGAGCTAGCCGCCAGGCGCGCGATCACCGTGATGGACAAGCAGGTCGGCGCCGACAACCTCGCCGCGGTGATCATCGAACCCATCCAGGGTGAGGGTGGCTTCATCGTCCCGGCCGACGGCTTCCTGCCCACGCTGCTGAACTGGTGCCGGGACAACAATGTCGTGTTCATCGCCGACGAGGTGCAGACCGGGTTCGCGCGCACCGGCGCGATGTTCGCGTGCGAACACGAAGGCATCGAACCGGATCTCATCGTCACCGCCAAGGGCATCGCCGACGGTATGCCGTTGTCCGGAGTCACCGGCCGCGCCGAGATCATGGACTCGCCGCACGTGAGCGGGCTCGGCGGCACCTACGGCGGCAATCCGGTCGCGTGTGCTGCGGCGCTGGCGACCATCGAGACCATCGAGGCCGACGGGCTCGTCGAGCGGGCGCGCCAGATCGAGACGCTGATGAAGGACCGGCTCGGCCGGTTGCAGGCCGAAGACGACCGGATCGGCGACGTGCGTGGCCGCGGCGCGATGATCGCGATGGAGTTGGTCAAGGCCGGCACGACCGAGCCCGATGCGGATCTGACCAAAGCGCTGTGCGCGGGTTGTCACGCCGCGGGCGTGATCGTGTTGTCCTGCGGCACGTTTGGCAACGTGCTGCGTTTCCTTCCGCCGTTGGCAATCAGCGACGACCTTCTGGTCGAAGGTCTCGACGTCCTTGCTCTTGTCCTCAAAGACCTGTAACCGAAGAGGAAGTGGTACAACATGGCCGGCAAAACTCGAGTTCAGAATTTCATCGGCGGCGAGCTCGTCGACTCCGTGAGCGGGGCCACGATGCCGTTGGTCGATCCCAGCACCGGCGAGGAGTACGCCACCGCGCCGATCTCCAATGAACAAGACATCGACAACGCGTACGGCGCGGCGTCGAAGGCGTTCAAGGACTGGAAGCGCACGACGCCGTCGAACCGTCAGAAGGCGCTGCTGGACTTCGCCGACGAGGTGGAGAAGAACGCGCAGGCGCTCGTCGAGGCCGAGGGACGCAATACGGGTAAGCCGAACCACGTCACCGCGGCGGAAGAGATTCCGCCGATGCTCGACCAGATCCGCTTCTTCGCAGGTGCGGCAAGGGTATTGGAGGGTAAGTCCGCCGGCGAGTACATGGAGAACCACACCTCGTGGATTCGCCGTGAGCCGGTCGGGGTCATCGGCCAGGTGTCGCCGTGGAACTACCCGATGATGATGGCGATCTGGAAATTCTGTCCCGCGATCGCGGCGGGCAACACCGTGGTGATCAAGCCGAGCGACACCACCCCGGTCACGACTGTCATGCTCGCCGAGATGGCGGCCAAACACTTCCCGCCCGGTGTGCTGAACGTCGTGTGTGGGGACCGTGACACCGGCGCAGCGGTGGTCGCGCATCCGACACCGGAGATGGTGTCGATCACGGGTTCGGTGGCCGCGGGTCGCGCGGTGGCCGTGAGCGCAGGCGGTCACCTCAAGCGCACTCACCTGGAGTTGGGCGGCAAGGCGCCGGTCATCGTGTTCGACGACAGCGACATCGCCGGCGCCGCTGAGGGAATCGCGACGGCGGGATATTTCAACGCGGGCCAGGACTGCACCGCGGCAACCCGGGTGCTGGCCACGGCCAAGGTCGCCTCGGATCTGACCGATGCGCTCGCCGAGCAGGCGCGCGGGGCGACCACGACGTTCGGTAAGGCCGCGGACGACGAGGACGCGTGGGTGCCACCGGTCAACAACGTCAACCAGATGGAGCGCGTGCTGTCGTTCTTCACCGATGTGCCGTCGCACGCCAAGGTGGCCGCGGGCGGAGAACGCCAGGGCGACAAGGGTTTCTACGTGGCGCCGACGGTCGTAGGTGGGCTTCGCCAGGACGACCGCCTTGTGCAGCAGGAGATCTTCGGCCCCGTGATCACGGTGCAGGCGTTCTCCGACGAGGACGAGGCGATCGCATGGGCCAACGGCACCGAATACGGCCTGGCGTCCTCGGTGTGGACCAAGGATGTGTCGCGGGCACTGCGCGTCTCAGCGGCGCTGGACTTCGGCTGTGTGTGGATCAACACCCACATCCCGCTGGTCGCCGAGATGCCCCACGGCGGATACAAGTCCTCGGGCCACGGTAAGGATCTGTCGATGTACGGCCTCGAGGACTACACGCGCATCAAGCACGTGATGGCCTTCACCGGCTAGCTGGTTCCCGCCCCTATTTCGCGGCGTGGTTGTGGTCTGTTCGCGCCCAGAAGTCGGTGATGGACTTCAGCACTCGTTCGCGGTCGATCAGCAGAGGCGACGAATGACCGGAGCCCGCGGCGGCGAGCACCGTCGCGTCGGCCATGGTGTCGGCGACGACCTGCGCGTCGGCGGGTCGCCATCCCGTGCAGTCCTCACGACCCGCGACGATCAATGTCGGCACAGCGATTTTTGCCATGTCGGCGGTCATATCGGGCCGGTTGAGCATCATCGATCGCATTGCGTGGAACATCGCATTTCTCTGCGCGCCGGTGAACCCGCTCATCACCGTGTTCGCGAGATCGGGTGCAAGGTCAGCTGATTCACGCCCGACGAGCGCGTCGGACAGTGGCTTCAGCAGAAGCGGGTTCGACCCGGCGAATTGGTAGAGCTGCACGAGCGGCCATGCCTTGGTCCAGCGCTCGACCGAACGAAGCGCGTGCGCCGGTGTGCCGATGGTGGTCAACGTCCGGATCCGGCTCGGCCGGCGGAGCGCCAGCTGAATCCCGATGTGACCTCCCCAGGCGTTCCCCACCCAGTCCGGGGGCTCGTCCAGACCAAGGGCGTCCAGCACCTGCTCGGCGGCCGACACACATTCACCAAACGTGAAATCGCGATTCACCGGCTCGCTGCGGCCGTGACACGGTCCGTCGATGACGAACACGGAGTGGTTGCGGGCCAATTCGTCCTGGAGGCCACACCAGGATCGAGAGTCCAGAAACAGGCTGTGCCACAACACGACCGGCGAGCCGGCCCCCATTCGCTCGACGTGCAACCCACCAAGGTCGGTGGCGATGAACTCGGTAGCCATGACATCTCCAATTACTTCGGAACCCGAAACTTCGGTATCCGTAGTATCCTCATCGGCGATGGCCGCGTCAAGAGATCCGGCGCCCGACCGCCTCGCGATCGGGCAGCTTTTGGTCAGGTTGTTGCGGGAGTTTCGTGACGACCTCGCTGAACCGCGTGCGGATGCGGGATACGGCGATCTGCGTGAGACCCACTTCCAGATATTCGGCAATATCCGGATGGGAGGCATTCGGCTCACCGAACTCGCCGACCGCGCGCAGCTGAGCCTGGCTGCTGCCTCGGAATTGGTCAACGACCTTGTCGGCTTGGGTTATTTGACCCGTCGGCCGGACCCCGCCGACGGTCGCGCCAAGCTGATCGACCTGACGAAGCGGGGACAGTCGCTCATGGCCGATGCCGGCCGTCGGGTCATCGAGATCGAGGCGCGGTGGGCAGTGCTCGTGGGACCCAGGAACTTCACGCAGATGACGCGCACGATGCAGCGCCTTCTCGACGAACTCGATCCGAAGGACTCGCGAAGCTAGTCGGCGCCGGTCACCAAGGTGGCGACGAAGCTGCGGATATCGTCGACGGTGAGTTCGGTGCCGTCGACCTCGAGCGCGATCAGCGTGGTCATGAGATCGTCGGCGGGCTTACAGCACCTCTCGGCGATCATCACGTCGACATGGTGATACAGCGCGTCGAGTGCCTTCGAAGTCAGCGGTCCGGCGGCAGCCCAGCGATAGAACAAGGGCCAATCCTTCTGCGGCACACCCAACGCCGCGCAGATGGCCGCAGTTGTGGCTTGGCGGGTACTAGCGGTGGACACGTCGGCCTCCTCGTCGATTGATCGGGACGACTCCACTGTCTTCATGCCCGCAGTACCGATCATCCGCCGTGAGGCGTGGGTCTGACGTGATCGAGGAGCAAATCACGCATCCGGCGCCGAATCGTCAGTCACAAAGGCAGTTACCGAGTCACCGGCCAACCGTGACAGCCAGCGTGAGCGCCACAGCTCCCGCCGCCGGGTCAGCAGGCTCCCACGATGGATCAAATGCGACTCAGTGGGCGGGCGTGCGCCGCCGGCTGAATGTGTCACGCCAGGCACGATGCCGCCCCGTCGTGGCCTCCGTCGGTTGAATCTGGGTGACCTCGTCGGTGTCCGAGAATGCCGGCTGCGACTCCGCGGCGACCACCGGGCTGTCTACGTATTCGACATCACGCACGCTGCGAACCGAGATGCGACCCAGCGCCGCCGCACCCAGGAACACGATCAGCGCGCCGAGTCCGTAGAAGTAGGCCAACTCCAGTACCAAAGTCTTGGTCTCCGTCACCGCCACAGGTGCGCCCACATCGCCGATGTCCAACAGCCCCGCTGATGCGCGGCCGACGACGAACCACGCACCGGCGAGGACGCCCAGCCACCCGCCGAGCATCGCCGTGGCGCGGTTGCGAGAGATCAGCAGAAGAACCCCGCCGACGACGGCGACCACACCAGGTAACACCTGAAGCCACCCGCGCGCTTCGCTCCACGCCCACATCCTGTCCGGGCCGAAGGCGAAATCGAAGGCCGGCCCGACGAGCGGGCCGATTGCGCCCCAGGCGCCGAGAAGGATCAACAGAAAACCGCTCAGCGCGCCGCGGCTGCGCTGCATCTGAAGGCGACCGCCCCTGGTCCGAACTCGCGTATCAGTCATGGACGGGGGCGTACCCGAAGGGTAAAAGGCGTAATCCGTCGCGTGGGCCCGTCGGCGCGTCGCGGCTGTGATGGTGGCCACCGAGCCTCCGCCTGACCTGGTCATCTGTCGTCTTCACAGCGGATTGCCAGCGACTTAGCGGAATAGCTTTAGCAACGCTAACGATATTTCTAGTAGTTGGGCCCAATGAAGCGCCCAGGTTCAAATCCACTGTGTTATCGAAGGATTGCGCCATGTCCACTGACACCCGTGAAGCGCGCCTAGCACGTCGCATCTCAGATCTTTACGCCAACGACCCACAATTCGCCGCGGCCAAGCCAGACCCGGCCATCAGCGCGGCGATCGAACAACCCGGGCTGCCATTGGCAGACGCCGCGCGAACCGTGATGGAGGGCTACTCCGATCGTCCGGCGGTCGGACAACGCGCCGTCGAGTTCGTCACCGACCCTCAGAGCGGCCGCACGACGGCGAAGGTTCTCCCCCACTTCGAGACCATCAGCTACGGCGATCTGTGGAACCGCGTAGAGGCGCTCACGAGTGCCCTGTCCGATGTGCTTCCCGGCGACCGCATCTCCGTCCTCGGCTTCACCAGTGTCGACTACACGGTCATCGACCTGACGACTGTCACCCTCGGCGCAGTGTCCGTACCACTTCAGACCAGCGCGCCGACCACTCAGCTGCAGCCGATCCTCACCGAGACCGAACCGGTGGTCTTCGCGTCCAGCATCGACTACATCGACCAAGCCGTCGAACTGGTGCTCACCGGCCACACGCCTAGCCGGCTGATCGTGTTCGACTTCAGCCCCGAAATCGACGAGCACCGCGAGGCCTACGACGCAGCGCGAGTACGGCTCACAGAGGCGGGCAGCACGGTCGTGGTGGAGACGTTGCAGGACGTGTTGGAGCGCGGGAAGGCGTTGCCCGCAAGTCCTGCTGCCCAACGTGACTCAGATGACTTGGCCCTGCTGATCTACACATCCGGCAGCACAGGTGCGCCGAAGGGTGCGATCTATACCCAGAGCTTGGCAGCCAAGATGTGGCGCCCGGCCGCGTGGGGCTGGGCAGACAGCAACGACCCGTTCATAACCCTGAACTTCATGCCGATGAGCCACGTGATGGGGCGCGCCAGTCTCTATGGCACCCTCGCACACGGCGGGACGGCCTACTTCGCCGCCAAGAGCGACCTGTCGACCTTCCTGGAGGACCTGGCGCTGGTTCGGCCCACCCAGCTGAATTTCGTACCGCGCGTTTGGGAAATGCTGTCGGCGGAAGTCCACAGCCAGCTAGACCGGCTGTTGCCGGATGGCGCCGACGGCGCCACCGAAGCCGAATTCGTCGCCGATGTGCGCGCGCAGCTGCTCGGTGACCGATACATCACCGTGGTGACCGGCTCTGCCCCGACCTCGCCGGAACTGACGCAATGGGTCGAGACGTTCCTCGACATGCACTTGGTCGACGGCTACGGATCGACCGAAGCCGGCGGCGTGATGGCCGACGGGCAGGTGCGCCGGCCACCGGTGATCGAATACAAGCTCGTCGACGTTCCCGAGTTGGGCTACTTCAGCACCGACCGCCCACATCCTCGTGGTGAGCTGCTTCTCAAGACGACGAACATGTTCCCCGGCTACTACAAGCGGCCCGAGGTG
Source organism: Mycobacterium sp. 2YAF39 (assembly GCF_052114565.1). NCBI lineage: Bacteria > Bacillati > Actinomycetota > Actinomycetes > Mycobacteriales > Mycobacteriaceae > Mycobacterium > Mycobacterium sp. 2YAF39. The sequence goes on from NZ_JBFREZ010000007.1 coordinate 153,886, forward strand.
ACCGCCGAGGTTTTCGACGCCGATGGCTTCTACCGAACCGGCGATATCGTGGTCGAGCTCGAGCCGGAGCGCCTGCAGTATGTCGATCGCCGCAACTTTGTGCTGAAGCTTTCGCAGGGCGAATTCGTCACGGCCTCAAAGCTGGAAGCGGTGTTCCAGAACAGTCCGCTCGTTCGTCAGATCTACATCCACGGCAACAGTGCACGGTCATATCTGCTGGCGGTGGTTGTGCCGGTATCCGAAGCGGCCGCGCAGGGTGACACCGAACAGCTGCATCGCGCGATCGGCGACTCATTGCAGGATGTCGCGAAAGCGGCAGGCCTGCAGGCCTTTGAGATCCCGCGCGACTTCATCATCGAGCCGACGCCGTTCACATTGGAGAATGGTCTGCTGACTGGTATCCGCAAGTTGGCCCGGCCGAAACTCAAGGAGCTCTATGCCCCTCGGCTGGAGCAGCTGTACACGGACCTGGCGGAAGGCCAGGCGACCGAATTGCGCGAGCTTCGCCAGAATGCCGGCCAGCGTCCGGTCACCGAGACCGTCCGCCGCGCCGCAGCGGCGCTGCTGGGTGCGGCGGCCTCCGAGGTGCCCGCCGATGCACAGTTCACCGACCTGGGCGGAGACTCGTTGTCGGCGTTGACATTCGCCAACTTGCTACGCGATATCTTCGACACCGACGTGCCTGTCGGGGTGATCGTCAGCCCCGCCAACGACCTTGCGGCACTCGCGGAATACATCGACACCGAGCGGGCGGGCAGCAAACGGCCAACGTTCGCAGCCGTGCATGGCCAGGGAGCCACCGAGGTCCATGCCGGCGATCTGACGCTGGACAAGTTCCTCGATGCACAGACGCTCTCTGCTGCCGGGTCGCTGCCCGGGCCGAGCCAGGAGGTGCGCACCGTTCTGCTGACCGGCGTGACCGGATTCCTCGGCCGCTACCTGGCCCTGGAATGGCTCGAGCGGATGCACCTCGTCGACGGCAAGGTGATCTGCCTGGTGCGCGCCAAGGACGACGCCGCGGCCCGGCAGCGGTTGGACGATACCTTCGACACCGGCGATGCCGACCTGCTCAACCACTACCGGCACCTGGCCGCCGACCACCTGGAGGTGCTCGCCGGAGACAAGGGCGATGTCGACCTCGGCCTGGATCAGGCCACCTGGCAACGACTGGCCGACACGGTTGATCTGATCATCGACCCCGCCGCACTGGTCAACCACGTCCTGCCGTACGAGCAGTTGTTCGGCCCCAACGTCGTTGGCACGGCGGAGCTGATCCGCATCGCGTTGACGACCAAGATCAAGCCGTACGTCTACACATCGACTGTCGGTGTCGGCGATCAGATCGACCCGTCGAGATTCACCGAGGATGCCGACATACGCGTCGTAAGCGCGACCCGCGCGGTCAACGACAACTACGCCAACGGCTACGGCAACAGCAAGTGGGCCGGCGAAGTGTTATTGCGCGAGGCCCACGATCTGAGCGGTCTGCCGGTAGCGGTGTTCCGCTGCGACATGATCTTGGCGGAGCCCCGATACGCCGGCCAGCTCAACGTGCCTGACATGTTCACCCGGCTCCTGCTGAGCCTGGTGGCCACCGGAATCGCACCCGGGTCGTTCTACGAGCTGGATGCCGCAGGCAATCGGCAGCGGGCCCACTATGACGGCCTGCCAGTCGATTTCATCGCAGACGCGATCTCCACCCTGGGTGCACATCAGGCCCACGGTTTCGAGACCTATCACGTGATGAACCCGTACGACGACGGGATCGGACTCGACGAGTATGTCGACTGGCTGGTCGACGCCGGTTATCCGGTCGACCGGGTCGCGAACTACGGCGAATGGCTGCAGCGGTTCGAGATGAGCATGCGGTCCCTGCCCGACCGGCAGCGTCAGGCTTCGCTGCTGCCCTTGCTGCACAGCTACGCGCAACCCGCCAAGCCGCTTCGCGGTTCGTTCGCCTCGACCGAGCACTTCCGCACTGCAGTGCAGGAGGCGAAAGTCGGCCCGGATAAAGACATCCCGCATGTCAACGCGGAGATCATCGTCAAGTACATCACCGACCTGCAACTGCTCGGTCTGCTGTAGAACGAGGGCTAGCCGCCCCGGCGGACCTGGTCGACGATGCCGATGATGGTGTCGGCCACGAACTTCGGCTCATAGAGCATGACGTTGTGGCCGGCACCGGGCACAACGATGTTGGTGGTTCCCATAGCGGCTGCGAGCATGCTGTTCGCCTGGTGGATCTGCGCTTGCGTGTAGTTGTCCGGCTTGAGCGTCTCCGGCGAGGCGAACTTTGCGGAGCTCAGCACGATCGACGGAACCCGAGGCAGTGGCGGCGCATGGCTGATGCGGGAGAATGCGTCGTCCATCATGACCGCTTCGTCTCCGGGTGCGGGTGGCGTCGCGCTGTCGGACTGAAACGCCGCATTTTGCGCCGGGTTGCCCAGTGACATCAGGAATTCCGAAACTCCGTCGACCATCACCATGCCCGCGACCAACTCCGGATGCGTACGCGCCAACAGGTCGAGCACCAGCCCGCCGTAGGAGTGGGCAACGAACACCAGCGGTGTCGGTAACTGAGCGGCGTTGATCAGTGCGACGACGTCGTCGACGTCCTGTTGCAGGCCGTGCGGTTGCGGCCCAGGGGTGGACATGTCCTCGCCGTCGGGCCGGGTATTCGGCCGGTCATAGACGCATATCCGTGTCGTTCTGGCCACCGTGGGCTGTACTGCGTCCGGGCTGGGCTCCAGCTGGGCCTCGGTGATGATGTCGTACGGCGACGCTCGGATCGGGTCGTCAGGCGGCACAATATAGTTCCAGGCCTCGGCATAGCTGCCCTTACCGGGAATGACGAACACCGCAGGAGCACCCTCGCCCTGGCATTCGAGATACAGCTGACGGCCCTGACCAACATCGAACAGACCGGACGGCGCCCCGATCGGATCGGCCGAACTCTTCGCACACCCGGCGACGAGCAGCAGAGCCAACAATACGACTACGGAGCGCATCACACCGCGACGCTATATCGCCAGACCCACTCCCAGCAGCACGACCGCGATCAACGGCAGGATCCCCTGGGTGATCGCCGCGCGCGCCTTGTCGGGCGAGGACACGAGCAGCACCAGCGCCGCGGCGAGCATGGAGCCGGTGCCGGCGAAGATGAGCGCGAGCCCGGTGCCGAGGTTCGCGAGCCCGGCAATGACGATGCCAACTAAGGTCACGACCGCAAGGAACAAGTTGTAGAAGCCCTGATTGAACGCGAGTTCCTTGGTGGCCAGGGCCTCCTCTTCGCTGATCCCGAACGTCGCCCTGGTCCGGGCCGACGTCCACGTCAGCGATTCCATCACCCAGATGTAGACATGCAGCAGCGCAGCGAGACCCGCGAAACTCAACCCTGCGTAAATCATTCAGGCACCTGCGCTTTCGACTCGACCTATTCGAACAGACCGGCCTGCCCGAATCCAGCGGCTCCGGCGGGCGGCGTCATTCCGAGGTGGGTCCAGGCCTGGGCGGTGGCGACGCGTCCGCGCGGCGTGCGTGCGATCATGCCGGCGCGCACCAGGAACGGCTCGCACACCTCTTCGACCGTGGTGGCTTCCTCGCCGACCGCGACCGCCAGCGTCGAAACCCCGACGGGACCGCCGCCGAAACTGCGGGTGAGCGCCGACAGTACGGCGCGGTCGAGGCGGTCCAGCCCGAGCTCGTCAACGTCGTACACGGCCAGTGCGGACTTGGCGATATCGCGGGTGATCACGCCGTCGGCACGCACCTCGGCGAAGTCGCGGACCCGCCGCAACAACCGGTTGGCGATGCGGGGCGTACCCCGTGAGCGCCGGGCGACTTCAGCTCCGGCGTCATCGCGGAGCTCGATGCCGAGGATCCCCGCCGAGCGGATCAGCACCCTCTCCAGCTCTGCCGGTTCATAGAAGTCCATGTGGGCGGTGAAACCGAACCTGTCGCGCAACGGGCCCGTCAGCGCCCCCGAACGCGTGGTGGCGCCGACGAGCGTGAACGGCGCGACCTCCAGCGGGATGGACGTGGCACCCGGACCCTTTCCGACGACGACGTCGACGCGGAAATCCTCCATCGCGAGGTAGAGCATCTCCTCGGCGGGCCTGGCGATGCGGTGGATCTCGTCGATGAAGAGCACGTCATGCTCGACGAGGTTCGACAGCATGGCCGCCAGATCACCGGCCCGCTCCAGTGCCGGGCCCGACGTGACCCGAAGCGAGGTGCCCAGCTCGGCCGCGATGATCATCGCCAGGGATGTCTTGCCGAGGCCCGGCGGGCCGGACAGCAGGATGTGATCCGGTGTGCCGCCGCGGTTCTTGGCCCCTTCGAGAACCAACTGCAGCTGCTCGCGAACACGGGGTTGACCGATGAACTCCCCCAGTGACCGCGGCCGAAGGCTGGCGTCGATGTCACCCTCGCCGACGGTCAGCGCGGCAGAAACCTCCCTCTCGGCGGTGTCTTCGGATTCCGCGTCCTCGAATCTGCCGGTCACTTCTTACCCAACATCGACAGCGCCGAGCGCAGCGCACTTGTGGTGTTGGCCTCGGGTTCGTTGGCAAGCACCTTGTCGGTGGCCTCTTCGGCCTGCTTGAGCGCAAAGCCAAGGCCGACAAGCGCTTCCACGACGGGGCCGCGTACGGAGTGCCCGTTCAGCGCGGCGACACCGGCGGGCGCGACGGCGCCCATCTTGTCGCGCAGGCTCAACGCCATCAGCTCGGCGGTCTTCTTTCCGACCTTGGGAATCCGGGTCAACGCGGTGATGTCGCCGTCGGCGATCGCACGGCGCAGCGTCGGCCCGTCATACATCGCAAGGGCGCCGAGGGCGATGCTCGGTCCGATGCCCGACACCGCGAGCAGCGTGAGGAAGAGGTTGCGGGCGTCGGCGTCCGAAAAGCCGTACAGCGTCATCGAATCCTCGCGCACGATCATCGCCGTGATCAGCCGGGCCTCGTCGCCGCGGTGCAGTGCCGCCAGGGTGGCCGGGGTGGCCATCACCTTGTAACCGACGCCTGCGGCCTCGATGACGACGTGGTCGAGGGCGATGTCGAGGACCTCGCCGCGGACGGATGCGATCATCGTGCCGCCTTCGCTTTCGCCTTGATCGTGGCCTTGTACTTGCGTTGTTGCTCGGCGGCCAAGGCCTCGGCCGCCGCCATGCGGGCGATCATCGGGGCGCGCCAGCAGTGACAGATCGCCAGCGCGAGCGCGTCGGCGGCGTCGGCGGGCGTCGGCTTTGTCTGCAGCGCAAGGATTCTCGTCACCATCGCGGTGACCTGGGCCTTATCGGCCCGACCGTTGCCGGTGACGGCGGCCTTCACCTCGCTGGGCGTGTGGAAATGGACGTCGATGTCGCGCTTGGCGGCGGCGAGCGCGATGACACCGCCGGCCTGCGCGGTGCCCATCGCGGTGTTCGCGTTCTGGTTGGCGAACACCCGCTCGATCGCGATGACGTCGGGGCGGTGGGTGTCCATCCAGTACTCGACGGCGTCGCTGATGGTCAGCAACCGACGGTGCAGCGGCTCATCGGACGGGGTGCGGACGACGTCGACGTCGAGCGCGATGACCTGCCGCCCGGTGCCACCCTCGATGACGGACAGCCCGCAGCGCGTCAACCCCGGGTCGACACCCATCACCCGCACGGGCCAGCTCCTTGGTCTGTGAACACCTGTTCGAAGAGCTTAACGCCGACATGGGACACCTCAGGGTCCCGACACGCCCCGTCCTGGTTAGACGGTGAAATGCCCGGAGCGGCCGCCGGCCACGACCTCCTGGGCGATCTCGTTGACCCGCCGCTGTGAGCTGTTCCAGCCCCGGACCTGTTCCCGGCCCACCTGGTGACCGTTTCTTTCGACGGTGATCACCCACCGCACCCCGCAGAACTTCGCCAACAACCAGAACGGCCACAACACCGCGAACAGAATGCCGATCATCACCTCGAACAAGCCGAAGGTGAGGTCGAGCGCGTCGCCGGGGAACGGCCACCACCGCCGGTTGATCGACCAGACCGTGCCGTCAGGAGCCGTGAAAATCGCCACGCGGTTTATTTTGCTTGCCGCATCGGGTAATCCGCGCGTTCGGGGGAATTGCGACGCGGGTCACTCGATGTGACGTTCACGGCGAGCGCGGCTACCGTCGCGAAAGACCTGCCCCCAAACCCCGTGGAGCTGAACACACTTTATGCCCGACGAGCAGAATCTGGAGACCGCGACAAATATGGCCGTCACCTTGGCGTGGGCCGCAGGCGCTGTAGCCGCCGTCTATCTGGCGGGGGTGATCCTGACCTGGGTTCTGACGCGAATCAGCCGTCGCAGCGACTTGATCAGGGACATCGAAGTACTCACCCGGTTGCCGTTACGCGCGGCGATGATGGTTCTCGCCGCTTCGATCGCGGTGCGACGGACCACAGATGCCGCCGATTCATGGCGCGGCTGGGTGGACCACACGCTGCTGATCCTGATGATCACCGCGGTGACCTGGTTGCTCACCGGCCTGGTTCGCGTGGCCGAGCGGCGCATGATCGCCCGCTACGGCGGCGGCGGGGAGGAGATCTCCGACGCCGATCGCCGCTGGCGGCGTGTGCGAACTCAGGTGACGGTGCTGCGCAGGCTCGGCATCGCCGCCGTCATCGTGTTCGGCATAGCCGCGATCCTGATGACCTTCCCGTCGTTTTCCGATATCGGCACCACGGTGTTCGCGTCGGCGGGTGTCTTGTCGGTCGTCGCGGGCCTGGCCGCGCAGACCTCGCTGGGCGCGGTGTTCGCCGGCATGCAGATCGCGTTCTCCGGCGCCATTCGCGTCGGCGACGTGGTGCAGCTGGAGAACGGGCAGTGGTGGGGCCGCGTCGAGGAGATCACCCTGAGCTACGTCGTCGTGCGCCTCTGGGACGAGCGACGGCTCGTGCTGCCGTCCACCTACTTCACCACCGAACCGTTCGAGAACTGGACCCGCAGCGACACCGAGATCATGGGCAGCGTCGAGTTCGATGTCGACTTCTCCGTCCCGTTCAACGACATGCGCGCCGAGCTCGACCGGCTGCTCGCCTCCAGCGAGCTGTGGGACGGCCGGCGCGGCGTCCTGCAGGTGACCGACGCGGTCGGCGGCGTCGTCCGGGTCCGCATCGTGGTCAGCGCCCCGAACGCAGGCGCGCTGTTCGACCTTCGCTGTGACGTGCGCGAAGGCATGGTCGATTGGGTTCAGCACAGGCAGGTGCTGCCGACCCAGCGCATCGAGGAGGCGGCGCCTACCGAACCGCGCAGGCGCGCCGTCGACGACGGCACGACATCGCGTGTGGCGTCCGGCATGTTCTCGGGAAGTCCCGAGGCCGAAGAGCGCGCCCGGGCCTTCGACGAACACTCCGACTACGACGAGGACGACCTAGCGCGGACCAACGGGCGCGGCTGAGCCCCGTTCGGCCAGCGCCACACCTCGATACTGCGGGGCCAGCACCCTGCCCGCGGCGAGCAGCGGCTCGGCGTCGCGCAGCGTCCGTGCGAGGACGAAGGCACCCTCCAACGCCGCGATGAGCGCTAGCGTCACCTCGCGGGCCTGTGACTGGACGAGGCCGCGGGCGGCAAAATAGGCGGCGCCACCGTCGATCCAGCTGCTGAACACGGCGGCCGTCGTTTCGCGAAGTACTTCGACGGTGTCCGCGACCTCGGCGGCAACACTGGCGACCGGGCACATATTGGCGAAGCCGGTCGTCGCCATATCCTCGGCGGCCTGGACGAACACGCCCTCGATCGCCTCACCCAGGTCGTCGTAAGCGCCGACGATCGACGGGATGAGCAGCGCGTAGGCGGCCCCGGCGCTGACCAGCGCCTCGCGTGCGATCTGGACCTTGCCGCCACGGAAGTGGTGATACAGCGAGCCGATCGGCGCACCTGAAGCCTGCGCGATGTCCTTCATGCCGACCTCGGCGTAGCCCTTGTGCCGCATCAGCTCGACCGCGGCGGTCAGGATCGCCTCTTTGGTGGACCTTGCCATTCGCCCCTCCTGCAGACAGACTAGAGCATACGTTCTAGAATCATCGTTCTACTACCGGGAAGGGCGCCATGAAATCCGTCGACGTCGCCGCAGGAGCCATCGAATATCGGGAGGAAGGTGACCCCGGCGGCGCGCCCGTCGTGCTGCTGCACGGCCTCTTGATGAACGACACGGTCTGGACTCTTGCGCTGCCCCATCTGCCGACGGGGTTCCGCTACCTGATGCCGGTACTGCCGATCGGCAGTCATCGGATCCCGATGCGTCACGACGCCGATCTCACGATGCCGGGCATGGTCGACGTCGTCGCCGACTTTCTCGACGCCCTGGATCTCACCGACGTCACACTCGTCGTGACCGACTGGGGTGGTCCGCTCTTCCTCACGGACAGGGGTCGCGACAAACGCATCGCCCGCATGGTCATCTGTCCGTCGGAAGCCTTCACCAACTTCCCGCCCGGATTCCCCGGCAAGGTCACCTGGGTGGGCACCCGCACCACCGGCACCGTCAAGATGGCGATGGGGCAGCTGCGCATCGGATGGCTGCGCAAGCGGTTCTTCCTGTTCGGCATGATGGCCGCCAAACCGATCCCCCAGAGCATCGTCGAGGCGTGGACAGATCCGGGAATCGCGGACGTCCGAATTCGGCGCGACCTACTGAAATATGCGCGTACCACGTTCGACAAGGCCGAGTTGGTGCGCGCCACCAACCGGCTCGCCGACTTCAGTGGTGACGTGCTGGTGTTGTGGAGCCGCAACCGGGTGATGCCCGTCGCGCACGCGGAAGCCCTGGTCCAATTGACCGGCGGCACACTACGTTACGTCGACGACGCGAAGGTGCTGATCATGCTCGACCAACCCGAGGAAACCGCGCGGGCCATCGCCGATTTTCTCAGGGGCTGAGCACGCCGATCTGTCTCATCTGCGCATAGACATCGACGACGCCCCAGGTCTCGGCGACGCGGCCGTCGACGAAGCGAAAGATGAAGATCTCGTTGTAGGTCACCGATCTGCCGGTGGGTGCAGTGCCCATGAACTCCCCCTGGTGGGTACCGGTGACGGTGTTGCGGGCGACGATCTTGTCCCCTGCCGCGATCAGATCGTCGACGGTGAGGTGGACGTCGGGGTAGACCGAGAAGAGCATCGACCAGACCTGCTTGAGTTTGTCCGCGCCGGTGGCGTCGATCGGCAGCGGCGTGCGGATCTCCGCGTCCGGCAGGACGAATTCGTCGATGACCCGCTCGAGCAGTTCGAGGTCGCCCGCGTTCACCGCGTCATGAAAGCGTTTGAACGCAGCCCTGTTTCGGGTTTCCTCGGATGTGGTCAGTTGCTGTCAGTCCTCGTCGAGTTGGGCGGCGACGTCATCGGGGATATCCATGTTGGTGTAGACGTCCTGGACGTCGTCGCTGTCTTCGAGTGCGTCGACCAGCTTGAGCACCTTGCGCGCGCCGTCGAGGTCGACCGGCACTGTCACCGACGATTGAAAGCTGGCTTCCGCGGACTCGTAGTCGATGCCCGCATCCTGCAGCGCGGTGCGGACAGCCACGAGATCGGTCGGCTCGCAGATGATCTCGAACGTGTCGTCGAGGTCGTTGATCTCCTCGGCGCCGGCCTCGAGCACCGCGGTCAGCACGTCGTCCTCGGTGAGCCCGTTCTTCTCGAGGGTGACCAATCCCTTGCGGGAGAACAGATAGGCGACCGATCCCGGGTCGGCCATGTTGCCGCCGTTGCGGGTCATCGCGACGCGCACCTCACCCGCGGCGCGGTTGCGGTTGTCGGTGAGGCACTCGACCAGCACCGCCACGCCGTTGGGGCCGTAACCCTCGTAGGTGATGTTCTGATAGTCGGCGCCGCCGGCTTCCTCACCGGCGCCGCGCTTACGGGCCCGCTCGATGTTGTCGTTCGGTACCGACGACTTCTTCGCCTTCTGGATCGCGTCGTAGAGCGTCGGGTTTCCGGCTGGGTCGCCGCCGCCGACTCGCGCGGCCACTTCGACGTTCTTGACCAGCTTGGCGAAGTTCTTGCCGCGGCGTGCGTCGATGACGGCCTTCTTGTGCTTTGTGGTCGCCCACTTGGAATGGCCGCTCATGCCTGTACTACTCACTTCCTGGAATCGTGCTCAACGTCCGATCGACGAGTCTACGTGTGGGTGCGATTTCGGCGTGGCTGGTCACGCTCAGCGTGACCCAGCACGCCGAAATCACTACGTCAGATCGCCCTGGATGTAGTGCTGCAGATTCGGCGCGATGGCCGCGACCAGTTCGTCGTCACTCATGGACGCCACCGGTTCGACCTTCCAGACGTAGCGCATCATCGCCAGACCCATGATCTGCGACGAGATGAGGCCGCTCCGCCGCAACCGGTCGCGCTCGTCGACGCCGAGCGCAGACACCCCTATCAGGCTGCTTTCGACGACCCTGCGGAGCTTTTCGCGCGTCGCCTCGTCATGCGCCGCAGTCAGCAGGACTGCGCGCAGCACCGGACCGATCTCGTCGTCGACCCACGCCCCCAACATCAGACGCAACAACGCCGCGCCCAGTTCGTCGACCGGCGTGGTCCATGTCGTGGCGACACTCTCCAGCCAGCGCTGCGGCGGGTTCGTGGCAGCGTCCAGCAGGGCCTCCTTCGACCCGAAGTAGTGGTAGACGAGTGCCGGGTCAACGTCGGCGCCCCGGGCGACGGCCCTCATCGTGGTGCCGGCCCAACCATGCTGGGCGAATTCGTCGCGCGCGGCCGACAGGATGCGCGCGGACAGCACTCCCCGTTCATCGCGGGGTCCGGGCGCTGCGGTTTTCGGCACGAGGAGGAGCCTACCAAAAGTTTCACGTTGCGTTGAGACTAGTTTCAACGTAGCGTGAAACTCATGACGAGCGAACGACCACTCAATGGACCACAGGACACTGGTCGGGAGTACCGCAATCTCAGTCGGCGACAGTTCACGATTCGAAGCGACGACAACCGCCGGGTGCCGATGCGTGACGGTGTCACCCTGCTGGCCGACGTCCACCGCCCGACCGCGGACGGCAAGTACCCGGCGTTGATCGCGGCGTCGCCCTACCCCCGCCAGATGCAGGACTTCGGCGCTCCCGCCGGGTTCATCGAGGCGGGCGACACCGACTTCTGGGTCTCGCGCGGATACGTCCACGTGATCGCGAACGTCCGAGGAACTTGCGGCTCAGGTGGCACCTTCGCCTTCTTCGACCCCCAAGAGCGCCAAGACATGTATGACCTCGTCGAGTGGGCGGCCGCGCAGCCGTGGTGCGACGGCAACGTCGGGATGATCGGCATCAGTTACTTCGCGATGACCCAACTCGAAGCGGCCGTCGAACGGCCCCCTCACCTCAAGGCGATCTTCCCTGTCGCGGTGACCGCCGACCTCTACGACGCGGCAAGCCATCACGGCCTGGCCAGCACGTCGTTCATCACCCCGTTCCTGTCGATGATGGGCCTGACATCGGATCGCAGCGACGGATTCTGGCGCCGCAACCCGGTGATCGCGGCGGCCCGCAAGATCCTCAATACGGGGCCACTGCACCGCAGGTTCGCGACCATGAACGGCGAAGCCGCGGTCACGATGATGCGGGCACTCCTCAAACTGCCGCACAGCCCACATCCGTGGGATGACTTGTGGCTGGACACGATCGTGAAGCACCCCTTGCGTGACGACTGGTGGGAGGCGCGAAACCTGTTGCCACTGCTGAAGAACATCGAGATACCCGTCTATCTTGGCTGCGACTGGGAGAACGTGCCCTTGCATCTGCCGTCGACCTTCACCGCATGGGAAGCCTTGGCGGACAACCCGAATGTGCGGATGGCGCTGCTGGGCCAGTTCGGCCTCACCTGGCCGTGGGAAAGCCTTCATCACGAGGCACTCGCGTGGTACGACCACTGGCTCAAGGGCTACGACACCGGCATCGTGGACGGTCCGCCGATCCGCTACGTGCTGCCCGGCGCCGACGGCTGGCACACCTCCGATCAATGGCCGCCCGCTGCAACGACTCTCAAGGAGTTCGCGCTGTGCGCCGACGGCAAGCTCGACATTGCTGAGGGCGCGCCTGGTCGTCGTGAGTACCTGACTCTCGGCGCAGGGCTGAATCGGGTCAAGTCCAGCCCCCTCGACCCTCCTTCGCTGCTCTCGTGGACCAGCGCGCCACTGACCGAAACGATCGACGTTGTGGGCGATGTCGAGCTGCGCCTCGTCGCGTCGGCCACCGCGTCCGACACCGCGTGGATCGCAACGCTCGAACACGTCGCCGCCGATGGCACCGCCACCGCGGTCACCGCCGGATGGCTGAGGGCCAGTCTGCGCGAGGTCGACGAGGCGGCGAGCCGCGACGGAGCGCCGGTCCTGCCGTGCCGCACATTCGCGCCCGTGCCGATAGGCGATGACGTCGAGTATCGGATTCCGCTGGTGGCCAATGCCCGCCGTTTCGCTGCCGGTGATCGCATTCGACTCACTCTCACAAGCGACGACCAGGACCCGAAGACACCGGCGATCATGAACTTTCGCCACGCGAGTGTCGGCACCAGCAGCGTGAACACCGTCGCTTCGTCATCTCGACTGGTCCTGCCGGTCCAGGCCTAGCCCTGTTAACTCGGCCACAGTCTTTCGCGAGTAACTTACTCCAGAGTAAGATTTTGGCCATGTCGTTTTCGTTGGACCTCTCCCCCGATCTGGTGCATATCCGCGACTGGGTGCACGAATTCGCCGTCGACGTGATCCGCCCCGCCGCATCGGAGTGGGACGAACGTGAGGAGACGCCCTGGCCGATCATCCAGGAGGCGGCCAAGGTCGGCGTCTACTCGATGGAGTTCTTCGCCGAACAGGCCGGCGAGCCGTCCGGTCTGGGCATGCTGGTCGCATTCGAGGAGATGTTCTGGGGTGACGCCGGGATCGCCCTGTCGATCCTCGGTACCGGCCTGGCCGCCGCATCACTGGCGGGCGGTGGAACTCCCGAACAGTTGGCCGAATGGCTACCGCAGATGTTCGGCACCGTCGACGACCCCAAGGTGGGGTCCTTCTGCTCGTCGGAGCCGGGCGCCGGTTCTGACGTCGGCGCGATTCTCACACGCGCGCGCTATGACGAGGCGACCGACGAATGGGTGCTCAACGGAACGAAGACGTGGGCGACCAACGGCGGCATCGCCGAGGTGCACATCGTCGTCGCATCGGTATATCCGGAATTGGGCAGCCGCGGCCAGGCGTCGTTCATCATTCCGCCGAACACACCCGGCTTCCGGCAGGGGCAGAAGTTTCTCAAGCACGGGATCAGGGCGTCGCATACGGCCGAGGTCGTGTTGGAGGACGTCCGCATCTCCGGCCGTTTGATCCTCGGTGGCCGAGAGAAGTTCGAGGAGCGGATCGCGCGGGTCCGCGAAGGCAAGAGCTCGAAGGGTCAGGGCGCGATGGCCACCTTCGAGCGCACCCGTCCCACCGTCGGCGCGATGGCGGTGGGTGTCGCCCGTGGCGCCTACGAGTACGCGCTCGATTACGCCCTGCAGCGTGAGCAGTTCGGACGCAAGATCGGCGAATTCCAGGCGATCGCCTTCAAATTGGCGGATATGAAGGCCCGTATCGACGCCGCTCGCCTGCTCGTCTGGCGGGCGGGCTGGATGGCGCGCACCGGCAAACCCTTCGACAACGCCGAAGGATCGATGGCCAAACTCGTCGCCAGCGAGGCGGCCGTTTATGTCACCGATGAGGCGATCCAGATCCTCGGCGGCAACGGCTACACGCGTGAGTATCCCGTCGAACGGATGCACCGAGATGCCAAGATCTTCACCATCTTCGAGGGCACCAGCGAGATTCAGCGGCTGGTCATCGGCCGCGCGGTGACGGGTCTCCCCATCCGCTAGCTCGTTGTGATTTCGGCGTGGCTGGTCACGCTCAGCGTGACTGCGCACGCCGAAATCGCCACCTACAGCAGGTCGACGAACAGTTTGTGGATGCGGCGATCGCCGGTCATCTCCGGATGAAACGACGTCGCGAGCATCTTGCCCTGACGCACCGCGACGATGTGTCCGGCGGCCTGCCCCAGCACCTCGACGTCCGGGCCGACGCGCTCGACCCACGGCGCCCGGATGAACACGGCGTGCACCGGCTTGTCGAGACCGGTGAAGTCGATGTCGTCCTCGAACGAATCGACCTGACGGCCAAAGGCATTGCGGCGCACCGTCATATCGATCCCATTCAGAGGTGTCGCGTCGCGCCCGGCGGTGCCGGCGTCCAGGATCTCGGTGGCCAGCAGGATCAAGCCCGCACACGAACCGTAGGCGGGCATACCGCCGGCCAGCCTCGACCGCAGCGGTTCGAGCAACTCGAATTCGCGAAGCAGATGGCTCATCGTGGTGGACTCGCCGCCGGGGATCACAAGGGCGTCAACGGTTTCGAGTTCGCGCAGCCGCCGAACCGTGGACGCCTCGGCTCCCGCCTCGCGCAAAGCGGCGAGATGCTCGCGCGTGTCACCCTGCAGCGCCAACACACCGACGTGTGGTGCGCTCACGGCGTGTAGTCGCGCTTGTAGCGGGTGAGCCCTTCCTGGGTCACCGCCGCCACCATCTCACCGGTCTGGGTGTAGATCTTGCCCTGGGTCAGCGAGCGTCCGCCCGATGCCGACGGCGACGACTGGTCGTAGAGCAGCCATTCGTCGGCGCGGAACGGACGCATGAACCACATCGCGTGGTCCAGCGATGCAACCTGCAGATGTTGACGCTCCTCGGCGTGATGCACCTGCGCCGAGCCGAGCAGAGTGAGGTCGCTCAGATAGGCCAGCGCGCAGACGTGGAGCACGAAATCGTCGGGCAGCGGGTCGCGGTGCCGGAACCACACCTGCTGCTGAGAAGCCTTGCCCGGCAAGCGTTCCAGCTTCTCCTGGGGTACCACGCGCACATCCCACTCGGCGAACTGCCGGAAGCCCGCGTCGTCGAAGGCCTTGACCTCCGTCAGGCCGGGCAGGTCGTCGGGCGGAGGCGCCGACGGCATGGTGTCCTGGTGGTGGATGCCGCTCTGGTCGGTCTGGAAGGACGCCGACATGGAGAAGATGGTCTCGCCGTGCTGGATCGCGTTGACCCGGCGGGTGGCGAACGATCCGCCGTCGCGCAGTCGCTCGACGATGAACACCGTGGGCGCCTTGGCGTCTCCCGGCCGCAGGAAATAGCCGTGCAGCGAGTGCACCTGATACTTCGGTTCGACCGTGCGGACCGCCGAGACCAGTGACTGGCCGGCTACATGACCGCCGAAAGTCCGCTGCCAGTTGCCCGATTCGGGGCTGAAGACACTGCCGCGGTAGATGTTGACCTCGAGTTGCTCGAGATCAAGGATCTCTTCGATCGCCACCTGATGTTCTTACCAGCCGCGTTCGGCGAGCCGGTGCGGGGCGGCCACATCCTCCACGTTGATTCCGACCATGGCCTCCCCCAGCCCGCGCGACACCTTCGCCAGCACGTCGGGGTCGTCATAGAACGTCGTGGCCTTCACGATCGCGGCTCCGCGGCCGGCCGGGTCGCCGGACTTGAAGATGCCCGAGCCGACGAACACGCCTTCGGCGCCGAGCTGCATCATCATCGCGGCGTCCGCCGGGGTGGCGATGCCGCCCGCGGTGAACAGCGTCACCGGCAGCTTGCCGGCCCGAGCCACCTCGACGACGAGGTCGTAGGGCGCTTGCAGTTCCTTTGCGGCGACGAACAACTCGTCCTCCGACAGCGAGCTGAGGCGACGGATCTCGCCGCCGATCGCCCGCATGTGGGTGGTCGCGTTCGACACGTCGCCGGTGCCCGCCTCGCCCTTGGAGCGGATCATCGCCGCGCCCTCGGTGATGCGACGGAGAGCCTCGCCGAGGTTGGTCGCACCGCATACGAACGGCACGGTGAAGTTCCACTTGTCGACGTGATGGGTGTAGTCGGCAGGCGTGAGCACTTCGGATTCGTCGATGTAGTCGACGCCCAGGCTCTGCAGGATCTGCGCCTCGACGAAGTGCCCGATGCGGACCTTCGCCATGACCGGGATGGTCACCGCCTCGATGATCCCCTCGATCAGGTCGGGATCGCTCATGCGCGCTACGCCGCCCTGGGCACGAATGTCGGCGGGTACCCGCTCGAGGGCCATCACGGCCACGGCGCCTGCGCCCTCGGCGATGCGCGCCTGCTCGGGCGTGACGACGTCCATGATGACCCCGCCCTTGAGCATCTCCGCCATGCCGCGCTTCACCCGGGCGGTACCGGTCTGGGTGGCCGACCCATTATTAGGTGCGGTATCCACTGCTATCTCCTCCGAATCGCTACTGATCCAGTCTAAAGGCGGTCGCAAATCGCTTGAATCCGCATATCAGCGGATCGATTGCAACTCCCGCCGAGGTGCGGCGCCCCGCGCATCGGCCAGCGCGTTTGCTTCGTTCAACAGCTCGCCGAGCTGCACGGGATAAACCTTTTCGCCCTTGGCGACCAGCTCACGGATCATTGTCTCATCGCACCACCGGTGCCCATGGATGTAGGCCCGCTCCAGGCCCGAACGCCCGGCGACCGAAGGCTCGAAGCGATCGGTGCGGTGGATGAAGAACATCTCCTCGCTGTGAATGACCGATCTGTTGAAGTCGATCACCGCGTCGCGCTGCCAGACCGGTCCGTACATGTCGACGGGGTCGACGCGCAGCCCGGTCTCTTCCTCCAGCTCGCGCACAGCGGTCTCCGCCAGCGTCTCCCCCTGCTGTGTCGCACCACCGACGGTGAACCACCAGCGCGGCGCCGGGCCGTCCGAGCTCTCCGCGACAGCGGGATCCGATCCGCAGAACAGCAGCACCGCCCCCGACCGGTCGAGCAGCACGACGCGTGCGGACACCCGCCTGCTCACCGTCGGGGCAGCGTCGCCGGACGTCGCAGAAGCCGTCGCGCCGAGATCCCTCTCGGCGATCTCGAAATAGGTTGGTAGCGCCGCGGTTCCGCCGAGCCGCAGCAATCTCACGGCGGGCCGCTCTCGTAGCGCCAGGGTGTCGCGGACCGCGTCGTTGTGGAATCGGCGGGCCAGCAGCACGCGGGCCTCGGCGTCTGCCAGTTCGGCGACCAGCGCGAGCGGCAGCGACGACGGGTCGACCAGGGCGAGCGCGGCGGAAAGATCGTTCTCGGCGGCCTCCCGCTTCGCCCGGGGTGAGCGTTCGGCGACGTCGGCCAGCGCTGCCAGTCGCTTCCCCGCCGGCCCGCCCCCGTAGGAGTCGACGGCCACCGCGCGGGCGACCACGGCCCGCCGCGCCAGCAGACTGTCGAGCGCCTGCCAGGACAGGTCGTAGCGCACGTGCAACCGGTCCAAGCGGTTGGCGGTCTGAAGTGCCCAGGCCCCGACCAGCAGCAGGACCACGAGAAGCACCACCGCCAGCGCGGCCACCACGATCCAGGTGGTCAACGGGATCCCCTGGCCTTGGCCCGCAAGGCACCCACGGCGTTGCTCGCCGTGCCCGCGACCCGCACCTTCGCTCCCGCGCCTGCGACGGTCTCGTAGACGCGCATGATCTGGCCGGCCACCACCGACCAGTCATAGCGGCGCACAGCCTTGGCCGCCGCGTCGATATAGCCCGACCGAACGGCGTCGTCGTCCAGCACCTCGATCAGCCCCGCCGCCAGGGCTTCGGGGTCGTCGATCGGGACCAGCCGGCCCGCGGTTCCGTCCATCAGCACCCGCCGGAACGCGTCGAGTTCGCTCGCGACCACCGCGGTGCCCGCGGCCATCGCCTCGACGAGCACGATGCCGAAGCTCTCGCCGCCGGTGTTGGGTGCGCAGTACACGTCCGCACTGCGCAGCGCCGAGGCTTTCGCGGCGTCGTCGACCTGGCCAAGGAACCGCAGATGCTTCGCGAGTTTCCCCGCGGACCGACGCAGTTCGTCCTCCTCGCCGCGACCGACGATCAGCACCTCGATGTCGCCGAATCGCTCGACCAATCGGGGCAACGCCCGCAGCAGTACGGCCATGCCCTTGCGGGATTCGTCATAGCGCCCGAGGAACAGCACCGACTTGCCCGGGCGCGGGTAACCGTCCATCGGCGGCGCCGACTCGAACGACGCGACATCCACTCCGTTCGGTATCTCGACGGCGTCGCTGCCGAGGGATTCCATCTGCCAACGCCGTGCCAGATCGGACACCGCGATGCGGCCCACGATCTTCTCGTGCATCGGCCGCAGGATCGGCTCGAAAACGCTGAGCGTCAACGACTTAGTGGTCGACGTGTGAAAGGTCGCAACGATCGGACCCTCGGCGATGTTCAACGCCAACATCGACAGGCTCGGCGCGTTGGGTTCGTGGAGATGCAGTACGTCGAATTCGCCTTGCGCCAGCCACTTTTTGACCATGCGGTGCGTGGCGGGGCCGAAGCGCAGCCTCGCGACCGATCCGTTGTACGGAATCGGTACCGCTTTGCCGCCCGATACCACGTAGTCGGGTAGTGAGCCGTGCGATTCGGAGGACGTCGGCGCCAGCACGCTGACCACGTGGCCGCGGCCGTGCATCACCTCGGCCAGCTGCAACACGTGGGACTGCACGCCACCGGGTACGTCGAACGAGTACGGGCACACCATCCCGATGCGCATCAGGTCACCCCGAGTTTGGCGCGCCGCTCGTCGGAAAGATCTGCCAGCCACTGCGGCTGCATCATGTGCCAGTCGGCAGGATGCGCGGCGATGTTGCGCGTGAACCGATCTGCCAGCGCCTGGGTGACGGCGACGACGTCCTTCGAGCTGGTGTCCAGCGGCTCCTGGAGATCGATGACGCAATCGTCACCGTCGTAGTAGACGTGTGCCGGAATGAGGTGGGCCCCAGTGGTGATGGCCAACTTCGCCGGTCCCGCGGGCAGCCGGGTCGGTTCTCCGAAGAGGTCCACTTCGACCCCGGACCGGGTGAGGTCACGGTCAGCCATCAGGCAGACGAGCTTGTTCTCGCGCAGGCGCTCGGCGAGAAGCTCGAAGGGCGGACGTTCACCGCCCGATGCCGGAAACACCTCGAAGCCCAGGCTCTCCCGGTACTCGATGAAGCGGCGGTACAACGACTCCGGCTTCAGTCGCTCGGCCACGGTGGAGAACGTGCCGTGCTTGTGGACGAGCCAGACGCCGGCCATATCCCAGTTGCCGCTGTGCGGCAGCGCCAGGATGCCGCCGTGGCCGGCGTCCATGGCTTCCTGCGGCCTGTGGGTGCCGATACTCACGGAGTCGAAGTGGCGACCGACCTCGTCCAGATCCATCGTGGGCAACCGGAACGCCTCCCGCCAGTACCGGGCGTAGGAGGCAAGCGAAGCACGCATCAGCCCGTCCGGCACGCCGGCGGGCTCGACGCCCAGGACGCGGGCGAGGTTCTTGCGCAGCTGTTCGGGTCCCCCGCCGCGCGCAGCGTAGTGCGCACCGGCGCCGAACGTGTTGCGCGCCACCGCCTCCGGCATGGCACGAACAAGGCGCCAGCCTGCGGCGTACCCCCAGTCGGTGAACCTGCCACTAAGCGAGGATCCCGACCGGCTCTCCGTCACGACTCTTCCCCCTGCCCTGCGGGCGGGTGGTGGCCGGATGTCTCGGGTGTCTCGTCGGGTTTCGTCATCCGATCCATCGCCCCCGGTGAGGTCCGCACACTGTGCACGCGCTGGCCGAGGGTGATGAGGCTGGTCACCGCGAGCACCCACATCGAGACATGCAACAGCCACGGCACGCCGAACAGCCCCGACAACCCCGCCCCGGCAAGCACGATGACCAGCCGTTCGGGCCGCTCGATCATGCCGCCCTCGGCGGACAGTCCGCTGGCCTCGGCACGCGCCTTGATGTAGGAGATCACCTGCGAGGTGACCAGACAGATCAACGTCGCCACCACGAGCGATGTGCTGTGGATGCCGAATGCGATCCACCACAGCAGTCCACAGAAAATGGCTCCATCGCCGATGCGGTCGCACGTGGCGTCGAGCACCGCACCGAACCGCGTGCCGCCGCCGCGCTGACGGGCCATGGCGCCGTCGAGCATGTCGGCGAGTACGAAGACGGAGACGGAGAAGCTGCCCCACCACAACTGGCCGATGGGTAACAACGTGAGCGCAGCCAGCACGGTGCCCGCCGTGCCCAGAATGGTGATGCTGTCAGGAGTGAGCCCTGCACGCAGCGCAGCCTTGGCGATCGGCCGAGACAATTTCTCGTAGGCCGCGCGTGTCATCAGGTAAAAATTACTCACTGCTGCTTCGCCCACTCCGTCGCCAGTAACTCGCGTGTCTCGCTCAGCAGCTGCGGGACGACCTTTGCGCCACCGATGATCGTGATGAAGTTCGCGTCACCGATCCAGCGCGGCACCACGTGCATGTGCAGATGGTCTGCCAGCGAGCCACCCGACACCTTGCCCAGGTTCAGCCCGACGTTGAACCCCATCGGGCTGGACACACTCTTGATGACGCGAATCGCCTTCTGGGTGAACGCCATCAGCTCGGCGCTCTCGGGCTCGGTCAGGTCTTCGAGCTCGGACACCCGGCGGTACGGGACAACCATGAGATGGCCCGGGTTGTACGGGTACAGGTTCAGCACGACGTAGACGACCTCGCCGCGCGCCACCACCAGACCGTCCTCGTCGGACAGCTTGGGGATGTCGGTGAATGGTCGCGACGGCTCCGCATCGTTGCGCCGCAGCGGAGTCTCCGCGATGTACGACATCCGGTACGGCGTCCACAGCCGCTGCAGGTGGTCGGGATCGCCGGCGCCTTGGTCGACTATCGAATGGTCATCGGACTGGCTCACGGCTTGATGCCCACCTCGACCAGTTCGGCTGTGGGGGCTGCGTTCTCCCGATTCGCGATCCACTTGGCGATGGCGGCCACCGCCGCCTCGCGCGGTACACCGTTGATCTGGGTGCGATCGCCGAAGCGGAAGCTGACGGCGTCGGCCTCGATGTCCCGATCGCCCGCCACGAGCATGAACGGCACCTTCTGGTTGGTGTGGTTCACGATCTTCTTGGCCATCCGGTCATCGCTGACGTCGACCTCGGCGCGGATGCCTGCCATCTTCAGTTGCGTGGCAAGGCCGTTGAGGTATGGGATGTGGTCCTCGGCGACGGGGATGCCGACCACCTGCACCGGGGCCAACCATGCGGGGAAGGCGCCGGCGTAGTGCTCGGTGAGGATGCCGAAAAACCGCTCGATGGACCCGAACAGCGCGCGGTGAATCATCACCGGACGCTGACGAGTTCCGTCGGCAGCGGTGTACTCCAATTCGAATCGCTCGGGGAAGTTGAAGTCCAGCTGGATGGTCGACATCTGCCAGCTGCGGCCGAGCGCGTCCTTGACCTGCACTGAGATCTTGGGGCCGTAGAACGCCGCGCCGCCGGGGTCAGGCACGAGATCGAGGCCGGAGGCGGCGCCCACCTCGGCCAGCACGCTGGTCGCCTCCTCCCACAGCTCGTCGGAGCCGACGAACTTCTTCGGATCCTTGGTGGACAGCTCGAGATAGAAGTCCGTCAGGCCGTAGTCACCGAGCAGGTCGAGCACGAAGCGCAGCAGCGACGTCAACTCGTCGCGCATCTGGTCGCGCGCGCAGAAGATGTGCGCGTCGTCCATCGTCAACCCACGGACCCGGGTCAGACCGTGCACGACGCCCGACAGCTCGTATCGGTACACCGTGCCGAATTCGAAGAGCCGCAACGGAAGTTCGCGATAGGAGCGCCCGCGCGACCGGAAGATCAGGCAGTGCATCGGGCAGTTCATCGGCTTGAGGTAGTAGTCCTGGCCGGGCTTGCGTACCGTGCCGTCCTCGTTGAACTCCGCGTCGAGGTGCATCGGCGGGAACATGCCGTCGGCGTACCAGTCCAGGTGGCCCGAGATCTTGAACAGCTCGCCCTTGGTGATGTGCGGGGTGTTGACGAACTCGTAGCCGGCCTCGCTGTGCTTGCGCCGCGAGTAGTCCTCGAGCTCACGCCGGATGATGCCGCCCTTGGGGTGGAAAACCGCCAGCCCGGAACCGATTTCATCGGGGAAGCTGAACAGGTCGAGCTCCGCGCCGAGCCTGCGGTGATCGCGCCGCTGCGCCTCTTCGATGAACTCGAGGTGGCGGTCGAGCGCTTCCTGCGACTCCCACGCCGTCCCGTAGATGCGCTGCAGGCTCGCGTTGTCCTGGTTGCCGCGCCAGTACGCGGCCGAACTGCGGGTGAGTTTGAACGCCGGAATGTAGCGCGTCGTCGGGATGTGCGGCCCGCGGCACAAGTCGCCCCACTCCCGTTCACGGGTGCGGGGATTGAGGTTGTCGTACGCGGTCAGCTCGTCTCCCCCGACCTCCATCACGTCGGGGTCGCCGGACTTGTCGTCGACGAGTTCGAGCTTGTACGGCTCGTTGGCAAGCTCTTCGCGCGCTTGATCTTTGGACTCGTAGACCCGCCTCGAGAACAGCTGGCCTTCCTTGACGATCTGACGCATGCGCTTCTCGAGCGCTTCGAGATCTTCCGGCGTGAAGGCGCGCTTGACGTCGAAGTCGTAGTAGAAGCCGTCGGTGATGGGCGGTCCGATGCCGAGCTTGGCCTCGGGGAATTTCTCCTGCACCGCCTGGGCCAGCACGTGGGCGGCGGAGTGACGGATGACGCTGCGGCCGTCGTCGGTGTCGGCCGCCACCGGGAGGACGTCGACGTCGGCATCGGGGACCCACGACAGGTCCCGCAGTCGTCCCTCGGGGTCGCGCACCACGACGACGGCGGCGGGGTCACCGCGGCCCGGCAGGCCCGCGTCCCGGACCGCCTCACCCGCGGTCGTCCCGGCAGCGACCCGGATAGGGGCTGCTGGGGCGGGGCTGACGGCGGCGCTCATCGGTGTTTCTCCAATTGGGTCGGAGGGTTACGTCGGGGTATGTCGAACGCGACCATGTTATCGGTGCGTCTCCTCAGGACCCCAAGCCAATAGGGCTGTTCAGCCACGGCCAATCCAGGCCGAAGAGTTCAGCGGTCCAGTCGGCGGCGCCCAGCAGCCACAGCGTGGCGGCCACGACCAGCGCGGTGAAGATGCCGCCGAGGATCTGGATGGACCAATGTCGCGCTTGAAACCAGTCCATCACCTTGTCGTAGCGCTCCTTGGCGTAGGCCAGCAGCCGTCGTGCCCATTCGAACTCCGTCGCCAGGATGCCGAGCCCGATGAACAGAATCGCCCAGCCTGGACCCGGGTACGGGATGGCGATGATGCCGACGACGAACACCACCAGACCGACTATCCCGACGCCGATGCGGTAGACGAACTCTGCCTTGGGACGGTCGCGCAAACGGTCGCGCCAGCGGGCGGCCCATCGACGGGTGCGGTTGGGCTGCTCTTCCGCGTCCTGTTTCACGGTTGGCCCGGCCGCAGTTTCACGAACAACGCGTGCGACTCGGCGAGGACGTCGTCGCCGTCCAGCAGCCGGCCCGATACGAAGATCTTGCGGTCCTCGATGCCGTCGATACGGGCGTCGACCTGCAGCTCCTTCTCGACGACGGCGATCTTGCGGTAGTCGACGTGCAGGAACGCGGTGCGCTGGGCACGGCTGCCGCTGAGCGTGAAGGCGGCGTAACCCAGCAGACCGTCGAAAAGCTGCGCCACCGCGCCGCCGTGAGCCGCGCCGTTGCGGCCTAGGTGGAAGCGCCGAAACTGCGCCGTGCCTTCGATGCGCTCGTCCGGCGTCTTGTGCAGGTCCAGCGGGATGGACAGCAGATTGCCGCGATTGGGCAGATCCATGCGGCGTCCGGACGGCGAGGCCCATTCGTCGGCGTAGTAAGGCGCCAGTAGTTGCGTCACCTTTTCGACGAGGTCGGCAGCCTCGGTGATCACGTCGTCGGGTGCGTCCGCGGCGCGGGCATGGTCCTGCAGGGTGCGGACAGCATCGACGAACCGGCCGTAGTCATCTCCACCCTTGGTGGTCGGTACCGGCGGATTGAATCCCCCACCGGGATGCGCACCCGAAGGTTCGTCGGTGATCACACGAACACCGTATTGCCTGGCTCAAGCTTCGGTCGGACTGCCTGCCTCAGCTTTCGCCGGACCCGGCCTTGCTCAAGGTCTCGAACTCGTCGTCGGACAACTCGATATCCGCGGCCGCGACGTTCTCCTCGAGATGGGCGACCTTCGACGTGCCGGGGATCGGCAACATCACCGGCGACCGCTTGAGCAGCCAGGCCAGCGCGAGCTGCGACGGGGACGCATCGTGGTCGGCGGCGATGCGCTGCAGTGGGCCGTCCGCGGCGGCCAATGGTCCGGCGGCCAGGGGGAACCAGGGAATGAAGCCGATGTTCTGGGCCTCGCACGCTTCGAGAACGGGTTCGGCCTTTCGCACCGACAGGTTGTACATGTTCTGCACCGACACGATCGTCGCGACCTTCTGGGCGGCTTCGAGTTGGCCGGCGTCGACCTCGGACAGGCCGATATGGCGGATCTTGCCCTCCTGCTGAAGCTTCACGAGCTCACCGACCTGGTCCTCGGCCGGGAACTTGTCGTCGATGCGGTGCAGCTGGAAGAGGTCGATGGTGTCCACGCCAAGCCTGCGCAGGCTCATCTCGCACTCCTGGCGCAGATACGCAGGGAAGCCGAGGACCGGCCACTCGTCGGGGCCGGTGCGCAACAGGCCGGCCTTCGTCGCGACGACGACCCCGTCCGGGTAGGGGTGCAGCGCTTCTTTGATCAGCTCCTCGGCCACATACGGGCCGTAGGAGTTCGCGGTGTCGATGAAGTTGACACCGAGCTCGACGAGGCGACGCAGCACGCGTATGCACTCGTCGGGGTCAGCCGGCGGGCCCCATATGCCTTTACCTGTCAGGCGCATCGCGCCGAATCCCAGACGATTGACGGTGAGATCACCGCCGATGGCGAAGGTGGTCATGGTTGGCAACCGTACGCCGACGTCGTGAACGGGGCGCAGGTCGCGATAGCCTCTGCCGCAATGAAGCTGAGTGACCTTGCCGCGCTGCCGCTGACGTATTCACAGGTCGGCGCCACCGCAGGAACGCTGCCGCCCGACTACCACCATGTGCAGAAGTCGGCGGTGATCGGTCGCGGCCGGCAGCGCTTCGAGGACGCCGCCGCGGCGGGCATGCGGTGGGGCATGCTGCGCGGCGCCGGGGTCAGGGTCACGGCGACGACCGAAGTCGCCGCCGTCGGGTCGGACGTCATCGTGCACCTGGGTCCTGTGCAGGCGCCGTGCCGTGTCGTCTACGTCGTCGACGAACCCGATCGCCGTGGGTTTGCTTATGGCACGCTGCCCGGTCACGCCGAGTCCGGCGAGGAGCTATTCCTCGTCCGCTACGACCCGGCCACCGAGAACGTTTTCGCGGACGTGACGGCGTTCTCCCGGCACGCCACGTGGTGGAGCCGGCTGGCCTCGCCCTTCACGTCGCTGGTGCAGCGAGTCGTGACCTCCCGCTACCTGAAGGCTCTCTGAGGCAAGGCTTCGCTGTCTCGCAGGTAGCGGCGCGAATGATCTTGCTCACCCGCGGTCAATAACGCGTAACCTAGTGAAACTTGATCAAGTCGTCCGGGCGGTGAGCGGTGAACAATCCAAGCGTCTTAGAAGGCACCCACCTGCGTATTGCCGAGCTCGTGCAGGGATTACACGGTCGCACCGATGCCGATTCGGAGACCATGATCGCCGAGCTGGCCGAGCACGCCGCCGTTGAGATTCCGGGCGCCCAGTACGCGGGCATCACCATCACCCGCAACGGCAAGCACATCGATACACCCGCCGCCACGCACGCGTATCCGATGTTGCTGGACAAGATCCAGCAGCGCCACGCCGAGGGTCCATGCCTCACCGCGGCATGGGAGGAAAAGACCATCCATGTCCCCGACCTCGAGACCGAACAGCGCTTCCCGCTCTACCGGCAGGACGCGCTGGCCGAGACGCCGATTCGATCGATCATGGCGTTCCAGCTGTTCATCGCCGGCGAGACGATGGGCGCCCTGAACGTGTATTCCGAGACACCCGACGTCTTTGACGAAGAGTCCAGGAACATCGGCTTGGTCTTCGCCGCGCATTCGTCGGTGGCGTGGAATTCGGCACGCCGCGATGAGCAGTTCAAGCAAGCACTGGCGAGCCGCGACATCATCGGTCAGGCCAAGGGCATGATCATGGAGCGCTACGGCGTCAACGCCGTGCAGGCGTTCGAACTGCTGCGCAAGCTGTCGCAGGACTCCAACGTGCCGCTGGTCAAGGTCGCCACGAATCTCGTCGAAGACAGTCAGTCAGCGACTCAATAGCGTCGCTCGAGGTTCTTGATCACACGCTCGTCGTGATCGCTGAATTGTGATTGCCACGTCGACGAATCGCGGCCGACCTCCCAGCGTGCGATCAGGTTGCGTATTTTGCGGGCCGTTGCCGAAGCGTGACGAACCCTTGATCGAATTGCGAAGTCTCGCCTGAGCTTTGAATCGTGTTGGCGCCCCTACGATCAGATATTGACAAGGTTGTAATTTCGAAGGAATCGGAAGCCATGCGTGTGGTTGTTGGGCGTGTTCTCGCAGCGATCGTGATGGCTGCGAGTGTGGTTACGGTGCCCGCGGGCACCAGTACAGCGGCGAGCCAGTCATACCGGCCCGCCATCGAATCGCTTCTACCGGCGCAGGGCGCGGTAGTGGGTATCGCTCACCCGGTGGTGGCGACGTTCAGGGCCCCGGTCGCCGACCGGCGCGCGGCCGAACGCTCTCTTGACATCAAGTCTGTGCCCGCGATGACCGGCAAGTACCAATGGGTGGAAGACAATGTCGTGCAATGGATTCCAGATTCGTTCTGGCCGGCGCACAGCACGGTGGCACTGTCGGTGGCCAACCTGCCCATCACCGACTTCCAGACGGGACCCGCCGTCGTCGGCGTCGCCAACATCGCGGACAAAACGTTCACCGTGACCATCGACGGTTTGCCACCGACCGAACTACCTTCGCCGCACCACCGGCCCAACTGGGGAAAGCCGGGAGTGTTCCCGGCGTCGATGGGGCGGCCGGAGTATCCGACGCCCGTCGGCACCTATACCGCACTGGCCAAAGAACGTGACGTGGTGATGGATTCGAGCACCGTCGGGATTCCCGTCGACGCAGCCGACGGCTACAACATTGACGTGGAATACGCCGTCCGATTCACGCAGCGCGGCCTCTTCGTGCATTCAGCGCCGTGGTCCGTCAACCAAATGGGATATGAGAACGTCAGCCACGGCTGTATCGGACTCAGCACCGAAGACGCCGAGTGGTACTTCAACACCGTCAACGTCGGTGACCCGATCATTGTGCGGGAGAACGGCATCGAGGTTCCGCGAACGGTGTCCGGCTAGTTCCTTCAGCTGTTTCCAGCCCGCCCTCGGTAGGGCCGGCATTCCCGACGGCTTGCTGAACTATGAGCGACACTGTCGCTAAACACAAACGCGTACAGAGTGTTTAGCGACGGTGTCGCTTTCGTCGTATAACAGGACCCATTGCATATCCGGCATCCCCGGTCTCCCATCCCAGGGACAGGCCCCGCCTCTAGCCTTACCCACTCATGGTGGTGTCGCTTGGTCCCATTCGCAGTCCGGGCACAACCGAGCGACCCGCCCCCATTACTGGGGACGGGTCGTCGGGGAGGAACTGAGTTAGTGCTGGGCGCCCGCAGGGCCGGGCGCGATCGGCTGACCGGCTACTGGCGCACCGCTGGGCGCGGGTCCCACGGGATCGCCCTTACCGGCGGCCGCGCCACCCATGGTGGTCAGCGGAAGGCCTCCCACCACCGGAGCACCAGCAATCGGAACCAACGGCGGAACGATCGGGACCGGCGGAACCAGCGGCGGAATCGGCGGAACCAGCGGCGGAGGAACGATCGGTGGCACCAGGGGCGGAGGAACGATCGGCGGAGCGAGAGGCGGCCCAGGCAGCGCCATCGGCACACCCGCCATCTCATTGACCGGAGCGCACACCATTCCGGGCGCTGCTGGGGCCTGGCCTGCCGACGTCTGGTACTCGCACCCGCCGGCTGCCGCCACGGGGCTCAATGCGATGGCGACGCCACACAATCCAGCTCCGACAGCAATCACTCTGATGTGGATTCGATCAAAGATCGCCATCACCCATCGACTCCTTCATTCGCGCTCAGACGTTCCACTTCACGTTGTGCAGCAGAACCAAATGCCATAGATGTCATCTAGGACGACGCCGTCAATTTATCGACATAAAGGGCGACGGTGGAACACGCCGCACCGTGCCGTTTCCAAATGGTGACGTTCGACGTCGCGTGAACCCCGTTTCGGCCGGAGTTCCTTGCTAATGAGACGATTTCGTCATCGGACTGTGTCCAAAACGTTGGCTGAGACGCGCCGGAACTACACCTCGACCAGAGGCGACTCGGCCGGCTTCTTCGGAAGGAACGCCGCGGGAATGAACGTCAACACAACCAGTACGACGGCCACCATGAATACTGTCGTGTAGGCATGGGAGAGATCCAGCTCCACGTTGTACATGAAGTCGGGAGCAAGCGACGACGGCGGTATCGCAGATGGGTCTACCGGTATCCCGTTCTCAGCGGCCTTCTGCTGCAGTATCGCCATTTCGTTTGCGGTGGAGATATTTTCGCTGCGGTTGAACTGATTGGTCAGGATCATCGACACCAGTGCGCCGCCCAGGGCGCCGGCCACCATCTGGTTGATCATCATCAGCGTCGATCCCCGCGCAAGCTGATGCTCTGTCAGCGTCAGCACCGCCGATCCGGACAGCGGCAGCAAGGTGCAGCCTGAACCCATGCCTGCGATCACCAACGCGGTAACCAGGATCGGTGAGTAATCCGCCTGCGTGGCAACGCCGTAGGTGAACATGCCCAGTCCCGTGACAGCAAGAGTGAGGCCGATCAGCACGATCTTGCCGGGGCCGAATCTGTCCATGAGCGTCCCAGCAATAGGCATGGTCAGCATGGCGCCGAGTCCCGAGGGGATGATGTGCATCCCAGCCTCAAAGGGCGTCAGGTGCATCAACTGCTGGAAGTAGCTCGGGACCAGGAGTCCGATGGAACCCGCGACGATGTAAAGAAGCATCGCCACGTTGGCCATCCCGACGGTCCGATTGGTCAGCAACCGGAAGTCGAGCAACGGATGATCCGCTCGGTACAACGAGTGCAGGACGAACGCGGTGATCAACACAAGGCCGACCAACAGCGGTATCAACACATGGCGATCGGTCACCGTGCCGCGCCCGGGCATCTCCGACACTCCGTACAAGAATGTCGCCACGCCGGGCGAGAGCAGAAGCATGCCGATGAAGTCGAAGGTTTCGGACGGTTCCGATTCATCTCGCGGAAGGAAGATGGCAGCCAGGACGACTGCCATCAGACCTATCGGCAGATTGATCAGGAACATCCACTCCCACCCGTAGTTTCGGATGAGCCAACCGCCCAGCAGTGGTCCGCCGATAGGGGCGAGCAGCAACGGGATGGCCGCCAGCGCCATCACGCGGCCGAGTCGGTTCGGGCCGGCCTCGCGCGTCATGATGGCAAGCGTCAGGGGCATCAGGGGGCCTCCAGCGACGCCCTGCACGATCCGAAAGATGATGAGCAGCAAAATGTTCGGGGCAATCGCGCACAGAAGCGATCCCAACGTGAATGCCAGAATCGACGCGACGAACAATCGCTTGGTGCCGAACCGGTCGGCCGCCCAACCGGTCATCGGAGTGACGGTCGCCAGCCCGAGCACGTAACCGGCCATCGTCCAGCCGACGATGGCCTGAGTGGAGTCGAACTCGACGACAAAGGTGCGTTGCGCGACGGCGACGATGGTGGCATCGAGGCTGGCCATGACCGAGACCAGCAGGCACACGCTCCCGATCTGCAGGAGTCTGGCATCGATTCGATCGGGATATTGGCGTTCGGTGGTCGTGGGCTCGGCTGGCGTGCGCGTCGAGGCCCCCGGCGGCGATCCCGGATCGACGACGCGCTCCCCCATGGCCATCAGCATCTACCGCGTCGCTGCTCTCCGAGGCCAGAACGGGTCGAATCAGAGGATCCGCCCGGCGACAAACCTGCACGTCGGCTTGGGTAGTCCTATTCGGTGAAGATGTCGTAACCAGATCGGTGTGAGGTGGTGGTCCCGACTGGGATCGAACCAGTGACCTTCCGCGTGTGAGGCGGACGCTCTCCCCCTGAGCTACGAGACCGGGGAGCCCGACCAAAGGGTCGAACGACGTCGAAGACTAGCACGCCAGCGGCTTTCGACCCGAATTTGTTTCGCCACGACGGCCCGCGCTTTTCGCAGGTTCGTCGGCCCATCCGGGATTGCCGGGCTATCGTCACGCCGTGGCTCAACTCGACCGACGTCTCGTGTCCGCGGTTGCCGGTTTGGCCGCGCTGCTGGCGCTCGTTGCCTGCGCCGGCTCCCCCGGCCCGCAGCCCAGCAGCCCGCCCACCGGTGCCAGTCAGGACAAGGTGGCCGCTACGGGCTCAGCGCCGGACACCTCGATGACGGAGCCGACGGCCGAGCCGCTGGATCAAGAGGTGTTCGAGTACACCGGCTTCCTCTCCCCGACGGGCAACGTTGCCTGTGCGATCGATGCCGACCTGGCCCGTTGCGACATCATCGACCACGACTGGTCACCGCCGCCCCGCCCCGCCGACTGTGAATTCGACTACGGGCAGGGGATCTCGGTCGCACCCGGCGAGCCCGCCGCGTTTGTGTGTGCCGGCGACACCACCTTCGGTCCAGACGAGGTGCTGCCGTATGGACAATCGATCACTGCTGGACCGATGAGCTGCGAAAGTGCCGAGTCGGGCATCACCTGCCGCGACACCCAATCGGGCAACGGCTTCACGATCTCGCTTGAGGCCTATCGGGTGTTTTGAGGGATTTGTAGTGTTTCCCTTGGGTCGACTATTGTCGTCCTTCGCGACGCACGAGGCGTTCGTTGCGCGCGGATGTAGCGCAGTTGGTAGCGCATCACCTTGCCAAGGTGAGGGTCGCGGGTTCGAATCCCGTCATCCGCTCGAAGGGTGTAGTGGCGTCAACCCAGTGGTGGAGTGGCCGAGTGGTGAGGCAACGGCCTGCAAAGCCGTGCACACGGGTTCGATTCCCGTCTCCACCTCAACGATTTTGTCTAGGCGCGATTAGCTCAGCGGGAGAGCGCTTCCCTGACACGGAAGAGGTCACTGGTTCAATCCCAGTATCGCGCACCAAGTTCGACGCAGGTCAGGCCATATAAGCCAGACCGGTAGCGAACCAAATGGGCCAGCTATGGGCTAACCGATTGCGGCGCTAGCCGACGCGAGAGGTAGCTAAGCCATGGCCACCACACCTGTAACAAATGTTCCATCTGAGGTTGCGTCCCTACCCGGCGCTGACTTCGCCTCCTTTTGGGAAGGCGCTCCGCCCCATCGGACGGTGTTCGGAGTCGACCGCTCAATCATCGACAGCGATGCTCGCGTTTACGCGGCGGCCATCCAGCTCGCGGACGGCACCGTCGACGACGGGACGATCGAGGCGCCATGCCTGTAGGACTGTGACGGCGAACGGGACGGAATACATCTCAACAGCGACCAGGCGCGCGAGCTTGCTGCTGCGCTCCTGCAGACTGCCGACGAGGTCGACGGGTGGGCCGGGCGATGAAAACGATTGACTGGCCCACTGGTGCTACTGAGGTCTCTGATTGGGCTGACGTCGGACATCCCAGTGAGTTCCGGTCTTTCGACGGGCCGATATGGACGATCCCCGAAGTTCAGTACACGAACGACGCACCCGCCCGGGTGTTCGTCTCCGGAACGCAACTTCGTGACGGCACCGTCGAGGAACGCTGCATCCGCCTCGAAGGCGTCGCCTGGGAGGACATGCTCACCAGCAGCGTGGCGCGGAAAATCGCTACCGCGCTCGCCGAGGCAGCGGACAAGCTTGACCGCCTCAACGCGGAGGTAAAGCAATGACCGCCACACCGGACCAGATATTCGAAGTCGCGCGCAAGGCGTTATCGCAAGAAGCCCGCGACCTAGTTGAGGTACTCAGCCCGACTGATTTCACCATGCGCGAGCTGATCGCCCTTATTGCTGTGCTGCAACCCGTCTACGACCGATACCGGGCGCGTCTCGAGTGCCCTCCCACGCCCCTGAAATTGATACGCCGACCCAAGAAACCAAGCTGTCCTAGCTGACGTCCTAGCTGTTGTTCGGCCCCGCCCAACTCTTCAAACGGCGGGGCCGCGCTCTGAGTGCTGTAGCCAAGAAATCTCCAAGAAGGCATTGGGACTGTGTTGTCAGCACCGGCTGAAAGGTCCGGCACAACAACCGCAGATAGGAAAACCTCGGATGCTTAACAGGATCTGCCCACCGTTTCCTCCGCCGGATCTCTACACCGTCATCTCTTGCGACAACGCAGGCCAGACGTCGTCCCGCCTCGTGATCGCCGGCAGCCCTGCCGATGCAGAGGAGACGCACCGCGGGCACTACCCCGGCGGCGACATCATCAGCGTCGTGGGCAACGAGTAGGAACCGCTCACCGAAGCCCTCAGCGTTGGGCGGTATTTCAAGAAGTTTGGATAGGACTTCTTGGTTTCCTGCCTTTTCTAGGGCGGGGCCGAACCATGTCCGCGGCTTAGCCTGCTCGGTGCATTGAGAATCTGTTGAGGGCAACCCGCGAGTCTCTTCTCAACCACAAAGCGCTGTGGCTCCAAAGAGAAGGAACTCCAATGAGCACCACCCCCTCCACAACCACGAACAGCACTGTTCACGCGATCAAGAAGTTCGCCACCGCCGCGGCCATTGCGGGGGCGCTAGGTCTTGCCGCCCTCGGCATGGCCAACGGCACCGCGGCCGCAGCACCTGCCGACGACTCCGGGTCCACTACTTCCGCCGCTTCCGAGCAGGCCGGACCGAGCTCCTCTACAGCCGGATCGACCTCCCCTACAGGGGACTCCGACGGTTCTGCGATCCCAGCGCCGAAATCGGCCCCGACCGCCGGTCCGGCAGCCAAGACCGCTAACACGCCGACTGACACGCCGACCTCTACCGTCGGCAACGGGCGGCAGCCCGGCGATTCGGCCGACTCCGGGTACGTCGCGCAGGTGCCCGGCGGCTTGCCCTTTAATCAATTCGCGAACTAACGAATGTGCGTGAGATTCGACGATGGGCAACACCGATGAGCTTGCCCACTGGTTAGGCGGCAGACACCAGTTCAGCCGTGGACCCATCCACTAGAGCCATTAACTCAGCCATTACGTCCACAACGCTCTGGATGCAGAGCAAAGGAAGATTGTGACGTATGAGCTTCTGAACAAGCGCCAGGTAACCGAGGACGACTTGCGCTGAGTCGACCTTGCTGGGCAGGCGCGAGGTCCTCGCTCACACTCCCTGCTTGGGCGGGGCCAAACTCTGTCTTGCCGCCCATGGACAACCTCAACCCGCGTAACGGCGAAGATAGCGACGGTACAACCCGTCCTCAGTGCCCACCGACGCGACATCGCCACATATCGACCGACCTTCATCGGTTGAAGGAACCGATCTGCCCTAGCCGGTGTCCTACCAACTGTTCGGCCCGCCCTCACCCCACATGGGCGGGCCGAACCTGTGCGCTTGTCGAGCTGCCCTCAACGCGGGCCCGGACCCTTACGTACGACCTTTTAACTTCTAGCCACGCTTGGGGGTGAGCCGGAGACTCATCGTCCGCATCATTGAGAGCATGGCCGCCGCCGCTTGGGAATGGCGGGCCGAACCGGTCTAGGGCGCCCCGCACCCGGCGCTGTTCTACCTTCCGAACCATGTGTCGCTCTCCTAGCCAAGTGAAATTGATTCCACGTTCGACACTCCCGGCATGGGCTTGGAACTTCCTAAAAGGGACGCGGTGGCCGGGCGCCCGAGCAGCCCTGGCAGGTATATCTGCCGCAAGGCCGTTTTCCGTCGCGGGTTGCGCCCTGTTCGTGCGCCCATGGGGGCCGAACGCATTTGCCAGTTGTTTGACCGCTCGACGAGGCGGGCACGCGTTAAGGGTCAGCGCGGCGAAGTCGGTCACGCTTCGGCTGACGTGATAGGCGGGCCGACGGAGTGAGTCCCTAGGTGGTTCAGCAGCGAGCCCTTGCCGTCGACCCGCCGCCTGGCAGGGGGCGTTCGACCGCGCCGAACTGGTATCAGGCATACACTGAGGTCGTAGTGTGCCCGTAGCAGCGGTTATCGCATGCTTTGAAGGGCACCAATCATGAGTGCTGATCTTTATGCGCCATTGGCTAGGCTCATAACCACCGCAGAGGCTATCGAGGGTCTACGAGACCTGTTCGCTGCCGAAGAGTCCCTAGACGTTGTGGCGGAGCGGGTCGCCAAGACCGCCCTCGCGGCGATACCGAATGCGGACGTCATCAGCATCACCGTGCTGTCGTGGCCCGATGCCCGCACCGCGGCCTACACCGACGAACGGGCGCTGGACCTTGACCGCCAGCAATACGCTTCCGGCCGAGGGCCGTGCTTGGAAGCCGCGTGGCAGGGCACGCCGCTTCGAGCGGTCATGGACGACGAACATGAACGGTGGCCCGAATTCGTTGAGGCCGCGCAGCGAC
The DNA here is from genome assembly GCF_052114565.1 of Mycobacterium sp. 2YAF39. Lineage (NCBI taxonomy): Bacteria > Bacillati > Actinomycetota > Actinomycetes > Mycobacteriales > Mycobacteriaceae > Mycobacterium > Mycobacterium sp. 2YAF39. The sequence goes on from NZ_JBFREZ010000007.1 coordinate 188,339, forward strand.
AAGGATTCCGCGCAAGTTTGTCGGTTCCGCTGCTGATCGTAGGCATGGATAGCGAGCAGGAACTTGTCGGCTCGCTCAACATTTACAGCCACACCGCAACCGCGTTCGATTCCTTCGACGCTGAACTTATGCGTCTGTACAGCGTGGCCGCAGGTCAAGCGATTAGCAACTCCAGCCGATGGCAGAGCGCCCGAGAGACGGTGACCCAGCTTGAGACTGCGCTCATCTCTCGCTCCGACATCGACATGGCCAAAGGCGCTCTCATAGCACTGCACGGATGCAGTCCAAGCGAGGCATTCGACAAACTGATAGACGAATCCCAAAGGCGCAACATCAAACTGCGCGACGTCGTCCGCGAAATGCTGGACCGGATGCAGACGAAGACCTAGCCATCGCTACTCGGCCTGTCGGTGCCCTGGTGTCACCGCTTCCGACTCGGGCTAGACCAGTTGCCGCGCCCCAAACCGACCTAAAACCGTCAACGTTTGGGTCCAGCGAAGTCGGGCACGCGTAGCGGCAGGCGAGATTCGTTGGCCGGCGAATTGACCTCGCTAAGTCTCGCGGTTCAGTCAAATGTGTGCCTGGCGAGACCGAATCCGCAACGGCGGAGCGGGTATTGGCGTCGATGGCCCGGGATAGCAGCGCTGCGCCGGGCGCCGGCGGGGATTGTGCGGGCGGGGTTGCGACAAGGCTTCCATTAGGAGCCACCAGATCAGGTTCGCCGATCAACCCCGCTCACCAGCTACACTACGCTCCTCGCTCGTCCTCGTGTTCATTGACAGGACAGCCGCACTCAGCGCAGTAGTAGTCCTCGCCCATGAAGCGGCCGCACACGTCGTACCGGGCACACGGTGGGCCGGCAGCTCACTCATCAGTGGCCATAAAGTGGTCGCGAAGGTACCCACCGATCCCGTGGTCGCCAAACTGGACAGCTTGCAATCCGAACTGCGCGACGGCCCCTGCGTCACTGCCTTGCGCGAGTGCCACACGGTGCACGTCACCGACCTGGCCGGCGAAAGCCGATGGCCACAATTCACGGCGCGAGCTATCTCGCTGGGAATACGCAGCCTGCTGTCGTTCCAACTTTTCGTAGTCAAGAGAACCTCGGTGCGCTGAACCTCTACAGCAATAACAAAGATGCATTCACCGAAGAGTCGATAGAGATCGGCACCATCTGGCGCAGCGCGCCGCCGTGGCTTTGGAAGCCGCGGCCAGCGAAAAGCAATTCAAAGCGGCTTTGGCAAGCAGCGACATAATCGGACAGGCCAAAGGCATCCTGATGAACCGCGAAAAGCTCACCGGCCTAAGAGCATTCAACCTGCTTCTACACACTTCCCAGAACGCCAACATCAAACTCACCGATATCGCTCAGTGGGTTGTCGACGAGCACGAACAAGCCCTCGACGGTAAGAGCACCCGGCAGCGCTGCAGCCATGAACTTTTTTCTCAGCTGTTCGAGGCGGCGGACGAGTGTCGGCCGTCCAGCACGAGGTGCAACATCGTTGCTCGTCGCCTTTTAGAAAGTTCCAAGGTCGCGTGCGGATACTCGTGCCGCTACAGGTGTCGGACGGCACCGAGCTGCAACAGGAGGCATTGCACGATGAAGGCAACGAACTTGAAGAGAATCGCGGTCGCCGGCGCCGTCTCAGGCGCGCTGGGTTTGGCCGCAATCGGACTCGGGGCGGGTACGGCCAACGCCGATGAACTGGACGTGATCGCACCGCTCATTCCCCCCGGGATGGCAGACGACGTGGTGGGGTATCTGCCGTTGATCCAGAGTGTCGGCGAAATCGGCGGCGACGCCGGACTCGGCGAACTGAGCAAGGTCCCAGTTCTCGGACAGATCGGTGACCTGGGCCAGTTGCAAGATCTCGTGTCACTTGCAGGCGGCTTCTAGGGTTCGCCCCTACCGACCTCGGCCCGTCACGTTCCCCCACGTGGCGGGCCGAGCCATGCCCCGATCGCCCTCCAAGAAAAGTCCAAGATCGCCGGCGGATGCTTATGTCAGTCAGCCAGCCGCACTCCATACGAAGCAGGTAGTAATGAGCATCAAGCACATCGCCGCCGCCACCGCAGTCGTCGCCGCCGTGGGATTCGGCGCCATCGCGGGAGCCGTCAGCTTCAGCGAGTCGGCCGCCAGCGGCACGACACCGGAAATGGCCAGCGTTCAGTCCTGGAGCAAACTGCTTGCCTCTGCCCCGCAGCCCGAATTCCGGCGCTGATTTGACCATCGCGACGGTCAGTATAGTTTGCTCAGAGGGTTAGATCCGTGTAAAAAGGGTTATCTGAGTTAGCGAGACCACCGCCGACACCGGCACGCACACCCGGCACCTGCGGTTGGTCCAGCGAAGCCCCCGCGCTGGGGTCGGGGGCTTCGCTCCAAACTTCAGGACCGTTAGCAGCGGTGCTCTCGGTCGGACGCGTCGAACGCAGCCGTGATGACGGCAGCGTCAGCATCCGGGTGCTCGCTGGCCACCGCTGCTATCGCAGGGACGGTGCCCGGGCCCAGACACGACCCACCATGAGTAATGCGCCCGCGCGTGAGCGCGTTGTTGAGCATGCCCTGGAACACGTCACGCAGTTCGCCATCTGCGCGTGAGTCGACGATCACCCTCTCAACGCTAGGTCGGCCGACAACGAGCGGCACTGAAGCTGCCTGGTGTTTGCCACACGCTTTACATGAGCGTCAAAAACTTGCGGCTGATGACGGTTCAACGCAGGCCCCCGAGCCAGCCGCAGATTTCGAAAACTGTGTGTTAACTGCGTGTCGAACTCGGCTCGACGGGTATCCGAGACCCATGGCGAGTGAAGCGTTGTTCGCGACGGCCGGTCTTTTCGGACTGTTTGTCGCCATGTTGACAGGCGCGTTGTGGGACACCCCGCTGGTGGCGTCGCCCATCCGGTATTTCCGGTCGGAAGGCCGCCACACGATGCCACGTTGATCGCCGGCGCGAATTGCATTGGGAATCAATTGCTGACACAGCGCCATCACCGCGAAACCGCTCGTACACCGCGAGTCACCCACTAGGCTTCCCGAAGGCCAACAAGTCATGACGACCTAGGGGTGGGACATGATTCGCCAACTCGCCGCCGCCGCCGCGATCGCCTGCGCTGCCATCAGCGTGGCACCGGTGGCCATTGCCGACGATTTGAAGTATCCCGACACGTCGGGGCGCTACCCCTCTGACGTGCCCGGCATGAATTACGAAGCCCACCTCACCGCACCCTGCACCAACCTTGACCGCTTCACGTTCGGCCGTGGTCCTGGCGGCGAGGTGTTGCAGTGCCGCTGGATCGTCAACCAGTGGCCGCCTCAGTACACGGGATTCTGGGTTGCGACCTATGAGTTGTTCGGCGTCCAAGAGACGGGCGCGCCATGCCCCAAACCTCAAGCGGCAGCCCAACATCCCGATGGACGCCCGATGCTGTGCCTGGGTGCCAAAGGTTGGCAGCCCGGCATCTTCACCCGGGACGGCTTCTTCCCGGTGTGACGCTCTAGCTGCGCAGAGTCCTACTCGGCGACGTTCCGAACGTCCGCTTGTACATGCTGCTGAAGCGTCCCGCGTGCCCGAAACCCCAGCGGCCGGCGATCGCCATCACGGTGTCGACGGACGGGTCGGCGGCCTGTAGCTCGCGGTGGGCCTGGTTCAGCCGCAGGGATCGCAGATACTCCAGCGGTGTCGATCCGACATGGCGCCGAAATGTGTACTGAACCGATCGAGGCGTCACGTTGGCAGACGCCGCGATGTCGCTCAACGTGATGTCCCGATGCGCGTTGTCGTGGATGAACGCGATCGCTTGTCGCAGCAGCCTCGGCTGCGCGGTCGGCGGTTCGACTTTGTTGGAAGACATTTCGTGTTCGATTACCCGCTCAGGTATCCCCAAAACGGGCCCGACGCAGATCACACCTTGACACGATCTGGCCATGACCGAACGCATCGAAGTCCCCCGCACCATTGCCGCTCCAGCAGCCGATATCTTCGCGGTGCTCTCTGACCCGCAGGGCCATGTCGCGATCGACGCCACGGGCATGCTGCAGAGCGCTGAGGGCGATCGGGTCAAAGCGGTCGGCGACAGCTTCGTCGTGCACATGGATCGCGAGTCGCTCAACGACTTTCCACTCGGCAAGTACGAGGTGACCGTCTCGATCACTGAGTTCGACCAGGACAGCCTCATCGCGTGGACGATCTTCGGCCAGATCAAACCCGATATCGGCCACGTGTACGGATACCGGCTTGAACCCACCGACGACGGGACCCTGGTCACGTCGTTCTACGACTGGTCGAACATCGACCAGCACTGGCGCGACGCCAACATCTTCCCCATCGTGTCGGAACTGGCGCTGCGCGCGACCCTGGGCATCTTGGACCGCTCCGTCCACCGCGGCTATCCCCAGGCGTCAACCATTGGTTGACGACGCCCTCGCGTCAACTTAAGGTTGACGCTATGACCGAGCCTGCGAAGATCACCAACCCCGTCCGCCTCGACGACCTCATCGACGTCATCAAGAAGGTGCACGACGAACCGCTCGAGCAACTCATCGACGCCGTGCTGGCCGCCGAATCCCTTGGCGAGATCGCCGACCACCTCATCGGCCACTTCGTCGACCAGGCCCGTCGATCCGGCGCGTCGTGGACGGAGATCGGCAAGTGCATGGGCGTCACCAAGCAGGCCGCCCAGAAGCGGTTCGTCCCCAAGTCACCCACCGATGCCGAGGCGCTCGATCCCAATGCCGGATTCAGCCGGTTCACCGACCGGGCCCGCAATGTCGTCGTCGTCGCACAGAACAAAGCGCACGAGGCCGGCAACAACGAGATCACGTCCGATCACCTGCTGCTCGCACTGTTCTCCGAGCCCGACGGACTGGCGGCCAAAGCCCTCGCCAATCAAGACATCGACATCGACGCGGCCGCCAGGACGGTCACGCTGCCGCCGAAGGCCGACAAGGTCCCCGCACTGGTCCCGTTCAACAGCGCCGCCAAGAAGGCGCTGGAACTCACGTTCAGGCAAGCACTTCGCTTGGGCCACAACTTCATCGGCACCGAACACATTCTGTTGGCGCTACTGGAAGCCGAGGACCGGGACGGCCCGCTGCAGCGCCTCGGCGTCAGCAAGGATGTCGTCGAACGCGACGTTCTCACCATGTTATCGGCCTTCCCCAAAAGCTGATCTCACATCGGGCGGCGGTGAGGCGTCTACAGAATGTGAAGGTGCGCCCGTTCGAAGAGGTGGTAGCCGAGCACGGCGCGACCGTGCTGCGGGTCTGCCGCGCCGTCGTCGGGCCGCTGGACGCCGAGGACGCCTGGTCCGAGACCTTCCTGTCCGCGCTGCGCGCCTATCCGGAACTGCCCGACGACGCCAACGTCGAGGCTTGGCTGGTGACCATTGCGCATCGCCGCGCCCTCGATGTCGGCCGCGCCCGCTCCCGTCGACCCGTGCCGACCGACACCATGCCGGAGCACCCGACACCACACGCCGATCCGGCCGCCCGCGACCCCGACCTGTGGGCGGCACTGCAACGACTGCCCACCAAACAACGCCAGGCCGTCGCCTACCACCACATCGCCGGCATGCCGTTCGCCGAAATCGCGGTACTGCTCGACAACTCCCCCGACGCTGCCCGACGCGCCGCCGCAGACGGCATCAAGTCGCTGCGCCAAACCTATCTGAAGGACGAAACATCATGACCCTCAACATCTTCGACGAACTACAGGCTGATGACGACACGCTGTCACGGTTGCATGCGCGGCTCGAACAGGCCGCCGAGTCAGACCGGGCGCTCGACGTCGCCTACCGCACGATCGACACCCCGGTCGGCACGCTGTTGCTCGCCGCGACCACCGTCGGGGTGGTCCGGGTGGCGTATGACATCGAAGGCCACGACGCCGTCCTGTCTCAGCTCGCCGGGGTCGTCAGCCCCCGCATCTTGCGCTCCCCGGCCCGGCTGGACGCGGTTGCGCGCCAGATCGACGAGTATTTCATGAAGCGCCGCACCACTTTTGACGTTCCGGTCGACCTGCGGCTGGCCAAAGGATTCCGGCGCGACGTCGTCGAGCATCTGCGCGACATCGGCTACGGCCACCGGGAGAGCTACGCGGCCGTCGCCGCCGCCATCGGTCATCCCCGCGCGGTACGCGCGGTCGGCACGGCCTGCGCCCACAACCCGCTTCCGGTCGTGGTGCCATGCCATCGCGTCGTGCGGTCCGACGGTTCCGCCGGCCAGTACGTCGGTGGCGTGCTAGCCAAATCGACGCTGCTCGAACTGGAGGGCGGCTGAGGGGAATTAATCGCGGCCCGCGGCAGTAGAAGAATGCATGGAGCTCAACGACGCTGCACGCGAACTGATCGGGTCAGGGGCTGACGCGACGCTGGTCACTCTCAATCCCGACGGCAGCCCGCAGGTCACGCTGGTATGGGTGGCGCTGCAGTCCACACCCGAAGGCGACGAGCTCGTCACCGCGCACCTGGCCGAACACAAGAAGGTTCGCAATGTTCGGCGCGATCCCCGCGTCGCGGTGACGATCATTTCGCCCGAAGGCCCTGGCCAAGTCATGCGGCCTTATCTGGCGATCAACGGCACCGCGCGCATCGTCGAAGGCGGCGCACCCGAACTGCTCGAAAATCTGGCGCAGACCTTGGCGAACCCTGACGCGAAGTTTCCGCCGCCCGACGCGCCACCGGGATTCTTGACCCGTATCCGCATCGACAAGGTCGGCGGCATCGGCCCGTGGGTGTCCTGAAGCTGCAGTAACAGGTTTCAGTTTGTGCCATAGTGCGTGCATGCGTCGCTGGTTTGCCCTCCTGGTCGCCGTGATGGCGACCGTCGCCGGTCTCACGGCGATGCCTGCTCAGGCCGCACCTGAGGAGTCCCCGCCCTCTCCGATCGGCCGACTCGGAGAGACATTGCGGATCAACTTCGAGGGCCTGGTCGCCGACATCACCGTGAACAGCCTCGATCCGTCACCGGTCCCGCCCGGATTCGGCTATCCGCCGCGGCCGCCGCGATATCAGGTCTGGCGCGCCCAGGTCACCGTGCACCCGATCCAGGTGCCCACGCCGTACGCCCAGGCCATCACGTACCAGTTCCGTGGGGTCACCGCGACCGGTGACTCCTACGAACCGCGCAACACCGACGCACCCGACGCGTTGTCCCGATCGTTGATGAACGCCCCTGCCGGGTCGACCATCAGCGGTGGCGTCTGGTGGGACTGCTACCGCGACCTCATCTCGAATGTCGTCCTGCTCGACAAAGTCACCGGGCAGCATCTCGCGCAGTGGAACGTCGCCTGACCGTCGGACATTCGTATTGCGCATCGTCGTGACGGCGGCCGTCGTCGCCGATCTTCCCGAACTCGCCGACGTGGCGGCACGAACGTTTCCGCTGGCGTGCCCGGAGTCGGTCAGCGCCGACAACGTCGCCGCGTTCATCGACGAGAACCTGTCCGAGCAGCGATTCCGCGACTACCTCGCCGACCCCGACCGGTTGGTGCTCGCCGCACGCGAGGATCGGCGGATGGTCGGCTACGCAATGCTGATTCGCGGTGTCCCCGACGACGACGATGTGCAGCGCACCGTCACGCTGCGCCCGGCGATCGAACTGTCGAAGATGTACGTGCTGCCCGACGGCCACGGCGCCGGCGTCTCCGCGGCGATGATGGACGCCGCACTCGTGTGGGCCGGCGACCAGCACGCCCAATGCGTGTGGCTGGGCGTCAATCAGAAGAATGTGCGCGCCCAACGCTTTTACGGTAAGCACGGCTTTGCGATCAACGGCACCAAGACTTTTCGGCTCGGCGAAGCCACCGAGAACGACTACGTGATGGTGCGCCCGGTCTGACCCGCCGCCGTCAGCGCAAGCAATCGCGACGTCGCGCGCAGGTACTTCTTGCGGAACCCGCCGGCCAGCATCTCTTCGCTGAAAATCGTGTCCATCTTCGCCCCGGACGCGATCACCGGAATGCCCGCGTCGTACAGCCGATCGGTCAGCGACACCAGACGCAACGCCACGTTCTGGTCGTCAATCGCGTGCACGCCGGTGATGTAGACCGCGGGCACGCCTTCGATGAGCGCCAGGTATCGCGACGGGTGCATGGTGGCCAGATGGGCGCACAGCGCGTCGAAGTCGTCCAGCGTCGCACCGGGTGTCTGCGCGGCGCGGGTGGCGACCTCGTCGTCGGTCAACGGCTCCGGCGCGGCAGGCAGGTCACGATGCCGATAGTCGGGCCCATCGATCCGCACGGTCGTGAAAATCGCTGCGAGAGTGTTGATCTCGCGGAGAAAGTCCTGTGCGGCGAATCGGCCCTCACCGAGCTGCTCGGGCAGCGTGTTCGACGTGGCGGCCACCGACACCCCCCGTTCGACGAGTTGTGACAGCAGCCGCGAGATCAGGGTGGTGTTTCCGGGGTCGTCGAGTTCGAACTCGTCGATGCACACGACGACGTAGTCGGCCAGCAGCTCGATGCATTCGACGAAGCCGAAGACACTCGCCAGTTGCGTCAACTCGCCGAATGTCGCGAACGCCTTGGGTTCTGCCAGCCGGTAGTACGACGACGCCAGCAGATGTGTCTTGCCGACGCCGAAACCGCCGTCGAGGTAGACCCCGACGCCGGGGAGCACCTCGTGACGGCCGAACAGCTTCTTCTTGCCTGCCCGGCGCTCGACCGCCTGAGCGCAGAACTGCTCACAGGCCTGCACGGCCGCGGACTGCGACGGCTCTGCCGGGTCGGGGATGTAGGTGGCGAAGCTGACGTCGGCGAAGGTCGGCGGCGGGGTGAGCTGAGCGATCAATCGCTCCGGTGTGACCTTGGGATGTCGGTCGATCAAATGTCCGACATCGCTGGACCCGTGCATGCAGGCACCTTAGCGGCGTGTTGCAATGCTGTTCATGGCCGATACCGCCGCCGGGACGCAGTTCACCGTGTTGAGCCCGACCGACGCCATCGAGGACGGGCGGCTCGCCGACTTCTACGCCTACCCCGACGGTCTGCAGACCTGTTGGGTCCGCGGCAACATGATCGCCAGTCTCGACGGCGGCGCGACCGCCGACGGTAAGGCCGGCGGCCTCGCCGGGCCGGGCGACCGCAGCATGTTCAGCCTCATGCGCCACGCAGCGGACGTCATCCTGGTCGGCGCCGCCACAGTGCGGGTCGAGAACTACTCGGGCGCGCAGGTGCCCCTCGCGGATCGACACGCCCGGCAGCGGCGCGGCCAGGCCGAAGTGCCGCCGATCGCCGTCGTCACGCGCAGCGGCGATCTCGATCCCGAAGCATTGTTCTTCACCCGCACCGAGGTCCCGCCGTTGATCCTGACGGCCGCCGATTCCTTCGACGACACCCGGTTGCGGTTGGGCGCGGTGTCCGACGTGCTGAACGCGTCCGGGCCGCAATCCGATTCCGTCGACGGAGCCACAGTGCTCAAGCTGCTGGCCGACCGCGGGCTGTTCCGTGTGCTCACCGAGGGTGGCCCACTGTTGCTGAGCCAGCTGATCGCCGACGACCTTCTCGACGAGCTGTGCCTGACGGTGGCGCCCATCCTGGTCGGCGGGTCCGGACGACGCATCGCGGCCGGCGCCGGCGAGGTTCACGCACGAATGCGGCCCGCGCATCTTCTGTCCGACGACCAGGGCTACCTCTACACCCGCTATGTCCGGACTCGCGGAGCCGCCCCGGCGGCGACATTGGGCGGATGACGCGCGAGCCGTCCTAGCGCGACGAGGATTCAACGCGGGAATCAGTACTGTGGTCGGCATGCAAGGGCGTCGGCCGGTTCGGGTGTTGGGCATTGCGGCACTCGTGCTGTCGGTTCTGCTGGCCGGCTGCGCGCCTGGTCTGGCGGCCAATCCACGCTTCGCCACCGATTCGGGCGCCCATCCGCAGGGTGAGCCGCAGACCACGCAGGTACCGCAGGGCCCACCGCCGATAGAACCTCCCAAGAACGACCTGTCCTGGCGCGAGTGCACCTCGCAGGTGTTCTCCGACGCCTCTGTCGCCCCCGTCCCCGGCGTGCGACTCGACTGCGCGACCTACGACGCCGACCTCGACCCGATCAAGGGCGCGTCCGGATCGATCAGCATCGGTGTCGTTCGCGCGACGACCAACGAGACCCCCGGCGATGCCGGGCCGCTGGTGATGACCACCGGTTCGGACCTGCCGACCTCGATGCAGCTGCCGGTCTTCTTGACGCGGTCCGGCGCCGACGTGCTCAAGGCGCGGCCGGTCGTCGCGGTGGACCGTCGCGGCATCGGCATGTCCGGGGCGCTGGACTGCCGGGATCTGTACGACCGTCAGGCGATGCAAGATCAGGCCCAGTTCCAGCCCGGCGACGACCCCGTCGCCAACTTGGGCGAGATCACGCAGGCCGCGACGACCGGTTGCACCGACACCATCGCCCCCGGCGACTCGGCCTACGACAACGCCCACGCCGCGGAGGACATCGAACGGCTGCGCAGCACCTGGGACGTACCCTCACTGGCGCTGTTCGGCATCGGCAACGGCGCCCAGGTGGCGTTGGCGTACGCGGGCAGCCACCCCAACAAGGTGGCGCGGCTGGTCCTCGATTCCCCGCTGCCGCTCGGGGTCGCCGCAGAGGCCGCGATGGAACAGCGCGTCAAGGGCGAACAATCCGCGCTCGATGCGTGGGCCACTCAATGCGTAACGGTCAACTGCCCCTTGGGTCCCGACCCGAAAGGCGCCGTCGATGCGGTGCTGGACCAGGTGCGGGGATTCGACGCGACGAGCACGCACTCGGTGGCCACCGTCGCCGAGGCGATCGCCACGGCCCTCGCGTACCCGCGCGGTGACCGCGTCGCCTCCACCAACCGGCTGGCGTCGGCGCTGGCCGGCGCCCGCTCCGGGGACTGGGGCGCAATGGACACCCTGATCGCCGAAGCCGAGACGCTGCGCGGCACCGACGGTCAGTTCGTCAACAGTTGCAGCGACTCGTTGAACCGCCCGACCCCCGACCGGGTCCGCGAGCTGGTGGTCGCGTGGGAGAAGCTGTACCAGCAGTTCGGCCAGGTGGGCGCACTCGAGTTGGTGCAATGCCTGAACTGGCCCAGCGGCTCCGCTCCGGAAGAGCCCCAGAATCTCAAGACCCCCGTCCTGCTCCTGGGCGGCCAGCACGACCCGATCGTCGGTAACGAGGGCGTGGCCGCCGTCGCGGCCACCGTGATCAACGCGGGGGCGGCCAACAGGCGCGTCATGTGGCAAGGCATCGGCCACGGCGCCTCCGTCTACTCCCCCTGCGCGTTGCCGCCGGTCATCGGCTATCTCGACAGCGGCAAACTGCCCGACACCGACACGTTCTGCCCGGCCTGACACCTCGCCTCAACAGGGTCGGGTACGGTTCGCTGGTGCGTGATCGTGTTCTGGCCGCCTTCCGGCCCCGCACCTCCCCGCCGGCTCTGGCCACGGTATTGCGGTCGATCCTGTGGCCGGTGGCCATCCTGTTCATCATTCATCGCAGTTACGTCCTTGCCACCAATGGCTACATCACCGACGACTACGGACCGGTGTACCGCGCCGTCGTGAATTTCAAAATGGGCTGGGACATCTACAACGAGCACTTCAACCACGTCGACCCGCACTATCTCTACCCTCCCGGCGGCACGCTGATCATGGCGCCGTTCGGCTACCTCCCTGTCGACGCATCGCGGTACTGGTTCATCACCTTCAACACGATCGCGATCATTCTCGCCGCGTACTTCCTCATCCGGCTGTTCGGTTTCAAGTTCGACTCGGTTGCGCTGCCTGCCCTGCTGACTGCGATGTTCATCAGCGAGAGCGTCGTCAACACACTGGTTTTCGGCAACATCAACGGCTGCATCCTGTTGCTCGAGGTGCTGTTCTTCCGATGGCTGCTGGACGGAAAACGCAACCACGAGTGGTTGGCCGGGACGGCGATCGGCCTGACCCTGGTGGTCAAACCTCTGCTGGCGCCCCTGCTGCTGATCCCGCTGCTGAACCGGCAGTGGCGCGCGTTGATACCGGCGTTCCTGGTGCCGGTCGCGTTCAATCTCGCCGCCTGGCCGCTGGTCAAAGACCCGATGAACTTCGTGACGCGCACTACGGCCTACATATTCACCACCCGCGACTACTTCAACAGCTCGATCGCGGGCAACGGGCTTTACTACGGACTGCCGATCTGGCTGACGCTGTTGCTGCGGTTGGCCTTTGGCGTACTCGCTCTGTTGTCGTTGTGGCTGCTCTACAAGTACTACCGAACCCGCGATCCCCTGTTCTGGATGACGACATCGTCGGGCGTGCTGCTGATCACGTCGTTCCTGGTGCTGTCACTTGGTCAGGGCTACTACTCGATGATGTTGTTCCCGTTCCTGATGACGGTCGTTCTTCGCAATTCGGTGCTCCGAAATTGGCCCGCATGGCTGGCGATCTACGGATTCATGAGCGCGGACCGGTGGCTGCTCGGGCATTGGCCGACCACAGGCCGCTTCCTCGAATACATGAAGTTCACCTACGGCTGGTGCCTGATGCTGATCGTGGTGTTCTGCGTGCTGTATTTCCGCTATTTGGACGCCAAGTCCGAGAATCGCCTGGACGACGGCATCGACCCACCGTGGATGACGGATGCAGCGAAAACACCCGCCCCCGCCCAAAGCGGATGACGACATCGTAAATTCGCTGCGATAGCTCGCCGATCCAATACGATTGGCCTGCACGCAGGGAGGCCACGGGGAGGTGGTGCGAATGCCATTGATCCCGAATGATCCGTCGTCCATCACCGCTGACTGGCTCAGCGAAGTCCTCGATGCCGATGTGCGGGTATGCAAAGTCGAACAGATCGCCATCGGAGTCGGACTGCTGGGTCGGCTGTACCGGGTGCACCTTGACGGCGGCCCCGACCTTCCGGCGACCCTGGTGGTCAAGCTGCCGACGCTGGACCTGACCGCACGGAAGAACCTCTGCGAAGACGCCGAGTTCTACCTTCGCGAGGTCTCCTTCTATCAGCAGGTCGGGCTCCGCAACCCGCTGCGGCCTGCGCGGCCGTACTTCGCCGCCTTCGACGCCGCAGCACACGATTTCGTCCTCGTGCTGGAGGATCTCGGTCGTCTCCGCAACGCCGACCAGATCACCGGATGCACCGTGCCCGACGCCGAGACGGTCATCGACGGCATCGCACGCCATCACGCGCACTGGTGGGACAACGACCGCCTCGCCGCGCTGCCATGGCTGAAGACCTACAACACTCCGCCCTTCTCAACCGTCGTACGCGACGCTTACGAGGCCGCCTGGCCGGCCTTCGCCGACCTTGTCGGCTACGACATGTCGCCCGCGATGCGTGACTTCGGCGAGCGCCTTCCCTCGCTGATGCCGTGGTACATGGCCGAAATCACCCGCCCTCCACACACATTCCTGCACGGCGACCTGAGGCTGGACCAACTGTTCTTCGCCGTCGGCACCCACGACGCGCCGCTGACAGTGCTGGATTGGCAGATCACCGCAAAGGGCCGGGGCGCATACGATCTGGGGTATTTCTTGAGCCAGAGCCTTACCGCCGAAACGCGGCGCAGATGTGAGGATCAACTGCTCGACAGGTACGCCGAGCGTCTCGTCGAATACGGTATCGACTATCCCCGGGAAGAACTGCGGCGCGACTACCGGCTCACCACGGCGTGGTGCTTCATCTATCCCGTCATCGCCGCCGGCCAGATCGACATCGCCAACGACCGACAGTTGAAGCTGCTGCGCACCATGTTCACTGGCTCCGCGACGGCGATCGAGGACCACGACGCATTAGCGCTGAGACCGGACTGACGATGGCCGAGAGCCGCCGCACCTGCAACTCATGCGGTACGACGAACGAAGAGGACGCCCGCTTCTGCGAAGGCTGCGGTGCATCGTTGGCGCGCACCTGCGCAACCTGTGGGGTTGAAGCGAAATCGACCGCCCGGTTCTGCCGCGGCTGCGGTGCTCCACTCGACGGCCAGGCCGCCGCGCGGGACGTCCCCTCCGCGGGTCCGGTGCGCAAAACGGTGACCGTCATGTTCGCCGACCTCGCAGGCTCGACCACATTCGAGGAAAGGGTCGACGCCGAGACGGCGCGTGAGGTCATCGGTCGCTACCACGACCTTCTGCGTGCCGCCGCAGAGCGCCACAGGGCCGGCGTGACGAAGTACATCGGCGACGGTTTCATGGCCGTCTGGGGGGTACCGGAGGTCGGGCCCGACGACGCCGTCCATGCGGTCGACGCCGCGGTCGAACTTCAGGAGCGCTTCATCGGCTTCGCCGCCCAGATCGCCGACACCCTCGGAGTCGAACTCGCACTGCGCGTCTCGGTGAACACAGGCGAGGTGGTGGTCGGGGCGGGCGACGCCGACCTGGTCGGCGATGCGCTCAATGTCGGTGCCCGTCTCGAGGCCGAATGCCCGCGCGGCCGCGTGGTGGTCGGGGAGGAAACCTGGCGGTCGACGCGCGGCCGTTACAGCTACGAATCCCTCGGCGAGGTCCAGGTGAAGGGCCGGACGGCGCCCGTGGCGGTGTACCAGTGGCTCAGCCGTCAGGCCGAATCCACCGACGCCGCACCCTTCGTCGGCCGGACCGACGAGGTACACCGAGTCCAGGCGGCAATGGACAACGCGATATCCGCGCGGACGGCCAGATTGGTAACAGTCATCGGCGACCCCGGTGTTGGCAAGAGCCGATTGTCGGCGGAGTTCGCGAGAGCTCAACCCGACGCGCGGGTGGTCGAGGCCCGGTGTGACCTCGATGCGACCGTCGCGCTGGCGCCCCTCGTCGAGGTGCTGCGCGCAAGCGACCTCGAAAACGATGTTCCCGCAGATGTTCCCGAGCGCGACCGGCTGCTGCGCGACCTCGACGGCCTGGCAAGTGGCATCCCCGGTTCCGTCGAGGAGAACTTCTGGGCACTGCGGCGATGGGTCGAGGTGCTGGCGACTGCCAGCCCCGTCGTGCTGGTGCTCGACGACATTCACTGGGCCGACACCCTGCTGCTTGATTTCATCGAGCACCTCGTCGAGTGGGTGAAGGAGGCGCCCGTCCTGGTGCTGGCACTCGCACGGCCCGAACTTCGCGACATCAGGCCCGAACTCGTCACCGTCAGCCGGTGGGTGTCCGAAGCAGTCCACCTCGGTGGCCTCGACGCCGGCGCGACCGCAGAACTCGCCGCGACGGTGCTGGGCGCCACTCGCCTACCCGACGAACTGTTGAACCGCCTCCCGTCGTCCACCGGCGGCAATCCCCTGTTTGTGCGCGAGCTGATCGGAATGCTCGCGCACGACGGAGTTCTCGTCGAGGAACCACATGGCTGGCGACTCACCATCGACGTCGACGCCATCGCGATCCCGCCGACGATCCATGCGCTTCTCGCATCACGTCTGGAGCGGCTCGACGCCACCGATCGGCGCGTACTGGAGATCGCCTCAGTGGTCGGCAGCGACTTCTCGCTGGGCATCGTGCGGGCACTCGCCGGCAAGGGCGCTGAGGGAATCAAGTTGTCCCTCAGGCGACTTCGTCGGCTCGAACTCGCGCAGCCGAGCGGAGCCTACGTCGGCGACGAGCCGGTGTGGCGCTTCCACCACGTGCTCATCCGCGACGTCGCCTACCGCAGGCTGCTCAAGTCGGATCGCGCCGATCTGCATGAGCGCCTTGCCGACTGGGTCGTCGCGGGCGGCCACAGCGTGGCGTTCGATGCCGACGAGATGATTGCCAGGCACCTCGAAGCGGCACACACCTACCGGGTCGAACTCGGCACCGTCGACAAGCACACCGGCGAACTCGCCCTCCGATCTGCGCGCCACTACGCCACTTCGGCCCGTCGCGCGCTCGACCGCGACGAGCTGGTATCTGCAGGCACCCAGGCGGCTCGCGGTGCAGCCGTGGCGTCGGCCGACGATACGCTGCACGCCGAGCTGTTACTCATCGGCTGTGAGGCGTATTTGTCTGCAGGCGACGTCGCGGCGGGCGCACCACTTGTCGATGACCTCGAACGCATCGCCGACGACTCGTTGGCGCCATGGGCGACCTGTTATCGGTGTCAGTTCGTCGTACACACCGAACCAGAGCGGTTGCCCGAGGTGGACGCCCGGCTCCAAGGCGCCATCGACGAGTTCGGCCGCCGCAAGGATCCGGCGGGTCTGGCCAAGGCGCACAGGGTGCGAGCAAGCGCGCGGTCACGCCTCGGCCGGATCGGTGACTGCGAGGCCGACCTCTTCGAAGCCCTGATCGCGGCGCGACAAAGCGGGGACCACCGACAGATCACCGCGGCGTTGGGCGCCGCTCCGGGCGCCGCACTATGGGGCCCCAGTCCGGTACCCAAGGCAGGCGGCCGGTGTCTCGACGTCGTCCGGATGCAGCGGATGACGACGGCCGCACCGTCACTGGAAGCGACATCACTGCGTCACCTGGCGGTGCTCGAGTTGCTTCGGGGCCGACCGGACAAGGCTAGGAAGATGCTCGCCGACGCACGCCAGGTCGTCGCCGACCTCGGCCTCCGGCACGGGTTGATGGAGACCGAACTCTTCGCCGGAATCATCGAATCCATGGACGGTGACCCTGGTGCCGCCGAACCGCACTTCCGCACTGCGCTGGACGGTTTCAGGGCGCTGGGCGTGGGAGCCGACGCCGGGCAGGCCGCCGCGCTGCTGGCTCGGATGGTGCTCGCTCAGGGGCGGGTCGACGAAGCGGATCGATACGCCGCCGAGAGCGAGCGGCTCGCGGGCCGCAACCTCAAGACGGCGATCGCCTGGCGCTCCGTGCGAGCAGAGATCCTGGCGGCGCAGGGGCGGCATGAGGAAGCCGGTGCGTTGGCCCACGATGCGGTTGTGGTGGCGGCGGGAACCGACCTGGTGCTCGACCACGCCGATGCGTGTCTTGCATTGCGCCGGGTGCTCGATGCCGCAGGAGACATTGAAAGCGCCAACGCTGCTCGCTCCAATGCCGAGGCGTTGTACGTCGCAAAAGAAGTGACGGCCAGGATTGGCCGGGTGGGAGTGCCGAACGTTCCGGCCCCGCCTGTAGTGACGCAGCTGAAACCATCGCGGCTCGCAGCGACGAACCAGGCAAGTGAAGTAGTCGATGCCGCGTGGCGGGCTTTTCAGGGTCACAACTTCGACGGTGCACTCGCCGACTTTTCGGACCGGATTGCGTACGACGATCGCCGACGATTCAGTGGAATGCCGATCAAGGATATTGGCGAGTTACGCGTAGCTACGCAACGGGCCCGCGCTCAATTCCAATACAGCGACTGGAGAACGCTGGCCGTCCGGGGCGAGCGACTCGAACTACGTTCAATTCGCGTGTGGGATGACGCAGGCAACGAGGCGACGACCCTGAACGTCTTCGAAATCGGCGATCACGGAAGGGTCGAGTCTTGGTGCCGCTTCGACGAGGACGACTTCGAAGGCGCCTACCGAGAACTCGACCGTCGCTACTACGCGGGAGACGGTGCGGCGTTCGCTGCCAGCGGCAATCTGTCGACGGAGTGCATCGCCGCGGTGAATCAAGGTGACTTCGACCGCTTGTTCGGTGAACTCAGCAATCCCGACGTGCATGCCGAGTCGCACACGCGATCCGCGTTCCCCAATCGCTCGGCGGGCGACCTGCACGCCAGCTTCGAGTCTCTCGCTGCCATGGTCGCGTCGTCGCGGACGTGGCTGGCCACGGTGTGCTGGGTGTCTCCACTGTGGACGGTCAGCCGCTTCGAGCGCGAGGCCGTCGGTCACGACGGCGAGTTGTACTCGTGGACCAGGATTCTCGTGATCGGCGTCCGCGACGACCGGCTTGTGACGCTGTGCGAGATCGAGCTCGACGACGAGGAGGCGGCGTTCGCCTACGCCGAAGAGCAGGCGCGCGAAACCACCAGCCGCTTGGCAGTGACGAATCAGGCCGATCGCATGGTGCAGGCGTTCTGGGCCGCGATGCGCAGCCACGATGTCGATGCCGCGCTCGAATGTTGCTCCGAAGGGATCGTTTACGACGATCGGCGGAGTATCACTGGTGACCCGATTCACGGACTTTCCGCGCTCGGTGTAGCTCTTTCGCGCATTCTCGAGCAGTACACCGATTTCACGTCACACACGATGGCGGTGCGTGGTGAGCGTCTGCTTCTCGGCTGGAGCCGATGGTCGACTGACGGCGGATTCCAGACGACGTATCTGCATGTCATCGAGACCGGCGAGCACGGTCGGGTCGTCCATGAAACGCGGTTCGACGAGGACGATTTCGAAGGCGCCTACCGCGAGTTCGAAACGCGGTATCTCGCGGGCGAAGGTGAGCCGTTCGCCGAAGAGGGCCTCGTGGCGTTGGACTGGGTCGTCGCAATGAACCGAGATGACGTGGACCGAGCATTCGGCGAGCTCGTCAGTCCTGGAGCACAAACCGAGAACCGTTCGCGGATGGCTTTTCCGGACCGATCGGTCAGCGATCCCGTCACAAGCTACATGGACCTCAAATCCATGGTGGTCTCGATACGGACGTGGCCGTCGGCGGCGTGCTGGCTGTCGAACGGCTGGTTCGTTGTTCGCATCGAGCGCGAAGCCGTTGGTCCGAACGGCGAAACGTACGCCTGGAGCTGGCTCAATGTGAGCGCGGTCCACGATGGGCGGTTCGCTTCCTCTTGTGTTTTCGATGTCGAGGACGAGGACGCGGCGTTCGCCTACGCCGAGGAGCAGATGCGGACGATCACGAGCCGCCTGCCCGTGACGAACGCATCCTGCAAGCTCCTACCGGCCTTCACCGAGGCGATGCGGACTCACGACGTCGACGCCAGCCTCGCGTCCTTCTCGGAGCACCTCGTGTACGACGATCACCGACGCCTCTCCGGAGATCCCATCGTCGGCCTCGACGCGATGAGGGCCGCTATCCAACGCATCTTCGAGCAATACAGCCAGTTCGAATTCCGCGTGCTGGCGGTTCGCGGCGAACTTTTGAGCCTCGTCCTGAGTCATTGGTCGGACATCGATGGAAACGAGACGGTCACTCTCTACGTGAACGAGACCGATCTCAACGGCCGAAGCCTCTACCAAGGCCGCTTCGACGAGGACGACTTCGACGGCGCCTACCGAGAGCTCGAACGCCGTTATTACGCCGGAGAGGGTGCGGAGTTCGCCGAACACGGCGCCACGTCGACCAACTGGGCGCTCGCCTTGAACAGGGCCGACTTCGACACAATGTTCGACGAACTCACTGCAGCCGACCTCCGTGTTGAGAATCGTTCGCGCTCAGCGTTTCCGGACCGTTCAGCACAGGAATATCGCACCATGTTGGAAGAGCTGACCGCCATGGTGGTCTCGGTGCGAACGTGGGTGTCCGCCATACATTGGCTGTCGCAGCACTGGTGCTTAGCGCGCGGCGAACGGGATGCAGTCGGAGAGCAGGGCGAGCACTACTCATGGCACTTTCTGCTCGCGTTCGAGTTCCGCGACGGACGCGTGGCGTCAATGTGCGAGTTCGAACTCGACGACGAGGGCGCGGCGTTTGCCTACGCCGAAGATCAGGTTCGGCGGAACACGACCAGGCTCCGGATCAGCAACCGCGCGAGCGAGCTTGCCAAGGCCGCGTCGCAGGCGCTGCAGGCGCATGACGTCGACGCGCTCCGCGTTGATCCGTCGGAACACTTCGTGTACGACGACAGGCGGCGCATCAGCGGTGACCCGATCGAGGGGGCAGCCGACCTGCATGCTGCGACCGAGCGCATCTTGCACAGTTACCCGCACACCGAATGGCGGACGATCGCGGTGCGCGGCGAACGTCTGGAAATGCACTCGAGTCGCCTGTGGGATGACGACGGTAATGAGGCGACGACCCTAAATGTGATGGAGTTCGACGACGCCGGGCGACTCGAATACTTCGGGCGGTTCGAAGAAGACGACTTCGAAGGCGCCTCTCGTGAACTCGACCGCCGTTACTTCGCAGGAGAAGGGGCGGCGTTCGCGGAAAACGGAGTCCCCTCGAGTGAAGCGCCGCGGGCGATGGACCGAAATGACTTCGACTACTTGTTCGGGGAACTCTGCTCGCCCGACCTGCTCGTCGAAAGTCGCTCGAGCAGGGCGTTTCCCCATCGCTCGGCAGGCGATCTTCGCCGTGGCTTCGAAGACTTGAACACGATGGTTGCCTCGAAGCAGACGTGGAACTCTGCGGTTGTCTGGTTGTCTCCGACCTGCAGCGTTATCCGCCTGGAACGCGAGGCTACTGGACATGAAGGCGAGAAATACCGGTGGGCGATGATTCTCGCGGCTGAACACGCCGACGGCCGGCTCATCTCGCTGTGTGAGTTCGATCCCGAGGACGAAGAGGGGGCGTTCGCCTACGCCGAGGAAAGGATTCGGGCGGCAACCCCTCGGCTTGCGGTGACGAATAGGGCTGGCGAGACACTGCGAGCGCTACAAACGGCGATGCAGGCTCACGGCATCGACGCCAGCATCGCTTGCTATGCGGAGCCGTTTAGCTACGGCGATCATCGCCGCATCGGTGGTGGCCCGATCGACAGCCGGGAGGCGATGCGGGCGGCAATCCTGCGTGTCTTCGACCAGTACACCCAGTTCGAGCATCGCGTTCTCGCAGTCCGGGGACAACGCCTGGTTTTGTTCTGGAGCCGGTGGTCAGACGTCAACGGCAATGAGACTGTCGGATTGTTTGTTCATGAGAGCGGCAATGACGGGCGGATCGGGCACACCGACCGCTTCGACGAAGACGACTTCGAGGGCGCCTACCGCGAACTCGAGCGCCGCTATTACGCCGATGAGGGCGCCCAGTTCGCCGAAGCGGGCAACACGTCGACCGAGTACGCGATGATCGCGAACCAGGGGAACCTCGACCGCGTATTCGACGACCTCACCGCCCCCGGCTTTCACCTCGAGAATCGAACGCGCTCAGGCTTTCCCGATCGTTCCATCGCCGAGTTTCGCGCCAGTATGGACGAGCTGGGACATATGGTCGCATCGGTTCGCACCTGGAACTCCGCCATCTGCTGGCTTTCGCCGAACTGGTGTGTCTGCCGCATGGAACGTGAAGCCGTCGGCCAAGGCGGCGAGAACTACTCATGGACGCGGGTCGTCGCCTGCGAGATCGTCGATGGGCGAGTCACATCCATGTGTGCCTTCGAAGTCGAGGACGAAGCCGCGGCATTTGATTTCGTCGAGCAACGGATGCGAGCAGCCAGCAGCCGAATTGCCGTCACCAATTCAAGCGTTCTGTCGGCGGACAGGCTCGGCAGCGCCATGAACGCGCACGACATCGACGCGATAATGAAATGCTTCTCCGACCAGTTGGTATACGACGATCGTCGGCGCCTGACCGGTGATCCCATTAGCGGAAGGGCTGAGTTCCGATCCGCGTTCGAGCGAATCCTCTCCCAATACAGCCACTTTGAGAGACGCGTCCTGGCGGTCCGGGGTGAGCGCTTGAACCTGCATTGGGGCCGCTGGACAGACGACTCCGGCAACGAGACGTCCTACCTGCATG
This sequence comes from Mycobacterium sp. 2YAF39, assembly GCF_052114565.1. Taxonomy (NCBI): domain Bacteria; kingdom Bacillati; phylum Actinomycetota; class Actinomycetes; order Mycobacteriales; family Mycobacteriaceae; genus Mycobacterium; species Mycobacterium sp. 2YAF39. Next base: position 209,773 of record NZ_JBFREZ010000007.1, read on the forward strand.
TCTTCGAGATGGATGACGACGGCCTGCAGATCTATGAGGGCCGCTTCGATGAGGACAACTTCGAAGATGCGTACCGCGAACTCGAGAAGCGATATATCGCCGGCGAGGGAGCGCCCTTCGCGAAGTCCGTCGAGCTCTCGACAGAATGGATAAGTGCGCTTAATCGAGGCGAATTCGACCGGATGCTAAGCGAATTCAGCACACCAGATGTGCACGCCGGAATCCGTTCTCGTTCTGCATTTCCGGAGCGCTCGGCACTGGGTCTCAGCGCCAGCCTTCATGAGCTCGACGCGATGGTCACGTCGATACGGACGTGGAACTCGGCCGTCACGTGGCTGTCGCCGAACTGCAATGTCGTCCGCATGCATCGCGAGGCGCTGGGGCCCGAAGGGGAGAAATATGAGTGGACGCGGCTCTACGTAATCGAGTTCAGAGATGGGCTGCTCGCTTCGCTCTGCGAATTCGAACTGGAGGACGAGGACGCGGCGTTCGCCTACGCCGAAGAACAGCTACGGGCTTCCAGCAGTCGGCTTGCCGTCACAAACCGGTCGTGCACGTTGGTGCAGAAGCTGGCGAATGCTATGTGCGCCCATGACATCGATGCCCTGGTCGCGGTCGCATCGGACGACTATTTGTATATCGATCACCGACGCCTCAGCGGAGATCCCATTTGGGGTCGCGTCGAGTGGGAATCGGCTCTCAAGCGGCTGTTCGAGCAGTACAACCACTTCGACTTCAGCCCGCTGGCGGTGCGTGGCGAACTGCTGAGTCTGCACAAGAGCAGCTGGTCAGACGACGCAGGAAACATGAGTTCGTACCTTCACGTATTCGAAATCGACGACGACGGCCGAGCGGTACACGAGGCGCGTTTTGATGAGAACGACTTCGACGACGCCTACCGCGAGCTCGAGCGGCGGTACTACGCCGGCGAGGGTGCGATATTTGGCGAATCCGGCGCCATTGCCACCGAGTACTCGGTGGCATTGAACCAGCAAGACTTGGATCGGTTCTTCGGGGAGCTCTCGACGCCCGACATGCGACTGGAAAACCGTTCGCGCTCTGTGTTTCCCGATCGTTCGATTGCGGAGTTTCGCACAAGCCTCGAGGATTTGCACGCGATGGTCTCCTCAATGAGAACCTGGAATTCGGCCCAGGCTTGGGTATCGCCGGCCTGGGGAATCGTCCGTCAGGAGCGGGAAGCCGTCGGGCTGGACGGCGAGCGTTTCGCCTGGACTCGCATCTATGTGGCAGAGATCCGAAACGGGCGGGTTGCGGCGCTGATCCAGTTCGAGAGCGACGATGAGGTCGGGGCGTTCGCTTACGCCGAGGAACGCGCGCGACTTCGTGAAAGTGGCTAGCGTGGAGATATGACGACCCCTGCCCCCAAGCTGCAGCTAACCGACGACGAGTGGCGCAAGAAGCTCACCCCTGAGGAGTACGCCGTCTTACGCCAGGCAGGCACCGAGCGGCCCGGCGTCGGCGAGTACACCGACACCAAGACCGAAGGCGTCTACCAATGCCGGGCCTGCGGCGCCGAACTGTTCCGCAGCAGCGAGAAGTTCGAATCCCATTGCGGCTGGCCGTCGTTCTTCGATCCGGCCAACTCAGACGCAGTGATCTTGCGCTCCGACGACACCCTGGGCATGCATCGCGTCGAGGTCATCTGCGCCAACTGCCACAGCCACCTCGGTCACGTCTTCGAGGGCGAGGGTTATCCGACGCCGACCGATCAGCGCTACTGCATCAACTCGATCTCGCTGCGCATGGTGCCCGCCGAGTAGCGAGCGGAAGGCTAAGCCGGGTAGACGGCGAACTCGGTGCTGTCGGCGGCGTCCGCGACGCAGGTGAAGAGCAGCGGTGCCGTCATCGCATTGCCGGAATAGCAGGTGAAAGCGTCGATCTGCTGATACTTGTCGCCGGCCGGGTCGTACGCGGCAGCGATGTCCGACGCGGTGACGCAGTCGATGTCGCCGACGGTGATGCTGATGACCTGACCGTCCCGCGGAGGGCACTGAGCGCCCTTCGGCGGTTGCGCGACTGCGCTCGGCGCTATCGCGAGCGCGACCAACGGCAGCGTCGCGGCAGTCAATGCCTTGATGACCATCGACCAATGATGAGCGGCATCTGCGGCAAATGTCCCGGTTTCAGCCAGTCGGGTATTCCGGCACCCACCGAACCTCGGCGATGCGCGCGGCCAACTCGTCGTCGCTGCGCTGGGGCGCAACACCGTCGGCGACAGCTTGCCGACCCACCGCGAGCGCGATCTTTACGGCGATGTCGGGCACCTCGGTCCACGACGGCAGCAGCGGCGCATCGGGATCCGACAGCGCGGGAGACGCGTCACCGAGGCTGGCGGCCGCCGCCCGCATCATCTCGTCGGTGACCCGGGTCGCCTGCGCAGCCGTCACGGCGAGCCCCATCGCGGGGAAGATGTAGGCGTTGTTGCACTGCGCCACCGCCCGCTCGACACCGTTGCGCCGCAACGGTGCAAACGGTGACCCCGTCGCGATGAGCGCCCGCCCGTCGGTCCACTCGTCCAACTCGGCCGGGTGTGCCTCCGCCCGACTGGTGGGGTTCGACAACGGAAAGATGATCGGTCGCTCGGTCTTGCTTGCCATCTCGCGCACGATCTCTTCGGTGAATGCCCCCGCGGCTGTCGAAAGCCCCAGCAGCACACCGACATCGACGTGCTGCACGACGTCAGTCAGCTGTGCCGGTCCCGACAGGCCCCAGGCTGCGACACCCTCGACCGGCTTCGCGAACTTGCGCTGACCCTCGGACAGGTCGGTGCGATCGTCGGTGAGTAGACCCACCACGTCGACCACCCAGATGCGGGCCGCGGCTTCGGCGTCGGACAACCCCTCCGACATCATCTCGCGGTGCACCATGTCGAGCACTCCGATGCCGGCCGATCCCGCCCCGAGCATCACGACCTGCTGTTGAGACAGGGGCTTGCCCGCGACTTTCGCCGCGCCGTGCAACGCGCCAACGGCGACCGCCGCGGTGCCCTGGATGTCGTCGTTGAAGGTGAGGAGCTTGTCGCGATAGCGCGCGAGGATCGGCTGCGCGTGCGCCGTCGCGAAGTCCTCCCACTGCAGCAACACATTCGGAAGTTCGTCGCGGACCGCGGCGACGAACTCGTCGATGAACGCGTAGTAGTCCGCGTCGTCGATGCGCCGGTGACGCCAGCCAAGGTAGCGGGGGTCCTCGAGCAGCTCGACGTTGTCGGTGCCCACGTCGAGCACGATCGGCAGCGTCCGCGCCGGGTCGATTCCGCCGATGAGGATGTACAGCGACAGCTTCCCGATCGGGATGCCCATACCGCCGATGCCCTGGTCGCCGAGGCCGAGAATCCGTTGGCCGTCGGTCACGACGATCACGTCGGGGTCTTTGTGCGGTCGGTTGCGTATCACCTCGCGCAGGTGCTCCCGGTCGGGATAGCTCACGAAAAGTCCACGGGGCCGCCGGTAAATCTCGCTGAACCGCTGGCAGGCCTCGCCCACCGTTGGGGTGTAGACGATCGGCATCGTCTCAGCGATGTGATCGCGCAACAGCCGGTAGAACAGCGTCTCGTTGCGATCCTGCAGTGCACGCAAATAGATGTGTTGATCGAGACCCTCGCGGCGCGTGGAGAACTCGTTCCAGCTGTGGGCAACCTGCTCGTCGAGCGTCTTCTCCGCAGTAGGCAGCAGACCCAGCAGCCCGAACTTTCGACGCTCGGCATGAGTGAACGCGGTGCCCTTGGTGGTCAACGCGTCGAACAGCTTGTCCTGTCCGGTTTTCTGCTCGGTCAACTGGGGTCCTTCCACCGGGATGGATTACGGGAGTCTGCTGACCAACTCTTCCACCCCGACGCGTGGACCGGTGAAGAACGGCGTCTCCTCACGGACGTGGCGACGCGCATCGGTGTAACGCAGCTTCCACATCAACTCGACGATGCGGGCAAGGTCGGGACCCTCGAACGCCAGGATCCATTCGTAGTCGCCGAGCGCGAACGCGGGCACGGTGTTGGCCCGCACGTCGGGATACTCGCGGCCGGCCATACCGTGCTCGACCAGCATCTTGCGGCGCTCGTCGTCGGGCAGCAGATACCAGTCCAGCGACCGGACGAATGGATACACACAGAGGTAGTCGCCCGGCGCCTCACCGGCGATGAACGCCGGCACATGGCTCTTGTTGAATTCGGCGGGCCGATGCAGTGCGACGACGCTCCATATCGGGTCGCTGGCCAACCCGAGCGCGGTGCGGCGGAACGCCGAATAGGTCGCCTGCAGATCCTCGACCCGCTCGGCGTGCGTCCATATCATGAAGTCGGCATCGGCACGGAAGCCCGCGACGTCGTATAGACCACGGACGACGACGCCGTTGTCCTCCTGCTGTTTGAGAAACATCGCGGTCTCGTCGACGACTGCGGAGCGCTCGTCCCCCAATGCCTCGGGTTGCACGGAGAACACCGAGATCATCATGTATCTCGTCATCGAGTTGAGGGTGTCGTAATCGAGCTTGGCCATGACTTCTATCGTGCCACGCGCGCTCAGGCCCTATTCGTCGCTCTCGCGACGGTGATCAACGACGTCGCCGCCTTCGTCGCCGACGCTACGCACGCCGGGACGCCGATGCCGTCCAGATAGGCGCCCGCGACCGCCAGTGTCGGCGGTAGACCGGCGCGCAATTCGGCCACCAGTTCGCCGTGGCCGGGACCGTACTGCGGCATGGCGTCGAGCCAGCGCTGTACGTGGCAGTCGACCGGCTCGACGGCCATCTCGAACAGCAAAGCCAGGTCCTGGGCGGCCCACGCCAGCAGGTCCTCGTCGCCTGCGTTCGCCGCCAGATTGTCACCGAACCGGCCATAGGACAGCCGCACCAGCTCGACGTTGCCGCGGCGTCCCCACTTCTTCGTCGTCAACGTAACCGCCTTGGCGTGCAACCGTTCTCCCCCGGCGACAAGCACACCGGACTGCTCGGGCAACGGGGTGCCCCCGGGCAATGCCAGCGCCACCAATGCGCTCGACGCCACGTCGATGCGACGAGCCGCGGCCGCGGTGCGCGGGGCGACCCCGTCGGCGAGGCGGGCGAGCCGTGGCGCGGGCACGGCCAGCACCGCCGCATCCGCGTGGTGGCGTCCGCCCTCGTCGTCGACGATCTCCCAGCCCTGCTGCGTCCGGCTGACCTGCTCGACCGCGACCTGGACCCACCGGATACGCGACCGCTGGACGAGTTCGTCGACGAGCACCGCATATCCGCCCTCGATCGCCCCGAATACCGACCCGGGCACCGCTGGCGCCGACGCCGCCAGTGCGTCGCGCACTGCATCCGTCAGACTGCGCGCGCCGCGGTCCAGCGCCGCGGCCAGCGGCGGAACGGCCGATCGAACACCGATGGTGGCCGACGACCCCGCGTACACGCCCGCCAGCAGCGGATCGACCGAGCGGGCCACCACCTGGTCGCCGAACCGGTGCCCGACCAGCTCCGCGACGGCCGGATCGGCGCCGGGACGCCAGCTGAAAGGCCGCTCACGCTCATCGCGAATCCAAGCCAGTGTCGCGTCGTCCACGAGCCCGGCCAGTGCCGCGGGATCCGCCGGAAGGCCCTGCAGGGTGCCCGTGGGCATGGGATGCAGATGTGCCTGGCTGTAGATCAGCGGCCGCGCCCCCGTGGTGCCGATCTGCCGATCACCAAGGCCCAACTCGGCGAGCAGCGCGGGTACCTCGGGGCGGCGGGCGACGAACGCTTCCGCGCCGACGTCCATCAACTCGCCACCGATCCGCTCGGTGCGTAGCACGCCCCCCAGCCGGTCCGCCGGGTCGAACACGGTGATCGATGCATCCGGACCTGCCGAAACCCGCAGCCGGTAAGCGGCGACGAGACCTGAAATACCGCCGCCGACAACGCAATACGACGCACTCACAACGAATGCACCAACGCCACCAGTTCAGTGATCACACCGGGGTCCGTGCCGGGCAGCACACCGTGGCCGAGGTTGAAGACGTGGCCGCCGGCCCCGGCATCGATCGCGCGGCGGCCGTCCTCGACGACCGCGCGTGCCGCCCGCTCGACGACGGGCCAGCCCGCCTGGAGGACGACCGGATCGAGATTGCCCTGCAGTGCCGTCTTGGCCGGTACCCGTGCCGCGGCGTCGGTCAGCGCCGTGCGCCAGTCCACGCCCACGACAGCCGGGACGCCATGGCCGGAGACGGCCTCGGCCATCGCACCCAGCAGCTCGGCGGTGCCCACCCCGAAGTGGGTCATCGGCACGCCGGCGTCCTTCAACGTCGAGAACACCCGCGTGCTGTGCGGCAGGACGTAGGTGCGGTAGTCGGCCAGCGACAGCGTCCCGGCCCACGAGTCGAACAGCTGGATCGCGTCCACACCGGCCGTGACCTGGGTCTGAAGGAATGCGATCGTCACATCGGTCAGCGTCGTCATGAGCGCGTTCCAGGTGTCGGACTCGCCGAGCATCATCGCCTTGGTCCGCTCGTGATTGCGGCTCGGACCGCCCTCCACGAGATAGGAGGCCAACGTGAACGGCGCGCCGGCGAACCCGATGAGCGGCACGTCGCCGAGTTCGCCGACCAGGTTCGTGACCGCTTGAGCGACCGGCGCGACCTGTTGTGGTTCAAGCGGTTTGATCGCGTTGACGTCGGCACGGGTGCGCACCGGGTGATCGATGACCGGTCCGACGTCAGGCACGATGTCGAGTTCGATGCCCGCTGCCCGCAGCGGTACGACGATGTCGGAGAACAGAATGGCCGCGTCCACGCCGTGCCTGCGAATCGGCTGCAGGGTGATCTCGGTGATCAACTCCGCGTCGAAGCACGCCTGCATCATCGTGTTCTTCGCACGCAGGGCCCTGTACTCGGGCAGCGAACGCCCAGCCTGCCGCATGAACCACACCGGCACGCGGCCCGGTTTGCGGCCGCGAGCGGCGGCGAGATATGGCGAGTCGGGCAGCTCACGGCGGTTGGTCATCGTCTTCAATGCTGCCATGAGCCCCCGGCTGCACCCCAATTCCCGGCACGGCAGCACCTGATTTCGCCTTTTGGATAGGAGGGACCGCCCATCGGCGCAGCAAACAACGTCTGACCACTGACGATCCCCTTGACCCCCGAAATCGGCGCGCCTGCGCACAGACCTGGCGGAATGGGGCTAGCGTCGAACGGTGACCACCGCCGAACCGGCTCAATTTCGCGAAGCGGTGGCGGCAATGAATGCCACCACCGTCCGCGCGGAGATCGAGCTCGGCCCGATACGCCCGCCTCAGCGGCTGGCGCCGTACAGCTACGCGCTCGGCGCGGAGGTTCGCCACCCCGAGACGGCCATCGTCCCCGAACGCTCCGAAGGGGACGCTTTCGGACGGCTCATCCTCCTGCACGATCCCGAGGGCGCCGAAGCGTGGGACGGCACGATGCGCCTGGTGGCCTACATCCAGGCCGACCTGGACTCCAGTGAGGCCGTCGATCCGCTGTTGCCCGAAGTCGCGTGGAGCTGGCTCGTCGACGCACTCGAGGAGCGGCACGAACACGTCACCGCACTGGGTGGGACCGTCACCGCGACCACGTCGGTGCGTTACGGCGACATCTCCGGCCCCCCACGCGCCCATCAGCTGGAACTGCGGGCGTCGTGGACGGCGACCACGCTGGAGTTGGGGCCGCATGTGGAGGCGTTCTGCGAGGTGCTCGAGCATGCCGCCGGCCTGCCCCCGACAGGGGTGACCGACCTGAGCTCCCGCACGCGCGCCTGACGGATGGCCGACGCCCAGGAGGAGAGCCCCGAGTCGGGCTCGGAGGACGAACCCGAAGCCACTCCGCTGCTCGCGCCGCGCGACGGCGTCCCCGAACTGGCCGTCAGCGCACGCGAGATCGCAGATGCCGCCGAGCTGTTGGCATCCGGCGACGGCCCTTTCGCGGTCGACGCCGAACGCGCCTCCGGTTTCCGCTATTCGAATCGCGCCTACCTGCTGCAGATTCGCCGGGCCGGCGCGGGGACGGTGTTGATCGACCCCGTCAATCACGGCGAGGATCCGCTCACGACCCTGGCTCCGGTAGCCAAGGTGCTCGCCACCGACGAGTGGGTATTGCACGCGGCCGACCAGGACCTGCCGTGCCTGGCCGAGATCGGCATGCGGCCGACGAAGCTGTACGACACCGAACTCGCCGGCCGGCTGGCGGGATACGACAAGGTGAACCTCGCCGCGATGGTGCAGAGACTCCTGGGCCTGCAATTGATGAAGGGCCACGGCGCCGCGGACTGGTCGAAACGGCCGCTGCCTGCGGACTGGCTGAACTACGCCGCGTTGGACGTCGAAGTGCTGCTCGACCTGCGTCACGCCATCGCCGCTGTGCTCGAGGAGCAGCACAAGACCGACTGGGCCGCACAGGAATTCGATCATCTGCGTATGTATGAGGCCATGCCGACACGACGCGACCGCTGGAGGCGCACGTCGGGCATCCACAAGATCCGCGATGCCCGCGCGCTGGCAGCGGTCCGTGAACTGTGGACCACGCGCGATCACATCGCGCAACGCCGCGACATCGCGCCCGGACGCATCCTGCCCGACGCGGCGATCGTCAACGCCGCCACCGTCGACCCCGATACAGTCGAGAAGCTCACGGCGCTACCGATATTCGGCGGTTCGCGACAACGCCGCTCGGCGAATGTGTGGCTGGAGGCGCTGGCCCGCGCGCGCACCACCGACGACCCGCCCACATCCGCGGAGCCGTCCACCGGCCCTCCCCCCGCGTCGCGATGGGCACGTCGAAAGCCAGAGGCGGCAGCCCGACTGGAGGCGGCACGAGCCCGTGTTGCCGAGCTGTCGCAACAGGTTTCGGTGCCCGCCGAAAACCTCATCACCCCAGAGATCGTGCGCCGGCTCTGCTGGGATTGGCAGCCGCTTGCGACCTCAGAAGAGACCGCGTCGGCGATCGACGAGTTTCTGCGGGCGGCCGGGGTGCGGCAGTGGCAGCGCGACCTCACCGACCCGGCGCTGACCGAGGCGCTCTACCCCGACCCCGCGGCGCCGGAAGAGTAAGGAGCTCAGCCGACGCGGTCGACGTGGGCGAGGAAGTGCTCAAGTACTGCGTCCGGGGCTTCGATCTGCGGCCAGTGACCGATGTCATCGGCCAGCATCACGACATCTGCATCCGGAATGACCTCGGCGTACCGACGCGCCATGTGCGCTCCGGAGTTGGGGTCGATGGGTCCGTCGATGAGCCGCATCGGCACCGCGGTTTCACGCATGGCGCGCACCCACCGGTTGCGGTGCGTGTACCGATCGCCAATGAACCGTCCGACCTTGTGCAACACCCGTTTGCCGTCGTTGTACTCGAGGATCTGGTGGAACCGCCCCATCAGTTCACGTGAGGGCTTGGTGTTCGGGCCGAACATCTCATTGATCGTGGGCTCCACGATCCGCCGCGACAGCGGGCTGCCCTGCAGCGGGCTCATCAGATCACCCAGCGGCGTCCCCGACATCAGCTTCTGCATGGTGCGCGGCGTGTAAGCCTCGTTGAACAGCCCGCCGTTGAGCCAGGTGACCGACTGATAGTTCACCGATCCATAGGCCTGCTGGCCGAATTCGCTGCGGGCCAACAGTTCCTGCCCGACCGAGTCACCGAGGTCGTGCGCGAGCATGTGGCACTGCCCGACGTTCAGATGGTCAAGCAGCGCCTCGTGCATGTCCGCGTGATCGTGCACCGAGTAGCCGTACGCCACGGGCTTCGCCGAGAAACCCATGCCGAGCATGTCGGGCGCGATGACGGTGAACCGTTCGATGAGGGTGGGCCAGATCAGCGACCAGTCCCACGAGTTGAACGGATAGCCGTGAACGAGCAGCAGATTCGGCGCCCCAGGGAAAGGCGGCCGTTCGACCCGGTAGAAGATGTCGAAGCCCAGGTAGTCGAAGTACTGGCCGGCGGCTTTCCACCGGTCGAGTTCAGCATCCATGTGTCCAGTCTCGCCGAGACTCCCCTACGGTGAAGTGGTGACCCTGCTGCTCGGCCCCGCATTGCGGCACGTCTCCGACACCACTGCCCTGATCTGGGTGCAGACCGAGCATGCGGGCACGGTGGAGATCCTGGGCTGCTCGGCGCCGACGTTCGAGGTGCAGGGCCACCATTTCGCCCTGATCACGGTGACCGGACTGACGCCGGACACCGTCACCGAATACGAGGTCAGCGTGGACGGCCAGCAGGTATGGCCGCTGCCGGACTCACGGTTTCCCCGCAGCATCATCTGGACCCGTGGGCCGGAATCGACGGCGCGCCTCCGCGCGATCTTCGGGTCATGTCGCTACCCGAAGACCGACGACGACAAGGTCGACTCGAAACTGGGCCTCGATGCGCTGGACAGCTACGCCGACCGCATGGCGGGACAACCCGTCAGCGACTGGCCGGACGCGCTGATCCTGCTCGGCGACCAGTTGTACGCCGACGAACTGACCCCCGAGACGCGTCGCCGAGTCGCCGGCCGTCGGACCCGCCTCAAGAAGCAGGCCCAGCGTCCACCCGATGAGGTGGTGAGTTTCGCCGAATACGAACGGCTGTACTGCCATTCGTGGGGCGACCCGGAGATCAGGTGGCTGATGTCCACCATTCCCACCGCGATGATCTTCGACGATCACGACATTCGCGACGACTGGAACACCTCCGAGTCGTGGCGCATCGAGGTGAACGAGAAACCGTGGTGGCGCGACCGCATTCAGGCCGGCCTGGCCTCGTACTGGGTGTATCAGCATCTGGGCAATCTGAGCCCCGAGGAATTGGCCGACAACGAGGACTACCAACACCTGCTGACCATCGACGGTGACACCTGGCCGTTCCTGAAGGATCTGGCCGACCGGGCCGACTACGAAGTCGACTCCAACAAGGGCATCCGGTTCAGCTATCGGTGGGACCTCGGACGCAGCAGGCTCATCATGGTCGATTCGCGCAATGGACGAATACTGGATTCCGGGCAGCGGATGATGATCGGCGACCGCGAGTTCGAGTGGCTGGAAGACAACGCGACCGAGCGCCTCGAGGAGATCGACCATCTGCTGCTCGCATCGTCTCTGCCCTGGCTGTTGCCGCCGGTGATCGGCGATCTGCAATCGGTGAACGAGCGCATGGCCGACCGCCCCGGCCGGCGGGGCCGCCTCGGCGAAAAGCTCCGGCGCGCAGGAGATTTCGAGCACTGGCCCGCATTCATCAAGTCATTCCTGCGGCTGAGCGAACTGATCGTGCGCGTGGGGAACCATGAGTCCGGCCCGGCTACCGTGTCCGTGCTCTCCGGCGACGTGCACCACAGTTACGCCGCCCGCGCCGACCTGACCGCCCCGGAATCGGACCGACCGGTGCGCGCAGCGGTGCATCAACTGGTGTGCTCGCCCGTGCACAACTACGTTCCCGGGTTCGTCAAACCGGCGTTCAGGCTCGGATGGTCGGAGCGGATGTCAGGGCTGTCGGGTCGGTGGGCGCGTCGGCACGGGGTACCACCACTGCCCGTCACGTGGACGAACACCTGCGGTCCATTGTTCGGAAACACTATTGCCACACTGCAGGTCGACGGCCGCAAAGCACAGGTGTACTTCGAGCAGCCCCGCGGTCAGACCGAACTCGAGGAGGTCGGCCGCGTGACACTGAGCCGTCCCGACACCGGCGAGATGGCCGCGAACGAGCGGGTCAGTCGAAGCGCTGGCTGACTTCGCGCTCGGGTGCGGCCGATGCGCCCTGTGCGGCGACCCAGCCCGTGATCTGGCGAGCGACGTTGCGGTCGGTCAGCCCGACGTCGGTGAGCACCTCACCGCGCGACGCCTGTGCGAAGAACTCCTGCGGCAACCCGACATCGCGGCAGGGCACGTCGATCTCGGCCCGGCGCAACGCCGCCGACACCGCCGACCCGATGCCGCCGTTCACGCCGTTGTCCTCGATGGTCACGACCAGCTTGTGCGCGGCCGCCAACTCCCCCACGCCCGCAGGTACCGGAAGCACCCAGCGTGGATCGATGACCGTGACGCCGATGCCCTGGTTCCGCAGCCGTTCGGCGACCGCCAGTGCCATCGCCGCGAAGGGTCCGACCGCGACCACGAGAACGTCGTCAGACAGGCCATCGGTTGGTACGGCCAGCACATCGACGCCGTCGCGGCGTTCGATCGCCGGAATGTCTTCGCCGACATCGCCTTTCGGGAAGCGAATGGCGGTCGGTCCGTCCTTGATGTTGAGCGCCTCGCCGAGTTCCTCACGTAAGCGGACACCGTCACGAGGCGCGGCCACCCGCATGCCGGGGACGATGCCCAGCATCGACAGGTCCCACATGCCGTTGTGGCTTGCGCCGTCCGGACCGGTGACGCCCGAGCGGTCCAACACCACCGTGACGGGCAGCTTGTGCAGCGCGACGTCCATCATGATCTGGTCGAACGCCCGGTTGAGGAACGTCGAGTAGATGGCCACCACCGGATGCAGGCCGCCCATCGCCAGACCCGCGGCCGACGTCATCGCATGCTGCTCGGCGATTCCGACGTCGAAGAATCTGTCGGGGAATCGATTCCGGAACTCGGACAGGCCCGTCGGGCCGGGCATCGCGGCGGTGATGGCCACGACGTCTCGGCGCCGTGCGGCGTAGGAGATCAGAGCGTCCGCGAACGCCGACGTCCAGCCGGGGCCGGGCACCGATGTCGCCAGCCCCGTCTCGGGGTCGATGACGCCGCACGAGTGCATCTGGTCGGCTTCGTCGTTCTCGGCCGGGGCGTACCCCATGCCCTTGCGGGTGACGACGTGCACGATCACGGGCGCGTTGAAACCACGCGCATGTCGCAGCGCGCTCTCCACCGCATGCTCGTCATGACCGTCGATCGGACCGACGTACTTCAGGCCGAGATCGGTGAACATCACCTGCGGCGACAGCGCGTCCTTGATACCGGCCTTGATGCTGTGCATGCACTGGTAGCAGAGCTCGCCGATGATCGGCACCTTCTGAACGGCCTTGCGGCCCTCCTCGAGCACTTTCTCGTAGCCGGGCTGCAGGCGAAGGCCCGCCATGTGTTCGGCGAAGCCGCCGATCGTGGGTGCATAGCTGCGTCCGTTGTCGTTGACGACGATGACGACCGGGCGCCGGGCCGCGGCGATGTTGTTCAGCGCCTCCCAGCACATGCCACCGGTCAGGGCGCCGTCGCCGACGACGGCGACCACGTGTCGGTTGCGGTGCCCGGACAGCTCGAAGGCCTTCGCCAATCCGTCGGCGTACGACAACGCGGAGCTGGCGTGGCTGGACTCGACCCAGTCGTGCTCGCTCTCGCCGCGCGACGGATAGCCCGACAGACCGTCCTTCTTGCGCAGCGTGTCGAACTCATGACTACGCCCCGTCAACATCTTGTGCACATAGGACTGATGTCCGGTGTCGAAGATGATCGGGTCGTGCGGCGAGTCGAACACCCGATGCAGAGCAAGGGTCAGTTCGACGACGCCGAGGTTGGGGCCGAGGTGCCCGCCGGTTGCAGCGACCTTGTGAATCAGAAATTCGCGAATTTCCTGCGCCAGATCATTCATCTGCGACTGGGTCAATTGCTGCAGATCAGCGGGGCCGCGGATCTGTTCAAGCATCCCGTCAGTCTACGCACCGGGTTCGGTTCGGTCCTCCCGAGCGACGTAGATGTCGGGCACACCGTCGTGATCTGTGTCCTCGGTCTCAATCTCGTAAATGCGTCGATATGCCGCGTTTCGGCTCAACAGCACCACAGATGCCAGTACACCTGCGACAACAGACCCGACGAGCACGCCGATCTTGGCGTCGTCACCGGCTGTCGTGCCGTCCCCGAACGCCAACTGACCAATTAATAACGAAACCGTGAACCCGATCCCCGCCAGCAGCGACACGCCCAGAACGTCGCGCCAGGCGAGGTCGTCATCGAGGTTCGCCCCGGTGAACCTGGCGAGCAGATAGGCCGTGCCGAGCACCCCTACCGGTTTGCCGATCACCAACCCGGCGATGACGCCGAGGGTGACGGGATGGGCGACATCCGTCACAAAGCCGGACCAACCGCCGACCGTCACACCGGCCGCGAAGAACGCGAACACCGGGACCGCAAAGCCGGCCGAGACCGGACGCAGTCGACGTTCGAAGTCCTCGGCGCACGCGTGCCGACCGACGACGGGAACGGCGAAGCCCAGCACGACGCCCGCGACCGTGGCGTGGACGCCGCTGGCATGTACGAGTGCCCATGTGGTGACAGCCAGCGGGATCAGCAGCCACCAGTGCCGCACCCCACGCTGAACGGCGAGAGCGAACAGTCCGCCTGGCACCAGCGCCAGCGCCAGGGCCACCGGGGACAGGTGGTCGGTGTAGAAGAACGCGATCACGATGATCGCCAGCAGATCGTCGACCACGGCCAGCGTCAGCAGAAACGTGCGCAGCGCGCTCGGCAGATGGGTCGATAACACCGCCAGCACCGCCACCGCGAATGCGATATCGGTGGCCGTCGGGACCGCCCACCCGACGGCGTTCTCCGGATGCCCCGACATCAGGTTGACTGCGATGAAGGTCGCCGCAGGCACCGCCATACCGCCGACCGCCGCGAGGATCGGTAGCGCGGCACGACGCGGATCGCGCAGATCACCCGCGACGAACTCACGCTTGAGTTCGACACCGACGACGAAGAAGAAGATGGCGAGCAGTCCGTCGGCGGCCCATGCCGAGACGCTCAGGTGCAGATGCAGCGGGACTGGCCCGAACGCGAAATCCGATACCGCGTCATAGCCGCGCGACCAGGGTGAGTTCGCCCAGACCAGCGCCGCGCCCGCGGCCATCAGCAGCAGGACGCCGCCCACGGTTTCCCTGCGGAGGATCTCGGCCAGGCGACTGGCCTCCGTCCATGAACCGCGGGTCAGGAGGCGACGGCTGAGTGGATTGCTCACTGTGCGCCTCCTGGTCGCCGTTCATCGACTGCCGACCAGACTTCCCGGCACACCTTCGGTCAAGGTAGCAGCAGGTATCGCACCGCCGCGCGATGACGTCAGATACGTTGGAACAGCCATGATCATCGAACGGCAGACCGTCATCGACGCACCCGCCGACCGGGTGTGGGCCCGCGTGGTCACACCCGAGGGCATCAATGACGAACTGCGGCCGTGGATGACGATGTCCATGCCGCGCGGCGCCGCGGATCTGACCGTCGACACCGTGCCGATCGGCACGCCTGTCGGCCGCTGCTGGATGAAGCTGTTCGGGATCATCCCGTTCGATTACGACAACCTGATGATCGCCGAGTTGTGGCCTGGCCGTGGATTCGACGAACAGTCGACGATGATGTCCATGCGCAGCTGGCGCCACGTGCGCACCCTCAACCCGGGCGGTGACGCCGAAACCATTGTGCGCGACCGCCTCACATTCCAATTGCGGCTTCCCCTGCGCATGCTGACACCCATTATCGCGATAGGTGTCCGCGCATTGTTCGGGCATCGGCAGCGGCGGCTGCAGATGCACTTCGCTGCCCGGGCTTGAGCCAGCACTGGTGCCAGTAGGTTGAGGACTATCCGACGCACCCAGAAATGAAATCTGATGTCGCACAGCCAGATCGTGATCACCGACGCCGGACCGGTCGAAGTCAGATATCTGCCTGCAGGCAAGCCTCCCGTGCTGTTGTTTCCCGGCGGACACACAACTGCAGCGACACCGATCGGCGAGCACATCTACACAGAACTCGGGCACGGGGTGCTGTCCTTTTCACGGCCCGGGTATGGGCGCACAGATGTGGGCCGTCTCGCCGCCGCTGAATTCACGACGGTCATCGTCGATGTGTGCCGCCAGTTGCAGATCGAACGGTCAGTCGCCGCAGTCGGTGTCTCCTTCGGCGGGCTGCAGGCCATCCACACCGTCGCGTCGGAGCCCGACCTCGCGCCGCGACTGATTTTGCACAGTTGCGCGCCTTCGTCACTGCCTTATCCCGATACCTGGCACGAACGCGCTGCAGTCCCCCTCGTGTTCGGCCCGGCGACACAGAAGTTGACCTGGGCCGCAATTCGCCGGCTCGTAACCAGCGATGCGGGGTTGAAGACCATGATGAAGTCACTGACGCGTCTGCCGGAAGACCAGTGGTGGCCGCAAATGTCGCTTGCCGACCGAAATTCCGCGCGGGCTACGTTCAACGCCATGGACTCGGGCTATGGATTCGTCAATGACGTCGGCCAGGCCAGCCGTCGACAGAGCAATTATCGCGCTCGCATTCAGGCATCAATAACGACTCCCACGCTGGTCACCGCTTCTCGGTCGGACGGTGGCGCCTCATTTCGCCATGCCGAGAACTTCGTGGCGACCATCCCGCAGTCCTATCTATACGAGTCGACTGCGCCGACGCACCTCTACTGGATCGGGCAAGCTCGAGCCGGCATAACCGAAGCCGTTGCAAACTTTCTCGCCCCTCAGTAGGTGGTCGCTCTGCGACCGGAATGCCCGCACGTCGGCATCGGAGTCAGCGGGTGAGCACGGCGACGCACTCGACATGGTGCGTCAAGGGAAACGAATCGAAGACGCGTAGATCCTCGACCGAATATCCATGCGCACGGTAGAGCCCGATGTCGCGGGCGAACGAGGCTGCCTCGCAACCGATGTGAATCACCCGGGGCACCTGCGCGTCGGCCAGCAGATCGATGACTTCGCGGCCGGCCCCCGACCTCGGCGGGTCGAGAACGGCGACATCGGGCTGCTGTCGCTGCGAGGCCAGCGCGCGCCGTACGGAGTCGGTGACCACGGACACCGATCCCAGGTCGGCCAGCGCCGTGCGTGCCGACCGTGACGCCCCGCGCGATGTGTCGACAGTGACGACACTCCCGGTCTCACCGACGGCCTGCGCCAGCACCGCAGCGAAAACGCCTGCGCCACCGTACAAATCCCAGGCGGTCATACCCTCACCCAGCTGGGCCCAGTCGGCCACCAGATCGCTGTACATCTGCGGGGCGTCGCGGTGCGCCTGCCAGAACGCGGTCACCGGCACCCGCCACTCGCGGGCCCCGACCCGCTGCACCGCCTCGTATCGGCCCTCGATCACGTGAGTGGTGAGTTTGCGGCCTTCCCGCGGCCCCGACTGCACCACGTGCCGCTCCCCGTCATCGTCGACCGCCACGTGAACGTGGGCGCCGTACGGCCAGACCCAGCTGTGAATGCCGTCGAGCATGTCGGGCGGCAGCTGTGCGCAGCCGAGGTCGTCGACCAGCTCCTCGCTGTGATAGCGATGAAATCCCGCTCGGCCCTCCGGTGAGGTGTCCAAGCGCACCCGGGTCCGCCAGCCCGTCGCGCCGCGATCACCCACCGACTCGGCCACGGCGTCGTCCTCGTCACGCCATACGTATCCGCCAAGCCGGACCAACTGGTTGGCGACCACCGCGCCCTTGAGCCGCCGAACAGCGGCGGGCTCGGCGAACGCCATATCGCAGCAGCCAGCCCCGTCCACACCGGCGATCGGGCAGATCGAGTCGACGCGGTCCGCAGACGGCTCGATCACCTCGACGACGTCAGCGTGCCAATACGATCCGCGGTCGGAGACGCCGTCTCGCAGACGGACCCGGACCGTCTCACCCGGCAATGCGTAGCGGACGAACACCACACGACCGTCGTGGCGAGCGATACAGCTGCCGCCGTTCGCAGCCGGTCCCACAGTCAAAGTGAGCTCCGACGGCGCACCCGCCGGTTCGTCGTTCGTCCCGTCGACGCTCAATCCAGGAAGCCCCTGCGTGCGTCGCCCGGAGCCGACTGTGGCTGAAGCGTCTTGAGCCGCTCCGACGAACTCAATTGCCACGGAACCGATGTCACCATCACGTTCGGCTCGAACAGCAGCCTGCCCTTGAGGCGCAGCGCACTCTGGTTGTGCAGCACCTGCTCCCACCAATGACCGACCACATATTCGGGAATGAACACCGTCACGACGGTGCGTGGCGACTCCTTGCTGACCCGTTTGACGTAGTCGAGTACCGGGCGCGTGATTTCTCGGTACGGCGAGGCGATCACCTTCAGCGGCACGCTGATATCGCTGCCTTCCCACTTGTGCACCAGCGCACGCGTCTCCCCGTCATCGACGCTGACGGTGATTGCCTCCAGCACGTCGGGACGGGTAGCCCTGGCGTAGGCCAGCGCTCGCATCGTCGGCAGATGCAGTTTGGACACCAGCACGATCGCGTGATTACGGCTCGGGAGCACCATGCTGTCGGCCTCGGCCGCGGCCTGTTCCTCCAGTTCGCGTGCCACGGTGGTGTAGTGCTTCTGGATCGACTTCATGATGAGGAACAGCGCACCCATTGCCAAGATGGCAATCCAGGCACCTGCCAAGAACTTCGTCACCACCACGATGATCAAAACGGTTCCCGTGCAGACGAATCCGATGGTGTTGATCACGCGGGAGCGCTTCATCTTGGCGCGCACGACGGGCTCGGTCTCGGTGCGCAACAGTCGTGTCCAGTGCCGGACCATGCCGATCTGGCTCAGTGTGAACGACACGAACACCCCGACGATGTAGAGCTGGATGAGCGCGGTCACCTCCGCGCGGAATGCGACGACGAAGGCGACAGCGGCGAACGCCAGGAACAGAATGCCGTTGGAGAACGCCAGCCGGTCGCCGCGGGTATGGAGCTGCCGGGGCAGGAAACGGTCCTGGGCCAGGATCGACGCCAGCACCGGGAACCCGTTGAAGGCGGTGTTGGCGGCCAGCACCAGGATCAGCGCCGTGACGCCGGCGATCAGGTACAGCCCGATCGGGAAGTCGTGGAAGACTGCGTCGGCGAGCTGGGCGATGAGGGTCTTCTGGTGATAATTGGGCGGAGCACCGACCAACTGCGTCTCTGGATGCTCGACGATCTGCACGCCGGTTTCCTTGGCCAGCATGATGATTCCCATGAACAGCGTGATGGAGATGCCGCCGAGTAGGGCCAGCGTCGTCGCCGCGTTGCGCGACTTCGGCTTGCGGAACGCCGGGACGCCGTTGCTGATGGCCTCGACCCCGGTCAGCGCCGCACTGCCCGACGAGAAGGCCCGCGCGACAAGGAAAACCAGCGCGAAACCGAGGACTTCTCCGTGGTCCGGGTGCATCTCGAAATCGGCCGACTCGGCCTTCAGCTCTGTGCCGAGAACAAAGATCTGGAAGAACCCCCAGGCGAGCATGATGAATACGCCGACCATGAACGCGTAGGTGGGAATCGCGAAGGCGGTACCGGACTCCCGGATCCCGCGGAGATTGATCGACGCCAGGACCAGGATGGCGATGACGGCGAAGATCACCTTGTGCTGGTTGATGAACGGCACCGCCGACCCGATGTTCGACATCGCCGAGGACATCGACACCGCGACCGTCAGCACGTAGTCGACCAGCAGCGCACTCGCCACCGTCAGGCCCGCGGTCGGGCCGAGGTTGGTGGTGACCACCTCGTAGTCGCCACCGCCCGACGGATATGCGTGCACGTTCTGCCGGTAACTCGCGATCACGATGAGCATGACCCCCGCCACCGCCAGCCCGATCCAGGGCGTCATCGAATAAGCCGTCAGACCCGCAACCGACAGCACCAGGAAGATCTCCTCCGGGGCGTATGCCACCGAGGACAGTGCGTCGGAGGCGAACACCGGCAGGGCGATCCGTTTGGGCAGCAGGGTGTGCGACAGCTTGTCGCTGCGGAACGGCTTGCCCAGGACCAACCGCCTCGTGACGGTCGAAAGCTTTGACACGAGTGCCAAGAGTAAGCGCAGGAGTGAATGGTTGTAGCGTTCCGAGTGCGCAGGTTCGACCGGAAAGGACCAACTGGTGCGAGTAGTGGTGATGGGATGCGGCCGCGTCGGCGCGTCGCTGTCGGACAGTCTGGCCCGCATCGGCCATGACGTCGCGGTCATCGACCGGGACAGCACCGCCTTCCACCGTCTGTCCGCCGACTTCCCCGGCGAGCGGGTGCTCGGCATGGGCTTCGACCGCGATGTGTTGCTGCGGGCAGGGATCGAAGACGCAGGGGCGTTCGCGGCCGTGTCCTCGGGCGATAACTCCAACATCATCTCGGCGCGCGTTGCCCGCGAGACGTTCAGCGTCGAGCGCGTCGTGGCCCGTATCTACGACGCAAAACGCGCCGCGGTCTACGAACGGCTGGGCATCCCCACGGTGGCCACCGTGCCGTGGACGACCGACCGGCTGCTCCACGTGCTCACCCGCGAAACCGAGACCACCAAGTGGCGTGACCCGACGGGGAATGTCGGTGTGACCGAACTCTCACTGCATGAGCAATGGGTGGGTCATCGCTTGACCGCCCTCGAGACCGCCACAGGCGGCCGCGTGGCGTTCGTGATCCGATTCGGCGAAGGCCTGCTGCCCGAGCCGAAGACGGTCGTCCAGGCCGGCGATCTGGTCTTCATGGCCGCTATCGCCGGGCATATCGCCGAAGCGCTGGCGATAGCGGCGCTGCCGCCCAGTGAGGACGTCGAAGCGTAATGAGAGTCGCCATCGCCGGAGCCGGCGCGGTCGGCCGGTCCATCGCCCGCGAGCTCGTCGACAGCCACGACGTCACGCTCCTGGAACGCAACCCCGACCACATCGATGTCGATGCGATCCCTGCGGCGCACTGGCGCCTCGGCGACGCATGCGAGCTCACCGTGCTGGAATCGGTGCAGCTCCACGACTTCGACGTCGTCATCGCCGCGACTGGCGACGACAAAGTCAACGTGGTGGTCAGCCTGCTTGCCAAGACCGAGTTCGCCGTGCCTCGCGTGGTGGCCAGGGTCAACGATCCGCGCAACGAGTGGCTGTTCGACGAGAACTGGGGTGTCGACGTGGCCGTCTCCACCCCACGCATGTTGGCCTCACTCGTGGAGGAGGCCGTCGCCGTCGGCGACCTGGTGCGGTTGATGGAGTTCCGCAAGGGCCAGGCGAATCTGGTCGAGATCACGCTGCCCGACGACACCCCGTGGGGCGGGAAGCCCGTCAAACGCCTCGATCTGCCCCGCGACGCCACACTGGTGACGATTCTGCGTGGACCGAGGGTGATCGTGCCCGAGGGCGACGAACCGCTCGAGGGCGGCGACGAGCTTCTCTTCGTCGCGGTCACCGAGGTCGAGGAACGACTGCAGGAACTGCTCCTCAATCCCGAGGCGCGCTGACTCACTTCGGGATGTACGCCGGCGGTGGGGCCGCCCGGTCATGACACTGTGCCGTCGATTCCGCGGAGACGCGCTCGGGGTCGCACTGTTCGTTGCGAATGCCCAGGCCTGAGATCAATCCAGCGACCGTGAACAGCCCGGCCGTCACCAGCATGCCTTGCCGAAAGCCTTCGAAATCGACGGCGCCACCGATGATTACGCCCGTGAACGCGATGGCGATCAGACCCGCGATGCGCGAGAGCGCATTGTTGACCGCCGAACCGATACCGCTCTGCGCGGGATCCACGGCGGCCAGGATGGCCGCGGTCAGCGGCGACACCGTGATCGTCAGACCGAGACCGAACACCACGAGCCCGGGCAGCATCTGCGTCCAGAAGTCGAACGGCTCGCCCGCCCTGGACATCAGCACATAGCCGACCGCCGCGATCAGCGGCCCGACCGCCATGAACAGCCGCGGCCCGTGGGCGCCCGCCAGCGTGCCGAACCGGCGGGCCAACAGGAACGACAGCACAGGGACCGGCAGGGTGGCCAGTCCGGCCGCAAGGGCTGACAGGCCCGCGGTCTCCTGCAGGAACAGCCCTATGACGAGCAAGCCGAGCGAAACCCCGGCGTAGAGGAACACCGTCGCGAGGTTTCCGACCGCGAAATTGCGGGCCGCGAAGATCTGCAGCGGCATCATCGGCTCGGGGGTTCGCCACTCCCACAAGGGGAACGCGGTCAGACACGCGAGACCGACGACGAGTCCGACCACCACCGCCGGATACGAGAAGCCCAGCCGCTGGCCTTCGATGAGGGCATACACCACACCGGTGAGGCCGAGCGCGTTGAGCGCCGCCCCGACGAAGTCGATGCGGGCCGACCGGTCCGAGGAGGGGAATTCTTCCGCAGGCAACCTGGTCGTCAGGTACAGCGTGATCGCCAGCGGCACGATGTTGACCCCGAAGATCCACCGCCAGTTCAATGCGTCGACCAACACTCCGCCGAGCAGTGGGCCGATCACGAAAGCCGTTCCGGTCCAGGCGGTCCAGGTACCGATTGCACGAGCCTGGGCCGCACCGGAGAAGCGGGCGTTGATCATCGCAAGCGAACTGGGCACCAGGAACGCCGCGCCGACGCCCTGAACGCACCGCGCGGCGACGAGCACCCAGCCGGTGGGCGCGATCGCGCACAGCACCGAGGAGACGGCGAAAACCGCGAGGCCCATCCGCAACACCGTGAGCCGCCCGAACTGGTCCGAGATGGCGCCCGCGACGAGGATCAGCGCGCCGAGGGTGAGCAGATAACCGTCGACCACCCACTGCTGCAGCGCCAGGCCGGCAAGGCCCTCATGCGCGAACTCCCGGCCGATCGCGGGCAATGCGAGGTTGACCACGGATCCGTCGAGGAAGGCGACGAAAGAGGCCAGCACGGCGACCGCAATGAGCGGTTTGTCAGTGTCGGCGGCCTCAGCGCGCATCCGGCTGCGCCACGCCCGGATTCTCGCTGTGTGCGTCCTCCGGGAGGGCTTGCGCCTCCAGGGCTTCCGCGGCGTCGTACGCGTGCATCGCGCGCTGTGCGGTCCGGATCGCCAGATAGGTCACCAGCGCCGCCACCGCCGTCAACGGCCAGCCCATCGAGATACGGGCGACGCCAAGCCAGCCTGTCTGATCGGTGTCATACAGACGGTGCTGCACGACGAAGCGGGATGCGAACACCACCACCCAGACCATCGTCGCGATGTCGAACGCGAGCACGGCCTTGCGGACCGTGCGCCAGTCGCGGTCGTGATCGTTGACCCAGCCCCAGACGTACCCCACGACGGGACGGCGGATCAGTACCGAGAGTGTGAATACCGCCGCCCACACCAGCGACGACCAGATGCCAAGCAGGAAATAGCCCTTGGACTCGCCCATGAAGTAGGCGATCAGTGCGCAGACTCCGACGCCGATGAAGCCGGAGATCGCCGGCTGGGTGGACTCGCGACGCACGAGCCGCCACACGAGGATGACGGCTGCCACGCCGAGGGCCGAGATGATGGCCGCGGTGAGCCCGAAGAACTGCGATGCCGGTACGAACGCCACGACGGGCAACGATGAATAGATCAGGCCGCTGATGCCACCCATTTGCTCGAGGACGGCGTGGGCCTTGGTGGAACGCTTCCCCGGGTCGGTGCCGGGGTCACTCACTTCTGGATCTCGTAGTGCGGGTTGTAGATCGCCTTTGAGCCGTTGTCCAACTTGCCGACCCGACCGTGCACCTTGAGGGTGCGACCCGATTCGATGCCGGGGATGCGGCGCTGGCCGAGCCAGACCAGCATCACGGTGTCGGTCCCGTCGAACAGTTCGGCCTTGACGCCACCGGCGCAGCCCTTGCCGTTGCATTCGACGCTGCGCAGGGTGCCGACCATGGTCACCTCTTGGCCGCGTTGACAGTCGATCGCCTTCTGGGCGCCTGTGCTCTCGGCTTCGTCGGTGAGCTCTTCGACGTCGAGTTGCTCAGGGGTGTCCGTCAGCCGCCGAGTGAGTCGGCGTAGATACCCTTCGGCCGTAGCCATGGTCTCTCCTGACGTCCAGCAGATCTAGCGTTGATCTAGTACCCCAATCAACGCCACGCTAGACCTGTTGGTTCCGATCTGCCACGCGGGGTGGGTCGACGCGCCGATCGCAGTGTCCGCAGGCCATCATCGTGTGATGGCGGTCTCTCTTTCGGGTGTCACGACGGTGCTGCTGCCGGGCACCGGATCTGACGACGACTACGTCTACCGGGCGTTTTCGGCCGCCCTGCACGATGCGGGTGCGATCGTCGTCACCCCGAAGCCCCAACCGGAGCGCCTCGTCGCCGGCTACCGCGACGCGTTGGACAACGCCGCACGCACGGCACCGATCGCCGTCGGCGGGGTCTCGATAGGCGCCGCGGTGTCCGCCGCGTGGGCGCTTGCCCATCCCGACCGCGCGGTCGCGGTCCTCGCGGCCCTGCCCGCATGGACGGGTGCGCCCGACTCGGCGCCCGCGGCGGTAGCTGCGCGCTACTCAGCAAGTGTGCTGCGTCGCGACGGGCTGGCATCGGCCACGGCGCAGATGCGGGCGGGCAGCCCGCTATGGCTGGCCGAGGAGTTGACGCGATCATGGGTCGGCCAGTGGCCGGCGCTGCCCGATGCGATGGAAGCCGCCGCGACGTACGTGGCGCCCACATGCAGCGAGTTGGAGCGGCTCGCGGTCCCCATGGGGATCGTCGCGGCAACCGACGATCCCGTGCACCCCGTCGAGGTCGGCGTGGAGTGGATGGCGGCGGCTCCGCGTGCGGCGTTGCGCACGATCACGCTCGACGAGTTGGGAGCCGACCCGGCGGTGCTTGGCGCCGCGTGCGTGTCCGCGCTGCTGGAGGCCTAGCCGCCGGTGATGGTCCGCAACTGCTGCATCGCGGACCCCTGCTCGCTGCGACGTGCGGCGGGCGTCGGCGGGGCCGGCGGTTGGTCGCCAGTCGGTTGCCCCTGTTGGGCCGCGGCCTGTTCGGCGGCCGCCCGCAGTTGGTTCGCCATCGGTTCCGGCAGCTCCACGGGAAGTGGGGTGCGCACCGGCAGCGGGGTTTCGCCCCGGCGAACCACTGTGTCGGCCAACGCGTCTCGCGCCTCTGTGGCCAGCGCGTCGGCGTTCTCCTCGGGTCCGTTCACAACGCAACGGATCATCCAGCGATATCCGTCGACGCCGATGAACCGCACCACGCCGGCGCCCTGTTGGCCCGGTGCCGCACCGACGACCTCACGGCCCCACCGGCCGTCCTTGATCGCGACCTCGGTGGCGTCCTTGCGCAGCGATTCGGCCAGTTCGGAAGCGACCTCACGCCACAACCCCGCCGTCTTGGGTGCTGCGTAGGCCGCGACGGTGAAGCGGCCGTTGGGCGTGACGACCCACACGGCGCTCGGCACACCCTGCTGTGTGAGCTCCACCTGAACCTGTCCGGCCTCCGGGAGCGGAATCAGCACCGACCCCAGATCGAGGCGGCCCTCCGTCGCGGTCGTCGGGTCGTCGAAGTCCTCGATGTCGAACGGGCCGTCGAGGTCGTCCTCGACGTCGGCTGCCGAGGTGGCCTCGTCGCTCACGTCGCCTTTTTGCTTACCGAATGCCATTTCACAAACTCGCATGTCCGCCGGAGGAACCGTGGCCGCCGTCGCCACGGGAAGTTTCTGCCAGGCCGGCCTCGTCGAAGGAGGTCACCTCAACCAGCTCGGGCAGTTCGACTCGCTGAACCAGAAGCTGTGCGATCCGGTCTCCCCGGTGCACGACGATCGGTTCGGCGGGGTCGAGGTTGATCAGCGCCACCTTGATCTCGCCGCGGTATCCGGCGTCGACCGTGCCTGGGCTGTTCACGATCGAAAGTCCCACGCGGGCAGCCAAACCCGAACGCGGATGAATCAGCCCGACCATGCCGTAAGGGATGGCGACCGCGATGCCGGTCGGCACGAGCGCACGATGGCCGGGCGGCAGTTCGACGTCGATCGCGCTGCAGAGGTCGACGCCGGCGTCCCCGTCATGGGCACGGCTCGGCATCGGCAGATCAGGGTCCAGGCGCACGACCGCGAGAGTGGTGGACACGACGTCAGAGATTACTCTTGGCCGCGTGTCCGACACGCGCGCCACGTCCCAAACCGTGCGCTACCGCGAACGGCTGATGGTGCCGTGGTGGTGGTGGCTGCCCGGACTGGGGTTGGCGGGGCTGATCGCGCTCGAGGTCAACCAGGGCGTGCCCGCCCTGCCCCTGTGGGTGCCCTACGCCGTCCTGATGCCGGTCGCCGCGGTGGCGCTGCTGTTGCTCGGCAAGACCCAGGTGCGAGTGATCGACACCGGCGGCGATACCGAACTGTGGGTCGGCGACGCCCATCTGCCCGTCAGTGTCGTCTCCCGGCTGGCCGAGGTGCCGCGCAGCGCCAAGTCGTCGGCGCTCGGCCGTCAGCTGGACCCGGCCGCCTACGTCGTACACAAGGCATGGGTGGGCCCGATGATTCTTCTGGTTCTCGACGACCCCGACGATCCGACGCCGTATTGGCTTGTGAGTTGCCGTCGCCCCGAGCGCGTGTTGTCCGCCCTGAACGCCTGACCCCGTCAGGCCGCGCAATCCGTGCAGATCATCATGCCGTTCTTCTCACTGGCCAGACGGCTGCGGTGATGCACCAGGAAGCAGCTCGAACACGTGAACTCGTCGGCCTGCTTCGGGACGACCCGCACCGACAACTCCTCGCCGGACAGGTCGGCGCCCGGCAGCTCGAATGATTCAGCGGATTCGGACTCGTCGACGTCAACCACCGCCGACTGGGCCTCGTTACGCCGCGCCTTCAGCTCCTCCAGCGAATCCTCCGAGACATCGTCGGTTTCGGTGCGCCGCGGGGCGTCGTAATCGGTAGCCATTTCTCGTCCCCTCCATCAAACCTTGCAGCAGAGCTTTGTACCAGCGTCGAACGCATCCACCAAATGATTCGTGCCCGTAATGAAACACGTTGCACTGTGATTTACATCACACTCTCGTCGATGCCACCGCAAGGTCGCAGCGACGGGGCCTCTAGAGTGCTCTCGTGGTCGCGCAAATCACAGAGGGTACGGCATTCGACAAGGACGGTCGCCCATTCCGGCGTCGCAACTACCTGCCGGGCATTTTGCTGCTCGTCGCCCTGTCCGTCGTGACGTTGACGGTATGGGTCATCGCCCTGAATCAACCGGTCGATGTCGAGCAGACCGCCGCGTGCAATCCCCCGCCGGCACCGGCGGACCCGAACACCCCGCCGACGGCCCTCGGCGAGCGCGTCACGCGCAGCGAGATGATCGATGTCACCCCCGCCAAGCTCGCCGACACCACGATCCGGGTGCTCAACGCAAGTGGACAGGGCGGTCAGGCCGCCGAGGTGGCAGGCGCACTGCGCGACCTGGGTTACGCCGAGCCGAGCGCGGCGAACGACGACATGTACGCGAACACGCGGCTGACATGCCAGGGCCAGATCCGGTTCGGGCCGTCCGGGCGGGCGGCCGCGGCCTCGGTCTGGCTTGTCGCACCGTGCACGGAGCTGTTCGAGGACGATCGCACCGACGACACCGTCGATCTCGCGATCGGCACCGACTTCTCCGACCTGAGCCGCAGCGACGACATCGAAGCGGTCCTCGCGAGCCTTCGTCCGGACGCCACGCAGTCGGCCGACCCCGCGCTATTGAGTAAGATTCACTCGACCACCTGCTAAGCGCGTATTCCGCTGACAATCAACGGGTTTCGCGACCTAGAGGGCCCCGGCTTCTTTCAGCGCGGCGGCCAGCTCGTCGGCAACGTCGGGGGCCGACGCGACGATGAACCCCGGCGTGTTGTCAGCGGGCGGCAGCCGCAGCACCGCGCCGGCCTCGGCGGCGATGAGCGCGCCCGCGGCCCAGTCCCAGACATGCACACCGTCCTCGTAGTAGGCGTCCAGGCCGCCTGCGGCCACCATGCAGAGATCGAGTGCACACGATCCGAGACGACGAATGTCGCGGACGGCGGGCAAAAGCGTGGCCAGGACCTCGCCCTGCCGCGTCCGTTGCTCGGCGGAATAGGAAAAACCGGTGCCTACCAACGACATTGACAGCTCCGAGGCGCTGCTGGCCTGCAGCACAGTCGTGACTCCCCCGCGCTGTAGCCGCGCCCCGTGGCCCGCCGCGGCGGAGTACAGCGCCCCGGTCGGCACGTTCGCGACGGCCCCGGCCACCGACGCACCATCGCGCTGTACGGCGACCGACACGGCATACGTTTCGATGCCGTAGACGAAGTTCACGGTGCCGTCGATGGGGTCGAGCACCCACGTGAGCCGTCCGTCGCGGCTGTCCGCCGACCCGCCCTGCTCCTCGCCGAGGACGGGCTCCCCGGGGCGCAGGACGGCTAGCCGGTCACGCAACAGCGCCTCGGTCTCGGTGTCGACGACGGTCACGGGGTCGGTCGGAGTGCTCTTGGCCCGCACCGGCGAGGTGGTGTTCTGCGTTGTCGGCGAATCGCCGAAGACCTCGGCGCGACGCTTTCGCACGAACGCCGCCGCCTCGGTGGCCAATCGCTCGGCAACCGAACGCAGTCCTTCGGGATCGGTCAGATTTTCGACCACCTGCCTATCGCAACACAGTTCGCCGATACGCGGGACCCCCGGTCGCCAACCGGTTGCACGACTGCCGCACATGAGTTTTCCCGAGCCATTAAGGTGTGTGGCGCGTCGCACTGCCGGGCTGAACTAGAGGAGTGCCCATGACAGCCACCGATTCATCCGCTGCGTCCTCCGCTGAAGGCGGCCAGCGGCGCGGCTTCGGCATCGACGTCGGCGGCAGCGGCGTCAAGGGCGGCATCGTCGACCTCGACACCGGGCTGCTGATCGGTGACCGGTTCAAGCTGGAGACCCCACAGCCCGCCACGCCCGACGCCGTCAGCAAGACCGTGGCTGCCGTCGTCCGCGAGTTCGGCTGGACCGACAAGGTCGGCGTCACCTATCCCGGTGTGGTGTCCGACGGGATCGTGCACACCGCGGCGAACGTCGACAAGAGCTGGATCGGCAGTAATGTGAGCGAGTTCTACAGCAAGGCGCTCGACGGGCAACAGGTCACCGTGCTCAACGATGCCGATGCGGCCGGCCTGGCCGAGGAGAGGTTCGGCGCCGGCAGGGACAACACCGGCGTCATCGTGCTGCTGACCTTCGGCACGGGCATCGGCTCGGCCGTCATTCACAATGGTGTGCTGCTGCCCAACACCGAGTTCGGCCACCTCGAGGTCGGCGGTAAGGAAGCCGAGCACCGCGCGGCCTCCTCGGTCAAGGAAAAGAAGGACTGGAGCTACGAGCGCTGGACCCAAGAGGTGACGAAGGTGCTGGTCGCGATCGAGAACGCGATCTGGCCCGACCTGTTCATCGCCGGCGGTGGCATCAGCCGTAAAGCCGAAAAATGGGTCCCGCTGCTGAAGAACCGCACGCCTGTGGTCGCCGCGGCCCTGCAGAACACCGCAGGCATCGTCGGCGCCGCCATGGCCGCGGAGATCGACGTCACCGCTACTGGGAAGTAGCCGCGCCCAAACCAACGAATTTGCCGCTCAGCGCGGCAGTGGCACACACTGTCGTTACAATGGACGACGGCGGCCGCAGCCCGGATAAGCGGCGAATCAAACCGCCGATATTCGACAGCCGACATTTTTCGATGGCGCACGATCCCAACCTGCGGTGGGATCCCCACTGCCCACCGGAACAAAGCGAGACGAAAGGGTGTACGTGGCAGCGACCAAGGCGGCAAGCCCGGCAACCGATCAGCCGGTGAAGCGCACCGCTCCCAAGACCGCGGCCAAGAAGGCAGCAGCCAAGTCCGCCAACGGATCGGCGCCCGCCAAGCGGGCCACCAAGGCGACCGCCACGAAGGCGAGCACCGCGACCAAGCCCGCCAAGGCGGCCAAGACTGCCCCCGCGAAAGCCGCGCCTGCCAAACGAGCCGCAAAGGCCGATGCGGCGCCCGCCGCAAGGGGACGGGGCAAGAAGGCCACCTCCGCTGAGCCGGACGCGACCAAGACCGACGCCGACGCCGAGGGCGTCGAAACCGAGGCTGAGCCCGATGGCGACATCGAGGTGGACGAGGCCGACATCGACCTGACCGATCTCGAGGTCGAGGACGACACGACCGAGGGTGACGCCCCCGCCGCGGAGTCCGAGGACGGTGCGGCCGCCAAACCGGCCGCCAAGGTCAAGGCGGCTGCGCCCGCCGACGACGACGAGATCGCCGAACCCAGCGAGAAGGACAAGGCATCCGGCGACTTCGTCTGGGACGAAGAGGAATCCGAGGCGCTGCGGCAGGCCCGCAAGGACGCCGAGCTGACGGCGTCGGCCGACTCGGTGCGTGCCTACCTGAAGCAGATCGGCAAGGTGGCGCTGCTCAACGCCGAAGAAGAGGTCGAGCTCGCCAAGCGCATCGAGGCAGGCTTGTTCGCCACCCAGCTGATGGCCGAGAAGGCCGACCGCGGCGAGAAGTACTCGCCGAAGGATCGCCGCGACATGGCGTGGATCTGCCGCGACGGCGACCGCGCGAAAAACCATCTGCTGGAGGCGAACCTGCGTCTGGTGGTGTCGCTGGCCAAGCGCTACACGGGCCGCGGCATGGCATTCCTGGACCTCATCCAGGAAGGCAACCTCGGTCTGATTCGTGCGGTCGAGAAGTTCGACTACACCAAGGGTTACAAGTTCTCGACCTACGCGACGTGGTGGATCCGCCAGGCCATCACCCGCGCCATGGCCGACCAGGCGCGCACCATCCGCATCCCGGTGCACATGGTCGAGGTCATCAACAAGCTCGGACGCATCCAGCGCGAGCTGCTCCAGGATCTTGGCCGCGAGCCCACGCCCGAAGAGCTCGCCAAGGAAATGGACATCACGCCCGAGAAGGTGCTGGAGATTCAGCAGTACGCGCGTGAGCCGATCTCGCTGGACCAGACCATCGGCGACGAGGGTGACAGCCAGCTGGGCGATTTCATCGAGGACTCCGAGGCCGTCGTCGCCGTCGACGCGGTGTCGTTCACCCTCCTGCAGGATCAGCTGCAATCGGTGCTGGAGACGCTCTCCGAGCGCGAGGCGGGTGTGGTGCGGCTGCGGTTCGGCCTCACCGACGGCCAGCCGCGCACTCTCGACGAGATCGGTCAGGTCTACGGCGTGACCCGCGAGCGCATCCGCCAGATCGAGAGCAAGACGATGTCGAAGTTGCGGCACCCCAGCCGTTCTCAGGTCCTGCGCGACTACCTCGACTAGCACTTGGCCGGTTCGTAACCGGTCGGTATGGTGGCGACTCGTGCCCGAGAAGCCTGCGAAAGTACCGCCTGTCCGCATCGCCCGTATCGTCGATTCCGCGCGCACCGCGCTGCAGAAGGTGACCGGAGCGATGGTTCCCCGAAACGTCGCACTACTGGAGACCGCACAGGGCGCCTGGGTGAGCCAAGCTCTCTACGCCGCGGCCAAGCTCGGCATCGCCGACGAGCTCGCCGATGGACCCAGAACGGCCGACGACATTGCCGCGAAGGTGGGCGCTCACCCCGATTCGCTGTTCCGCTTGATGCGCATGCTGGCGGGCCGGTCGGTGTTCAACCACCGCGCCGACGGCACGTTCGAGCTGACCGCGATGGGCCAGGCCCTGCGCGCCGACGTCCCCGATTCCATCCGATCGATGGTCCTGTTCATCGGCTCGCCCGAGCATTGGGCGGAGTGGGGCGAACTGCTGCACTCGGTGCAGACAGGCCTGCCGGCGCCCGAAAAGCTCTACGGCAAGCCCTATTTCGACCATCTCGATGAGGCGCCCGAGCAGGCCGCACTCTTCAACGATGCGATGTCGACGATGGCGTCGTTGGCCAACGGCCTGGTGGTGCCCGCCTACGACTTCTCGGCATTTCGCCTCATCGTCGACGTCGGAGGAGGCCACGGCCGGCTGCTGAGCGCCATCCTGCAGTCAGCCCCGACAGCGCGCGGCGTGCTCTTCGACCTTCCGTCCGTCGTCGCAGGCGCAGGCCCGCTGCTCGACGATGCAGGCGTGACGAGCCGATGTGCGATCGAGGGCGGTTCCTTCATGGATTCAGTCCCCGACGGCGCCGACGCCTACGTGCTGAAGTCGATCATCCACGACTGGGACGACGACATCTCCGAGAAGATCTTGCGCAACGTTCGCACCTCGATCGCCCCGAATGGCCGACTGCTTCTGCTCGAAGTCGTACTGCCCGAGCGGGCGACCGCGAATTGGGGAGCCGTCCTCGACACCGAAATGCTGGTCTCAACGGGTGGCCGGGAGCGCACCCGCGCAGAGTTCGCCAACCTGATGGCCCGATGCGGATTCCGGCTCACCCGCGTCGTCCCCACCGCGACGCCGATGATGTCGATCGTGGAGGCTGCGCCGGCCTAGCGCTTCTTCTCGCGCACCTTGTACGTCGAGGGCCACGACTCGCGGGTGTCGTCGCCGACGAGCGGAACACCCTTGCTGCCGATCCTGATGTCGAAGGCTTCCTTGCCCGCGCCGACTTCGCGGTTGGCGTGCTCGGTGGCGAGGTAGATCAGGTTGTCGATCTCCGCCTCCGCGAATGCGACGAAGGTGGTGTTGCGGACGATCTCCTCCTCGGGCGGAGCCATCCGCTCCGGCAGCAGGCGCGACGCCAGCGCCGCGAGACCCAGCAGTGAGAACGGAATGACCCAATAGCAGACGAATGACAGCGGCGTCTTCGTGTCCAGGATCGTGGCCTGGCCGTACACGATGGGCGGTATGGCCGCCGACACCGTCATACCGGCGAACGCGGCCACCCAGATCCAGGTCAACACGTTGGTGATCTTCTTGAACAGATCCGTCGCGATGACGTCTTTCGGCTGGCCGACCTCGGCGAACTCACGGACGAACGGCTTGCCGACCAGGACGCTGCCGAGTGCGACGAGGAAGATCCCCGCGGTGCTCAGCGGCTGAATCCACTGCTCCATGAACGACTGACTCAGGGTGAACGTGAGCACCGCCAGAATCAAAAACGTTCCGACAGCCCCGATTTCAAGGGTGCGCCCAGCCGCTCCCCTCATCCGGCCGATCACGAATGATCCGATCGCGACCGCCAGGGCAACAAGCACGGCGGTTCCGAACGGGACGTTGCCGACCAGGACCCAGTAGACGATCCACGGCGCGAAGCCAAACAGAATTCCCACGATGGCGAGTTTAGGTTGTCAGTCAAGGGCGCGACTGTAAACCTGTTGCGCCGGCGAATACCGCGAATAGGTTGTACTGATGCTGCGGCGCAACGTGTCCTCGGGCTCGGAATTCGAGTCGACGGTCGGGTATTCACGGGCCGTTCGGATCGGGCCGCACATCGCGGTGGCGGGTACCACCGGGGCGGGTGATGACATTGCTTCGCAGGCTCGGGATGCGCTGCGTCGCATAGATATTGCGTTACATGAAGTGGGTGCATCGATGTCCGACGTCATCCGCACTCGCATGTTCGTCACCGACATATCGCTGTGGGCGGAGGTCGGCGAGGTGCACGCCGAGGTGTTCGGGGACATCGGGCCCGCCGCCACCATGGTGGAGGTGACGGCGCTCATCGCACCCGAACTGATGGTCGAGATCGAGGTCGACGCCTACGTCGCCGAGTAGCCCTAGGCCGACACCGCCGCGAATTTTCCGTCCGCGTCCGGCCGGTACGAGGTGACGCTAATCACAGCCTTCACGGGTAGTGGTCCGAACAAATGTGGGAACACCATCCCAGCGGGATCAGAGGGAACACCCGGTTCCCAGCGGACCGGGGAGCACAACAGTGCAGGGTCGACGCGAAGCAGCACCAGATCGGTGCGCCCGGCGTAAAGCCGGTTCGCAGGCAGATGCACTTGCTCAGGCGTGGACAGATGCACGAAGCCATTAGTGTCCAGCGAGGCGGGCCGGAGCTCGCCGTCTGCCTGCGCCGAACCCCACTCTTCAGCACCGCAAATGTGGACCAAAACGGCCGACGATGGTTGCATACCGCCAGCCTGCCTCGTCGGCAACTTGGTGTAACGGTGAGACACGACACACCGGTAAACCCCTAGGGAACAAGGCCAGAACCGAAAGCGTCTGAGACAGTAGAGATACGCGAGCAATCGATGGAGGTGCCATGACCGCAACGCTTATTAGCCCGGAACTGACAAAGGCTGACCGCTGCGATCGCTGCGGGGCCGCGGCTCGCGTACGGGCAACACTCCCGTCGGGCGGCGAACTCCTGTTCTGCCAGCACCACGCCAACGAGCACGAAGCCAAGCTGGTGGAGCTCGCTGCGGTGCTGCAAGTCAGCCCGGTGGAGGCCTAGCACCCGACACGCCCGTCGCCCGGCTGGGCGGGATTCACCGTCGTCAGGAATGCTGGACTGGTCATGAGCGATCAGTCCCAGCCCTTACCGGTTCCCCCATCGCGCCATCACATCAGGCACATCGTCGGGCGCACACTTTCCAAAGCCTGGGACGATTCCATCTTCTCCGAGTCGGCGCAGGCGGCGTTCTGGTGTGCGTTGTCGCTGCCCCCGCTGCTGCTGGGGATGCTGGGCAGTCTGGCCTACATCGCGCCGTTGTTCGGCCCGGAAACCCTGCCGGCGATCCAGGAGCAGTTGATCGGCACGGCCGAGCGCTTCTTCTCCGCCAACGTCGTTGACGAGATCATCGCGCCGACCGTGCGCGACATCGTCAGGGGCGCCAGAGGCGAAGTGGTGTCGATCGGCTTCGTGATCTCGCTGTGGGCGGGCTCGTCGGCGATCTCGTCGTTTGTCGACTCCGTCGTCGACGCCCACGACCAGACACCGCTGCGCCATCCCGTGCGGCAGCGCTTCTTCGCCCTGGGCCTGTACGTGGCAATGCTGGTTGCGGCGATCGCGGCAGCGCCGTTCGTCGCGCTCGGGCCGCCCAAGATCGCCGAGAAGCTTCCCGAAAGCTGGGACAACGTACTGGCCTTCGGCTACTACCCGCTGCTGTTCGTCACCTTGCTGGTCGGGGTCACCATTCTCTACCGGGTGTCGTTGCCCGAACCGCTGCCCTCGCACCGACTTGTCCTGGGCTCGATACTCGCGACGGTCGTGTTCCTGATTGCGACGTTGGGACTGCGGTTCTACCTGACATGGATCACCAGCACCGGATACACCTACGGCGCGCTGGCGACCCCGATCGCGTTCCTGTTGTTCGCCTTCTTCCTCGGCTTCGCGATCATGTTGGGCGCCGAACTGAACGCCGCGATCCAAGAGGAGTGGCCCGCGTCCCCCACCCACGCCAAACGGTTCCGGTTGTGGGTGAAGGGCAAGGCCGTGTCGCTCAACGGCACCGAGCCGCCCGCACCGAACGCAGAAGATGCGAAGGCGGGATTGCCGGCGTCGCCGGCGGGACCAGACGCCGCTACTTCTTGAGCTGCTCGTAAATTCGCTTGCAGTCGGGGCACACCGGCGACCCGGGTTTGGCGGCCTTCGTGACCGGAAACACCTCGCCGCACAGCGCAACGACGTGCGTCCCCATCACCGCGCTCTCGGCGATCTTGTCCTTCTTGACGTAGTGAAAGACCTTCGGGGTGTCGCTGTCTGTCCCGTCGTCGACCTGTTCGTCGGTGTCGGTGCGTTCGATCGTCTCGGTTCGCATGCCACCCATTTTGCCCGTAAGAATTCCGACAGGTACAGCCAACCGCGAGTGTGGAACAGTGGAGGTATGAAACAAAGCCCCGAGCTGAGTTTCGATGATGACGGCCAGCCGGTCCTGATAACCCGCGCCGCGCCCTCTTACGAAGTCCAGCACCGCGAGCGGGTACGCAGGTACCTCAAGCTGATGTTCTGGCGGGTGCCGGCGTTGATCGGGGCCGCGGTTGCATACGGCATCTGGGAGAACGGACTCATCTCGGTGGCGATCCTGGTCGCGTCGATCCCGTTGCCGTGGATGGCAGTGCTGATCGCCAACGATCGTCCACCGCGCCGTGCCGAAGAGCCCCGCCGGTATGAGTCCACACGGCGAATTCCGCTGTTTCCAACAGCCGAACGGCCGGCCCTGGAATACCGCGCACACTCGACGCGGCAATCTGCCGAGGCCGAGCCGCCTCGCGATGTTCCTAGCTGAGGATTTTCTAGCTCTATTCTCAGTACATTCTCAGGTCAAGATCGGATAACCGCAGATCAGAAGGTGTGAAGCGGCCGATGTTCGGGAACTCTGACGAGCACATGGGCGTTATAGCTCATGAACAGTTCGACCCGATCAGGAGGCCGTCATGGCGAATGCCACCATTAGCCGCATCGAGGGCGACCTGGACGCCCAGAGTCCAGCCGCCGACCTCGTACGCGTGTATTTGAACGGCATTGGCAAAACGGCCTTGCTCAATGCCGCCGACGAGGTTGAGCTCGCAAAGCGCATTGAGGCAGGGCTCTACGCGCAGCATCTGCTCGCCACGCGGAAGCGGTTGGGCGAGAACCGCAAACGTGATCTTGGCGCCGTGGTCCGCGACGGCGAGGCCGCTCGTCGCCACCTGCTGGAGGCCAACCTTCGCCTGGTCGTGTCGTTGGCGAAGCGCTACACCGGTCGCGGAATGCCGCTCCTGGACCTGATTCAGGAAGGCAACCTTGGACTGATCCGTGCGATGGAGAAGTTCGACTACGCCAAGGGATTCAAGTTCTCGACCTACGCAACGTGGTGGATCCGTCAGGCGATCACCCGCGGTATGGCCGATCAGAGCCGCACGATCCGGCTGCCGGTCCACCTGGTGGAGCAGGTCAACAAGCTCGCGCGGATCAAGCGCGAAATGCACCAGACCCTGGGCCGCGAGGCCACCGACGAGGAGCTGGCCTCCGAATCGGGCATCCCCGTGGAGAAGATCACCGATCTGCTCGAGCACAGCCGCGACCCGGTGAGCCTGGACATGCCCGTCGGAAGCGACGAGGAAGCCCCCCTCGGTGACTTCATCGAGGACGCCGAGGCCATGTCGGCCGAGAACGCGGTGATCTCCGAACTGCTGCACACCGATATCCGCCACGTGCTGGCCACGCTCGACGAGCGTGAACAGCAGGTGATCCGGTTGCGCTTCGGCCTTGACGACGGCCAACCGCGCACCCTGGACCAGATCGGCAAGCTGTTCGGACTCTCACGGGAGCGTGTGCGCCAGATCGAGCGCGAAGTGATGGCCAAGCTCCGCAACGGCGAACGCGCCGATCGGCTCCGGTCCTACGCCAGCTAGACGTTGCCCCTGGATGCCCGCCGGTACGCCCGGCGGGCATTCTCACGCCCACGTGTCGGTGTGCGTAGCGCCGCTGTTCAAGCCAGTCGGCCGGTAGACTCTGCTCGACGGAGGGTTGTGAAATGAACGATCTGGTCGATACCACCGAGATGTACCTGCGGACCATCTACGACCTCGAGGAAGAGGGCGTAGTGCCGCTGCGTGCGCGTATCGCCGAACGCCTTGACCAGAGCGGTCCCACCGTCAGCCAGACCGTCTCCCGGATGGAACGCGACGGCCTGCTGCACGTTGCAGGCGACCGGCACCTGCAGCTCACCGACAAGGGCCGCGGTCTCGCCGTCGCCGTGATGCGCAAGCACCGGCTCGCCGAGCGGCTGCTCGTCGACGTCATCGGGTTGCCGTGGGAAGAAGTCCACGCCGAGGC
Source organism: Mycobacterium sp. 2YAF39 (assembly GCF_052114565.1). Taxonomy (NCBI): domain Bacteria; kingdom Bacillati; phylum Actinomycetota; class Actinomycetes; order Mycobacteriales; family Mycobacteriaceae; genus Mycobacterium; species Mycobacterium sp. 2YAF39. The sequence goes on from NZ_JBFREZ010000007.1 coordinate 246,958, forward strand.
CTGCCGCTGGGAACACGTCATGAGCGAGGACGTGGAGCGTCGCCTGGTCCGCGTTCTCGACAACCCCACCACCTCCCCCTTCGGCAATCCCATCCCAGGCCTTGGTGAGCTTGGTCTGTCCGCCCCGGCGGGCTCCGACCAGATCAACCTCGTCCGGCTCACCGAGCTGCCCGCCGGAATGCCCGTCGCCGTCGTGGTGCGACAGCTGACCGAGCACGTCCAGGGCGACGTCGAGCTGATCGGGCGGCTCAAGGACGCCGGCGTGGTGCCGAATGCCCGTGTGACCGTCGAAGCCAACGACCACGGCGGCGTCATGATCGTGATCCCCGGGCATGAGCAGGTCGAGTTGCCCCACCACATGGCACACGCCGTGAAGGTCGAGAAGGTCTAGCCCGCACGGCGCCCGAACGCGCGCCTGGGCGGCAGCCGCACACCCAGTCGGCCGGCGAGCCGATATCCGGTCGTCGCCAGATCGCGGATCTGCTCGGGTCGCATACCCGATTGCAGGGCCGTGTCGAGCATGCCTGCCATGCGATGGGTTTCGTCGCACCGTAGCGCCGCGTCCAACGACACCCCCGCCAGCGGCCCGTCTCCGCGCGCATAGGCCGAGAACGCCAGCAGCACAAGCGCTTCGGCCCGCCACGGCTCCGGAAGGGTCCGCGACAGCTGCGCCCACAACGATTCGGCTTCTCCTGCGTTCTCGCTGGCCGCCAACGCGTAGAGCGTGTCGCGCACCAGCGGATCGGTCAGCGCACGCGCCAGCCGCGCGGCGGTGTCATCGGACAACGGCTGCCCGTCCGCTACCTGCGCGGCCGCCGCCATCGCCATTTCGACGTCGCGTCGTGCGTCGGCATCCGAGGTGCCGACGCCACAACCGTCGATCACCGCGGCCAGCGCCGCACTGCGAGCCGGGTCGGCGACGGCGATGACGTCCTGCAGTTCCGTACGTCGCGCATAAAGCCTGCGTCCATCCAGCACGGCAGCCATGGCCAGGGGCGATGCGGATGGGTCCTCGACAGTGCCTGCGTGCCCGCAACCGTCGGCACAATGCCACCGTCCCCCGGCTGCGACCCGATCGACGACATGCGCGGCGAGCAGTTCGATCCCGCGTTCTGCCAGTACGGAAGTCAGGGACGCGGCCAGTTGGCGGTATTCGTCGTTGCACATCCGGCAGCTCGCCGTCTCTTCATCGACCACGATGGCGATCGCGGCATCGGGTTCGGAGGTCGCCGCCACATCGGCGATGTGCTCGACGGATGCGGTCAGCTCATCGGAAAGATCAATGCGCATAACGCATCCCATCTCGCCGCGATCGACGGTCACCAGGACGAGAGATTTCTCGGGCACGAAACCGAGGACGGCGGGCAGCGCGGCGATCAGGACGCCGGGCCGGTTCAGATGGAAGTCGGATGATTGCGGTGTCATGCCCCAACCGTCGTTCCAGCGGCGGACTCCCCCGGGCGCCATGACGCCGTGCGGCGCTTCGTTGGGGATGAAATCGCGGTTGGGGATGAATCAGCAGATGAAGCGCGCGGTCAGCCGTTGCGGCGCAGCTTGACCACCGCATCCCTGAACAACGTGTCCAGCGATGACGTATCGGCGTCGTCGACCGCCGGGTCCTGCAGCCAGGTGGCACTCACCCGCGTATCGCCGATCTGGGCGGCGAACGTGAGCGTCGCGCGCTCGGAGTCCGGTGTCGTCACGGTCTGCTCGACGGCGTAGGTGTCGTCGGCATCGGCTGGTGGGGCGGGCAGCACCGTCGCGTTCACCGTTGACGCGTCCTCGGCCTGGCCCACCTCGAACGAGGGACACCTGCGCAGTTGGTCCGACCGGTCGCGCAGCGGCGGAGCGGGCCGGGTCACGACGACGATCAGCCTGCTCGCGGTCTCGGTGTCGACACCCTCCACACCCACGACCTCACTGTGGAACAGGACCGGTGGCGCGCAGTCGGCGGGAGTCACCGCGGCGCCCGTCGGGACGCCGTCGATGTCCTGCAGTGCGAGGTTCACCGCAGCATCGTCGAGCACCGCGGCTCGATACTGGGGCGGGAACTGGTTGGGTTCGATCAGGAGGCTGACAATCGGCGCCGGGGGTTTTTCGCTGGGTGCCGCGACGGGCGCCACCGACCCGGCGATCATCCGGCTGCATCCGCACAGCAACACCGCCGCCGTCAGCAGCGCACAGCCACGCAGGCACCACGACAGGACCATCAGCGTCATCGTCTCATCGGCCGGTCCGGACGCCGGTCAGGCGCGCGAGTTGCCGAACGGGCGATTAATTTCACGTGCTGGTGACGCTTGTCGGCGTGCAAGATCCGCGCAAGCGGCGTAGACCTTGTGCCATGGGTTCCATGGTGGAGTATGACCTCGTCGTGATCGGTTCCGGTCCGGGCGGTCAGAAGGCCGCGATCGCGGCGGCAAAGCTCGGCAAGACGGTGGCGGTCATCGAGCGCGGCCGGATGCTCGGCGGGGTGTGCGTGAACACCGGAACGATTCCGTCCAAGACGCTGCGTGAGGCCGTCGTCTACCTCACGGGTATGAGCCAGCGTGAGCTGTACGGGGCGAGTTACCGCGTCAAGGAGAAGATCACTCCCGCCGACCTGCTTGCCCGCACCTCCCACGTCATCAACAAAGAGCAGGACGTCGTGCGGTCGCAGCTGATGCGCAACCGGATCGACCTGATCGAAGGCCACGGCCGATTCGTCGATGCGCACTCGGTGATCGTCGAGGATCCGACCAGAGGCGAGCGCACCACGGTCAGGGGCGAATACATCGTGATCGCCACCGGCACAAAGCCTGCCCGCCCGGCCGGCGTGGAGTTCGACGAAGAACGCGTGCTGGACTCCGACGGCATCCTCGACCTGAAGTCCCTGCCCACCACGATGGTGGTGGTGGGCGCCGGTGTGATCGGCATCGAGTACGCCTCGATGTTCGCCGCACTGGGCACCAAGGTCACCGTGGTGGAAAAGCGCAACGACATGCTTGATTTCTGCGACCCCGAGATCGTCGAGGCGCTGAAGTTCCATCTGCGCGACCTCGCGGTGACCTTCCGCTTCGGCGAGGAGGTGACCGCTGTAGACGTCGGCGCCGCGGGCACGGTCACCACGCTGGCCAGCGGTAAGCAGATCCCGGCCGAAACGGTGATGTACTCCGCGGGCAGGCAGGGCCAGACCGAACGCCTCGATCTGGCCAACGCCGGACTGGAGACCGACAACCGCGGCCGAATCGTCGTGGACAGCAACTTCGCGACGAAGGTCGACCACATCTACGCCGTCGGCGACGTGATCGGCTTTCCGGCGCTCGCTGCCACGTCGATGGATCAGGGCAGGCTGGCCGCCTACCACGCATTCGGTGAACCGGCCAAGGGCATGACCGACCTTCAGCCGATCGGCATCTACTCCATCCCCGAGGTGTCCTATGTGGGCGCCACCGAGGTCGAGCTGACCAAGAAATGCCTGCCCTACGAGGTCGGAGTGTCGCGTTATCGCGAGCTCGCCCGCGGCCAGATCGCAGGCGACTCCTACGGAATGCTCAAGCTGCTGGTGTCGACGGACGATCTCAAGCTGCTCGGGGTCCACATCTTCGGCACCAGCGCCACCGAGATGGTCCACATCGGCCAGGCCGTGATGGGCTGCGGCGGCAGCATCGAGTACCTCGTCGACGCGGTGTTCAACTACCCCACCTTCTCCGAGGCCTACAAGGTGGCCGCGCTGGACGTGATGAACAAGCTGCGCGCGCTGAACCAGTTTCGCGTGTAGCTGACCGTCGTCGCCAAAGGCAGCCGGTGGACGGCCGAATTGCGCGGTACTTGCCGTCGAACGCATGGGTACGGCCGGAATGGGAACGCAACATGGGCCAGACTGGTTGTCACGATGCGAAGGCGATTCACCGCCTTCACACCGTCGAGGAGGCGTGGAGATGGCGGAACAAGCGGATCAACCCGAGCAGCAGTACCAGCCGGATCAGACCGGCATGTACGAGCTGGAGTTCCCGGCGCCCCAGCTGACCTCGCCGGATGGCCGGGGACCGGTCATGATCCACGCGCTGGAGGGCTTCTCCGACGCCGGTCACGCCATTCGGCTGGCCGCCGAGCACCTGAAGAACACCCTGGACACCGAGTTGGTCGCCTCGTTCGCCATCGACGAACTGCTGGATTACCGGTCGCGACGGCCACTGATGACCTTCAAAACCGACCATTTCACGCACTACGAGGATCCCGAACTCAATCTCTACGCGATGCACGACAGCCTCGGCACGCCGTTCCTGCTGCTCGCGGGCATGGAGCCGGACCTGCGCTGGGAGCGTTTCCTCACCGCTGTGCGTCTGCTCGCCGAACGACTGGGGGTGCGCCGGGTGATCGGCCTGGGAGCCATTCCCATGGCCGTCCCCCACACCCGTCCCATCACGCTGACGGCGCACTCCAACGACAAGGAACTGATCGCCGAGCATCAGCCGTGGGTGGGTGAGGTGCAGGTGCCCGGCAGCGTGTCGAACCTGCTGGAGTTCCGGATGTCTCAGCACGGGTACGAGGTCGTCGGATTCACCGTTCACGTGCCGCACTATCTGGCCCAGACCGACTACCCCGCCGCCGCGGAGGTGCTTCTCGCCGAGGTGGCCAAGACCGCTTCTCTGCAGATCCCGCTGGAGGCGCTGGACGCCGCGGGAGCCGAAATACAGCAGAAGATCAACGACCAGGTCGAGGGCAGCACCGAGGTCGCCCAGGTCGTGACCGCGCTGGAACAGCAGTACGACGCCTTCGCCGCCGCCCAGGAGAACCGATCGCTGCTCGCCCACGACGAGAACCTGCCCAGCGGCGACGAGCTTGGCGCGGAGTTCGAGCGATTCCTCCGGCAACAGGACAGCGGCACGGACGACGACGCCAAATAGCGCCCACCGGTGAGGGGAGCTAAGTTGTCGCAATGGCCGCGCGAACCACCAACCTGCGAACCGTGCGGGAACTCACGCCCGAGCTGGAGTTCCGCACCATCCACGGATACCGGCGCGCGTTTCGAGTAGCGGGCTCCGGTCCCGCGATCCTGTTGATTCACGGCATCGGCGACAACTCCACCACCTGGAGCACCGTCCAATCCAAGTTGGCGCAGCGGTTCACCGTCATCGCCCCGGATCTTTTGGGCCACGGCAAGTCCGACAAGCCCCGTGCCGACTACTCGGTGGCCGCCTACGCCAACGGCATGAGAGACCTGCTGAGTGTCCTCGACATCGACAAGGTCACCGTCGTCGGTCACTCACTGGGCGGTGGCGTGGCGATGCAGTTCGCCTATCAGTTCCCTCAGCTGGTCGAACGGCTGATCTTGGTGGGCGCCGGCGGCGTGACCAAGGACGTCAACGTCGCACTGCGGATCGCCTCACTACCGATGGGCAGCGAGGCGTTGGCCTTCCTCCGCCTACCTTTGGTTTTGCCTGCGTTGCAGATCGCCGGCCGCGCGGCGGGCACGGTGTTCGGGTCCACCCCGCTGGGGCGCGACTTGCCCGACGTACTTCGGATTCTCGCCGACCTACCCGAACCCACCGCATCGTCGGCGTTCGCGCGCACACTGCGCGCGGTGGTGGATTGGCGCGGCCAGGTGGTCACGATGCTCGACCGATGTTATTTGACGCAATCCGTTCCCGTCCAATTGATTTGGGGAAGCGGAGACTCGGTGATCCCGATGAGTCATGCCCGGATGGCGCATGCGGCGATGCCCGGCTCACACTTGGAGATCTTCGAAGGTTCCGGACACTTCCCGTTTCACGACGATCCCGACCGATTCGTCGAGGTCCTCGAACAGTTCATCAGTTCCACCGAGCCCGCCGTCTACGACCAGGACTATCTCCGCGGCCTGCTGCGCACCGGCATCGAAGCAGACACGATCACCGGCTCGGTCGGCACGCGCTTCGCGGTTCTCGACGCGATGGGGCACGACGAACGCAGCGCCACCTGATCGCACCGCCGCAACGACGGTAAGTAGCATCGGGCCATGGCCATCGATGTGACAGTTCTGCGGGTCTTCACCGACCCCGACGGCAATCACGGCAATCCGCTGGGTGTCGTCGACAACAGCACCGTCGAGCCCTCCGACCGCCAGCGTATCGCCACCCAATTGGGTTACAGCGAAACGATATTCATCGACATGCCGGCCGGCGGGTCGAACACCGCGCACGCGCGCATCTTCACGCCGGCGATCGAGTTGCCCTTCGCGGGGCATCCCACGGTTGGCGCCTCGTGGTGGCTCCGCGATCAGGGGTCTGCGATCAACACATTGCAGGTACCCGCCGGCATCGTGCAGGTCATGTACGACGGCGACCTGACGGCCGTGAGCGCACGCTCGGAATGGGCCCCGGACTTCGCCATCTACGACCTCGGCTCCGTCGACGAGTTGATGGCGGCCGATCCCGCCGATTACACCGACGACGTCGAGCACTACCTGTGGACGTGGCTGGACGAGTCCGCCGCGACGATCCGCTCGCGGATGTTCGCCAGCCACCTCGGCGTTCCCGAAGACGAGGCGACCGGTGCCGCCGCAGTGCGGATCACCGACTACCTCAGCCGCGATCTGGAGATCGTGCAGGGCAAGGGGTCGATGATCTCCACCGAATGGAGCCCCGAGGGCTGGGTGCGTATCGCGGGCCGCGTCGTCAGCGACGGGACAAAGCAGATCGACTGACCGGGCCGCTCAGCCCGGCGCCGGCTGGGGAGACTTCCGATGCTCCCGCAGCGCCTTGATCTCCCGCTCGAAATCCTCGGCCGACGAGAAGCCGCGGTAGACCGAGGCGAACCGCAGGTATGCCACCTCGTCGAGTTCCCGGAGGGGGCCGAGGATGGCCAGTCCCACCTCATTGCTGGGCACTTCCGGCGCTCCCGCGGCGCGCACGGCGTCCTCCACCTGCTGTGCGAGCAGGTTCAGCGCATCGTCGTCGACCTGCCGCCCCTGGCACGCCCGGCGCACGCCCTTGATGACCTTCTCCCGGCTGAACGGCTCGGTGACGCCGCTGCGTTTCACCACGGCAAGGACCGCGGTCTCAACGGTCGTGAAGCGGCGACCGCATTCCGGACACGATCTTCGGCGCCGAATCGCCTGGCCTTCGTCCGTTTCCCGGGAATCGACCACTCTGGAATCGGGATGACGGCAGAACGGACAGTGCATCACCGCTCCTTCGCCGCGCCAACATACGACCAACTCGAACGTCTTCGAGCGTACCTGCGCGGCGGTCCGCCAGCCCGGATTGGGGTTGTTTGGAAGATGTGAGGCGGACACGGTCCCGAATGCCTCCGAATGGCCTTGTACGGTAATCGTTTTCAACGCCCACGGCGATCAGCCGACAGGCGCGATCAACGTCTGGCCGGCGTCCACCGCAACGGAGTCAAGCTTGTTGAGTTCGCGAATCCGGTCGACGACCTGTCCGACCGGGGCGTCGGGCGCCACTCGGCCCGCGACCTGCTGCAGCGTCTCGCCCATCTGGACCTGAACCACCGCGAGGCGGTCCGGAACCGGCGCCGACACCCCGACCACCCCGCCGAATTGAGCCACCAGCCCGAGCCACACGGTGATACCCGCGGCGACCAGCGAGAGCAGCACGGTGGCCATCGGTGTGATCGGGCGCCGCCGATGCGACGTGCGCGACATGCGGACGCCCGAGCTCCGGTACCGCACCGGTGCGCCGGCCGGCCGCCGTGAGGACTGCCGCCGCCGTGCGGGGACGGGCCGGATTCCCGGCCTAACCACGGGTGCTGCCTGGATTTCCCGCGTATTGAGAATCGTCATCTTCCTACCTTCCGGTCCGGGTTGTTCGCTCTTGTGTTCGAACATACTCGCTCAGGTGTTCGATTAATAGAACATGTGATCGAACTGTTGCCAAACGATATCGGGACCCTCCGACAAGTCCCGCGCCCCGATCTGCGGACTCGGCGGAATGCGACACGCCTCGAACACATGTTTGATTTATCGGCTCCCGCGGGCTAGATTCGCGCCATGGATTCCAGCAGCGATGCCCCGGGCGGCACGGAAAGCACCGGCGGACGCGGCGGGCTCGACACGGGTCTGACCGAGCGTCAGCGCACCATTCTCGACGTGATCCGCGCCTCGGTGACCAGCCGGGGCTATCCCCCGAGCATCAGGGAGATCGGCGATGCGGTCGGGTTGACGTCGACCTCGTCGGTGGCTCACCAACTGCGCACGTTGGAGCGCAAGGGCTATCTGCGCCGCGATGCCAACCGACCGCGCGCAGTCGATGTCCGCAGCGCTGAGGACGTCGCAGCGGCTTCGGTCGTCACCACCGATGTGGCGGGGTCCGACGCCCTACCGGAGCCGACGTTCGTACCTGTGCTCGGCCGCATCGCCGCCGGCGGGCCGATCCTGGCCGAAGAGGCCGTCGAAGACGTCTTCCCACTGCCACGTGAGCTGGTCGGCGAGGGCTCGCTCTTCCTGCTCAAGGTGGTGGGTGACTCCATGGTCGACGCGGCCATCTGCGACGGCGACTGGGTGGTCATCCGTCAGCAGAACGTCGCCGACAACGGTGACATCGTCGCCGCGATGATCGACGGCGAGGCGACGGTGAAGACGTTCAAACGCACGCGCGGTCAGGTGTGGCTGATGCCCCACAACCCCGCGTTCGATCCCATTCCCGGCAACGAGGCTGCGGTGCTGGGCAAGGTCGTGACGGTCATCCGCAAGGTCTAGCGGGGCTCGTCATCTGAGACAAAGCCGTTCACCCGCGCGAGTTCTTCACTCGCGAACCAGATTTCGGCACTGGCATCCTCATACATCGCGCTACCCGGCGCCCAGTACACGCCCGACCTGGTGTTCGCCTTGATCGGATAGCCGTCCGGCGCCTCGTTGAGGTCGTCCAGCGGCAGCTGGAAAGCTACGCGCGGCTCGGGTTCGTCGATCTCGATGCGGGCGTGACGCCCGGTATCGGTGAGCGGATCGCGCGCGACGACGGGGGGAATGGTGAGAACACGGGTCGGTGCGGTGTCGACCGCATCGGTATCTTCGTCATCCTCGATCTCGTCAACCTCGGCGGGAGGCTCTTCCTCCTCGACGTTCGCAGGCGCTCCCCACGGGTCGTCGTCCGCCGAGCCGAACTCGTCACGATGTGCGAAGTCGTCACCATGCGTGAAGTCGTCATCGTGCGCGTGATCGGGTGTTAGGTCCTCACCACTTGGCATGTCGTCGCCATGGGGCAGTGAGCCCAGACCCTGACTGGCGTAACGGTCGCCGAACATCGCCGCGGCGTATTCGTCGTCAGTGGTAGCCCGCTCAGACCCGCCGACACTGCCGTAGGCGTGTTCGGGATCGCCGCGGAACCTCGCATCGTCCGATACGTAGGAACCGTCCGGCGCGAAGGGGTCCTCGCCCTTGCGACGCCGCAGCAATGTCGCCAACAACACGACTCCGATGAGTGCCACCAACGGCACCAGGGCCAACAGCCACCACCAGCTGAACTTGAACCACTTGCTGCCCTTGGAATCTGATGAGGCCGAGGTGCCCGGCGCTTCAGGCGCCTTCTGTCCCGGCACCTCCAGACCCGACAACTCGGAAGCCAGATTCCCCGGCTCCGTGTTGAATTCGCTCGTCGAACGATCCCACGAGACGACGCCACCGCTGAAGCGCTGCGTGATGACGTCACCGGACTCGGTCTGGTCGGCGACCGGTGCGCCGAGCGCACCCTTCGCGCCGTCCAGTTTGTCCCAGGCCGCGGCCATCGCGCCGCGCACGATCACCGCTCCGTACTCGGGCGTCCAGAAGATGATCGGCTTGTCCTCGGCGGCGAAGCTGCTCATGCGGCTGTCGGTGGCCAGTCCACCGTCGACCTCGCTGGTGATCGGGAATCCGAGGTCGCCCTCCGGACCGCCCACGCTCTCGTACTTGGCCAGCACCTGCCCGGTCACGACGTGCGCCCCGGTGTCGGGCGTGTAGAAGATCGCGCCGCCGGCGAAGTTCTGCCTCAATCCGTTCTTGCCGATGGGAACGGGCGCGCCCTCGGCCGCGCCGAGCGGGCCCAGCGCTCCCCCGGCGGCGCGCCGGGCCGCGTTGATCGCGGCCGCAGGGTCATCGGCGAACTGCAGGTCTCCCAGCTGCCCGGCCAGGTCCGGCGGCACGGTGGTGAACGTCTTCTTCCCGAGGTCGTACGACAATTCGCCGCCGGTGAACTTCTGGCTGACGACGTCGTCGCGGTAGGTCTCATCCTCCGAGGGCACGCCGAGCGACCCCGCCGAGCCACCGAGCTTGTCCCATGCGGCGTTGATCGGGCCGCGGACCACCCGTGCGCCGGTCGCGGGGGTGAAGAAGATGACCGGCTTGTCCGACGCGCTGAACGTGACGTTTGCGCTATCCGGGGCCCGGCCGGGGCCCTCGTCGATCGTCGGGAAACCCAGATCGCCATCGGCAGGCCCGCCCAGCGACTCGTACTTCTCCAGGATCGCGCCCTGCACGAAGTGTGCGCCGGTCGCAGGCGTAAAGAACATCTTGCCGCCAGCGAAGTTCTGGCCGAAGCCCTCACCGATGGGATAGACGTCGCCGTTCCTGGGTCCCAGCGGGCCGCCGTCGCCGCCGCTGGCCTCCCACGCCGCCGTGATGGCACCATTCGCATCGACATCCGGTTGCGCCGCCGCGTCCGGCGCCAGCAAAACAGTCGTCGACGCCGCCAGCAAACCGATGATCACCCGATGGATCACCCTGCGGCGCCGACTCTTCTGCCCGCCCATTAAGCCTCCCGCGGTCGGCAAAAATTCCATGAAAAGTATCGCGCCCGTCAACTGTCTGTCAGATCACGGCAAATAACCAAGGGACACACCCAAACTCTGAAAGAGAAATTACCCCGGTAATGCACAAAAACTGCGGATCTCGCGCCCCAATGCGCCGAATCATGTTGCCCGAAAGCCATGCTGCGCCCGATATCGTTGACCTCGGCGCCAACGTATTCGCGGCCTAAACTCGGAACTCATGCCGCCCACGACCACCAGCCTCGCGCATTGGGGCGCATTCACGGCTAGCGTCGACGCCGGCGAAATCGCCTCCGTCACCCCGTTTGACGGCGATGCCGACCCTTCTCCTTTGTTGGGAAATCTTCCGGGTTCTCTTCGCCATCGATCCCGCATCGCGGAACCGGCCGTTCGGCGTGGATGGCTGCGCGACGGTCCCGGGGCGACCTCGGCACGCGGCGCTGACGAATTCGTCGGCGTGTCATGGGATGAACTCACCGAACTGCTCGCAGACGAACTTCGGCGCGTCGTCGATACCCACGGCAACGAGGCGATATACGGCGGCTCATACGGGTGGGCCAGCGCGGGCAGATTTCACCATGCCCAGAGCCAGGTTCACCGCTTCCTGAAATTTCTTGGCGGATACACCTTTTCGCGGCACTCCTACAGCCTGGGTGCGACCGGCGTGATAATGCCACACATCGTCGGCACCCATGATGACCTGTTCAAACGCTCCACGGATTGGGAGGTCATCGTCGAACACACCGATCTCCTCGTGTGTTTCGGCGGCCTGGCCTTGAAGAACACGGGAATCAATCATGGCGGCACCACCGCCCATCCCGCCCGCGATGCGCTGCACCGCTTCCGCGACAAGGGTGGACGCATCGTGTCCTTTTCGCCCATGCGCGACGACGTCGACGGCGACTGCGAATGGCTGGCTCCGGTACCGGGCACCGATGTCGCGATCATGCTGGCACTCGCCCACGTTTTGGCCACCGAATCCCTGGCCGACCGCGACTTCCTGACCAGGTACTGCACCGGGTACGAGCGCTTCGAGCGCTACCTGCTGGGGGTTGACGACGGCGTGCCCAAGTCGGCGCACTGGGCGTCGGAGATCTGCCGATTGCCCGCCGACGCGCTCGTCGTGCTTGCGCGCCGGATGGCCCGATGCCGCACGATCGTCACCGTCAGCTGGTCACTGCAGAGAACGCGGCACGGTGAGCAGGCACCGTGGATGGGACTGACCCTCGCGGCGATGCTCGGTCAGATCGGCCTTGCGGGAGGTGGATTCGGCCACGGCTACGGGTCGATGAACGAGCCCGGTCTGCCGCCGCTGCGTTGCCGGCTGCCGTCGCTGCCGCAGGGCCTCAATCCAGTGCAGGCGTTCATCCCGGTCGCCGCGATCAGCGACATGCTGCTGCATCCTGGTGAGCAGTTCGACTACAACGGGCGACGTTTGACGTATCCCGACATCAGGCTGGTCTACTGGGCCGGCGGCAATCCGTTCCACCATCACCAGAACATTCCGCGATTGCGCCGGGCGCTGAGCCGTGTCGACACCGTCGTGGTCCATGAGCCGTACTGGACGGCAATGGCCAAACACGCGGACATCGTCGTGCCGTCGACCACCGCGTACGAACGCGACGATTATTCGGGTTCACGAAACGACCCGATGTTTGTGGCGATGCCCGCACTCGCTGAGCCGTTCGCCGAATCCCGGGACGACTACACCACATTCGCGGCACTGTCCGAGAAGCTGGAATTCGGGGCGCAGTTCACCGAGGGTCGAACGGCTCGGCAATGGCTGGCTCATATGTACGACAAATGGTCCGCGGGACTGGATTTCGCGGTGCCGACCTTTGACGAGTTCTGGAGTCTTGGCCGACTGCGACTGCCCACCGAAGACCGCCTGACCCTGATGGGCGATTTCCGCAACGACCCTGTCACCCACCGACTCGGCACTCCCAGTGGGCGTATCGAGATCTTCTCCGAGGAGATCGACGGGTTCGCCTACGACGACTGCGCCGGTCACCCGAAGTGGTACGAGCCGACCGAGTGGCTCGGTGGCCAACGCGCAGCGGACTATCCACTGCACCTGCTCGCCAACCAGCCGGCGTCCCGGCTGCACAGCCAGCTCGACGGCGGTGCGACAAGTCAGGCGTCGAAAGTGCGGCAGCGCGAGCCGATCCGGATGCACCCGATCGATGCGGCATGTCGGTCGTTGGTCGACGGTGACGTGGTGCGGGTGTTCAACGACCGCGGCGCATGCCTGGCAGGTGTGGTGATCGACGATCGGTTGCGGCCCCGCGTGGTGCAACTGTCCACGGGTGCGTGGTTCGATCCGCAGGACCCGTCGGACCCCGACGCGATGTGCGTGCACGGCAACCCCAATGTGCTCACCGACGACGTCGGGACGTCAGCGCTGGCCCGCGGTTGCACCGGTGCGCACGTCCTCGTCGAGGTGGAGAAGTTCGACGGGGTCCCGCCGCCGGTCAAGGCGCACGATCCGCCGGTGATCTCGAGCGCGACACGCCCAGCGTGACCTGGACCACCCTATGGTTTGCCGCGACGCGCTTCGGGGAAATCCCAGGTCACCAACGAAGCGAGGAGGAACCTGCAAATGTCGTCAGATAACAGCGGCCCCGAGGAAGCAATCAAGGGTGTCGTCGAAGGCGTCAAGGGCAAGGTCAAAGAGGTCGCGGGCGCGGTAGCCGGACGCGACGATCTGTATCGCGAGGGCCAGGCCCAGCAGGACAAGGCCGACGCACAGCGTGATGCCGCGAAGAAGGAAGCCGAAGCTGAGGCCGCGCGCGGCGCCGCCAAGACCGCTGAGAAGCGGCAGGAAGCCGAGCAGAACTAGCTCACCAGACGAGAGGCCCCCGAATCCCATTGGGTCGGGGGCCTTTCGCCTGTCTTCAGGCCAATTCCTTGAGCAGCCGGTCGGTGAGTTCGTCGGGACTGTCGATCGTCAGCATGTGATTGGCACGGGCGATGAGATGTGTGCGAACGTCGGGAATCAACCTCTGCGCCCTGGCAATCGCGGCGTGCGGACCGCCGCGGTAGATGACCTCACGGTCCCCGATGAGCACCGTCGTCGGCACGGCAATCCGGCGCAGCGTGTCATCGGAAAGCACGGTCGGCGGTGTCACCGCGGTCGGGATGTGTTTGCTTGTCAGCAGCGCCGTCACAATCAGATCTGCTATCGGATCGGTTTCGACATTCGGTGTGTTCGACAACCATTGCATGAATTGTCGTGCCCGCTCAGGTGAGCGCCGCAGATTGGCGGAGAACACTCCGCGATAGAACTCGAGGGTGATGGGCGCGAACGTCGCGGCAGGGCACAGCAACACGAGGCGATTCACGAATTCGGGCGCGAGCACCGCGAGATTGGCCGCGAGCCAACCACCGTAGGAAAGCCCGACGACCCTTGCCTGCTCGACGTCGAGCGCGGCAAAGCACCTGGCGCAACCACGCGACGAGTTTGGCCTTTCCGAGTATCCGCCTGCTGGAAAGACTCTTGTTGCCTTCGAAGATCGTGTCGATGCAGTAACAGCGGTAGGTCGTGCTCAACGCCTCGATGACCGGTCGCCACATCACGGCGGTGGCGGCCGCCCCGTGGAGCAGGACGAGCGGCGGCGCCGACTCCGAACCACTGACGATGACGTGCGTGGTGCCGAATTCGGTTCCCAGATCACGCTCCTCGCAGTCGACGGGCCAGCCGGCGACGACGGCGTCGTACTTCGCGATGAAATCGTCGCGGGCCTGTGGACTACGAAACGGGTCCAGCTTCGACATGCGCCGATGGTAACGACGCCCGACCTAGAAGGTTGAGTACTCGCTCAAGCTGGCGGCCAACGAGATCGGCACATGAGCCTTGATCCTGGTGCCGTCGGCGGTGTGCTCGGTCGCGTCCACCCGGCCGTCGGCATGCACCTTGCTGACGAGATCGCCGCGGTCGTACGGAATCGTCACATCCACCACGGTGTCTGTCGGAGCGATCAGTTCGGACATCCGCTGCTGCAGCCGCGCCAGACCCTCACCGGTGTGCGCCGAGACGAACACCGCATCCGGGAGCGCCCGCCGAAGATGGGCGAGCGCGAGGTCGCTTGCGGCATCGATCTTGTTGACCACCACCAACTCTGGCGCGGGCCTGCTGTCGTGATCGACAGTCACCTCATTGACCACCTTGCGCACCGCATTGATCTGGTCCAACGGCTTGACGTCGGAACCGTCGACGACGTGCACCAGCAGGTCGGCGTCGACGACCTCCTCCAACGTGGACCGAAACGCCTCCACCAGTTGTGTCGGCAGATGTCGTACGAACCCGACCGTGTCCGTCAGAACGAAGGCTCTGCCGTCTTCGAATTCCCCACGGCGCGTTGTCGGTTCGAGAGTCGCGAACAACGCGTTCTCCACCAGGACACCGGCGCCGGTCAGCGCATTGAGCAAACTGGACTTGCCCGCGTTCGTGTAGCCCACGATCGCGATCGATGCCACATCACTCGCCAGCCGGCGGCTGCGCTGGGTGTCGCGGATCTTCTTCATGTCCTTTATCTCGCGGCGCAACTTGGACATTCGCTCGCGGATGCGTCGACGGTCGGTCTCGATTTTGGTCTCGCCGGGTCCGCGGGTACCAACGCCGCCACCACTGCCGCCCGCGCCGCCGCCCTGTCGCGACATCGACTCACCCCAGCCGCGCAGCCTGGGCAGCATGTACTCCATCTGGGCGTACGCCACCTGCGCCTTGCCCTCGCGACTGGTGGCGTGTTGGGCGAAGATGTCGAGAATCAGTGCGGTGCGGTCGATCACCTTGACCTTGACGGCCTTCTCCAGCGCATTGAGCTGCGCGGGGCTCAGCTCACCGTCGCAGATCACGGTGTCCGCGCCGGTGGCCAGCACCACTTCCCGCAGCTCGGCCGCCTTGCCCGAGCCGATGTAGGTCGACGGATCCGGCTTGTCGCGGCGCTGGACGAGCCCCTCGAGCACCTCCGAGCCGGCGGTCTCCGCGAGCGCCGCGAGTTCGGCCATGCTGGCATCGACGTCGGCCGCGCTGCCCTCGGTCCACACCCCCACCAGCACGACGCGTTCGAGGCGCAGCTGGCGGTACTCGACCTCGGAAACGTCGGTCAGTTCGGTCGACAGACCGGCCACACGGCGCAGCGCCGTGCGGTCTTCGAGAGCGAGCTCACCCGCACTGGGTGTCTCGTTGCGTGGGAATTTGGGATACGTCATAAGCGAATACAGCGTCGCACGCCTATTGCGGCCGCTGCACGTGAATTAACGCTGGGCAGCACGCCACCATTCCTCGGACAACTCACCGCGGGCAACAAGAACCGACGGGCCACGCAGGAAGCTGCTGGCGTCGGTGACCGTGACGGTGACGTCCCCACCGGGGATGTTCACCCGCAACGTGCCGGTGGACGCGCCGGCGAACGCCAACGCGGCGACAGCCGCGGCCACGGTCCCGGTACCGCAGGACCGCGTCTCGCCGACACCACGTTCGTGCACCCGCATCGACACCTCGCCATCAACGGGCGCGGTCAGCACCTCGATGTTGACCCCTTCGGGGAACTGCGTGCGGTCGAACGACACGGGCGCGGCGACGTCCAGCGATGCCAACTCGTTGTATGTCATGACGGGATCGACGCAGGCCAGGTGGGGATTGCCCACATCGATCGCCAGCCCGGCGAAGGGTCTGCCACCGACGATCGCCTCGCCGACGCCCAATTGATTCGTCTTTCCCATCTCGACGGTGACGTCGGCGCCGGTGGCGTCCCAGTCGTGCAGCACAACGGGCCGCGGTCCGGCCAGCGATCCGACGACGAACTCGTCGCGATTCTCGAGCCCGGAGGCTCGCAGGTAGTGCGCGAACACCCGAACCCCGTTGCCGCACATCTGCGCGATCGAGCCGTCGGCGTTGCGGTAGTCCATGTACCAGTCACCGGGCGCGACGCCCTCGGGAATCCGGTCGAATACGCCCGCGGCCTCCGCGGCCGCTGCCGTCGTCACCCGCAGCACACCGTCGGCACCGAGGCCGCGGCGGCGGTCGCAGAGCGCGGCCACCGCGGCAGGCGTCAGCATCAGCCGGCCTTCCGGGTCGGGCAGCACCACAAAGTCGTTCTGTGTGCCATGCCCCTTGGCGAACTCCACCTGCTCAGGATACGTCGCGCCAGATACGCAAGGCTTCCTCGAGGGTGTCGGCCGCCGCGCCGTCAAGCCAGCTGATGCGGTGGTCCCGACGGAACCACGACCGCTGCCGTCGCACGTAGCGGCGGGTCCCGAAGAACGTCGGTTCACGCGCAGCGGTTCCGTCGCCTCCGTCGTCGAGGTCGGCGATCACCTGCGCGTATCCCAGCGCGCGAGAGGCTGTCACGCCGTCCCGCAGGCCGCGGCTCAGGAGGCCGCGGACCTCGTCCACCAGCCCGTCGTGGAACATCGTGTCGGTCCGCTGGGTCAGGCGTTCATCGAGACGTGTTGTTTCCCAATCCAACCCGACGATCGCGGTGCCCCATCGAGGTGCGCCGATCGCCGGGAAGGACGCCGCGAAAGGCTGCCCAGTCAGTTCGACTACCTCCAGCGCCCGCACGATGCGTCGTCCGTCGGTGGCCAGGATCGACGCCGCCGCCTCGGCGTCGGCGCGTGCCAACTCCTGGTGCAGAGCCGATACACCGACCTCAGCGAGCCGCTGTTCGTATTTGGCGCGCACCTGCGGGTCCGTCGCCGGGAAGGTCCATTCGTCGAGCAGCGACTGGATGTACATCATCGAACCGCCGACCACGATCGGCACGGCGCCGCGGGCGGCGATGGCTTCGATGTCGACCGCTGCCGCCTGCTGGTAGCGGGCCACGCTGGCGGTTTCGGTCACCTCGAGGACGTCGAGCTGATGGTGCGGGATGCCGCGCCGCTCGGCGGGCGCCAGCTTCGCGGTGCCGATGTCCATACCGCGGTAGAGCTGCATCGCGTCGGCATTCACGATCTCGCCGCCGAGGTGCTCGGCGACGGCGAGCGCCAGCGCCGACTTTCCGGTCCCGGTCGGGCCGACGATCGCGATCGGACGTGTCATGGATGCCAGACGCCGACGAAATAGCCCACTCCGTAGGGCGCACCGCGGTACAGCCCCTTGGCCGACCGCGGGCCGGGCTCGGTCAGTCCGGCCAGCACCTGATACGCGACCCGTCCCACGATCGCGTCAGGCAGCCGCGCGAGTGCGGCCGCGTCGCCTGCGGCCAGCGCATCGTCGAGCGCGGCCTGCACGGGAATCGAGTTCGGGTCGTAGCCGCCGGGGGCGGGCTGGGTCAGCGTGTTCGCCCCGTCGGCGACGACGAGCACACCGATGGGGTCGGCGGCCTCGTCGATCTCAGCGCGCAGCGCTTCGCCATGTGCCAGCGCCGCATCGACGTCGTGGTCGTCGGCGTAGACCCGCACCTCGGCGTGCGCCTCGGGCTGGGCGCGGCCGCGCAGCCAGCCCACCACCAGCGCGCACAGCGGAAGCTCCGTCAGCGCGACGGACGGGCCCGGTGACAAGGCGACGGGTACGTCGACGCCGTAGCCCGCGAATGTGCCGGTCTGTCGGGGATCCACCACGAGATCGGAGCGCCCCACCCCGATGGCGATCCACCGCGCGGGCAGCGCCGTCGCGGCCGTGAACGCCGCCTCCCTCAGGTCGGAGAGCTCGGCTGCGGCGCCGGAGGCCAGTTCGGGCACCATGACGGGCGCCGACGGGACGATCGCGATGGCGCTCAGCACGTGACCACGCTAATGCCGGGTCGCCTTGTCGCCTGCTATGGCCGCTTCGCCGCGGGCCAGTGCGCCGGTCGCGAAGACCATCACCGCGACGGCGACGATCAGCGTCAGCCAGCCCGCTTCGCCGGGCCGCAGCGTCTCGCCGAGGATCACGACGCCGAGCGCCGATGCCACCACCGGTTCGGTGACCGTCATCGTCGGCAGGGACGCGGTCAGCGATCCGGCCCGGAACGAGAACTGCTGCCATGCGGTGCCCGCCACCGCGATGACGACCCAGGCGTACAGCTCCGGTGTGCGCAGCAGCGCGATGAGACCGTCGTCGAGGCGGTCGACCACGCCCTTCGTCAGCACCGCGAAGACGCCCCACAACGCGCCGGACACGACGGCAAGCAGCACGGCACTGATCGGACCCTTCACCATGCTGCCGCCGATCACGCACAGCACCAGCACGGGTCCGAGCACCGCCACCACCGCGGCCCACGTTTCCAACGAGGCATGGGAGTGCCCCTCGGTCGGATTGCCGACGGTGACGATCACCGCTACAGCGGCCGCGAGCAGCACCGCCCACGTCCACTCCCACCGCGTCACCCGACGGTGTGACAGCCGTGCGTGGATCGGCAGCGCGAACAACAGCGAGGTCACCAGCAGTGCCTGCACGAGAAGCACCGAGCCCAGGCCCAGCGCGGCGGCCTGCAACCCGAATCCGACGCCGGCGACGAGGCTGCCCAGCCACCATTGGCGGTCGCGCAGCAGCTGGAGAAACAAGGCGGCATGGCCGACCTGCTCGTCGGTCACCTCGTGCGCCTGGCGTTGATGCATGACGTCGCCGATCGCGATGAACAGAGCAGCGCCGAGGGCGAGCAGGGCGGCGATATCCGCCTTATTCATCGCGATCCTTCCGTCGTCGTTGACAGAGCGTAGGCGGACGCTTGAGAGGCGCAACGCGAAAGCCGTGCGCACACGGCGCGGCGACCTGTTTGAATAGCGTTCGAAAGCGAGCTATCAGGCGCCGCGTCGCGCGGCAGGTGCGCGGATCACCGCGTGGAGGGTACGAGAAACGAATATGACGATCAGCGAGCCAGGAGGGCAGCCCTCCTCGCCGAAACCCGCGTCTGGGTCTCTCCCACCCAGACCCGCGTCTGGGTCTCTCCCACCCAGACCCGCGTCTGGGTCTCTCCCGCCCAGACCCGCGTCTGGGTCTCTCCCGCCCAGACCCGCCCCGCGGCCGGGACCGCCGCCGCGTCCCGTCCCGCGTCCCGGCAGGGCGGCGCCGACGCTTGCGGCGCCCCCGTCCAGCGACCCGCACCGGTTCGGCAGAGTCGACCCCGACGGCACGGTGTGGCTGGTCACCGGTTCCGGTGAGCGCGTCATCGGGTCCTGGCAGGCCGGCGACACCGAGGCCGCATACGCGCATTTCGGGCGCCGCTTCGATGACCTGCACACCGAAGTGGCTCTGATGGAGAGCCGCCTGGAGTCCGGCACAGGCGATGCCCGCAAGATCAAGACAGCGGCGAAAGCGCTCGCCGACACCCTGGCGGATGCGCATGTGCTCGGCGACGTCGATGCCCTGGCCGCGCGACTGGCCACCATCGCCGAGCACGCCGACGAGACCGCACAGGCCGACAAGGCGAAGCGCGAAGAACACCGGGCCGCCCAGCTCGCGCGCAAGGAGGCGCTGGCCACCGAGGCCGAGGAACTGGCCGCCAACTCGACCCAGTGGAAGGTCGCGGGTGACCGGCTGCGCGAAATTCTCGACGAGTGGCGCACGATCACCGGGCTGGACCGCAAATCCGACGACGCGCTGTGGAAGCGGTACTCCGCGGCCCGCGAGGGGTTCAATCGCAGGCGCGGTTCGCATTTCGCGGACCTCGACCGCGAGCGGGCCGGCGCCCGGCAGGCCAAGGAAGCGATCTGCGAGCGTGCCGAGGCGTTGGCGGACTCCACGGACTGGGGACCGACCGGCGCCGCGTTTCGCGACCTGATGACCGAGTGGAAGGCGGCTGGACGTGCGGCCAAGGACGTCGACGACGCGCTGTGGCAGCGGCTGAAAGCGGCGCAGGACACATTCTTCTCGGCACGCAACGCCGCGACCGCCGAACGCGACACCGAGTTTCGCGCCAATGCCGAGGCGAAGGAAAAGCTGCTCGCCGAAGCCGAGAGGCTCGACACCAGCGACCTCGACGCGGCAAGGGCCGCACTGCGCACGATCGGCGACAAATGGGATGCGATCGGCAAGGTGCCGCGCGAGCGAGCCGCCGACCTGGAACGTCGGCTGCGTGCGGTGGAGAAGAAGGTGCGCGACTCCCCGACCGGCGGCGTCGACCCGGAGGCAAAGGCGCGTGCGGACCAATTCCGTTCCCGCGCAGAACAATACGAACGCCAAGCCGAGAAGGCCGAAGCCGCAGGGCGGGAGAAGGACGCCGCCGAATCGCGAGCCAACGCCGAACAGTGGCGCCAGTGGGCCGACGCGGCCGCCGAGTCCCTCGGGAAGCGTTAACGCTGCGCCGAACTAGGCCTCGGGCTTGTTCTTGTCCTTGTTCTCGTTCTTGTCCCAGCCGTCGAGTAGACCCTTGCGCTGCTCTTCGGCGACGTGGCGGCGGCGCTGTTCCTCGGCGGCGAGTTGAACGGCGGTACGCGCCCACACCGCGCGCGCCCAGTGGTACGTCACCACGATCACCGCGAGCCACGCGACGATGAGCCCGATACCGGGACCGGGATAGGAACCGGGCGCCGTCTGTCGTGACCACACCGCGAGCAGGCCGATCAGGGACGCCACCGTCGACCCGGCCAGCGCGATCCACGCCAGCGCCCAGCGCCGCGTCAACAGCGCCAGCATCGAGAAGCCGACACCGAATACCAGCACCAGCCAGGTGAACACGCGCGACGGCAGCGAAATCCCCTCCCGGATCGCCGCCTCGCTGCCGATGAGCACATCCAGTCCCCTGGCCCCGCCGGCGTGGGGCAGGATGAAGGACACCAGGAGCACGAACACGCCGATGGCGATGACCAAAGCCCTTGCACCAGGGTCGATCTCACGTGCGACACGGCGTTCGGCCGCTTCGATGTCGCCCTTGAAACTCTCGAAGTCGCCGTGGTCTGGCTTGTTCACCGGCCGCACCCGGTCGACACCTGCGGTTCGGCGGGGACGCCGATACTGGGCATACCCAAACCGACACCGGTGCGCGGACGTCCCCACGCAGGCGGGGGGCCCTCCCCCGCCGCGTGGGCGTCGCCCGCGCGGGTGCGGCGGTGGGCGGCGATCGCCGAGTCGGCGATCAGGTGATGCGGGGCAGCGCCGGTGATCGTCGTCGTGACGATGTCGCCGGGACGGATCTGCAGACCATCGGGGTTGAAGTGCACCAGCCGGCCGTCGCGTGCCCGCCCGGACATCCGCGCGGTGGCGGCGTCCTTGCGTCCTTCGCCGGTGGCGACCAGCAGCTCGACCGTGCAACCGATCAGCGCCGTGTTCTCTTCCAGAGAGATCCGCTCCTGCAGTTCGATCAGCCGCTGATACCGCTCGGCCACAACGTGTTTGGGCACCTGGTCGTCCAGCTCGGCGGCGGGGGTGCCGGGCCGCTTGGAATACTGGAAGGTGAATGCGCTTGCGAACCGCGCCTGCTCGACGACATCGAGCGTGGCCTGGAAGTCGGCCTCGGTCTCGCCGGGGAATCCGACGATGAGGTCGGTGGTGATCGCGGCGTGCGGAATGGCCGCACGCACGCGCTCGATGATCCCGAGGTAGCGCTCGGCACGGTAGGACCGTCGCATCGCGCGCAGGATCCGATCGGACCCGGACTGCAGCGGCATGTGCAGTGTGGGACACACATTCGGTGTCTGCGCCATCGCTTCGATCACGTCGTCGGTGAACTCGGCGGGATGCGGCGAGGTGAAGCGCACCCGCTCCAGTCCGTCGATGCGTCCGCAGGCACGCAGCAGTTTGGCGAATGCGCCGCGGTCGCGCGGCTCGTCCGGGTCGGCGAAGGAGACGCCGTAGGCGTTGACGTTCTGACCGAGCAGGGTTATTTCCAGAACACCCTGGTCGACGAGCGAGGTCATCTCTGCGAGGACGTCGCCGGGCCTGCGGTCGACCTCCTTACCACGCAGGGCAGGCACGATGCAGAACGTGCAGGTGTTGTTGCAGCCCACGGACACCGACACCCATGCGGCGTAGGCGGACTCGCGGGTGGCGGGCAGGGCGGACGGGAACTCCTTCAGCGCCTCGACGATCTCGACCTGGGCGGCCCTGTTGTGACGGGCGCGGTCGAGCAGTACCGGAAGCGATCCGATGTTGTGCGTGCCGAAGACGACGTCGACCCACGGCGCCTTTTTCAGCACCGTGTCGCGGTCCTTCTGCGCCAGGCAGCCGCCGACGGCGATCTGCATGTCGGGCTCGGCCTGCTTACGAGGGGCCAGATGGCTGAGGTTGCCGTAGAGCTTGTTGTCGGCGTTCTCCCTGACCGCGCAGGTGTTGAACACGACGACGTCGGCGTCGGTGTTGTCGGCGGCCTTGCGGTACCCGGCGGCTTCCAGCAACCCCGCCAGCCGCTCGGAGTCATGGACATTCATCTGGCAGCCGTACGTGCGGACCTGATAGGTGCGAGTGTCATGGCGAACTTCCGACGAACGCTCGCGCGAAGCGGCATCAGCACCGCTGCGCGCGGTCGCATCTCGGGTCGCCATCGAAGTCACTGCTTCATCGTACGGACAGGTCAGCCGTGCGATTCGAGCGGATTGACGACTTCTGAGCACGCTGGGCGTTACCTGGGTAAGGTCTGCACACATGGAGGCAGGCGGGTCGGAAGTGAAAGAGGTCGATCCGGCTCCGGGAGCCCATCCCATGATCTCGATGGAAGCCGTCAACAAACATTTCGGCAGCCTGCATGTGCTCAAGGACATCGATCTGAAGGTGGGCCGCGGGCAGGTCATCGTGGTGCTGGGGCCGTCCGGTTCGGGCAAGTCGACGCTGTGCCGCACCATCAACCGTCTCGAGACCATCGACTCGGGCACCATCGCGATCGACGGCGAAGTGTTGCCCGCCGAAGGCAAGAAGCTGGCGCAGCTCCGGTCCGACGTCGGCATGGTGTTCCAGTCGTTCAATCTGTTCGCGCACAAGACAATCCTGGAAAACGTGACGCTGGCGCCGATGAAGGTGCGCAAGGCGTCCAAGGACAAGGCCCGCGAGAACGCCATGGCGTTACTCGAGCGGGTCGGGGTGGCGAATCAGGCGGAGAAATACCCGGCGCAACTGTCGGGTGGTCAACAGCAGCGGGTGGCGATCGCACGCTCTCTGGCGATGAACCCGAAGGTCATGCTGTTCGACGAGCCGACGAGCGCGCTGGACCCGGAGATGATCAACGAAGTCCTCAACGTCATGACATCCCTCGCCAAGGAGGGCATGACCATGCTCGTCGTGACGCACGAGATGGGGTTCGCGCGGGGTGCGGCCAATCGCGTCGTCTTCATGGCTGACGGAGCGATCGTCGAAGCGGCCGAGCCGCAGGAGTTCTTCACCAATCCCAAGAGCGAGCGCGCCAAAGACTTTCTCAGCAAGATCCTCAAGCACTAACCCCGAAAGGAATTCGAAAATGCCGTCATTGCGAATCCGGTTGGCCGCAGCCGTCGCAGCTGTCGCACTCCCCCTCACTCTTACCGCTTGCGGCGGCGGCAACTCCGGGGGCAGTGCCGCGTCGGGCGACAAGGACAAGGTCGTCATCGGGATCAAGTTCGACCAGCCGGGCCTAGGCCTGAAGAATCCGGACGGCACCTACAGCGGGTTCGACGTCGACGTCGCCACGTACGTCGCCCAGCAGTTGGGTTATGGACCCGACAAGATCGAGTGGAAGGAAGCCGTCTCCGCGCAGCGCGAGAACCTGATCGACAACAATCAGGTCGACTACGTCGTCGCCACCTACTCGATCACCGACGAGCGCAAGAAGCGCGTGGACTTCGCGGGTCCCTACCTCGTCACCGGGCAGAGCCTGCTGGTCAAGGCCGACAACAATGACATCACCGGCAAGGATTCGCTTTCGGGCAAGATCCTCTGCTCGGTGAAGGGCTCGACTCCGGCGCAGAAGATCAAGGACGAGTTCCCGACGGTGCAGCTGCAGGAATACCCGAACTACTCGGCATGTGTCGAGGCCCTCAAGTCGGGCAAGGTCGCGGCAGTCACCACCGACGAGGTGATCCTGGCCGGTTACGCCGCGCAGTCCCCTGGTGCGTTCAAGCTGGTCGGCGGAACGTTCTCGGAGGAGAACTACGGCATCGGCCTGAAGAAGGGCGATACCGAACTGTTGAACAAGATCAACGATGCACTGAAGAAGATGGAGACCGACGGAGCCTGGGCGGCAGCGTTCGAGAAGAACCTCGGCCCCGCGGGCATCAAGACGCCGGAACCACCGGCCATCGCCGCGAGCAACTGAGGTCCGGCGGCGGTCTTTCAGCGGAGCGAGTATGGAGGTCTTCAGAGCCGGAGCGTTCTTCGACGCGTTCTGGGTCACCATTCAGTTGACGTTGTTCTCCGCCTTTTGGGCGCTGATCATCGGCACGGTGCTGGCGGGGATGCGGTTGTCGCCGGTGCCGGTGCTCAACTGGCTGGGCACCACCTACGTCAACATCGTGCGCAACACCCCGTTGACGCTGATTATCCTGTTCACCTCGCTGGGGCTGTACACATCGCTGGGTATCGAGCTGGCCAACCGGGCTTCGCCGACGTTCCTGGTGGACAACAACTTCCGGCTGGCGGTACTCGGCCTGTCGGTCTACACGGCGTCATTCGTCTGCGAGACGCTGCGCTCGGGGGTCAACACGATCCCGTTGGGCCAGGCCGAGGCCGCCCGGTCATTGGGACTCACGTTCAGCCAGAACCTGAGGCTCGTCCTGCTTCCCCAGGCCTTCCGCGCAACGATCATCCCGATGGGGTCGGTGCTGATCGCGCTGACGAAGAACACGACGATCGCGTCGGTGATCGGGGTTGCTGAGGCGTCGCTGCTGATGTCGGAGTGGGTGGAGAAATCGTCGGCGCTGCTCATCGTCGGCAGCCTGTTCGCGGCCGGATTCGTCGCGCTCACATTGCCATTGGGGTTGTTGTTCGGGTGGCTGGGCAAGCGGTTGGCGGTGGCCAGGTGAGCGGATCATCCATCCTCTTCGACGCACCCGGCCCACGCGCCAAGGTCCGCAACTACATCGCGACCGGGATCACCGTGCTGGCCTTCATCGCCGTGCTGGTCTTCGTCGGTATCGAGCTCGCGGCCAAAGGCCAACTGGAGTGGGCGAAGTGGGAGCCGTTCATCACGCCCAACGTGTGGGAGAACTACCTCATCCCCGGCATCGAGGGCACGCTGAAGGCTGCCGGGCTGTCGATCGTGCTCGCGGGAATCCTCGGCGTCGTACTCGGGGTCGGCCGTCTGTCGACACACTCGTGGATCAATAAGCCGTGCGCGGTTTTCGTGGAGTTCTTCCGCGCGGTACCCGTGCTGATCATGATGATCTTCGCGTACTTCCTCTATTCGAGGTACGACGTCTTCGCCTCCGAGTACTCCACGCTGGCGGGTGTCGTGACCGGCCTGACGCTGTACAACGGCGCGGTCATCGCCGAGATCGTCAGGGCGGGTGTCAATGCACTGCCCCGCGGGCAGTCGGAGGCCGCGTCGTCGCTCGGCATGCGGTGGGGGCAGACCATGCGGTCGATCCTGCTGCCGCAGGCGATTACGTCCATGCTGCCGGTACTGATCTCGCAGTTGGTCGTCGTCCTCAAGGACACCGCCCTGGGCGTGGCCATCACGTACCCCGAGCTGGTGTCGCAGGGCACGAACATCGGCGCCTCGTTCACCAACCTCCTGCCGGCACTCGTCGTCATCGCGGTCCTGATGATCGTCGTCAACTTCACGCTGTCGTCGTTCGCCGTGTGGCTGGAAGCCAGGCTGCGCCGATCACGCCGCGCTCCAACGCCGCTGGATCCCGGGACGATCGAGCAGGAAGGGGCACCCGGCGCGACGGTGAAGCTGGCCGAACCGGGCGGCGTCTAGCTCTGGATCTGGTCCGCGCAGCGCTGCATCTGTTGCGCCGTGGGCGGCTGATAGAACGACAGCACCGCATGATCACATCCGGCGCCGTCCAGTTCCGGCAGCCGGGCCAGTTGCTCCTCGACGTGACCGTCCTTGGCCGGCAGGACGAACAGCTGTATCGAGCGCCGGATCTCGGCCGGGTCGCGGCCGACCTCTACGCATGCCTCGTCGAGCAGGGCGCTGGTTTTCGCCCAGGCCGCCACGTCGCCGTGACTGGGAACGTTCCATTCGTCGGCGTGACGGGCGATGACGCGCAACATCTTCGGCTTCTCGCCACCGATGACGATCGGCGGATGCGGCTTCTGAAGCGGTTTCGGATTGGCCAGCGCATCGCGCAGTCGATAGTGGCGGCCCTCGAACGTGACGGAGTCCTCGGTCCACAGTCGCCGGATGAGAGTCAGTGCCTCGTCGAGCATCTCGACCCGCACGCCCGGGCTCGGGAATTCGAGACCGTAGGCGCGGTGTTCGTCTTCGTGCCAGCCGGCGCCCAGTCCGAAATCCAGCCGCCCGCCGCTGATGTGGTCGACCGTCACCGCCATCTTCGCCAGCATCGCCGGGTTGCGGTACGTCACACCGGTGACCATGCACCCGATACGGGCACGCGAGACGACGCCGGCCATGGCGGCCAACGACGTCCACCCCTCGTAGGTCGGTTCCTTGAAATCCGACAACCCGTAGAAGTGGTCATAATTGGCAACCGAGTGAAAGCCCAGCTCGTCAGCCCGCGCCCAAAACTCTTGGAGCACCGGGTAGTCGAATGTCGGAGCGATCTTGGCCGATAGCAGCATGTGCGCAATTTACCTCGCGGCGCCTGCGGTCACACCGATCGTCGCTCCCGTTCGCTGGCCAACGCGACCTTCACGACGTCGAACGCCATGCTCTGGCTGTAGCCGCGGCGCGCGAGCATTCCGACGAGTCGACGCGCCACCTTGGTGTCGTCATCTTCGCCGAGCTTTTCGCGGCGCAGCTTGTCGCTGACCAGTTGCTCGGCCCGCCGCCTCTCGGCGCCCGCGTCGATGTCCGCCAACGCCGCATCGATCACGTCGTTGTCCACACCCTTGTTGCGCAGCTCGGCGGCCAAGGCCCGCTTGCCTTTTCCCGCGTTGACCCGTCGTGAACGGACCCACTGCTCGGCGAAGTCCGCATCATCGATCAGCCCGACCTGCGCCAGCCGATCGAGCACCTTGGCGCTGATGTCCTCGGGATAGCCGCGTTTGGTCAGCTGCCCCTCGAGCTCGGCACGGGTGCGTGCCCGCGCGGTGAGCAGACGCAGACACAGGCTTCTCGCCTGCTCCTCGCGTGTGCGGGGATCCTGCGGCTGCTCCTCGCGAGGGGCCTCAGAAATCGATGGGGGTGGGAAGGACTTCGTCATCGGACAAGTCAGCGGTCACCACGGCACCGATGCCGAGCTTTTCCTTGATCTTCTTCTCGATCTCGTTGGCCACGTCGGCGTTCTCCATCAGGAAGGTCCGCGCGTTCTCCTTGCCCTGGCCCAGCTGCTCACCCTCATAGGTGAACCAGGAACCGGACTTACGAATGAAGCCCTGCTCGACGCCCATGTCGATGAGCGAGCCTTCCCTGCTGATGCCCTTGCCGTAGAGGATGTCGAACTCGGCCTGCTTGAACGGCGGGGACACCTTGTTCTTGACGACCTTCACCCTCGTGCGGTTGCCGACCGCGTCGGTGCCGTCCTTGAGGGTTTCAATCCTTCTGACGTCCAACCGAACCGAGGCGTAGAACTTCAACGCCTTTCCGCCCGTGGTCGTTTCGGGTGAACCGAACATCACACCGATCTTCTCGCGGAGCTGGTTGATGAAGATCGCGGTGGTGCCCGAATTACTCAGTGCACCGGTGATCTTCCGCAGCGCCTGGCTCATCAGCCGGGCCTGCAGGCCGACGTGGCTGTCCCCCATCTCGCCTTCGATCTCAGCGCGCGGAACCAGTGCGGCCACCGAGTCGATGACCAGGATGTCGAGCGCACCGGAGCGGATCAGCATGTCGGCGATCTCCAGCGCCTGCTCCCCGGTGTCGGGCTGGGAGACCAGCAGCGAGTCGGTGTCCACACCGAGCTTCTTGGCGTACTCCGGGTCCAGCGCGTGCTCGGCGTCGATGAACGCCGCGATACCGCCGGCGGCCTGCGCGTTGGCGACCGCGTGCAGCGCGACGGTCGTCTTACCCGAGGATTCCGGGCCGTAGATCTCGACGACCCGGCCTCGCGGCAGGCCGCCGATCCCGAGCGCAACGTCGAGAGCGATCGACCCGGTGGGGATGACGGAAATCGGCTGGCGAACCTCGTCGCCGAGCCGCATCACCGAGCCTTTTCCGTGGTTCTTCTCAATCTGTGCGAGCGCCAGTTCGAGGGCTTTCTCGCGGTCGGGGGCCTGCGCCATGGGGTTGGTCTCCATCCTCGTGCGTGATCGTGTTTCGATCGGTTGGCCGTGACGCTAGAGGTCGGTACCGACAAGTCGGCGTGACCAGCATCCCGCGCTGACCCCACAGTAGACGAACACCTGTTCGATTCAAGCGGACACGCCGAGTGTCACGACCGCAGCTGTCTGCGATCTCTCGCAGGGAGAAGATCCCGGGCCTATGGTGGGGTCATCCGGCCAGAGCGGACAGATATGCACGAGATGGCGTTGACGCAAAGTGTTGTCGATGCGGTGTGCGAACACGCCGCAGGCCGTCGGGTGCACAGCGTCAGGCTGGAAGTCGGTGCGCTGTGCGCCGTCGTCCCCGATGCGATGACCTTCTGCTTCGAGCTCGCCACCGAGGGCACCGTCGCCGACGGCGCCAGCCTCGAGGTCGACATGCGTCCCGGTGAGGCGCGATGCCGCACATGCGACGCCTCCTTCGAGCTGACCGACCTGATCTTGTTGTGCCCCTGCGGCAGTGCCGATGTCGACGTGGTCGCCGGCCGTGACTTGAAGATCCTTTCGATGGAAGTGAGCTGAGCATGTGTGCAACCTGCGGGTGCGGCGACGCCGCGGCGACCGTCACGATCGCCGGCCATCCCCACACTCACGACCATCCCCACACTCACGATCACGAACACCCGCACACCGAAACCATCACCCTGGAGCAGAAGGTTCTCGCGAAGAACGACGGGCTGGCCGAGCAGAACCGGCAGTGGCTGGCCGACCGGGGGATCCTCGCGTTCAACATCACCAGTTCACCCGGCGCGGGCAAGACCACCCTGCTCGAGCGCACCATCCGCCACCTCGGCTCGCAGCACGAGGTCGCGGTGATCGAAGGTGATCAGGAGACATTGCTCGACGCCGACAGGATCACCGCGGCCGGGGCGCGCGCGGTACAGATCAACACCGGCGCGGGGTGCCACCTCGACGCGGAGATGATCGCGCGTGCTCTGCACGCCCTTGCGCCTGACAACGGTTCGCTGCTGTTCATCGAGAACGTCGGAAACCTGGTCTGCCCAGCGTTGTTCGATCTCGGCGAGCGCAGCAAGGTCGTCGTCATCTCGGTGACCGAAGGCACCGACAAGCCGTTGAAATACCCGCACATGTTCGCCGCGGCGGGGCTGGTGCTCATCAACAAAATCGACCTGCTGCCCTACGTCGACTTCGATCTTGAAACCTGTGCGCGGCATGCCCGTTCGGTCAATCCCGGAGTCGAGATCATCCCCGTCTCGGCTACCAAAGGAGACGGAATGGATATCTGGCACCAGTGGATTGACGCGCGTGCAAATGAACTGCGTACGACGGTCGCTTAGGTGTGATTGACAACACACTTGTGCCGGAGTAGACCGAGAACTAGCGACGCGCAAGTGGGCCGAAGGGCGACTCCTGCGCCGCAGGGATCCCAGCCCGATCCCGGAAAGCCGCAAGCATGCTAAGTGAAGCTGCCCAAAAAGCGGAAGAAACCTTGATTCACGTTCTGTGGATCAACGCCGGCCTCAGTTGTGACGGCGATTCCGTGGCATTGACAGGCGCCACCCAACCAAGCATCGAGGAGATCGCGCTCGGAGCACTTCCCGGTTTGCCTCAAATCGCCGTGCACTGGCCGTTGATCGACTTCGAGTGCGGACCGGCGGGCGGTGCGGACGACTTCCTGGAATGGTTCTTCAAGGCGGATCGCGGTGAACTGGAGCCGTTCGTGCTGGTCGTCGAGGGGTCGATCCCGAACGAGAACCTCCACCAGGAGGGCTACTGGTGCGGGTTCGGCAACGACCCGGCGACCGACCAGCCGATCACCACCAGCGAGTGGCTCGACCGACTGGCCCCGAAGGCCACCGCGATCGTCGCCGTCGGGACGTGCGCGACGTACGGCGGCATTCACGCGATGGCCGGGAACCCGACCGGCGCGATGGGCGTGCCGGACTACCTCGGCTGGGACTGGAAGAGCAAGGCCGGCATCCCGATCGTGTGCGTGCCCGGCTGCCCCATCCAGGGGGACAACCTCTCCGAAACGCTGACCTACCTGCTTTACATGGCGACCGGACAGGCGCCGATGATTCCGCTCGACGACGCGCTCCGACCCCAATGGCTGTTCGGCGCCACCGTGCACGAGGGGTGCGACCGGGCCGGCTACTACGAGCAAGGCGATTTCGCGACCGAGTACGGTTCGCCGAAATGCATTGTGAAACTTGGCTGCTGGGGGCCGGTCGTCAAGTGCAACGTACCGAAGCGCGGCTGGATCAACGGCGTCGGTGGCTGCCCGAACGTCGGCGGGATATGCATTGGATGCACGATGCCGGGCTTCCCTGACAAGTTCATGCCCTTCATGGACGAGCCTCCTGGCGGAAAGATCTCCACGACCGCGTCGGGCCTTTACGGCTCGGTGATTCGCAATCTGCGCCATATCACCGGAAAGACCGTCGACAAAGAACCGAAGTGGCGGCATTCGGGCAAGGAACTGACCACCGGAGCGAAGCGCACCTGGTAAGTGCGCACCGCGGAGAAAGGCAAAACTCAATGACAACCACAGTTCCCGGACCCCAGCACACCAAGAAGGATCCGAGCACGCTCGTCGACATGTCGTGGGATCCGATCACCCGGATCGTCGGCAGCCTCGGCATCTACACGAAGATCGACTTCGAGAACCGCGAGGTCGTCGAGTGCCACAGCACGTCATCGATCTTCCGCGGCTACTCGATCTTCATGAAGGGCAAGGACCCTCGCGACGCGCACTTCATCACCAGCCGCATCTGCGGGATCTGCGGCGACAACCACGCCACGTGCTCGTGCTACACACAGAACATGGCCTACGGCGTCAAGCCGCCCAATCTCGGCGAGTGGATCGTCAATCTTGGCGAGGCCGCGGAATACATGTTCGACCACAACATCTTTCAAGAGAATCTCGTCGGCGTCGACTATTGCGAGAAGATGGTCTCCGAGACGAACCCGGGTGTTCTGACCAAAGCCGAGAACACGCTTGCGCCGAACTCCGAAGCGCACGGGTACCGCACCATCGCGGACATCATGCGTGCTCTGAACCCGTTCACCGGCGAGTTCTACCGCGAGGCATTGGTGGTCAGTCGCTGGACGCGCGAGATGTTCTGCCTGATGGAGGGCAAGCACGTTCACCCGTCCACGCTGTATCCGGGTGGTGTGGGCACGGTCGCGACCATCCAGCTGATGACGGACTACATGACGCGGCTGATGCGCTACGTCGAGTTCATGAAGAAGGTCGTCCCGATGCACGACGACCTGTTCGACTTCTTCTACGAGGCGCTGCCCGGCTACGAGCAAGTCGGCTTACGCCGGACGCTGCTGGGCTGCTGGGGTTCGTTCCAGGATCCGGAGGTCTGCAACTTCGCCTACAAGGACATGGAGAAATGGGGCAACGCGATGTTCGTGACCCCAGGCGTCGTCGTCGACGGCAAGCTGGTGACCCACTCGCTGGTGGACATCAACCTCGGTATCCGAATCCTTTTGGGCAGTTCGTATTACGATGACTGGACCGACCAGGAGATGTTCGTCAAAAACGATCCGCTGGGCAATCCGGTCGACCGCCGCCACCCGTGGAACCAGCACACCAATCCGAGACCGCAGAAGCGCGACATGGACGACAAGTACAGCTGGGTCATGTCGCCCCGGTGGTTCGACGGTAAGGACCATCTGGCACTGGACACTGGCGGCGGTCCGCTGGCCCGGCTGTGGAGCACCGCCCTCGCCGGTCTTGTCGACATCGGTTACGTGAAGGCCACCGGCGGCAGCGTGCAGATCAACCTGCCCAAAACTGCCCTCAAGGGCCCGGTCTCACTGGAGTGGAAGATCCCCGAGCACGGGAGCAACACCCTCGAACGCAATCGGGCGCGGACCTACTTCCAGGCGTATGCCGCGGCGTGCGCGCTGCACTTCGCCGAGCAGGCACTGATCGAAATCCGTGCCGGGCGCACCAAGACGTGGGAGAAGTTCACGGTGCCCGACGAGGCCATCGGTTGCGGCTTCACCGAGGCGGTCCGCGGTGTGCTCAGCCACCACATGGTGATTCGGGACGGCAAGATCGCGAACTACCACCCGTATCCCCCGACACCGTGGAACGCCAATCCACGCGACAGCTATGGGACGCCGGGCCCGTATGAGGATGCGGTCCAGGGACAACCGATCTTCGAGGAGAACGATCGGGACAACTTCAAGGGCATCGACATCATGCGGACGGTCCGCAGCTTCGACCCCTGTCTGCCGTGCGGAGTACACATGTACCTCGGTGACGGGAAGACACTCGAGAAACTGCACTCGCCGACCCAGTCCGTGACTGGGGAGTAATACATGGCCTCGGCAGGACAACAAAGCCCGGAGGCACTCGACGACGAAACGCGGTGGCGTTCAGCAGGGGATCGGATCCAGACCCTGCTGGACGCCAGCGCGGGCAGCGGCACCATCGTCCGTGAGCGGACCGAACAACTGGCCGCCGAGCTCACCGACCTCTACGGGGCTGCGCTCGAGCGGATCATCTCCGTCACCGCCGAGGCGGCCCCCGAACTGGTCGATCGATTCGCCGCCGACGAACTCGTCGCCAGTCTCTTGCTCGTCCACGGACTGCACCCGCACGGCCTGGAGCGCAGGATCTCCGATGCCCTCGACAGTGTCCGGCCGTACCTGGGTTCGCACGGCGGAGATGTCACGCTGCTCGAGGTGGAGGACGGCCAGGACGGGCCAGTGGTCCGCCTCGAGTTCGCGGGCAGTTGCAAGAGCTGCCCATCGTCGGCGATCACCCTCGAATACGCCGTCGAAGACGCCGTGCGTGCGGCTGCACCCGAGATCACGTCGATCGATGTCGTAGCCGCGCAACCGGACTCGACAGATTCGTCCGGCCTCATCTCGGTGGATTCACTGATGAGCCGCGTACACGACAAGGAGACAAGCGCCGCCTGGTATCCGATTCCCGACATCGGGGACCTCGCCTCGGGCGAGGTCGGCGGATTCCTGATCGCAGGGGTGCCCATCCTGGCCTGCCGCGTCGGCGACGACCTGTTCGCCTATCGCGACCGGTGCGGTCGGTGCCACAACTCGATGGCCGGCGCTGTCCTGCACCGCCCGATGGGTGCGCCCATCGGGCAGGCGGTCCTCCGATGCCCGCGCTGCCAGGCACATTTCGACGCGGTGCACGCGGGGGCAAGCGTCGACGACGGCGCCGAGACCGAGGCGCACCTCGACCCGATCCCCCTACTCCGTCGCGACGGTGTGCTGTCGGTCGCGGTGCTCGCGGAGCCGACCGGGGTGATGTGATGGCGAACCCCATAAATTCCCCGGTCGCTCCGCTCCTGCCCTCCGTAAGTGCTTACGACGTGCTGGCACGCATCCGGGCCAACAAGCGTCCAGCGTCTCAGGACGGCGAACGCTGCGAGATGTGCGCCGAGCCGATCGCCGACGAGCACCAGCACGTCGTCAATGTCGCTGCGCGCCAACTGATGTGCACGTGTCGAGGCTGCTACCTGCTGTTCACCGATCCGGAGGCCAAGCTCCGATACCGCGCGGTGCCCGATCGGTACCTCACCTTCTCCGACTTCACGTTGGACCGGAGGGCCTGGGAGGCCTTGCAGATACCCGTCGGGCTGGCGTTCTTCTTCCATAACTCCGATATGGACAAGACCGTCGCCTTCTATCCGGGCCCTGCCGGTGCCACCGAATCCGAACTCGATCTCGACGCTTGGAGCAGCATCAGCGGTGCCGACAGCCGACTGGACATGCTCGCCGACGATGTCGAGGCGCTGCTGGTACGCGTGCCCGACCGCGATCACGCCGATCCCGAACTCAACGCCCCCGCGGAGTGCTACCTGGTCCCCATCGACGCCTGCTACGAGTTCGTGGGCAGACTGCGGATGTTATGGCGGGGCTTTGACGGTGGCCACGAAGTCCGCGAATTCGTCGACGAATTCTTCGAGCAGATCAAGGCGCGCAGCAAGGTGGCCAGCGGATGAACGGATCAGCGTGAGCAGTTTGACGTTCACCGTGCACGACGTGGCCGCAGAACAGTTCTCGGTCACGCCGCGACTGATCGCGCGCATCGGCATCGTGGCGGGCGACGACGAACCGATCCAGGCCATCGCGCTGCGATGCCAGATCCGCATCGAACCACTTCGCCGGCCCTACTCCGATGAGGAGGCCGCAGGCCTGCTCGACCTGTTCGGTCCACGCGAGCGTTGGGTCAATACCCAACGCACATTCCTGTGGCAGCACAGCACCGCCATGGTGCAGGGCTTCACCGGCGCCACCGAGATATCGCTGCCATTGGATTGCACCTATGATTTCGAAGTTGCGGCGTCCAAGTATCTTCACGCGTTGCGCGATGGAGCCATACCACTGTTGTTCCTTTTCAGCGGAACGGTTTTCGTCCAGGGCGAACGCGGATTCTCAGTTCGCCAGGTGTCGTGGGAGTGCGAAGCCCAGCACGACACGCCGGTGGCCGTCTGGAACGACCTGACTCGACTGCACTATCCGAATGCCGGCTGGGTTCGACTCGGCCACGACACCGTCGCCGCGCTGGCCGCCTACAAGTCGGCCCGCGGCATGCTCGACTTCGAGGACGCGGTCACCACGCTGCTCGCCGAGGCGCCCCGGGTCTCGATGCCGGTACCTCAACCCGAGGAGGCCCGATGACACCCACCTGGGATCGGGCCCGGGCCATCGCCGACGCGGTGCTCTACGAGGGGTACCTGCTGTATCCCTACCGGGCGACGTCGGCCAAGAACCAATCCCGTTGGCAGTTCGGCGTGGTTGGGCCGCCCGGCGCATCGGATGCCGGCATCGGCGAAGACGACAGCCTATCGGCGCAATTCCTGATCGACGGTGACAGCGAACTGACGCTCATCGTGCGCTTCCTCCAGTTGCAGCACCGGAATGCCGAACGTGAGGTCGGCGGCGGACGATTCGAACCCGTCGACGAATTGACCAGCGGCTTGAAATCATGGGTCACCTGGGACGAGGCCGTTGAATGCGAGCTGTCCTTCGGGCCCTTCGACCTAGCCGACCTGGCAAAGCCCTGCACGTTGGAGATCGCCGTCACCGAAGCGCGCGACTCCGAGGACGTCGACGGCGGCCGGTTGATCAGGACCAGGGCGGCCATCGGCGCCGAACTCAACATCGCCGTCGAACACGATGGTGGTTTCAACCGCGTCAGCGTGTCGGTCAACAACACCGGCGCGGCGACAACGGACAAAGTTGCAGCCATCGCCACGTCCCTGATCGGAACGCACATCATCGCGGAAGTGGTTGGCGGGGAGTTCGTCTCCCTGCTCGAACCCCCCGAGTCCGCAGCCGGTCCGGTGGCCCGCCTCGTCCAGCACCGCTGCTTCCCGGTGCTCGCAGGGCGGCCGGGCGAACGCGACCTGCTGCTGATCTCGCCGATCATCCTCTACGACCACCCCGAGATCGCCGAACAGAGCGACGGGGCGCTCTACGACTCCACCGAGATCGACGAGATCCTCACGCTGCGCGTCATGACGATGACCGATGAGGAGAAGGCACAGGCGCGGGCCACCGACCCACTCGCGGCGGCAATCATCGACCGATGCGACTCGATGTCGCCAGAGGCCATGCAGCAGCTGCACGGAATCCTGCGCAACCCGCATGCCGGCACGCATACAGATCCGTGGCTCGACGAGTTGGACGAGCAGATGCGGACGGCCGGGCTGATCCCGGAGATCCCCGACGGGGTCGATTGGTGGGATCCGGTGGCCGACACCGCGGTCCGCCCCGACATCGACGCCGTGCTGGTCAACGGAGTGCGGGTGGCGGCAGGCAGCCGAGTTCGTCTGCGGCCGAATCGCCGTGCCGACGCACAGGACATCTTCTTCGCGGGTAAGAGCGCCCGTGTCACTTCCGTTCATGAGGACGTCGACGGCCAACAGTATGTGGGCGTCATCGTCGAGGACGATCCAGACGTCGAGATGCCCGACTCCTACGGCCGATATCTGTACTTCGCGCCGGACGAGGTCGAACCGATCGATGCAAGAGTAGTCAGCCCAGATAGGAGTTCATGATGGATGTAATTGGTTGGATAGCAACCGGTGTCGTTGCCGTGGTGGTCGTGGGCGGAGTGGTGGTCGGGCTCCGCTCAATCCCGGACGTGCGACGATACATGAAGATACGCAACATGTAGTTGGGAGTTCGTCAATCAGATGACAGCCCGCATCCTGGTCGCCGGAATCGGCAACATCTTCCTCGGAGACGACGGTTTTGGACCCGAGGTGATGCGCCATGTCGGCGTACACTCCGTCGGTGCCGATGTGCACCCGGTGGACTACGGGATCAGGGGCATGCACCTCGCCTACGACCTTCTCGAGGACTGGCGTGCGCTTGTCCTCGTCGATGCATTGCCCAACCGCGGGTCGCCGGGCAAGCTTCACGTCTTCGAGGCCGATCACGAAACCCTCTCGCCCACCGTCGGTCTCGAGGCGCACAGCATGGACCCGGCTGCCGTGTTCGCGACGCTCAACGGACTGGGCGGAACCGCACCGTTGACCATCGTCATCGGCTGCGAGGTAGAGAACATCGACGAGGGCATGGGACTGTCGGCACCGGTGAGCGCCGCGGTGCCGCAGGCCGTCGCGGCGGTCAACGAGGTGCTCGCCGACCTGGCCACGCGCGCGACCGCACCTGCGGAGGGCTGACTCATGTGTCTGGGGATCCCAGGGCAGGTCGTCGGAATGCTGGAGGGTTACGGCGACCAGCTGGCCCTGGTCAACGTCGCGGGTGAGAACCGCAAGGTGAACATCGGCATGCTGCCCGAGGAGACATTCGATCAAGGTGACTGGGTGATCATCCACATGGGATTCGTCGTCGAGAAGACCGACAAGGCCGGCGCCGACGAGGCGATGGCCGGCCTGGAGATGATGGGTAGGGGCTTTCAATCGGGAGAAGACCCCGAGGCTTTTCCATGACCAGCAGGCGCAGGCTGCGTGTCTGCGTTCACGGTGTCGTTCAAGGCGTGGGCTTCCGGCCGTTCGTCTACGCGTGCGCGGCCGCACTCAGCCTCGCTGGCTCCGTACGCAATGACAGCTCCGGTGCGGTGATCGAGGTGGAGGGCGACGCCGCCCGGATCGACGACTTCCTCACCCGACTGCGCGATCGACCACCGCCACTGGCCGTCATCGAATCGATCGAGACTCAAGACGTCGCCGTCGTCGGCGGCACCGGCTTCACCATCGCGGACACATCACGGTCGGCTGGCGGCCGCACCCTGGCATCCCCCGACGTCGCCATGTGTGCCGAATGCGCCGCCGAACAGCGTGATCCGACGAACCGGCGCTACCGGCACGCATTCGTCAACTGCACCAATTGCGGTCCGCGGTTCACCATCATCGCTTCGCTGCCCTACGACCGCGCGTCGACAACGATGGCGCCCTTCGCAATGTGCGCCGATTGCACAGGTGAATACAACGACCCGGCCGACCGGCGGTTCCACGCCCAGCCCGTGTGCTGCCCGAACTGCGGCCCCACACTTCGCTACCGAGACCGCAATGACCACTCGACCGAGTCAGAGGCTGCGCTGCGGCAGACACGGCGGCTGCTGAGCGACGGCGGCATCGTCGCGGTCAAGGGCATCGGCGGATATCACCTCGCCTGCGATGCCGCCAACGAGCGTGCGGTGGCCGAGCTGCGCACACGAAAGCGGCGCGGCGACAAACCGTTCGCGGTGATGGTGGCGGACATGGCGACTGCGCGCACCATCGCCGAGATCGACGACGGGTCTGTGCGGCTGCTGTCCGGTGCGCAGCGGCCGATCGTGCTGATGCCTCGGCGGGACAACGTCGCGGTCGCTGATGCCGTCGCCCCGCATAATCCAGACCTTGGCGTCATGCTTGCATACTCGCCTCTGCACGCACTGCTCTTCGGGTTGCCCGGCGACGAACCCGGACCGTCCACACTTGTCATGACATCCGGCAATCTCGGCGGAGAACCTATCTGCTTCGCTGATGACGATGCGCTGGAGCGACTTTCGGAGCTTGCCGACGGTTGGCTGATGCACGACCGGGAGATTCTGGTCCCGTGCGACGACTCGGTCGTGCGGGTGGTGTCCATCGGCGGTGCCGACAATCAAGCCCATTACAGCGAACTTCCGATCAGGCGCTCCCGCGGATACGCACCGCTGCCCGTCGCGCTGCCGACGGCCCTGCCGCCGACCCTCGCGGTCGGCGCCGACCTCAAGAACGCACTGGCGGTAGCCGACGGAAAGTACGCCTGGCTCAGTCAACACATCGGCGACATGGACGACCTCTCGACGTTGTCCGCTTTCGACTCGGCGCGACAACACCTGCAGGCACTCACCGGAGTGGAACCTGACGTGCTTGTCGCCGACGCCCACCCGCTGTACCGGTCGACCGCATGGGCGCACCGAAACGCGGCGGGGCGGCCCGTCCGGACGGTTCAGCACCACCACGCTCATATCGCCTCGGTGATGGCCGAACACGGTCTGGACGGATCGCGGCCGGTACTCGGATTCGCCTTCGACGGAACCGGCTACGGGCCCGACAACGCGGTGTGGGGCGGTGAGGTGCTGCTCGCCGACTACAAGGGTTACCGGCGGCTTTCGCACCTCAAGTACGTGCCGTTACCCGGCGGGGACGTCAGCGTTCTGCGCCCGTACCGGATGGCCCTGGCGCACATGTGGGCTGCGGGCTTGAGCTGGGATCAGGACCTGGCACCCGTGCAGGCATGTCCGAAGGATGAGCAACGCGTACTGGCCCACCAGCTCGAGACCGGTCTGGGCTGCGCGCCGACGTCGAGCATGGGGAGGCTGTTCGACACCGTCGCGGCGCTGGTCGATGTCCGCCAGGTCGTCGCATACGAGGCACAAGCGGCCATCGAGCTCGAAGGGATGTCCCGCGACGCCGCCTGTGGCACAGCCACTTACAATTTCGAAATCGACATCACCCGAACACCCGCGGTGATCGATCCGGCACCCGTCATCGCCGCGGTGATTGCCGACACCCGATCCGGGGTGGGCGCAGGTGTGGTCGGCGCGCGGTTCCATCGTGCAGTGGCGGATCTGATCGTTCGACTGACCACCACTGTGGTCACCGATAGGCCCATAATCGCATTGTCGGGCGGGGTGTTTCAGAACGCACTTCTGCTGCGCTTGACCATGTGCGGCCTGAAGGACAAGGGATTCGACGTGATCACTCACCGCTTCGTGCCACCGAACGACGGCGGGATCGCACTGGGCCAGCTGTTGGTGGGGAATTCCTCATGAGGAAGGGAGGCCGCTGATGTGTTTAGCGGTACCGGGGAAAATTGTCAGCATCGACGACCGTGACGGCACTCTGATGTCCGTCGTCGACTTCGGCGGAATCAAGAAGGACGTCTGTCTGGAGTACATACCCGACGCGGAAGTCGGCCAATACGTCGTCGTCCACGTCGGTTTCGCGCTTCAGCGACTCGACGAGGAATCTGCGATGCGCACACTCGCCGAATTCGAACACCTCGGCGTGCTCAAGGAGGAGTTCACCGATGGCTTCGAGCTGGCCGCCCAGCAGGCCGGCCTCGACAACCCCAACTCGACCAACGGAAATTCTGAGGTGACGTCATGAAGTACCTGGATGAGTTCAGCGATCCTCAACTCGCCGGCCATCTCGTCGACGAGATCAAGGCCGCCACCAGCCAGCGGTGGTCGATCATGGAAGTATGTGGCGGCCAGACACATTCGATCATCAGGCACGGTATCGACCAACTGCTGCCGGATACGATCGAGATGATCCACGGCCCCGGGTGTCCTGTTTGCGTGACACCGCTGGAGATCATCGACAAGGCGCTGGAGATCGCGTCACGACCCGATGTGATCTTCTGTTCGTTCGGCGACATGTTGCGGGTGCCGGGCAGCGAGAAGGACCTGTTCCAGGTCAAGAGCCAGGGCGGCGACGTCCGGGTGGTGTATTCACCGCTGGACGCGCTGAAGGTGGCGCAGGACAACCCCGACAAACAGGTGGTGTTCTTCGGCATCGGCTTCGAGACCACCGCGCCCGCCAACGCGATGACCGTGTACCAAGCCAAACGGCTTGGTATCGACAACTTCTCGCTGCTGGTATCCCACGTCCTCGTACCGCCGGCGATCTCGGCGATCATGGAATCGCCGTCCTGCCGGGTGCAGGCCTTCCTGGCGGCCGGTCATGTCTGCACCGTGATGGGGACCGAGGAGTATCCGTCGCTGTGCGACAAATACGGCATTCCGATCGTCGTCACAGGCTTTGAGCCGCTGGACATCCTCGAAGGAATCCGGCGCACGGTGCTGCAGCTGGAATCGGGACGTCACGAACTGGAGAACGCCTATCCGCGCGCGGTCCAGGTCGAGGGAAACTCCGCGGCCAGGGCGATGCTCCTCGACGTCTTCGAGGTGACCGACCGGTCGTGGCGCGGCATAGGCATGATCCCGAGTAGCGGGTGGCGGCTCTCGCATGCGTACCGCGACTACGACGCGGAGCATCGGTTCTCCGTTACCGACATCCACACCGAGGAATCGTCGGTGTGCCGGTCCGGCGAGGTACTCCAGGGACTGATCAAGCCGCACGAGTGCGAGGCGTTCGGCACTTTGTGTACCCCGCGCAATCCCCTCGGCGCCACGATGGTCTCGTCGGAGGGGGCCTGCGCCGCCTATTACCTGTACCGGCGGCTGGAGGTATCGAATGCCTGAGACCCCCGCGGAGGTCGGCGCCACCATCGACATGGAGTCGTGGGTGTGTCCGGCCCCCCTTCGGGATTCACCGAACATCGTGATGGGGCACGGCGGTGGCGGGGCGATGTCGGCCGAACTCATCGAGCACCTCTTCCTGCCCGCATTCGGCCCTGCCGCCGATGCGGGCATGGGCGATTCCGCGGTCCTGACCGTCGGCAATGTCCGGCTGGCATTTTCGACCGATTCCTTCGTGGTCAAGCCACTGGTGTTCCCCGGGGGCACGATCGGCGATCTGGCGGTGAACGGCACTGTGAACGATCTGGCGATGGCCGGTGCGCAACCACTCGTGCTGTCGACGGCCTTCATCCTGGAGGAGGGCACTCGCCTAGATGAGCTCGCCCACGTCGCCCACACCCTCGGGACGGCCGCGATGGCGGCGGGCGTGAAGCTGGTCACGGGTGACACCAAGGTGGTCGATGCCGGTCACGGAGACGGCGTCTACATCAACACCGCCGGCATCGGACTGATCGACGAACGCTCCGACATCCGGCCGCAGCGAGCCGCCGAGGGCGACGTCGTGATCGTCAGCGGGGACATCGGAGTGCACGGTGTCGCGGTGATGAGTTGCCGCGAGGGGCTGGAGTTCGGCACCACTGTCGCAAGCGACACCGCGCCGTTGCACGGGCTGGTCGCCGCGATGATCGAGACGGGTGCCGATATCCATGCGCTGCGCGATCCGACCAGAGGCGGGGTCGCCGCGACGTTGAACGAGATCGCCAAGACGGCTCGCGTCGGAATCTCGCTCGACGAACGGGCATTACCGATCCCCGCCGAAGTCCGCGACGCCTGCGGACTGCTGGGCCTCGACCCGTTGTACGTGGCCAACGAAGGCAAGCTGCTCGCGTTCGTGGCGGCCGCGGACGCCGACAGGGTTCTCGCCGCCATGCAAGCGCACCCGCTCGGCGCCCACGCGACCGTGATCGGTCGCTGCGTCGCCGAGCATCCGGGAATGGTGTCCGCCAAGACCGCACTGGGCGGCACCCGCGTCGTCGACCTTCCCATCGGTGAACAACTGCCGCGGATCTGCTGAATGAGCGGGCACGAGACATTCGCCTGCTTCGCCTACCCGCCGAACGAACTGGGCTATTGCGGACCCGCCGATGTCGCTCACACCGAACTCGCGTCGCATGCGCGGGAGTTCGACGGTGCATGGCCTTATCTGCAGGCCATCGCCGATGCCGCGGGGATTTCGGACCCGCTGGATGAGGACGTCGTCCGCAGTTATTGGGTCGGAGGACCCCTGCTGGACAAGGTCGATCCCGCCGAGCTGTTGTCGCGAATACGTAGCGCCTTCACCGGGCAGGTCACCGGACTGCTGGCCGATCTGCCGGACCGGGCACACGTGTTGGCACACCACAGTTTTCACGTCTTCGTCGTCTACCCATGGGTCCGGTTCCTCGATCGCGATCCGACGACGCCACTGCGGGTCATGCAGGACTGCCGGATTCGCTGGGGCACCGTCGACTCCGTCGCGGGCGAGGTCGCCGAGATAGTTTGTCGTCCCCTGTCATTCGATGCCGGTGCGCTCGCGCTGGGAGACCCGCGCGTCGAAACGGTGCGGTGGAGCAAGCACGGTGAGTCGTTGGCCCCGCCGCCGACCCCCGGCGAAACGGTCTCGGCGCACTGGGACTGGGTGTGCGGGTCGTTGACCGACGCGGACGCAGACGCCCTGGCCGAAGCGACGCAAGCGACACTCGACCTGGTCAACGCAGCCAGAACCCGGGCCTGAGTACCTGCTCCGGCGGAAAATCACCACTGGTCACGCGGGACGTCGAAGTCCGCGCAGAGCGCCCGCCAGACATCGCGCGGGTCGACGCCGTCCTCGATGGCCTGCACAGGGGTGCGCCCCCCGAGTCCGGTCAGCACGTGGTCGACGAGCAATGACGCCCCACGCACCGCACCGAACTGAGCTTCAACGAGTTCATTGAATTCCGTCAACCGCACGTCGCCCAACCTACGCCGACGACGCGACCGCTTCATGGCACACCCGTACCGGATCTTCGACG
Organism: Mycobacterium sp. 2YAF39; assembly: GCF_052114565.1. NCBI lineage: Bacteria > Bacillati > Actinomycetota > Actinomycetes > Mycobacteriales > Mycobacteriaceae > Mycobacterium > Mycobacterium sp. 2YAF39. The sequence continues at coordinate 290,600 of NZ_JBFREZ010000007.1, forward strand.
CCGGCGATGGATGCCCCGGCCCGGCGCGCCGCGTCCGCGAAGTGGGGCGAGGACAACACCTCGCCCACCGCCGACGCCAACGCTTCCGCGGTCAACGGGCGTACGAGCAGCGCACTGCCCTGCCGCACAACGCGATTGGCGATCTCCCACTGGTCGCCGCCACCTGGTACGACCACCAGCGGCACGCCCGCCAGCAATGTCTTGGACACCATCCCGTGCCCTCCGCCGCAGACCACCACGTCGGCGTGTGCCAGCAGCTCGTCCTGGCGGCCGAGCCCGACCACCGCCCATGGCGGCAGCGACCCGTCCGGACCCTCCAGCCGCGACACCACGACCCGCGAACCGGCCGGAAGCACCTCACCCGGCGTCAGCGTGTCCAGGGCCAGCTCGGCCAGGCCGCGGGCGCCGGTCGTCGCCGTTGACGGCGCGACGACCACCACCGGGCCCGATCCGGCCGGAATCTGCAGCGTCGACGATGTCGGTTCGAAGTGCAGCGGTCCCACGATCACCGCTTCGGACGGCCAGTCGGGCCGCGGGACTTCCAGTGCGGGCAGGGTGGCGATCAGCCGTCGCCGCGGGCCGGGATCGACCGCGGGCAAACCGATCTCGACACGGGCCGCCGCCCGCTGCCGCTCTCCTTCGCGCCATGAGCGGGCGGACAGCGCACGCAGCACCACGTCCCGGAGCCTGCCGCGGACGCCGGTGCCCGCCGCCAGCCCGCTGCCTATCGGCGGAAGCCCCTTCGACGGTCGATACAGCGGCTGGGGGTTCAGTTCGACCCACGGCAGCCCGAGCAGCTCCGCGGCGAGCCCGCCGGCAACGGTGATCACGTCCGAGACCACCAGGTCCGGCGCCAGCTCTTCGAGCTGCGGCGCGTTGAGGACCGCCATCCGGGCAGCACGCTGATGGATCTTCGCCCCGGCATCGAGATCGTCGTCCACCTCGGTCACGTCCAGACCAAGGAGTTCGGCCGCGTCGACTCCGGCCGCTCTCGCCGTAGCCAGCCATTGTGTGCCGGTCAGAACAGTCGGCGAATCCCCATTGGCCAGAAGGCGAAGACACAGCGCAATGGCCGGAAAGGCATGCCCGGGATCGGGTCCGGCAACGACCACGACGCGCATTGGGCCTACCATGCCACAGCGCCAGACCATAGGCTGAGGACATGACCGACCAGGCTTCTCCAGTGAGACCCGACCTCGACAACGTCCGTGCCGTAGAGACGTTTCTGTACGCAATGCAGGACGAGGACTTCGACACCGTCGACCGCTTGATGGCCGACAACATCGAATGGCAGAACGTCGGGTTCCCCACCATCCGAGGCCGCGAACGCATCATCGGCATGATGCGACGAGGCGAGGGACGGCTGGGCTTCGAGGTGAAGATTCACCGTATCGCCGCCGAAGGCAATGCGGTGCTGACCGAGCGCACAGACGCCCTGGTGTTCGGACCGTTGCGGATTCAGTTCTGGGTCTGCGGGATCTTCGAGGTACACGCGGGCCGAATCACCCTGTGGCGGGACTATTTCGACACGGTTGACTTTCTCAAGGGAACCGTTCGGGGAATTGCCGCGACGGTGTTCCCCTCGCTGCGCGCGACTATGTAGTTCTCGTTTAGAGGCCTGACCCATCCGCGCCGGCTGCGGCGACGAACTACTTCCGTGGGCATAAGTAACGGTGCGCGCGGCGGCGTGCTGATCCTTCCCGGCGGAAAACCCAGCGACATGTCCGCGTCACGCTCGTGGCAACTCGCGAATCAGCGGATGAACTGGCTGGCCTTGTCGCTGCGGCGCAGGCTGGGCAGTTCGGCGACGGTCCGGCGCGTGCAGTACCGCAAGCGCGGCTGGAACAGTCCGGCACTCGATGCGCTTCGCGACGCGCAAGCAGCACTCCAAACGCTGATGCGCGATATCAATTCCGGCCAGGTGGTGCTGGTAGGGCACTCGATGGGCGGCCGCGTCGCGGTGCATCTCGCAGCACACAACGACGTCGCCGGAATCGTGGCACTTGCCCCGTGGTGGCCACACAACGATGCCGACCTGGTGCCGCCGGGCTCCCGGCTCCTGACTCTGCACGGCACCGCCGACAGCTGGACCGACCCACGCGCGTCGCAGACACAGACTCGCAGGGCGGCCGATCGCGGCGTCGACGCGCGGTGGGTGGGAATTCCGAATGCGGGTCACTACCTGCTGCGCGACTTCGACACATGGCACCGGCTGACAACGGAATTCGTCGCCGAACAGCTGAACGTCAGCTGCCCCTAGGCCCGCCGCAGGTGCCCGAGTTCGTCGAAGGCCTGCGCCCATCCGAGCAGTCGATCGGTGGCGTTGGACAGCTCGTTACGGTAGCGCTGCTGCGTCATCGGTGAGCTCGACATCGACCCGGTGTTGGCCGCCGACACCAACTGAGCTGCCGCAGTGACCATTTCGTTGTACTGACGGCTACCCTGGTTCAGCTGTGCGGTGAAGGCCTGGATCGTCGGGGCCAGATGCGCACGCGACTGCGGAGCCGAGGCGATCGCCCGTTCCATCGACACCACCTCGTTGGCGGTCGCGGTCATCGTGGCGGCGGTCTGATTGGCCGCGGACGTCAGCTCACGAAGTTCGTCGTCGGGAAGCATCCGGCCGCGCTCCATCACTCCGAGAAGCGAGAACAAACCGCGCTCAGACGCCGCCAGCGCGGCCATCGGCTGGCGGGCCGCCGAGCCCCATGCCGGGAGGCGACGAGCGGTGCGAGATCGCTGTGGCGGCAAGGGCTCGCCCCGCAGCCAGCGCCAACGCAGGAACGACAGCGTCGCCAGGAATGCCGCCCCGACGGCGATGGGAGCCGGGATGAACAATGCCCAGAACGGCGTCTCCCACGCCGAGAGCAGACCCGTCACGCCGATCCAGAACACCGACGACACCGCGAAGAACACCCCGAGCCGCAACGCCCAGCGTCGCTTGCGGATCAGTTTGGCACGCGGATCCGCTGCGGCATTGAGCTTTTGGGCCAGCACGTCGGACCATTCCGCGGCGGTGTCCATACCCCGCTGCGCCATCGAGCGCCAAGCCTCCGGTCTACCCGCTCGCGAATTCACCGCTGTTCCTCACAGAAGTTATTGCGACAACGGATTTTCCGGAGTCGCTTGGGGGTTGGTGGCGGGCGTCGCAGGCGTGCCGGCCGTCGCGCCACCGGCTGGCAACTGCTCACCGCGCATGGACGCACGAATCTGCTCGAGCCGCGAATGCCCCGCCATCTGCACGCTGGCCGACTGCACCTCCATCATCCGGCCTTGTACAGAGTTCTGCGCCAGCTCGGCCGAACCGATGGCGTTGGCGTAGCGGCGCTCGATCTTGTCGCGCACCTCGTCGAGGCTCGGGGTGCTGCCGGGAGCGGCGAGCTCGCTCATCGACCGCAGCGACGCGCTGACCTGCTCCTGCATCTTGGCCTGCTCGAGCTGGCTGAGCAGCTTGGTGCGCTCGGCGATCTTCTGCTGCAGCATCATGGCGTTCTGCTCGACGGCCTTCTTGGCCTGTCCGGCGGCCTGCAACGCCTGGTCGTGCAGTCCCTTGAGATCCTCGACGCTCTGCTCCGAGGTCACCAGCTGCGCGGCGAACGCCTCGGCGGCATTGGTGTACTCGGTGGCCTTGGCGGCATCGCCGGCGGCGGTCGCCTGATCGGCCAGGGTGAGCGCCTGACGGACATTCACCTGGAGCTTCTCGATGTCGGCGAGCTGGCGGTTGAGCCGCATCTCGAGTTGACGCTGATTACCGATTACCTGGGCGGCTTGCTGCGTCAGCGCCTGGTGCTGGCGCTGGGCCTCTTCGATGGCCTGCTGGATCTGCACCTTCGGATCGGCATATTCGTCGACCTTGGAGCTGAACAGCGCCATGAGGTACTTCCACGCCTTGGTGAACGGATTGGCCATCGGTTCATTCCGCCTTCGTGTCTGTCGTTGTCTCGGCCTTGGGCCGCCGGCTTAACGTGCTGCCCAATCTATCGGGTCGGCTACCGTCGCCGCACCTACACCGGCTTCAGCGGTTCTAGGCCACCGCCATCGACACGACCTGCGGAATGACGACCTTGGTTGCGGCGTCGATGTTGGCCGCACCGACGGATTCGCGTTCGAACGCAGCGAGTTCCTTGCGCCCCATCTCGTCGCCCGCTTCGGAGAGCACCCGAGACAGCGGGACGTCCAGGGCGCTGCAGATGGCGCTGAGCAACTCGCTGGAGGCCTCCTTACGTCCGCGCTCGACCTCCGAGAGGTAGCCAAGGCTGACCCGAGCGGAATCGGACACTTCGCGCAGGGTGCGGCCCTGCTCAGTGCGGGCACGGCGCAGAACGTCGCCGATCACCTCGCGCAGCAATGCCGTCATCGTGATCCCCTTCCAGGAGCCGTCGCTTGGCTTTGTATTAGGGCAACGCCGCAACCATTCAGGTGGTTCCCGGATCGCGCAGTTCTTTGCTGCTCGGCCAGAAACCGCAGGAAGGGCCGCCGAAACCGTCAGGAAGCAGCGGGCCGTTCGCGCGAATCGCGAATCGCCGAGACGACGTAATCAACGCCCGTGACCACGGTCAGGACGATCGCGCACCACATGATCACCCAGGCCCCGGTGAGCCATGGGCCCGACAACGGCAGGATGAACAGGCCGATGGCCACGCCCTGGACGAGGGTCTTCAGCTTGCCGCCGCGGCTGGCCGGAATGACGCCGTGACGCAGGACGGCGAAGCGCAGCACTGTGATGCCGATCTCGCGCACCATGATCACCACGGTCACCCACCACGGCAGCTCGCCGAGGGTCGACAGTCCGATCAAAGCGGCGCCGATGAGGGCCTTGTCGGCGATCGGGTCGATCAGCGTGCCGAACTCGGTGACCATTCCGTAGCTGCGGGCCAGCGCACCGTCGAACCGGTCCGTGATCACCGCGACGGTGAACACGATGAATGCGGCTATCCGCCAGAATGTTTCGTGGCCGTCACCGACGAAGAGGACCACCAGGAACACCGGCACCAGCGCCAGCCGCACCCCGGTGAGCACATTGGCGATGTTCGCCACCCGGGCACGCGGAACCACTGGATCAGTCGTGGGTTCGCCCGGCACCGCAACAGAATATCCGTTGCCCGGACCGATACTCTCCACGTGTGAGCGCAGATCCCGAAAGGGTCGCCATCCGGCGGGCCAGAACGTCGGATGTGCCCGCCATGAAAGCTCTGGTCGACATCTACTCCGGCAAGATCCTGCTGGAGAAGAACCTGGTGACGCTCTATGAGGCGGTCCAGGAGTTCTGGGTCGCCGAGCTCGACGGCGAACTGATCGGGTGCGGCGCCCTCCACGTGCTGTGGTCAGACCTCGGCGAGGTGCGCACGGTGGCGGTGCACCCGAAGGTCCGGGGCCACGGAGTCGGGCACGCGATCGTCGACCGGCTGCTGGACGTGGCCAGGGATCTACATCTGCAGCGGATCTTCGTGCTGACCTTCGAAGTCGCGTTCTTCAGCAGGCACGGCTTCCAGGAGATCGACGGCACGCCCGTCACCGCGGAGGTCTTCGAGGAGATGTGCCGCTCGTATGACACAGGTGTGGCGGAGTTCCTCGACCTGTCCTACGTCAAGCCCAACATCCTGGGCAACACCCGAATGCTGTTGACGCTCTAGGCGTACCGTCGGGGCATGATCCGCCGGATCGTCTTCTGTGCCTGCGCTGCGGCCAGCCTTCTCTCGCCCGCTGTCGCGCAGGCAGACCCACCGCAATGCGGGGACGGCCCGATCGTCATGGCCGGTTGTCAGAGTCCCGGATCATGCACCGCAGTCATCGACAACCGGTGCGTCGGACCCGTCGTACCGCCGCTGCTCCCTGACCCGGGACCGGTGCGGGTAGGTCTGGAAGGCATCGTCGGCGTCGGGAGCTAGAACTCCGGCTCGTCGTCGTCGCCGGCCTCGCCACCGCGGATCAGCATCAGCGTTCCCGCCAGCTCATCGGGCTTGACCAGCACCTCGCGCGCCTTGGATCCCTCGCTGGGGCCGACGATGTTGCGGGTCTCCATCAGGTCCATCAGGCGGCCTGCCTTGGCGAAGCCCACCCGCAGCTTGCGCTGCAGCATCGACGTCGAGCCGAACTGACTGGACACCACGAGCTCGACGGCCTGCAGGAATACGTCCATGTCGTCGCCGATATCCGGATCGACGTCGGTGCGCTCCCCGGTGGGCTTGGCCTTGGTGACGCCCTCGGTGTACTCAGGCTCGGCCTGGGCCTTGGTGGCCTCGACGACGGCGTGGATCTCCTCGTCGGTGATGAACGCGCCCTGCAGACGGATCGTCTTGTTGGCGCCCATCGGCAGGAACAGCGCGTCGCCCATGCCGATCAGCTTCTCGGCGCCCTGCTGGTCGAGGATGACGCGGCTGTCGGTCAGCGACGACGTGGCGAACGCCAAACGTGACGGCACGTTCGTCTTGATCAGTCCGGTGACGACGTCGACCGACGGCCGCTGTGTGGCGAGCACCAGGTGGATGCCGGCCGCGCGGGCCTTCTGCGTGATGCGCACGATGGCGTCCTCGACATCACGCGGAGCGGTCATCATCAGGTCGGCGAGCTCGTCGACGATCGCGACGATGTAGGGGTAGGGCTTGTACTCGCGTTGGCTGCCGAGCGGCGCCGTGATCTCCCCGGACCGCACCTTTTTGTTGAAGTCGTCGATGTGGCGCACACGCGACGCCTGCATGTCCTGGTAGCGCTGCTCCATCTCCTCGACGAGCCACGCCAGCGCCGCTGCCGCCTTCTTCGGTTGCGTGATGATCGGGGTGATCAGGTGCGGAATGCCTTCATACGGCGTCAGTTCCACCATCTTCGGGTCGATCAGGATCATCCTGACCTCTTCTGGCGTCGCGCGCGCCAGCAGCGACACGAGCATCGAGTTGACGAAACTCGACTTGCCCGATCCGGTGGAACCGGCCACCAGCAGGTGCGGCATCTTGGCGAGGTTGGCCGAGATGTATTCGCCCTCGATGTCCTTGCCGAGTCCGATCACCAGCGGGTGGTGGTCGGTACGGGTACCCGGATCGGTAAGGACGTCGGCAAGCCGAACCATTTCCCGATCGACGTTGGGCACCTCGATACCCACGGCGGACTTGCCCGGAATCGGTGCCAGCATCCGGACACTTTCGGTGGCGACGGCGTACGCGATATTGCGTTGCAGCGCAGTGATCTTCTCGACCTTGACGCCGGGGCCCAGTTCGACCTCGTAGCGGGTGACGGTCGGGCCGCGGGTGCATCCGGTCACCGAAGCGTTCACCTTGAACTGATCGAGCACCTCGGTGATCGCCTCGATCATCCGGTCGTTGCCTGCGCTGCGCCGCTTCGGCGGATCGCCCGCGATCAGCAGGTCCAGGGGTGGCAGCGTGTACGGCCCCTCCACGACGCGATCGACGATCTTGGGCTTGGCCGGCTTCTTCTTGCGCGCCCTGGCGGTGGGCTCGGGAATGGTCGGTGTCTCGTCCTCGATCGGGTAGTTCTCCATCGGCGTGGCGCCGTTGAATGTCGCGGGCCCGCCGGCTCCGGAAGGCCACGCCTGCGCCCCGTCGTCCCGATATCCGTCGTCGTAGTAACCGTCGGAGAAGTCGTCGGCTTCGGCGGCGACGGCGGACTCCTCGTCGTCGTAGTACTCGTCGTCATAGTCGTCGCCGCGGAACGCCCGCGCGGAGAACATGGTCCGCACGGTGTCGGGCACCTCGCGGATCGTCGTGCCGGTTAACAGAAGAAGGCCGAACAGGGCGGCGATGAACAGCAGGGGCGCCGCGATCCAGACCGTCAGCCCGTCGGCGAGCGGACCGCCGATCGCGAAACCGAAGAAGCCGGCGGCGTGCTGGCGCGCGACGGGATCGGCCGGGGATCCCGCCCACAGATGCCACAGTCCCAGGGCGGGCAGCGCGATCATCGCCCCGCCGAGCATCAGCCGCGGCCGGGTCTCGTGGTTCGGCTCGGTGCGCATCAGCACAACGGCGATGACGGCCAGCGCCAGTGGTACCAGTGCGACCGAGGAGCCGATGAGCACTCGCAGGAAGGTGTCGATCCACGCTCCGACAGGCCGGGCCGCGCCGAACCAGGAACTCGCGGCGACCACCACGGCCACGCCGAGCAGTGCCAGTGCGATGCCGTCACGGCGGTGGCCGGGCTCGAGGTCGCGGGCCCTGCCTACGGACCGCGCCGTCGAGCCGGCGCCCTTGGCCAGCATCAGCCAGCCCATGCGAACACCGCGGCCGACGGTGGCGCCTGCCGACGAAATCGGTGAGGAATTCCGCCGCGGCGCAGGCTTCCGCTTCTGCGTGGTCCGCGTCCCGGTCCGGCTCCCGGTCTTTGACCTGCTAGAACGGCTGCCGGAACGTGCGGCGGTCTTACTAGGCATGCCTGTAAGCCTAGTCGCAACAGCCCCATATTCACCATCAGCCACACTGGTCACAGAAAAGTATCAATCGCCAACCTGCAGGCAGCCGGCTTACCGGCTTCGAGCTGGGCGCTTTACGCCGTAGGCGCGGGTAGCCGAAATTTAGTTAGGTTCGCTGAGTAGGGTGAGTTCACATCCGGCCGCACTCACCGAGGAGTTCACCGCTTATGCCCATCGTCGTCGTCGCAACCATGAAGGCCAAGCCCGAGTCGGTGGATGCCGTCCGGGACGCATGCAAGCAAGCCATCGAGGCGGTGCATCAGGAGCCGGGCTGCGACCTGTACTCGCTGCACGAGGCGGACGGCACCTTCATCTTCGTCGAGCAGTGGGCCGACGCCGATGCGCTGACCGCCCATAGCCAGGCGCCCGCGGTCGCGACACTGTTTGGCACTGTCGGCGAGCACCTCGACGGCGCACCCGACATCAAGATGCTGCAGCCGGTCGTCGCAGGAGATCCCGCGAAGGGTGCACTGCGTCCGTAATGGGTGCCCTCGACGGCAAAGTCGCCTTCATCACCGGGGCCGCCCGCGGTCAAGGCCGCGCCGAAGCGGTCCGGCTTGCCTCCGACGGCGCGAGCATCATCGCGGTCGACATCTGCGACCAGATCGCGTCGGTGCCCTATCCCCTGGCGACGCCTGACGACCTGGCGCTCACGGTCAAGCTGGTCGAGGACACCGGCGCGCGAATCGTCGCGCAGCAGGCCGATGTTCGAGATCGGGAAGGACTGCAGAGCGCACTGCAGGCGGGGATCGACGAACTCGGCCGTCTCGACATCGTGATCGCCAACGCCGGCATCGCGCCGATGGCAACCGGTGAAGCCGGCTGGCGCGACGTCGTCGACGTCAATCTGACCGGCACGTTCCACACGGCCGAGGTCGCGATCCCGACGCTGGTCGAACAGGGTGACGGTGGATCGATTGTTCTGATCAGCTCCGTCGCAGGACTGGTCGCCATGGTCAGCTCGGACCCGGGTGCAATGGGCTACACAGCGGCGAAGCACGGCATCGTCGGGCTGATGCGCCAGTATGCGAATATCCTTGCCGAACACAGTATCCGCGTGAATTCGATCCACCCGACCGGCGTGAACACGCCGATGATCGACAACGACTTCGTCCGCACCTGGCTGCAACAAATGGGGACCCGGGCCGCGGGAAACGCGCTGCCGGTGCCTGCGGTCGAGCCTGAGGACATCGCGAACGCGGTGGCGTGGCTGGTTTCGGATGACGCACGGTACGTGACCGGCGTGACGCTGCCCGTGGACGCAGGCGCTGTCGTCAAGCGCTGATGGTGCAGAACCCCGCCGCGCAAACCGCTTTCGGCCCGATCATGCTCGCTGCCGTCGAGCAGCACGAACCACCGGATCACCGTTTGGTGCACGACGACCTGGCCGCGAAATTTCTGCCCACCGGACTGCGTGTGCTTGTGCGTGCGACCCGACTTGGCCTTCTCCGACGTTTCATGATCGGGGCATCGGAGCGAGCAGGTCCGGGGCTGTGGGTGAATCTGGCCTGCCGAAAGCGCTTCATCGACGAGAAACTCGACGACGCGTTGCCGGAAATCGATGCGGTGGTCATCCTCGGAGCCGGTATGGACACCCGGCCATATCGCCTCGCCCGGCGATCCGACATCCCGGTGTTCGAGGTCGACCAGTCGGTGAACACCGAACGCAAGAAAGGCGTCGTCCGCCGGGTGCTGGGCCATGCGCCCCCGTCGGTTCGGTTGGTGGCGGTCGACTTCGAGCGCGACGATCTCGCTGACGCACTGGCGAAGACCGGACTTCGCGGCGACGACCGGACCTTCTTCATCTGGGAAGGCGTGACGCAGTACCTGACTGCCGATGCGGTGCACGCCACCTTCGAGTTCCTGCGGGGCGCTGCCCCGGGCAGCCGGTTGGTGTTCACGTACGTGCGACGGGACTTCATCGACGGTACGAACATGTACGGCGCCCGGTCGGCGTACCGCAGGTTCCGCGAGAAGCAGCAGGTGTGGAAGTTCGGACTGGACCCCGACGAGGTCGCAGGAGTCGTAGCGCAGTACGGATGGCGACTGATCGAACAGGCGGGGCCGCAGTATTTTCTGCGTCACTACGTCGAGCCGGCAGGCCGTAGTCTGGGCGCGTCGCAGCTCGAATGGACGGCCTACGCCGAGAAGACCTGACCGCGGCTAGATCTCGATGACCGTGGGCACGATCATCGGCTGGCGGCGGTAGGACTCGCCGACCCATTTTCCGACCGCACGTCGTACGGCCTGGGCGATCCGGGCGACGTCGGTGACCCGTTCCGCGGCAAGGGCTTCCAGCGCTTCCTGCACTTTACGGGTGGCGGGTTCCAGCGCCTTTGGATCCTCGGAGAAACCGCGCGAGTGCAGGAGCGGTGGAGACGCCAGCTTGCCGGTGCCGCTTCGCAGCACCACCGTCACCCCGATGAACCCCGAAGACAGCGTCAGCCGTTCACCGACCACCGTTTCGCCGACGTCGCCGGTGACAAGCCCGTCGACGAACATCTTGCCCGTCGACACCGCGCCGGCTATTGATGCCCGGCCCGCCACCAGATCGACGCTGACGCCGTTCTCCGCCAGCACGATGTTCTCCTCCGGCACCCCGGTGCGCGCCGCCAGCGCGGCATTGGCCCGCAGCATCCGCCAGGTGCCGTGCACGGGCATCACGTTGCGTGGCCGCACGCCGTTGTACAGAAACAGCAGCTCCCCGGCGTAGGCATGCCCGGAGACATGTACGCGCACTTGCGCATTCGTCACGACACGCGCACCGATCTTCGCCAACGCATCCAGGACGCCGAAGATCGCCTCCTCGTTGCCCGGTATCTGGGAGGACGACATGATGATGAGATCACCCGACGTCAGCGTGATGCTGCGGTGCTCACCGCGCGACATCCGCGACAGCGCGGCCATGGTCTCGCCCTGGGTGCCGGTCGTCACGAGCACCACTCGCTCGGGAGCCAGCATCTCGGCGGCACCGATGTCGATGATGTCGTCGTCGTTGTTGAGGGTTATATAGCCGAGTTCCTTGGCGATGCCCATGTTGCGGACCATGGATCGGCCCACGAACGACACCTTGCGCCCCAGCGCGACTGACGCATCGATGATCTGTTGCACACGGCCGACATTCGATGCGAAGCAGGCCACGATGACCCGCCCTTGCGCCCCGCGCATCAGCCGGTGGATGTTCGGGCCGATCTCGCTCTCCGAGGGACCGACACCGGGAATCTCGGAATTCGTCGAATCACACAGGAACAGGTCCACTCCGGAGTCACCGAGCCGCGACATACCCGGCAGGTCGGTCGGCCTGCCGTCGGGCGGAGACTGGTCGAGCTTGATGTCGCCGGTGTGCAGCACGGTGCCCGCGCCGGTGTGGATCGCGATGGCCAAACAGCCCGGAATGGAATGGTTGACGGCGAAGTACTCGCATTCGAACACGCCGTGCGTCGAGCTCTGTCCCTCGTCCACCTCCTCGAACACCGGCTTGATGCGGTGTTCGCGGCATTTCTCGTTGACCAGCGCCAGCGTGAACTTCGAACCGACCACCGGAATGTCGGGGCGCATTTTGAGCAGGTATGGGATGGCACCGATGTGGTCTTCGTGCGCGTGGGTGACCACGAGCGCTTCCACGTCGTCGAGGCGATCCTGGACTAGGCGCAGATCGGGAAGGATCAGGTCGACACCGGGCTCATCGTGAGTCGGGAACAACACCCCGCAGTCCACGATCAGCAGCCGGCCCAGATGCTCGAAAACCGTCATGTTGCGGCCGATTTCGCTGATGCCACCGAGCGCTGTGACCCGCAGTCCCTCTGGGGCCAGTGGCCCCGGTGGCGCGAGTTCTTCGTTCACTAGCGCAGCACCGTGGCGGCCCGCATATCCGCGGCCAGCGCATCGATAGCCTCCGACGAGGCCGGAATCTGCGGCAGCCGCGGATCACCGGCCTCGAAGCCCAGCAGTCTCAGACCCTCCTTGGCCAACGTCACACCGCCCAGCCGTGCCTGTGCCTCGGCCAGCGGTCCGAGTGTGACGTTGATCTTGCGCGCCGTGGCGACGTCACCGGAGTTGAACGCCGACAACATGTCCCGCAGCTGACTCGCGGCCATATGTCCCCACACGCTGATGAAGCCGACAGCGCCCATCGCCAGCCACGGCAGATTCAGCGCGTCGTCGCCCGAGTAGTAGGCCAGGCCCGTCTCGGCGATGATCTGCCCGCCGCCGTGTAGATCGCCCTTGGCATCCTTGATCGCCACGATGTTGGGGTGCCGCGCCAGCGTCCGGATGGTGTCCCACTCGATCGGAATGGACGACCGCGGCGGAATGTCATAAAGCACCACGGGTAGTGGCGTGGCATCGGCGATGGCGGTGAAATGCTCGATGAGTCCGGCCTGCGGCGGGCGCGAGTAGTACGGCGTCACCACCAGCAGGCCATGCGCACCTTCGCCCTGCGACGCCATGGCGAGCTCGATGCTGTGCGCGGTGTCGTAGGTGCCTACACCGGCGATGATGCGGGCACGATCCCCCACCGCGTCCAGCACCGCCCGCAGGAGCGTCAGCTTCTCGCCGTCCGTCGTCGTCGGCGATTCACCGGTGGTACCCGATAACACCAAGCCGTCGCAGCCCGAATCGACGAGACGGATCGCCAGCCGGGCCGCCGCCTCGGAGTCCAGGGAGCCGTCGGGCTTGAACGGCGTGGCCATCGCGGTCAGCACGGTGCCCAACTGGGCCGTCACGTCAAATCCGCCATTGCTCACGCACAGCAGATTACTCGCTCGGCCTCACGCTTCTGTGGCTAGCGGGCTGGTTGCCACCTCTGTGCCGTCAGCCAGCGCATAGATCTCGAAGTCCGAGAACGCCTGCGGTGCGACGTGGATCAGCTGGCGCAGACATTCGATGGCGAGCCTGCGAATCTCCACGTCGGCGTGTTCGCTGGCCCGCATCGCGACGAAATGCCGCCACGCGCGATAGTTGCCGGTGACGACGATGCGGGTTTCGGTGGCGTTCGGCAACACCGCACGGGCGGCCTGTCTGGCCTGCTTACGTCGCAGTACGGCTGACCTGTCTCCGGGCTCACCGCCCAGTTTCGCTTCGAGCCTGCCGAGCAATTCCGTATACGCCGCCCGGCTGGCGTCGGCGGCGGCGGTGAAGATCTCCGCGAGCTCGGGGTCGTCCTCCATGCCCGGAGGCAGGACGACCTCCGAGTCGTCCTCGGGCACGTAGCGCTGCGACAGCTGTGAATAGGAGAAATGGCGGTGCCGGATCAGCTCGTGAGTGGCCGACCGCGAGATCCCGGTGATGTAGAACGACACCGACGCGTGTTCAAGCACCGAGAAATGGCCGACGTCGATGATGTGCCGCACGAAGGCGGCATTGGTCGCAGTCCGCGGATTTGGCTTTGACCAGCTCTGATAGCACGCACGCCCGGCGAATTCGACCAGTGCGGGTCCGCCGTCGGCATCGGTGCTCCATGACACGCCCGAGGGCGGCAGGAACTCCGTCTTGGCGATCAGCTGCACGTGCAGCGGCGCGATCTCGGCCACGGCTCACCCTAGCGTGGGCGCCCTTTGGCATTGATTACTGACGCACGCGTTTGGACGTGGTGTCGGAGGGGAATTATGCGGTCCTCGGGCGGCGTTAAACGCAGCACCGAACTTGGAGGGAGTGGGGCCAATGCCCACAGATTACGACGCACCTCGCACCCAGAACGCCGATGACGCCGGCGATCAGTCTCTCGAGGATCTCGCGAGCCGCAGACGCGAGCAGGTCGACGTGGCCGTGCTCGACGTCGACGACGGGGACGCGGTGGACGCGATCGACCTGCCCGATATGGATCTGACCGGTGAGGAGCTCACCGTTCGGGTGATCCCGAAGCAGGCCAACGAATTCACGTGCTCAAGTTGCTTCCTGGTGCAACACCGCAACCGGCTCGCCCTGCAGTCGGGCAACCAGTTGGTGTGCGCCGACTGCGTCTGACACTCCGGCTCCATCCGCATTAGGGTGGCGCCATGGCAGCGCAGCCAGTTGCATCCCGTCTCCTCGACGTCTTGGAATTCGACATCCTGCCGATGACCGAGCGCGGTGTGGCGGCGGGCAACAAGGTGTTCGGGGCGGCACTGCTGCGCAAGTCCGAGATGTCCCTCGTCCTCGCCGGGACGAACAGCGAGACGGACAATCCGCTGTTGCACGGCGAGATCAGCACCCTGAACCAGTTCTACGAGTTGCCGGACCGTCCCCCGACTCGCGACCTGATGTTTCTGTCCACACACGAGCCGTGCCCCTTGTGCCTGTCGGCCATCACGTGGGCAGGATTCGACAACTTCTACTACTTCTTCACATACGAGGACTCCCGGGACGCGTTCGGCATCCCACATGACCTGACGATCCTCGAAGAGGTCTTCGGGATCGACGACGGCAATTACCGCCGCACGAATGCGTTTTGGACCTGCCATTCGATCGGCGACCTCGTCGAAGCCGAACCCGAGCCGCTCCGCACCGAGCTGCGTGAGCAGGACCAGCGGATCCGCGATGTCTACGCGGCGCTGTCCGCGACCTATCAGGATTCCAAGGGCAACAACGACATTCCGTTCGACTAGATTCTTCACGTGCCCGCCGACGCTCCGACCATTCTTGCCACCAGCGGCGGCCTGCGGCCAGGCCAACGCATCCGGTGGGAGCTCAGCGCGCTCAGCCAGTACGCCGTGGACCTGTCCGGGGTGACCGGCCGCGCCCCGCGGGTCTGCTTTGTGGCTACGGCAATTGGTGACGACCCGTCGATGCGGCACAGTCTGTTCGCGGCTGCCGGTGCGCTGGGGTGGCACAGCTCCGAACTCGTTCTGTTTCCGATGCCGAACGTCGAGGACATCCCCGCTCTGCTGCTCGATCAGGATGTGGTGTGGGTGTGCGGCGGAAGTGTGGCCGGGCTGTTGGCCATGTGGCGGTTACACGAAGTAGGCGACGCCATGCGGGCCGCGTGGGAAGCCGGGGTCGTGCTTACCGGCGTATCCGCCGGATCGATCTGCTGGCATACCGGCGGAACCACCGATTCATTCGGACCGACATTGCGGCCGGTCACCGACGGACTCGGTTTCGTCCCCTACTCCAACGGCGTGCACTACGACTCGGAACCTCAACGACGCCCGCTGTTTCAGCGACTGATCGCCGACGGCACGCTGCCTCCCGGGTACGCCACCGACGACGGCGTGGGAGTGCTGTACCGCGGTAGCGACTTCGTCGAGGCGGTCAGCGAAAAGGATGGCGCCGGGGCCTACCACGTGGACGCTGATGGCGAAACGCCATTGGACGTACGGCGCCTGTAGGCCGGTCGATCAACGACACGCTCGACGCAGATCGGCCACCAGGTCGCCCCGCCGCCCCACTCTCACGTCGCTCAGCCCCAGCCACGTCGCCATCTTCTGCAACTCCGGAGCCAGCGCCGCCGCGACCCGCGACGGTTGCTCCCCCTCTTCGGCGAATGCGCCGACGACGTTCAGCGCCCCCTGCGCACGATCTGCCTTCAGGTCGACCCGCCCGACGAGCCTGCCGTCGAGCAGGAACGGCCACACGTAGTACCCGAACCGGCGCTTGGGCGCGGGAGTGTAAATCTCTATGCGGTAATGGAATTGGAACACCCGCTCCATGCGCGGGCGGAAGAAGATCAGCGGATCGAAAGGGCACAACAACGCGGTGCCACGGTCGCGCCGAGGAATCTTCTGGCCCGCAGGCATATAGGCCGGGGCCGCCCATCCGTCGACGTCGACGGTCTCCAATACGCCGTCGGCCACCAGCTTCGCGACCGCCGGCTTGCTCTGCTTCGGGCTGAGCCGGAAATAGTCACGGATGTCGGCTTCGGTCCCGATACCGAGCGCACCGGCGGCACGCAACGACAGCTCACGGACCGCCTCATCGTCGTCGACCTGCCTGGCGACCACCTCGGGCGGCAACACCCGCTCCGTGAGGTCGTAGTGGCGGGCGAATCCGATACGGGTGGCCGTCGTCAGCACGCCCGACGACCACAACGCCTCCGTCACCCATTTGGTGTCGCTGCGGTCCCACCACGGCCCTTTGCGGCCGCGCTGTTCGGACCCCAGGTGTGCCTCGATCTGTCCGGCGGTCGACGGTCCGAGTTCCGCGATCGCGGCGACGACGTCGTCGGCAAGCCGCCGGTTCTTCTTGACGATCTCTTTTCCCCAACGGCCGTCGGCGTACTCCCGCATCCGCCAGCGCAGCAGGGGCCAATCGTCCACGGCCATCAGCGCGGCCTCGTGCGCCCAGTATTCGACGAGCAGCCGCGGGGAGCGTGCGGTGTGACTCCACGCCGCACGATCCAGTACGTCGCGGTCGTAGGGGCCGAGCCGACTGAACACCGGCGCATAGTGGGCCCGCACCGCGACCGACACCGAGTCCAGTTGCAGCACTTGGATCCGCGACACCAGCCGACGCAGATGGGCGCGCGTCACCGCCCCGCTCGGCGGTGCCTCCGTGAAGCCCTGCGCCGCGACGGCGATGCGGCGGGCCTGCGCGGTGGTCAGCCTGCTCACGGGCGGACGTAGCTGAAGAACCGGTAGCGCAAACCCGAGGTGCTGGTCAGCCAGTCCCCTTGGGTGCCTATCCAATGTTCATCCAGCGTGGGTGCCACCGCATCGCCGTCATCGCGGGGCAGGTCGATCTCGACCTCGGTGACCTCGCACCGCGTGGCAAGCGGCAGCGCGAGCGTATAGATCTGCTCACCGCCGATCACCCAGGTGATGTCGTCGGTCAGAGCGTCCTGAAGCAGGGGAACCACGTGCGCACCGTCGGCCATGTAGTCAGCTTGCCGCGTCAGTACGACATTTTTCCGGCCGGGCAACGGTCGCACCTTCGCGGGCAGCGACTCCCAGGTCAGCCGCCCCATCACGACGGTGCGTCCCATCGTGAGCTCTTTGAATCTGGCCTGGTCCTCTGGCAGCCGCCACGGGATGCCGCCGGCGCGGCCGATCACGCCACTGCTCGATTGGGCCCAGATGAGCCCCACCGTCGTCATACGGCGACGGGCGCCTTGATCGCCGGGTGCGGGTCGTAGTTCTTGATCACGACGTCGTCGTAGGTGTAGTCGAAGATCGAATCACGCGGCGCCAGAACGAGTTCCGGGTACGGACGCGGATCCCGGCTCAGCTGCTCGGTGACCTGTTCGATGTGATTGTCGTAGATGTGGCAGTCGCCGCCGGTCCAGACGAAGTCGCCCACCTCGAGGCCGGCCTGTGCCGCCATCATGTGGGTCAGCAGCGCGTAGCTGGCGATGTTGAACGGCACGCCGAGGAAGAGGTCGGCGCTGCGCTGGTACAACTGGCAGCTCAGCCGGCCGTCGGCCACGTAGAACTGAAAAAACGCGTGACACGGCGGGAGCGCCATTTGGGGGATCTCGCCGACATTCCAGGCCGAGACGATGTTGCGTCGCGAATCCGGGTCGGTCTTGAGCAACTCCAGTGCCGCGCTGATCTGGTCGATGTGGTCACCGGACGGCGTCGGCCACGACCGCCACTGCACGCCGTATACCGGACCGAGATCGCCTGTGTCAGAGGCCCATTCGTCCCAGATCGTGACGCCGTGCTCCTGTAGCCAGCGAACGTTCGAGTCGCCGCGCAGGAACCACAGCAGCTCGTAGACGATCGACTTGGTGTGCACCTTCTTGGTCGTCAGCAGCGGAAATCCGGCCGTCAGGTCGTAGCGCATCTGATGGCCGAACAGGCTGCGGGTACCCGTGCCGGTGCGGTCGGATTTCGGGGTTCCGCGCTCGAGTACGAGGCGAAGGAGGTCTTCGTACGGCGTGCTTATAGACCCTGTGACCGGCACTCGGTCAGCTTACGTCCAGAGGACAGGAGTAGAACGAAAGCCATGCCGATCATCACCGACAGCATCACCACGGCCGACGGCACCTGCCCGGTCACCCTGCACACCCCCGAGGGCGACGGGCCGTGGCCCGGAGTCGTCATGTACCCCGACGCCGGCGGCGTGCGCCAGACGTTCCGCGACATGGGCGACCAGTTGGCCTCCTACGGCTACGCCGTTCTGGTCCCCGACGTGTACTACCGCGACGGTGATTGGGCGCCCTTCGAGATGGCGTCGGTGTTCAACGACGAGGGCGAGCGCAAACGGCTCTTCTCGATGATCTCGAAGGTCACGCCGGACATCATGGCCACCGACGCAGGTGCGTTCTTCGACTATCTCGTGTCTCGGCCCGAGATCAGCGGCGAAGCATTCGGCACCACCGGCTACTGCATGGGCGGGCGGACGTCCCTGGTGGTCGCGGGCCGACTCCCGGAACGCGTTGCCGCGGCGATGTCGTTCCACGGCGGCGGCCTAGCGGCCGACGATCCGGGCAGCCCGCATCTTCTCGCCGATCAAATGAAGGCCGCCGTCTATGTGGGCGGCGCCGAGAACGACGCCTCGTTCACCACCGATGCGGCCGAAAAACTGGCGAAGGCGCTCACGGCGGCGGGTGTCGAGTACACCATCGAGTGGTACGGGGCGGGTCACGGCTTCGCCGTTCCCGACAACGCCCCCTATGACCCCGCGGCGGCGCAACGGCACTGGGACGCCATGGAGTCGTTCTTCGGCGTCCACCTCGGCTGACCCCGCGTAACGCCACAGACGGCCGGTGCGCAACCATGAACGGATGAGCGACCAGCCGACCTCAGAGCAACCGGATTCCGGCGAGGGATCGCGTATCGACCCGGTACTCGCACGCAGTTGGCTGCTGGTCAACGGCGCGCAGTACGACCGCTTCGCGCCCGCGACGGCATCCCGCGCCGACATCGTCGTCCTCGACATCGAGGATGCCGTCGCCCCGAAGGACAAAACGGAGGCACGCGACAACGTCATCCGGTGGCTTGGCGAGGGAAACAGTGACTGGGTCCGAGTCAACGGATTCGGCACACGCTGGTGGGCCGACGACCTCGATGCATTGGGTAAGACGTCCATCGGCGGCGTGATGCTCGCGATGGTGGAGTCCGTCGACCACGTGACGGAAACCGCGAAGCGGCTGCCGAACGTGCCCATCGTCGCACTGGTGGAGACGGCACGCGGTCTGGAGCGCATCACCGAGATCGCCGCCACCAAGGGCACGTTCCGGCTGGCCTTCGGAATCGGCGACTTCCGGCGTGACACCGGTTTCGGGGACAACCCCACGACGCTGGCCTACGCGCGTTCGCGGTTCACGATCGCGGCGAAGGCGGCGCACCTGCCCAGTGCGATCGACGGCCCGACGGTCGGCTCGAGTGCGCTGAAGCTGAGCGAGGCGACAGCGGTATCCGCCGAGTTCGGCATGACGGGAAAGATTTGCCTGACACCCGACCAGTGTCCGACGGTGAACGAGGGGCTGTCACCGTCCCCCGAGGAAATCAGTTGGGCCAAGGAGTTTTTCACCGAGTTCGAGCGTGACGGCGGCGAGATCCGCAACGGCTCCGATCTACCGCGCATCGCCAGGGCCAACAAGATTCTCGACCTCGCCCGCTCCTACGGCATCGAGGTGACGGAATTCGACGACGTCGACGAACCGGCGCATATTCCGGCACCGTCAGACACCTACCACTACTGAGGTTTGACCGCCGGAACTTGTCGGACCCCGATGCTTTGATGGGGTCATGTCTTCGACCGCATCGATCGACGTTCCCGCTTTGAGTCGGGTTGATCGTCTCGATGCGTGTTTCGAGGAACTGGGCGACTTGATGGGTCAGCGCAATGCCATCGATGCACGCATCGTGGAACTCGTCGCCGAGATGGACCACGACAATCTGGTCAGCATGACCGGGGCGCGATCGATCGCGGCGCTGGTGGCCTGGAAGACCGGGTCCTCGACGGCCAACGCCAACACCATCGCCGCCATCGCGCATCGACTTCCGGCGTTTCCTCTGTGTGCGGCCGGGATGCGCGAGGGCCGGCTGTCACTGGATCAGGTCGGGACGATCGCGAAGAAGGCCGCCAACGGATCCGACGCCCACTATGCCGCGCTGGCCGAGGTCACCACCGTCAGTCAGCTCAACACCGCCCTCAAACTCGAACCACCCCTGGACCCCGAACCCGATCCGTGGCGTGAACCCAACCCTGATCGGGAACCCGAACCCGAGCCCGAGCTGCCGCCCTCGATCACCAAGACCCACAGCGACGAGCAGTACACCTACTGGAAGATTCAACTGTCCCACCTCGACACGGCGACCTTCGACGCCGCCGTGCAGTCACATCTGGATGCCGCGATCGCCCAACACCAACGCGACCGCGACCGCGACGACACCCTGCCCGCACAACACCGGCCGCCGTTTCCTACCAGGGGTGAGGCGTTCATGAGTCTGGTGAAATCGGGATGGGACGCCGACGTCACCCGCCGCCCGCACGGACAGCACACCACCGTCGTCGTGCACCTCGACGTCAAGGACAAGACCGCCTCCCTGCATCTGGGGCCGCTGCTCGCCGACCACGACCGCCAATACCTGACCTGCGATGCCACCTGCGAGCTGTGGTTCGAGCGCGACGGTCAACCCCTAGGCGCCGGACGGACCGCCCGCACCATCAACCGCCGACTACGCCGCGCCCTCGAATACCGCCACTGCACCTGTGCGGTGCCCGGCTGCACAGCGACCCGCGGTCTACACGCCCACCACATCCGGCACTGGGAAGACGGCGGCCCCACCGACCTGGACAACCTGGTGCTGCTGTGCCCTTATCACCATCGGTGCCACCACCGCGGGGCCATCACCATCACCGGACCCGCACCCGACATCACCGTCACCGACAGCGCGGGACGCGAACTCAGCACCGGATCGCTTGCCCGATCACCCAATCGAGCCCCACCCGACGTCGCGCCCTACCGAGGACCGACCGGCGAACGCGCCGACTGGTGGTGGTACACGCCCTTCGAACCACAACCACCACCAAGCAACAACTAACGTTGATGCTCAAACAGGTTGGTGCATAGCGGAGCTCAATCGCACCTACTGAGAATCGTGGTCGTTTCGGTGGAGGAACGTGCCGATTGCGCGCGCAACCCCCCGGCCCGCGTAGATGCCGGCGAGGATCGACAAGATGATCATCGCGATGAACATCACCAGCCAGTTCGATCGGCTGTGGCTGACGTTCCACCACACGATCGTGAAGAGGATCGCGCAGAGGAACACCACGATGTCGCGCCAGTTTCCGGCGTAGGACATCGCGGCTTCGCGCAATGCGCGCGACCGCTCGGTTCCCTCGATCAGATCGGCGATGCGCTCGTTGATACTCGCTTCCAGGCGGGCTTTCAGCTCCGGCCTGTCATCGGGGATCCGTTCGAGCAGGTCCATGTCCTTGGCGATCATGGCGCGAACGTCGGGCCCCTTGAAGCTGCCGGCAGCGGCGCCCAGCAGGGCCCCGCCGGCGATCGGCGCGGCGCCCATAGCGAGTTCGGCAATCCCAGGCATGTGTCTCCTCCGTCGGTCAGGCTTGCGTCTCGGCGAGCAACGCGGTGGCGAGCTCCTGCGGTCGTGTGGTCATCGCCTGATGGCCCGCGTCGATCCGGACCACCCTGTCTACCCGCAGCGTCTCGGCGAAACGTTCCTGCCACGCCGGCGGCAGGCTCATATCCTGTTCGCACACTACGTATGTCGACTTGACGGCCGCCAGATGGTCGTAACGCCAGTCACTGTAGAAGTAGGAGCTCAACGGCCAATTGTCGTGCCCCAGCTTCGCGAGGAACGCCTCGCGATCGGGTGCCGACATGTCGTTGCAGAACATGACCGCGAAGCGCTCTTCGAGCGATGTCGTGTTCGGATCGAGGGGGAATCCAACATTGTCCTCCCGCTCGCCATGTGCGCAATTGCCCATCAATTCCAGAACGCTGGTTCCGGGCGGCGGTGCAGAACATGCTACATAGACGATCCTGCCGAACATCGCCGGCGCGATCTCGACCATGCGGGGAATCGCCATGCCCGCCTGCGAATGTCCGACCAACACGACGTCACACATACCCGCTGCATCGATGTCGTCGACGAGTTCCCTGGCTATGTCGTCGAATTCGATTGAGGATGTATCGCGGCCACGCTTGGCACCACACCCCGGCACGTCGAGCGCGATGCAGTCGGTATCTGCGGATGCCGACAGCAGGCTGATCACGTCGTCCCACAGCCAGCTGCCCTGCCCACCCCCGTGTAGCAGTGCGAAATTCGTTGCCGCCACCATCGCTTCCGTCCTCGTGTCGAGGGGCAATAGTAGTTCGCCACCATGGCCACCGGAGTGTCTTCGGCTACCCCATCAACTGCGCCG
Source organism: Mycobacterium sp. 2YAF39 (assembly GCF_052114565.1). Classification (NCBI taxonomy): domain Bacteria; kingdom Bacillati; phylum Actinomycetota; class Actinomycetes; order Mycobacteriales; family Mycobacteriaceae; genus Mycobacterium; species Mycobacterium sp. 2YAF39. The sequence goes on from NZ_JBFREZ010000007.1 coordinate 313,269, forward strand.
CGACCGTGGCGCCGAGCTCCCAGCACGCCTCCAGGTCGGCCTTGCTCGGCTTGCCCGCCACCACAACATATTCGGCGGCCTTCACCCATCCCAGCCCGCCGGTGATCCCGTCCACGGCACGCTCGGCTCCCTCGGTGCCCTCGTTACCGTGGAGGTACAGGCCGAAAGGCCGCCCCTTCGTGGAGTCGATAAGTTGGTAATAGGCGCAGTCGAAGGCGTGCTTCAGGGCACCGCTGATATAGCCCAGATTCGCCGGAGTGCCTAGCACGTAGCCGTCGGCCTCCAGCATCTCGACGGGTGACACCGTGAGCGCCGGTCGGCGGACGACCTCCACGCCCTCGATGTCGGGATCGGTGGCCCCGGCCACGACCGCCTCGAACATCTCCTGCGTATGCGGCGACGGCGTGTGATGGACGATCAGCAGGGTCTTATTCGATGGATTGTTCACGAGCGCTCCTCCATCTCGACCGCCTTCTTCATGGCTTCGCGCGCGCGGCTGCGATCGCCCGCGTAGTCGTAGGCACGCGCCAGCCGATACCAGCGTCGCCAGTTGTCCGGGTCGTTCTCCAGTTCCTCGCGCACCGTCGCGAAGAGCGCGTCGGCGGCGTCGCGCTCGATTCGCCCCGACGCCATCCGCGGCAGCGAGTTGACGTCCAGTGCCATTCCCTCGTCCTTGACGATCCTGCCCAGCCGCTGATGCGTGAGCCCCGCCCGCAACGTGGCCACCATGACCCATATGCCGATCAACGGCATGATCATCAGCGCCAGACCGAGGCCGATCGCGGCGGCTTCGCCAGAAGTGATGAACGCCATGGCGATCCGGCCGAGCAGAACGAAGTAGACGATCAGTGCGACGCACATGAAGCCGATCAGCAGCTGAATGCGCAGCGCCTGCGATCTCTGGCTCATCAGAGGTCGAGCAGCGGCTCGATACCCACGGTGAGGCCGGGACGCTCGGCCACCTTGCGTACCGCAAGAAGGACGCCCGGAACGAAGGATGTGCGGTCGAAGCTGTCGTGCCGGATCGTCAACGTTTCGCCGAGCGTGCCGAAGAGCACCTCCTGGTGCGCGACGAGTCCGGCCAACCGCACCGAGTGCACCGGGATCCCGTCGACGTCGGCGCCCCGGGCGCCGTCGAGGCCCGTGCTGGTCGCGTCGGGATTGGGCGGAAGTTCTTTGCGCGCCTCAGCGATCAGACGGGCGGTGCGGGTCGCCGTCCCCGACGGCGCGTCGGCCTTGTGCGGGTGATGCAGTTCGATGACTTCGACGGATTCGAAGAACCGGGCGGCCTGTTGCGCGAAATGCATCGACAGGACCGCGCCGATCGCGAAATTGGGCGCTATGAGCACCGCGGCATCCGGCTTGTCGGCCAGCCACTCCCGGACCTGGCTCACCCGCTCGTCGGTGAATCCGGTGGTGCCGACGACAGCGTGGATCCCGTTGTCGATCAGGAACCTCAAGTTGTCCATCACGACATCGGGATGGGTGAAGTCGATGACGACCTCGGTCCGCGAATCGACCAGTTGACTCAGCGGATCGCCGTCGTCGACCCCCGCGGAGAACGTCAGGTCCTCGGCATCCTCGACCGCCGCAACCATCGTCGCGCCGACCTTGCCTTTGGCCCCCAGGACTCCGACTCGCATGGGGGCAACCCTAGTTGGTGGCCTCAGCCCGACCGTCTATAACGGGGAGGCGCCCCGCAGGTGCTCGAATATCAACGACGTCTGGGTGCCCGCCACGTCGGTGTCGGCGTTGAGGTTCTCCACGACGAACGAGCGCAGGTCGTCGGTGTCGCGCGCAGCGACATGCAGGATGAAGTCCTCGGCACCGGCCAGGAAGTAGACGTCCATCACCTGAGGTTTGCGTCTGATCTGGTCGATGAAGCTGTGGATCTTGCCGCGGGCGCTGGATTGCAGGCTCACCGAGATCATCGCCTGGAGGGTCAGGCCGATCGCCGCCGGATCGATGTCGGCGTAGAAGCCGCGGATCACCCCGATGTCCTGCAGCCGCCTCAGCCTGACGTGACAGGTCGACGGGGCGATGCCGACCACCTCGGCCAGTGCGCTGTTGGAGATGCGGGCGTCGGCGTGCAGCGTGAGAAGGATCCGCCGATCCACCTCATCGAGGTCCACGCCCCGAACATCCTTCGGCGAACGCGGGAGACGCGCCGACGGTATCGATGTTTCTTCACTCATGTCCGCATGTTAGCGAATTATCCGCATACTTATTGCCTTCTAAACGAAGATTCTTCACACTTTAGGGAACAAATCCGATTCTTAGGAGCGATCATGCGCGTCGGCATCCCGACCGAGATCAAGAACAACGAGTTCCGTGTCGCCATCACCCCGGCCGGTGTCGCCGAGCTGGTCCACCGCGGTCATGAGGTGCTGGTTCAGGCCGGTGCGGGCGAGGGGTCCGCGATCGCCGACAACGATTTCAAGCGCGCAGGCGCTCAGATGGTCAACAGCGTCGACGAGGTCTGGGAAGAAGCCGAACTGCTTCTCAAGGTCAAGGAGCCGATCGAGGCCGAGTACTCGCGCATGCGCGAGGGCCAGACCCTCTTCACCTACCTGCACCTCGCGGCCTCCAAACCGTGCACCGACGCACTGCTCGCTTCGGGCACGACCTCGATCGCCTATGAAACCGTCCAATTGGCCGACGGATCCCTTCCGCTGCTCGCCCCCATGAGCGAGGTCGCGGGCCGCCTGGCCGCCCAGGTCGGCGCCTACCACCTGATGCGCAGCCACGGTGGCCGCGGCGTGCTCATGGGCGGCGTGCCCGGCGTCGCACCCGCCGAGGTCGTCGTCGTCGGTGGCGGCGTTGCCGGCTACAACGCCGCACGCATCGCCAAGGGCATGGGCGCGCACGTGTCGGTCTTCGACGTCAACATCAACACGCTGCGCAAGATCGACAACGAGAACAGCGGAGCAATCGAGACCCGCTACTCGTCCATGCTCGACCTCGAGGATGCGGTCAAGCAGGCGGACCTGGTGATCGGCGCCGTGCTGGTGCCCGGCGCCAAGGCGCCCAAGCTGGTCACGAATTCGACCGTCGCACATATGAAGTCCGGTGCGGTGCTCGTCGACATCGCGATCGATCAGGGCGGCTGCTTCGAGGATTCGCGGCCGACCACACATGACGACCCCACCTTCGCGGTGCACGACACCGTGTTCTACTGCGTGGCCAACATGCCGGGTGCGGTGCCGCGCACGTCGACCTACGCGCTGACCAACGCCACGATGCCGTACGTGCTGAAGCTGGCCGACAAGGGCTGGCAGGCCGCGTGCGACTCCGATCCGGCACTGGCCAAGGGCTTGTCCACGCACGAGGGTTCGCTGCTCTCCGAGCAGGTGGCCGCCGATCTGGATCTGCCCTTCACCGATCCGGCCGCCCTGCTGGCCTGACCTGGATCAGCTGAACAACTCCCCGTCCACGTAAAACCATCGACGGGCTCTGACGGCGAAGCGGGACCGCTCATGCAGCGTCCCGCTTCGCTTGTTCTGCAGATAGTGCGCATGGAATTCGACCTCACCCGACGTGTCGCCGGTTCTCCCATCCACGGTGTCCACGATCTCCAGACCGGTCCACGTCAATCCGGCCTGCGGTGTCAGCGCGTCGGGCCGCGTCCGCGGATGCCACGTCTGCCAGAGGTAGTCCAGGTCGTCGGCGGCGTAGGCGCTGTATCGCGACCGCATCAGTTGTTCGGCGGTCTCGGCCTGGCGTTCGCCGAGGTGCAGTGGCAGACAACAGCGACCGAACGGCTCATCCGACCCACACGGACACGACGCGCTCGGACGCATGGTCCTTCTCTACGCGAGAAGCGTCGGCATCACCAGTGCTGTCAGCTCGCCGATCAGCGGACGCATGTTCTCGGCCTTCGGATCGTCGGCCTGCGACCGCGTGAGGATCGCGAGCAGAACGCGTTGCCCCGCCGGTCCGTACGCGATGCCGACGTCGTTGGTGCTGCCGTAGTCCCCGCTGCCGGTCTTGTCGGCGGTGGTCCAGCCGGGCGGTAGCCCGGCCCTCATGCTCGACGTCTGATTGGCGCGCATCCAGTCCTCGAGCACCTTCCGTTGTGCAGGCGCGAGGACGTTTCCGTCGAGCAGCGCGCGGTACCCCCCGCCGAGCGCCTCGGGCGTACTGGTGTCGCGGAGATCGCCGGGAATCGCCGAGTTCAGCTCGGTCTCCCATCGATCCAGCCGCGTGCGTTCGTCTCCGATGCTGCGCGCGAACGCGGTGATCGCCTGCGGACCGCCGATCCTGTTCAACAGGATGTTTCCTGCCGCATTGTCGCTCTGCTGCAGCGCGGCCTGGCACAGTTCGGCCAGCGTCATCTCACCGCCGGCATGTGTTTCTGTGACAGGCGAATTGGGCAGAATGCCTTCCGGGTCGACGAACATCCTGTCCTCGATCGAGAGCTCACCGTGCTGGGCCATCTGCAATATGCGCGCCGAGGCGTAGCCCTTGAACGTCGAACACATCGCAAAGGGATCTTGCGCGCGGTGGGCAACGGTCTTGCCGGACACCAGGTTTGTCGCGAAGATCCCGATGGAGCGGTTGTGCTCTTGCTCCAGGCCTTGGATCGAAGCATCGACTGACGGCGGCTGCGCCAGTGCAGGATTATGTGAGGTCGCGGCGACTGCGGCGAGTGTCAATCCACCGAGCAGTACGTGCCGTCGGGACAGTGGCTGGATGTCGGCGCCGGAGCGCCTCAGTCGAGTCATCGTCCCTACAGTAAATGATCAGCGCGTCATGGCCCGAAGCGGCTGCGGCAACGCCCTTTTCGAAGTTTGCGGGCCGAGAACAGCGCCACCGTATGGACGGGTGAGCAGTTTGCGCGCGACGGAGTTGACCTCGTCGAGTGTCACCGCTTCGATCTTGGCGAGGGTGTCGGCGATGCTGCGATGTGTGCCGAAGTTCAGCTCGCTGCGGCCGATCCGGTTCATCCGGGAACCGGAGTCTTCCAGACCGAGCACCAATCCCCCACGCATTGAACCCTTCGCGATCCGGTATTCGGTCTCGGTGATGCCGTCGCGGGCCACCGCACCGAGCACGTCGGCAGTCACCCGGGTGACTTCTTCGAACCGCTCCGGCAGACACGCCGCGTAGATCGACAGTGCACCGCTGTCGGCGAAGGTGTCCACCGTCGAGTAGACCGAGTACGCAAGTCCGCGTGTCTCCCGAATCTGTTGGAACAGCCGCGAACTCAATCCTCCGCCAAGCGCGGTGTTGAGCACCGACAACGCCCAGCGATGCTCCCAGTGCCTGCCCGGCGTCCGGACACCGAGCGACAGATGGGTCTGCTCGGCGTCCTTGTTGACCAGTTGCAGTGTCGGCCGGCCCGTGACGCGGCCGGTCCCCTTGCGCGGGGGCACGGGTTTGCGGCCGCGAACCAGCCGAGGGCCGAAGTGCTCCCGCACCAGGGCCATCACCTCGTCGTGGTCCACGTTTCCCGCGACCGCAACCACCATTCGCTCCGGCGTATAGCGACGCATGTGGAACGAATGAAGTTGTGTCCGTGTCATCGCCGCGATCGAATCCGAGCTGCCGATCACGGGTCGCCCGATAGGATGCGCGCCGAACATCGCCGAAAGGAAGACGTCGCCGAGGGTGTCTTCGGGATCGTCGTCGCGCATGGCGATCTCCTCGAGCACCACGTCGCGCTCGATCTCGACATCGTCTGCGGCGCAACGCCCACGCAGCACCACGTCCGCAACCAGGTCGACAGCCAGTTCGAGATCGGTGTCGAGCACGTGTGCGTAATAGCAGGTGTGCTCGCGGGAGGTGAAAGCGTTGAGCTCACCCCCGACCGCGTCGACGGCCTGCGCGATCTCGACCGCGGTGCGGGTCGGCGTGGACTTGAACAGCAGGTGCTCCAGAAAGTGCGCCGCACCGGCAACGCTGGGTCCCTCATCACGGGAGCCGACGTCGACCCACACCCCGACCGATGCGGAATGCACCGACGGGATGTACTCGGTGACCACACGCAGGCCACCGGGCAACACGGTGCGACGCACGGCCGCAGATGATTGGTCGCCGCGTCCGGTGCGGCGCAACGCCCTAGTTGGTGGCCGCTGCGGCATCTGCTGGTGCAGTCTCCGACGGAGCCTCCGCTGCTTCGTCTTCGGCGACGAGGACCAGCGAGATCTTTCCACGGTTGTCGATGTCGGCGATCTCCACGCGCAGCTTGTCGCCGACCTTGACGACATCCTCCACCTTGGCGATCCGCTTGCCGCGGCCCAGCTTGGAGATGTGCACCAAGCCGTCCCGGCCGGGCAGCAACGACACGAACGCTCCGAAATCGGTTGTCTTGACCACGGTTCCGAGGAACCGCTCGCCGATCTTGGGCAGCTGCGGGTTGGCGATCGCGTTGATCTTGTCGATCGCCGCCTGCGCCGCTTCGCCGTTGGACGCGCCGACGAACACGGTGCCGTCGTCCTCGATCGAGATCGATGCACCGGTTTCTTCGGTGATCGAGTTGATCATCTTGCCCTTGGGCCCGATGACCTCGCCGATCTTGTCGATCGGCACCTTGATCGTGGTGATGCGCGGCGCGTACGGGCTCATCTCGTCGGGCTCGTCGATGGCCTCGGCCATCACCTCGAGAATGGTGATCCGGGCATCCTTGGCCTGCGCCAGCGCTCCGGCCAGCACCTGCGACGGGATTCCGTCGAGCTTGGTGTCCAGCTGCAGCGCGGTGACGAAGTCCTTGGTGCCTGCGCACTTGAAGTCCATGTCGCCGAAAGCGTCCTCGGCGCCGAGGATGTCGGTCAGCGTGACGAAGCGTCTTTCGACGCCACCGCCCTCTACTTCCACGTCGTCAGACACCAGACCCATCGCAATACCGGCAACCGGAGCCTTCAGCGGCACACCGGCATTCAGCAGCGACAGCGTCGATGCGCACACCGAACCCATCGACGTCGAACCGTTGGAGCTCAACGCCTCCGAAACCTGACGGATCGCGTACGGGAACTCCTCGATGGACGGCAGCACGGGCATCAGCGCCCGCTCGGCCAGGGCGCCGTGGCCGATCTCGCGGCGCTTGGGCGAACCGACACGTCCGGTCTCACCGGTCGAATAGGGCGGGAAGTTGTAGTGGTGCATGTACCGCTTGCTGGTCTCGGGTCCCAGCGAGTCGATCTGCTGGGCCATCTTCACCATGTCCAGCGTGGTGACACCCATGATCTGGGTTTCGCCGCGCTCGAAGATCGCACTTCCGTGCGCGCGCGGTACGACGGCGACCTCGGCCGACAGCGCCCGGATATCGGTGATGCCGCGCCCATCGATGCGGAAGTGGTCGGTCAGGATGCGCTGGCGCACAAGCTTCTTGGTGAGCGACCGGAACGCTGCGCCGATCTCCTTCTCGCGGCCGGCGTACTGCTCGGCCAGCCGGTCGAGCACCTCGGCCTTGATCTCGTTGGTGCGATCGTCGCGCTCTTCCTTGCCCGCGATGGTCAGCGCCTTGGACAGCTCGTCGGTGGCCACCGAGGACACGGCGAAGAACACGTCCTCCTGGTACTCGGGGAACACCGGGTAGTCGGCGGTCGGCTTGGCAGCCTTGGATGCCAGCTCTTCCTGCGCGGTGCACAGTGCCGAGATGAACGGCTTCGCCGCTTCGAGGCCCTCGGCCACGACGGCTTCGGTCGGCGCGCCCGCGCCGCCGCCGATCAGCTCGATGACCTTGTCGGTCGCCTCGGCCTCGACCATCATGATCGCCACATCATCGGCGGTCTTGCGACCGGCGACGACCATGTCGAACACGGCGTTCTCCAGCTGCTCGACCGTTGGGAACGCCACCCACTGGCCGTCGATCAGCGCGACACGCACGCCGCCGACCGGACCCGAGAACGGGATCCCGGAGATCTGGGTCGACGCGGACGCGGCGTTGATGGCCAGCACGTCGTACAGATCCTTGGGATCCAGGCTGAGGATGGTGACGACGACCTGGATCTCGTTGCGCAGACCCGAGATGAAGGTCGGGCGCAGCGGCCGGTCGATCAGGCGGCAGGTCAGGATCGCGTCCGTGGAGGGACGGCCTTCACGACGGAAGAACGAGCCGGGGATGCGGCCCGCCGCGTACATCCGCTCCTCGACGTCGATCGTCAGGGGGAAGAAGTCGAAATGGTCTTTGGGCTGCTTGCTGGCCGTGGTGGCCGACAGGAGCATGGTCTCATCGTCGAGGTAGGCGACGACGGCGCCGGCGGCCTGCTTGGCCAGCCGGCCGGTCTCAAAACGGATGGTGCGGGTGCCGAAGCTCCCGTTGTCGATGACGGCGGTGGATTCGTACACGCCTTCTTCAAGTTCAACTACAGACATGGTTGTCCGTATGGCCTCTCTGGATCACAGTCTTCACTGTTCAGCTGTTTTGCAATGCCACAGTGTGTGAATCACCGGCCTCGATTTGGCCACGGCCATCGATCGAAGCTGTCGGGTATCAGACCCGGCAGCCACTACCGAAGACCGCGCGATCAGGCAATTCGTTGATCCAACACAGTTCGATATGACACGCGGGAACGGCGCTCACGGTTCTGCGAGGGCCGCACCTAAATCATTCGAGCCGTAACCGGCTGTCGAACTCCGCCATCCTACATTGCAGCAGGTACGGCACCGAAATCCCCGGGAGATCCCGCGAGTCCCTCAGGCCACGTCCTCCACGCACACGGTGAAGCCGCGCTCGTCGTAGGGGTAGCCGACGCCGGTGGAGCACTGGTCGACGTTGGCAACCTTCAGGATCTGGGTGGCGCGCTGGCGGTTGGGCACCGCGGAGTCGGTGCAGTCCACCTGCACCGGATCCTTGTCGTTGTTCGGGTCGATGCTCATGCAGTTCCCGACCACCCAGTCGACGTCCATGCAGATCGTGGTGGTCTTGTCCGAGAAGGTGCCGCGCATCGAGTAGTACGAGTCGACGTCCGCCGGGCATTGTTCGCTGGTTTCGACCGAGGCCGCCACCCTGAAATTGGACTCCCGGCTACCGCAGGCGACCTTGGTCACCTCGGGCCGTTCGGGGGTTCCGCCCGTCTTCAGGCAGTCACCGACCGCCAAGTTCGCAGCCGACGAGTGCGAGCATCCGGCCAAACCGGCGGTCGCAAGGACCGCGGCCGCGACGACCGCGGACAGGTTCCGCACGTACGTCGCGTCAGCGACGCAGCCCGAGGCGCTCGATCAACGAGCGGTAGCGCGCCACGTCGACTGCAGCGACGTACTTCAGCAGCCGGCGGCGGCGACCGACGAGCAGCAGCAGACCGCGACGTGAGTGGTGGTCGTGCTTGTGCATCTTCAGATGCTCGGTCAGGTCGGCGATGCGCTTGGTCAGCAGCGCGACCTGGGCCTCCGGCGAGCCGGTATCGGTGCCATGCAGGCCGTACTCGCCAAGAATGGTCTTTTTCTGTTCGGCAGTGAGCGCCACGAAACAACTCCATCTTTTCAGTCCGCGAACATGGGGCTGATTGTCCCCGTCAAAAGCGCGGCCACCGCGAACTGCAGCACACGCTCGGTCGGCGCAGAGTCTAGCAGCGACCCGACTGAGCTGCGAAATCGCCGGTCTACTGCGCGGCCAGGATGGATCGCGCCCGTTCGGTGTCCGCACCCATCGCCGTGACCAGGTCCTCGACCTTGGCGAACTTCTCCTGCCCGCGAATGCGCGCGACGAAATCGACGGCCACGTGCTGGCCGTACAGATCGGCCGACGCGTCGAGAACGAACGCCTCCACGGTGCGGGTGCGGCCCGAGAACGTCGGATTGGTGCCCACCGACACCGCGGCCTGATAGCGCTCACCTGGGACGACTTCGCCCACGATCGGACCGTGGCCGAGCACCGTGAACCACGCCGCGTACACGCCGTCGGCGGGAATGGCCGAATACATCGGCGGTGCGACATTGGCCGTGGGAAAGCCCAGCACCTTGCCGCGGCCGTCGCCGCGGACCACCACACCCTCGACGCGGTGCGGGCGGCCGAGCGCCTCGGTGGCGGCGACGACGTCTCCGGCATCGACGCAGGACCGGATGTAGGTCGAGGAGAACGTGACCGTCTCGTCGCGGTCGGTGGCCGTCTCCCCGAAGGCCTCGGATACCAACGTCATGCCCTCGACCGCGAAACCGAATCGATCGCCCGCCTTGCGCAGCAGGCTGACGTTGCCCGCCGCCTTCTTCCCGAAGGTGAAGTTCTCCCCCACCACGACCTCGACGACGTGCAGCCTCTCGACCAGCAGTTCGTGGACGTAGCGGTCGGGTGTGAGCTTCATGAAGTCCGAGGTGAAGGGCATCACCAGGAACACGTCGATGCCCATTTCCTCGACCAGCTCGGCGCGCCGGGTCAGGGTCGTCAGCTGGGCGGGATGGCTGCCGGGGAAGACGACCTCCATCGGATGCGGGTCAAACGTCATCAGCACGGTCGGCACACCTCGCGACCGACCCGCTTTCACCGCGTGGTTGATCAGCTCTTGATGGCCTCGATGAACACCGTCGAACACGCCGATGGTGACGACACATCGGCCCCAGTCCGTCGGGATCTCGTCCTTTCCCCGCCAGCGCTGCACAGCGCAAGCCTACGGCGCGAACGCTCCGACGGCCTCGCTAGATCGCCAGATCAGATGAGGACTGCCTAAACTTTGTAACTGTGAATCCGAACGGTGACCCGCGCGACCTGACGATGGTCGCCCAGGATTACCTCAAAGTGATCTGGACCGCCCAGGAGTGGTCACACGAAAAAGTCAGCACCAAGATGCTGGCCGAGCGGATCGGCGTGTCCGCGAGCACCGCCTCGGAGTCCATTCGCAAGCTGGCAGATCAGGGGCTCGTCGACCACGAGAAGTACGGCGCCGTGACGTTGACCGACGCGGGCCGGGCGGCCGCGCTGGCGATGGTGCGCAGACACCGGCTGATGGAGACCTTCCTCGTCCGCGAACTCGGATACAGCTGGGACGAGGTGCACGACGAGGCCGAGGTGCTCGAGCACGCGGTGTCCGACACCATGCTGGCCCGCATCGACGCCAAGCTCGGTCATCCCACCCGCGATCCACACGGTGATCCGATCCCCGCGGCGGACGGCCATGTTCCCACCCCGGACGCGCGGCAACTATCGATGTGCCGCGACGGCGACACCGGAGTCGTCGCCCGCATCTCGGACGCCGACCCGGAGATGTTGCGCTACTTCGACAGCGTCGGGATCAGCCTGGATTCCCGGTTGCTGGTGCTTGCCCGCCGCGACTTCGCGGGCATGATCTCCGTCGCCGTGAAGTCCGCAGGCTCGGGCGAACACGAAAAGGGCACCACCGTGGATCTGGGAAGCCCTGCGGCAGAAGCGATCTGGGTGGTCAGCTAGCGGGTCACGCGACGGCGGCCTCGAGGAACTGCCCGGCTGTCATCAGACTGGTCAGCCCTCCGCGTTCATCGCGCGGCCACAGCCAGTACCCGTGCATCAGTCCTGGCCACATGCGGACGTCGCAACGTCCGCCGGACGCAAGTACCTTCGCGGCGAACTCCTCTGCGTCGGCGCGCATCATCTCCCGTGAGCCATAGTGCAATTCGATGGGAGGCAGCCCGGACAGGTCCGCGTTCAGGAGGCAAAGGCGAGGGTCGTCGACATCGTGGTTGCCGACATAGAGGGCCAGCGCACGAGCGGCCAGTTTCGGGTGGAGCGGTTGGTTACGGCTCCTCGGATCGGCACCGGACGCGCGACACGCCGGGTCGATCAGCGGGCCGAACAGCGAAATCGCAGCCGGGCCGGGAAGGCCTTCCCGCTGGGCGCGCAGCGCCACTGCCACCGCGAGGTGCCCTCCTGCCGAGTCGCCCGCGAGCACCACCTTGGCGGGGTCGTAACCGCGGTCGAGCAGCCACCGGTAGGCGGCGAACGAATCGTCCTCGGCTGCCGGGAACGGATTCTCGGGCGCGAGACGGTAATTGACCGTGAGGGCGAGGATGCCGGAATGCGTTGACAGATGGGATGCGAACCCCCGGTGCGTGCGCGCGGAACACGCCAGATAGCCGCTGCCGTGTAGGACCAGGATCACCGGTCCCTGGCCGCGGACCGGAACGGCGACGCCGGGACCGCGCACCCACTCGCCACCCAGAGGCACGCGGGCGGGGACCACCTGCGTGCCGGGAACGACCGGACTGGCCCGCGCGATCATCGCGTCGAGCGTCGGTCGTAGGCGCATCAGTAACGACGGGTTGGCGAGCGCAAGCCCGAGCACCGCCGAGATGCCGGCCCGCGAGGCATGCCGTGACGCAGAACGACCAATGACAACTCTCTTGGGTTTCTTGCGCTCCGACGCAGTCATCAAGACAACAACTCCTTGGCATCGCGATCCAGCTGCCCAACACGGTACTAGGCCGGGTAGCCGTTGCGACTTCCTTCGCGGATAACCGATTACAGCGTCGCAGGTCGCAGCACCACCACCGAGCGGGTGCGCGAGTCGGCATCGGAGAGCAGCGCGATCACCCGGCCATCGGATGATGTCGCGGCGTACGTGCCACTGATGCCGGCCGGGCTCAGCGGCCTGCCGTGGCGGGTGTCCTCGGTTTCGTCGTCGCTCAGATCGCGGCGCGGGAACATCATCAGGCACGCGTCGTCGAGCGAATAGGAGAGGCGCGGTTGTTCGGCGAGATCCTCGAGGGTCGCGGCCTGCTCGAGTCCGTACGGGCCGACGCGGATGCGCCGCAGTGCGGTGAGGTGGCCGCCGACGTCCAGCGCGTCGCCGACATCTCGCGCCAGCGCGCGGATGTATGTCCCGCTGGAACAGTCCACCTCGACGTCGACATCGAGGAGGTCACCTTCTCGCCGCACGTCGAGCACGTCGAAACGGTCGATGCGGACCTTGCGCGGCGCCAGTTCGACCGTGTGCCCTTCGCGGGCCAGTTTGTAGGCCCGCTGACCGTCGATCTTGATGGCGCTGACCGCCGACGGCACCTGCTCGATCGCGCCGCGCAGCGCGGCCACCGCGACCTCGATCTGCTCTCGCGCGACGCCCGCGGCGGAAACCCTCTGCAGGATTTCGCCTTCGGCGTCCTCGGTCGACGTGGTCTGGCCCAGCCGGATCGTCGCGGCATACGACTTGTCGGTCGCGGTCAGCAATCCGAGGATCTTGGTGGCCCGTTCGATACCGACGACCAGTACGCCCGTGGCCATCGGGTCCAGAGTGCCTGCGTGGCCGACCTTTCGGGTGCCGAAGATGCGCCTGCAGCGGCCGACGACGTCGTGGCTCGTCATACCAGTCGGCTTATCGACGACGACAATGCCAGGTTTGGTCATAGGACGATCGCGGTGAGCGCCAAACCGTCGCGCACCGACCAGCGGCCCGACAGCGTCTGCAGTGGCGCCCCGAACGGCGCGGACGGATCGATCAGTATCCGCGACTCGAACCCACCCGCGGTACCGCTCGCGTCCACGTCGAACGTGATGTGCGCGTCCTCGAAACCCAGCCAGCGCCGCGTCACCGGGAACCACGCTTTGTAGGTCGCCTCCTTGGCGCAGAACAGGATTCGATCCCAGTGCAGTCCATCCGGCAGCGTCTTCAGTTCGACGCGCTCCGCGGGCAGGCTGACGGCGTCGAGCACACCTTCGGGGAGCACGTCGTGTGGCTCGGCGTCGATGCCCACCGATCGAACGTCGCGGCGGCGACCTACGGCAGCACCACGAAAGCCCGCACAGTGGGTGAGGCTGCCGACGATGCCGTCGGGCCAGCACGGTTCGCCCTTCTCCCCCTTGAGAATCGGCACCGGCGCCACGCCGAGCTCGCCGAGCGCCTCCCGTGCACAGAAGCGCACGGTGATGAATTCGTTACGCCGCTTGGCTACCGACTTCGCGATCAGCGGCTCTTCCTCCGGCAGCGGCGCGAGTTCCGGTGGGTCGGTGTACATCTCGGCGGCGGCCAGGGCCTGTGCGTAGGCGGGCAGCACACCCGAGAGCAGGGTCGCCGCAACCGTCATGACTGCCTGGCCTTGATGCGCTGCTGCACTTTCTCGGCGTGCTCGCGCATCTCATGGGTGATTTCGAAATGTCCACCGAACTCGTTCAGATAGCCGGGCGCGTACTTCGGGACCGGCAGCACCTGCCGCAACCATCGATATGGCTTGCGGCGGCGCCATTCCCGCGGATATCCGACGGATACCTCTTCGTGGCGGACCCCGTCGTACCACGTGGTGCGCGGAATGTGCAGGTGCCCGTACACCGAGCAGATCGCGTTGTAGCGCGTGTGCCAATCGGCGGTCGCGGTGGTGCCACACCACATCGCGAACTCGGGGTAGAACATCGCGTCGCAGGGTTCGCGGACCAATGGGAAGTGGTTCACCAGGACGTTGGGCGTCATCCAGTCGAGTTCCTCGAGACGCTTGCGTGTGGAGGCGACCCGGTCGCGACACCACGCGTCACGCGTGGCGTACGGCTCGGCGGACAGCAGGAACTCGTCGGTGCCGACGACGTTGCGCTCGCGGGCAATCGCCAGGCCTTCCGCCTTGGTCGCCGCTCCATCGGGCAGGAATGAGTAGTCGTAGAGCAGGAACATCGGCACGATGGTCGCCGGGCCGCCCTCTTCGGTCCACACCGGGAAGGGATGCTCCGGGGTGATGACGCCCATCTCGTCGCAGATGTTGACGAGGTAGTCGTAGCGGGCCTTGCCGAAGATCTGCATCGGATCGCGGGCGGTGGTCCACAGTTCGTGATTGCCCGGCACCCAGATGACCTTGGCGAATCGTTTACGCAGCAGATCCAGCGCCCAGTAGATCTCGTCGGTGCGTTCGCCGACGTCGCCCGCGACGATCAGCCAGTCGTCGGGTGTGGACGGGTAGAGCGACTCGGTGACGGGCTTGTTGCCGGTGTGACCGGTGTGGAGGTCGCTGATGGCCCATAACGTGGGCTGCCTGCCATCGCGTGTCACAACCCTTTAGCCTACGTGCGGGCGGCGAACCTCTCGAACCCCAACTAGAACAGGTTCTCATTTCCGCTTCGGCCTCTCGCGGCGGACGGCTACACTCCCCGGGCAGGGTTGGACCGGATGCCGGCGTCGCCGCCGCCACGACAGCAGGGGGTGTAATGGTCGCCAAGCTGCGCATTCTTGCAGCGCTGTGTGCGCTCGTCGCGGCAGTGATCGTGGTGTCCCATGCCAACTCCGACGGCCCCCTGCAGGTGCGCGCGAGCGACATCCCGATGACCAACGTCACAACCAGCATCAAGTGGCCGGTCATCGACCTGACCGACCCGGACCCGTTCAGCCCGTGCCGCGACATCCCGCTCGACGCGGCCGCGTCGCTCGGGCTTGCCTTCACGCCGCCGACGCCTGAGGAAGGGCTTCGGTGCAAGTACGACGCGGGCAACTATCAGCTGAGCATCGAGCCGTTCGTGTGGAAGACGTTCGAGGAGGCCCTGCCTGCCGACGCGGTCCAGCTCGACGTCGAAGGTCACCGTGCGGCGCAGTGGTGGGTGATGAAGCCGACCGACTGGAACAACCGCTGGTGGAGCACCTGCGCGCTCGCGTTCGACACGAGCTACGGCCTGATCCAGCAGACGCTGTTCTTCTCGCCGATCTACTCCAACCCCCCTCCCGACTGCATGCAGACCAACCTGCAGCGCGCGCACGATCTGGTCCCGTACTACAAGTTCGACTCGCCCCCTAGCGAGTGATCTTGTCCATCGGACTCGAGCGTTCGAGCATGCCGATGGCTTCCTCACCGTCCCACCGGTAGCGCACGCCGGCCTGCTGTAGCGCGGGAAACGTCCAGTTGGCCATCTTCTCGAGCATCTCGGCGGGTACCTCGCTGGGATCGGTGATGTCATGTGTCGACACGACCGTCTCGCCCTCGATCCGCACCGTGCCGCGATCGGTTTCGAGCACGACCGAGACATCCTCACCGCGCGACTGCAACCGCGTCAGCCACGGCGCAGCGACGACGCGCGCCGGCATCAGATCGCCGTCCCCGTCAAACAGGTATCCCTCGTTGAATGCGGGCTCCCCGTCGGGCCGCGGCGGATACGCGATGTAGCCGAACGCCCGCCCGTCCGAGAAGAGGGCGGACTGCCAGCAGTGGCCCCAGAACCCCTCGAGCCGGCGCACGCCTTGCCTGCGGATTCGCAAGCCTGTTCCGCTGAACGCACGGTGTTCGCCCGCCACGTCCACCGATCCCGTCGCCCGGAACAGCTGCTCGTAGCGGGGACCGCCCATCAGGTCGCCCACGATCGACGTCTTCAGCTGACTGTCGGCATCGGCCTGCAGCGCGCCCTGCACCCACGGCGGCACCGCCATTCGCGCCTCGACGGCGAACTTGAGGTCGACACGCGGCCCGTCCTTGCGCCCGGCGATCAGATCGCTCGACGACGTCGCGTCCGCCGTCCCGTCGAACGTCATCGTCCACACGTCGAACGGCTCGACACACGTGAACACCAGGGGGCCTGCGCCGAGCACGCATGGCTTGCCGTCCGCTCCGGTGGCCGGCAGGCTCTCGCCCTCGTCGCGCAGTCGGTACACGCGCCCGTCGGGGAAGGCGACGTTGACCTGGACCCCGTGCGCCTGCCAGTTCGCGGCGACCGCCTCGACACCGATGCGCGGCAACGCCACTTCTCCGCGATCGTCGAGGACCCAGAAACTCACCGAGTCCCGCATCTCGGGGTTGTCCGGCCGCTCGGCGAACATGTACTCACGCTCGGGGTCGATGCCGCCGGTCAGATCAATTGCCATGAGTGCTTCCCAGGTAGGTATCGACATAGGTGGCGAACAATGGACGAATTGTGTTGAGGTCCAAGCCGAATACCTCGGGGTCCGCCTTCGGGTGTGGTTCTCGATTCTCGGCGTTGTCGACCCACCACCGCCGCATCGCGTCCTCGAACTTCTCGGTCACGGGTTCGCCGAGCCAGGCGTACAACCGGCGCACCTCGCCGATCGGGTCGTCCTGCATCGCGCGGAAATCGATGTCGTGGAAGCGCGCGTCGGCGCCGGCAGCCCGGAACTTCAGCGCGCGGTCCATACCCGTCGACCACTGGGTGATGTTGAGCTCACCCAGGTAGCGGCGATCGACGTCGTCGCTGAACCCGCCGACGATGTCGGCGTATACGTCGGCGACCGACAACATCACGTCGGTGGGGTCGCGGTGCGTCATCACGAAGCGGGCATCGGGAAAGACCCGGTCCAGGTAATCAAGGGAGATCACGTGGGCAGGCGACTTCAACCGCCACGGCCGCTTCGGCTCGCCCCATTGCAGCAGCTTCAGCACACGCCGCTCGTAGCGATAGGTGGAGGTGAAGTCGGCCCGCTGCAGCAACCAGTCGGAGTAGCTCGGGATCTGTGCGAATGCCTGGAACATCTGCGATTTGAAGTCGAGCGCCATCAGATCGAGGCATTCCATCGGCCCCTGGACGTCGTTGGGAACGTGATGCCTGGTGCCGACGACCGCCGACCGTGCCTCGGGCGGAATCCTCGGATCGTCGCCCTGGACAGTCGAGGGTGGCGGGCACGGTCGGGTGGACTCCCAGCTGCGCAGGTAGCGGACGTGCGGATCGCGGGCCAGCAGGAACGACAGCGCGGTCGACCCGGTCCGGGGCAAACCGAGCCCGAACAGCGGCGCCTCGATCGGCTCGTCGTCGATCTCAGGATGCCGGCGATACCAGTCCTCGACGTGCAATCGCTGACACAGGTGCAGGCAGAGGCGGTCGTAGATGAACCCTTCGCCGCGGGCGTTCAATCGCGCTTCCTCGGCCAGCGCGCGCACCAGGATCTCCAGCCCCTCACGGAAGGAGTCGTCGCCGAAATCGTCGAGCCCGGTGCGCTCGACCGCTGCATCCATCAGATCGCCCGATGCCGCCACGGCGCACCTCCTCAATTTGATGGCAGTATACTGTCGCCATTATGGTCGAGTCGTCAATAGCGCGTCGTCGCACGTACGACAACCGTGCGCGCCAGGAGAAGGCGGCCGAGACGCGAGAGCGCATCGTCGCGGCGGGTGGCGAGTTGGTGCACGCCTTCGACTCATGGAACTGGCGGGATCTGACGTACAGGGCCGTGGCCGAACGCGCAGGCGTCGGTGAGCGGACGGTCTACCGGCACTTCCCCACCGAAAGGCACCTTCACGACGCGGTCATGCAGCGCCTGGAGTCCGAGGCGGGCGTGTCCTACGAGGACGTCGACCTGACCAACATCGGCGACGTCGCCGCCCGGGTATTCGCGGCGCTGCAACGGTTCTCGGTGCACGAGTCCGTCGAGGCGCCTCGGGACCCGACGTTCGCCGGCGTCGACGTCCGCAGGCGCGACGCGCTCATGCGTGCGGTGTCGGCGGCCGCCCCGGAGTGGCCGGCGGCCGAGAAGCAGGTGGCGGCGGGCCTTCTCGATGTGCTCTGGAACGTGCCGAGCTACGAGCGACTGGTCGGTGTGTGGGGTATCGACGGCGCCGACGCGAGCCGCGCCATCGCGTGGCTGATGGGAAAGGTCGTCGCGGCAATCGAGGACGACGATCGGCCGCCTGCGTAGCCTGTGTGACGTGACCGCAGTATCCGATCCCGCCACCGCTTCACCCGCCAAAGGGAAACTCAGGACTTTCGTAGGGCGGACGCTGAGCAGACTGCTCCGTCTGCCACCGCATGAAACCGAGTACACCGTCCATCGTGGAGTGCGGGTGCCGATGCGCGACGGCGTCGAATTGATCGCCAACCACTACGAGCCCCTTACCGCAACCCCGGCTGGCACGCTGCTGGTGCGCTGCCCGTACGGCCGGGCATTCCCGTTCTCCACGCTGTTCGCCGGCGTGTACGCGTCTCGCGGTTACCACGTCCTGTTCCAAAGCGTGCGTGGCACATTCGGCTCCGGTGGCGACTTCGATCCCATGGTCAACGAGATCGCCGACGGCGCGGACACCGTCGAGTGGCTACGTCACCAGCCATGGTTCACCGGCTCATTCGCCACCATCGGCCTTTCGTATCTGGGCTTCACCCAATGGGCCCTGCTGGCCGACCCGCCGCCGGAGATGAAGGCCGCGATCATCACGGTGGGCCCGCATGACGTCAGCGGTCCCCGTTGGGGCGCCGGATCTTTCGCGCTGAATGACTTCCTCGGCTGGAGCGACCTGGTTGCCCACCAGGAAGAACCGAGCAAGCTGCGCATGGTGATCCGTCAGGCACGGGCGCGGCGTGCGTTGGCCCGCGCGACCAGCGGACTACCCGCGGGGCAGGCGGGCCGAAAGCTGCTGGGCGACGGCGGCCGGTGGTGGGAGGAATGGCTCGACCATCCTGAGGCCGACGACCCGTTCTGGGCAAACACGAACATCCGGGATGCGTTGACGAACGCCGATATTCCGGTATTGCTGATCGGTGGCTGGCAGGACCTGTTCCTCGAGCAGACGCTGACGCAGTACGACGCGCTGAAACGGCGCGGCGTCGACGTCGCCGCGACCATCGGCCCATGGACTCACACGCAGATCATGTCCAAGGCCGCACCCACCGTGATCCGCGAAACACTCGACTGGCTCGACGGCCACCTCCGCGGCCGGGGTACCACACGGAGTCCGGTCCGCGTTGAGCTGAACGGGAAGGGCTGGATCGACCTGCCGGAATGGCCGCCGGCGATGCCCGAACGCGTGCTGTACCTGCAGCCGACCGGACGCCTTGGCGACGGGGCTCCGCCGGACACCGCACCGCCGAGCCGATTCACCTACAACCCCGTGAACCCGACGCCGACGATCGGCGGTCGACTGCTGGCACCGGAGGCCGGCTACCGCAAGGATGCCAAGCTCGCCGAACGCCCCGACGTGCTGTGCTTCACCGGCGACCGGCTGCCGACCGATCTCTATGTCGTCGGGTCACCGGTCATCGAACTGTCGCACTCCTGCGACAACCCGTACCACGACCTGTTCGTGCGCGTCAGCGAAGTGGACGCCAAGGGGGTATCGCGCAATGTGAGCGACGGATATCGCCGCGGCCCAACGGTTTCGCGGGGTAGCGACACCATTCGCATCGAACTCGACGCGACCGCGCACAGATTCCGGGCCGGATCGCGAATCCGGGTCCTGATCGCAGGCGGCTCGCATCCGCGGTTCGCCCGCAACCTCGGCACCAGCGACTCGTTGGCCAGCGGCCGCGAACTCATGGTGTCGACGCACACCATCCACCTCGGCGAGGGCGGTGGGTCGCGGCTCGTGCTGCCCGCGGGCCCGGAACCGCCGTCAGGCCACTGAGTGACGCACCCGCTGCGCGATATCGGCCAGCACCTCATCGGAGTGCACCGGCGGGGCCCAGTCCGGATCAACCGGTAGCGGCACCCAACTCTTGCAGCCCGCGTAGTCGGGGCTGCGGGCCAGGCGCACCGGCTCTCGCAGCGGGCTGGCCTGCACAACCAACACGGTGAGGCGGTGTTTGGGCCGGAAGTCCAGCCGGTCGGCTCGCACCGACTCGGCGGTCCAGATGTGCAGCGGCTCGATCTCGTGAAGATTCTCCGGACGACTCACCTCAACGGCGGCAACGACTTTGGCGCCTGCCCGAAGGACGACCTCGTCCTCGGTGCTGTCGGCGGCGGCGACGTCGAGCAGCTCAGCATGTTCGGCCCGCACTCTCTCGGCATGGCTGTGAGCGACGGTCGGAAAGAACAGGAAGCATGACGCGCTGAGCGCGAACCGCTTCTCGTGTATGCCGCCCTTCCGCAGCAGCACGGTCTGTCTGCCGTCGAGCAGACCGTGAACGGCCGCGCTCCACTCCTTGAGTGCGGGCCGGGTGAGCGTGGCCGTCATGTGAGATTCAGTCGCGCCCGCACCTCGGGACGCCGCAGCGGCGGAACGGTCTTGGGCGGCTGGCGTCGCGGTTGGAGTCCAGCCAGCAGTCGGGTGGTGATCGCGGTGACCTCGGCGACCGCCTCTTCGAACGCCTCGACGTTACTGCCCGACGGCCGCGTGATTCCGCTGACCTTCCGGACGTACTGGCGTGAGGCCGCCTCGATTTCCTCCGGGGTGGCCGCCGGTTCCAGGCCGCGTAGCTCGGTGATGTTTCGGCACATGTGCTCCACGATAGGTTCGGAGGATGACCAACCCCAACAACACAGATGTGCTGCTCATCGACACCCGGGATCGGGTGCGCACGCTGACGCTGAATCGCCCGCAGGCCCGCAACGCCTTGTCGGCGGCGCTTCGCACGGCGTTCTTCGGCGCGCTGCGCGACGCGGAAAGCGCCGATGACGTCGACGTCGTCATCTTCACCGGCACCGATCCGGTGTTCTGCGCGGGACTTGACCTCAAGGAACTCGGTGACTCCACCGAACTGCCCGACATCTCGCCGAAGTGGCCGGCGATGACCAAACCGGTGATCGGCGCCATCAACGGCGCCGCGGTGACCGGCGGCCTGGAACTCGCGCTGTACTGCGACATCCTGATCGCGTCGGAGAACGCCAGGTTCGCCGATACCCACGCCCGGGTGGGACTGCTGCCCACGTGGGGTTTGTCGGTGCGCCTACCGCAGAAGGTCGGCGTCGGAATGGCCCGCAGGATGAGCATGACCGGTGACTATCTCTCGGCCGCCGACGCGTTGCGGGCCGGACTGGTCACCGAGGTCGTACCGCACGACGAGCTGATTCCCACCGCACGCCGGGTGGCGGCGTCGATCGCCGGCAACAACCAGAAGGCGGTACGCGCCCTGCTGGCGTCGTATCACCGCATCGACGAGGCCGGCACCGCCGGCGGCCTGGCGATCGAGGCCGAGTCGGCGATCGACTGGATGCGCTCGGCCAGCGGCGACGACATCGCCGCCAACCGCGCCGCGGTCTTCGAGCGGGGACGGGCGCAGGTCCGGTGAACGAGGCGCACGAATACTGCGGCAGCGAGGAATGGCGGCAGATGATCCGCGAGGTGATCCTGCCGTGGGCGCTGCGCGAGACCGAGTTGGGCGACGACGTGCTGGAGGTCGGGCCGGGCTACGGCGCCACCACCGATGTCCTCGGCGAGGCCACCGCGCGATTGACGTCGGTCGAGATCGACGACGAGCTCGCCGCGCTACTTCGTGAGCGCTTCGCGCAGAAGCCTTCGGTCGAGATCGTCCACGGCGACGCGACCGCGCTCGAATTCGACGACGGAAGATTCACGGGCGCAGCCTGTTTCACCATGCTTCACCATGTGCCCACGGTGGAGCTGCAGGACCGGCTGTTCGCCGAGGTCGCGCGCGTTCTGCAGCCGGGCGCTCCGCTGGTTGCCAGCGACAGCCTTGGCAGCGACGAGCTGGCCGTCGCGCATGAAGGCGATAACTACAATCCGGTCGATCCGGCATCGCTGCCCGCCCGCCTGACCGCGGCCGGCTTCCGCGACGTTGCGGTCAGGACCAACGACTACGGCTGGACAGTGATCGCGAGAGTCGCTGGTTGACTCAGGTGCCGGGTGGGACGTCTGGGACGTTTATGTCGACGCGGACCACCTGCTCGATTCCCGGCTGATACGTGACGGGCTCCGACGGGGTCGGACCGAACGTGGGACTCAGTTCGCCGCCGGGACCGGCGAACTGGACGTTGAACGTCGGCATGACAGGGGCGCTTGTGATGTAGAGCGCCTCGCAGATGCCGTCGCGGAGCCTGGAGCGCAAGAACTGACCGACGGCGACTTTGGGGGTGTCGGTCGCGGTGGCGCCCTCAGAGAGGACCACAGACGATCCTCGACGAACGGACCCGAGCGCTGACGTGCCGACGCACTGGTCGGCGTCGTCGACCGCTGCGAACGACTGGCGGATCTGCACGTAGACAGCGGTGCCGACGGACGGCTCCGCCGCCGATTGCGGTGCCGCAACCAAACCTGCCGATGCGGCGATGGCAAGGCCGTAGGCGAGCCGTTTCATGGCGTTAGCCTAACCAGTCCCGGGAACCAGCCAACGACCGGAGAAGGCCCGCCAGCCGACGAACACCAGCCGAAGCACCATGAACGTCGAGAGCCCGGCCCAGATGCCGAGCAGCCCCCAGCCGAACACCAAGGACAGCCAGATCAACGGCAGGAACCCGACCAGTGCGCTGATCAGCGTGGCATTGCGCATGAACTTGGCGTCACCGGCGCCGAGGAGGACACCGTCGAGGCCGAAAACGATTCCGGCGACGGGCAATTGAGCCACCATGAACCACCACGGGACACCGATCGCGTCGAGGACCGACCGGTCGTCGGTGAAGATGCTCGGAATGACCGACGCGCCGACCGCGAACACCCCCGCCAGCACCGCGGAGGCGAGAGTCGAGAAGATGGTGACCCGCCACGCCACCGACTTCGCATGTGCCAACTGGCCCGCCCCCAGCGCGGCGCCGACCAACGACTGTGCGGCAATGGCGAGCGAATCCAGCACCAGGGCAAGGAAATTCCACAGCTGCAGCACCACTTGATGCGCCGCGACGGCGGCAGCGCCGAATCGGGCTGCGACGGCTCCCGCCGAGACGAAACACGCCTGGAACGCCAGGGTCCGCACGAACAGATCACGGCCCAGCACCATCTGGGCGCGCAGCACCGCGGGCTCGATCCGCAGGGACACCCGCTCGATGCGCAGTGCGCGCAGGAACATCAGCGCGGCGAGCCATTGCCCAACGAGGTTCGCAATGGCCGAGCCCTCCAGCCCGAGTTGCGGCATTCCCAGCCACCCGTAGACGAGCAGCGGGCAGAGCACGGCCGAGACCGCGAAGCCCGTAACGACGTAGCGCAGCGGACGCATCGTGTCCTGCACACCGCGCATCCAGCCGTTGCCCGCTGCCGACACGAGGATCGCGGGGACGCCGACGATCGCGATCCGGACCCACGGCAGCGCCTTGTCGGCGATTTCGCCGCCGGCTGCCAGCGCGGACACCAGTGGTACGGCCGCGGCCTGCACCACCAGGACGATGACGCAGCCGAGACCCAGTGCCAGCCAGGTGGCCTGAATGCCTTCACCGACAGCCGCGGGACGGTCACCGGCGCCGAAGAACCGTGCCGAACGCGCGGTGGTGCCGTACGACAGGAACGTCATGTTCGAGCTGAGCGTGGCCAGGACGAGGCCACCGATGGCCAGGCCTGCCAGTGGCAATGCCCCCAGTCGACCCACGATGGCGATGTCGAACAGCAGGTAGATGGGCTCTGCGGCCAGCACCCCGAGAGCGGGTAGTGCCAGGCCGGCGATGCGGCGGCCGGTCGCTGCCGGTACCGCTGGGGGTTCAGGCAAGTCGCCGGCTGCGGAGCTCAGCGAAGAGCACCCCGAAGCTCCTGCACGACCTCGTCCGCAGAGCCGGTCGCCGAGTAGCCGGCCGCCAGCCGGTGCCCGCCCCCGCCGAAGGTGCTCGCCAGGGTGGCCAGGTCGTAGGACTTCGCGCGCATCGACACCGACCAGTGGCCAGGCTCGATCTCCTTGAAGACCGCCGCCACCTCCGCCTGCTGGGTGGTGCGCACGATATCGACGATGCTCTCGACTTCCTCGGGCCGTGCGTTCTCCCACTCCTGGTGTCCCACAACGGCATACACCAGTCCGCGACCGCCGGCCGCGTCCGGCAGCAGCCGCGCCGACCCCAGCACGCGCGACAACATCGGCAGCCATGCGAACGGGTGGGTGTCCATCAGCGCACGGCTTATCTGGGCGTTGTCGACGCCGAGTTCGACGAGCCGGGCGGCCAGCCGGTGTGCGCGGGCAGTGGCCCAGCGGAACGAACCGGTATCGGTGGTCAGCCCGGCATACAGGCAGTGCGCGACGCCGAGATCGATCGGCTTGCCCCACGCGTCGAGGAGGTCGGCGACCAGCATCGTGGTGGAGTCGGCCGACGGGTCGACGAAGTTCGCGCTGCCGAACAGCAAGTTGGAGGCATGGTGGTCGATGACCAACACCTCGCGGTCGGGGTCGGCCAGCTCACGCAGCGCACCGAGCCGGTTGACGCTGGGGATGTCGACGGTGACCACCAGATCGGCGTCGCGGCGCATCGCGTCGGGTTCGACGAGCAGGTGTGTGCCGGGCAACGATCGAAGCGATTCGGGCAGGTCGGACGGGGCCGCGAAGCTGACCTGAACGCTCTTGCCCGCATGGTCGAGTACCAGCGCCAGCGCCAGACCGGCGCCGAGCGTGTCGGCGTCGGGATAGACGTGGCAGACCACACAGACGGTGTCGGCCGCGGACAGCAGGTCGGCGGCAGTCCGGGCGTCGACACGCTCGCCCGCAATCTGTGCGTCAGTCGCTTTGTCGATCGCGGTCACCGGTGTCCTCAGCGTCGAACTCGTCGTCTCGGTCCCCACCGCTTGCCTGCGCCCCTTCTACACGGTACGGGTCGGCATCCCCCGCGTGTCGGGCGCCTTCTCGAACTCTGGCCAAATCCTCATCTGCGGCGCGGGCCCGCGCCAGCAGTTCCTCCATCCGGTGCGCGGCATCGGGCACGGTATCGCGCTCGAACGCCAGCGTCGGAGTGAAGCGAACACCCAGGCTGGCGCCCACCCTGGAGCGGAGCACACCCTTGGCCTTCTCCAGCGCCGCCGCGGCGCCTGCGTAGTCCGGCTCCTCGTCGAGCGAATCGCCGAACACCGAGTAGAACAGCGTCGCATCGTGCAGATCGCCGGTCACCTTGGCATCGGTGATCGTGAGACCGGTCAGCCGCGGATCCTTGATCTCGAACTCGATCGCCGAGGCGACGATCGTGGAGATTCGCTTGGCCAGCCGGCGTGCCCGTGCCGGATCGGCCACTAGACCCGCTCCTTCTCCACCAATTCGTAGGCTTCGATGACGTCGCCTTCCTTGATGTCGGAGTACGTCAGCGTCAGGCCACACTCGTAGCCGTCGCGCACCTCGGTGACATCGTCCTTCTCCCGCCGCAGCGACGAGATCGTGACCGTCTCGGCCACCACGACGTTGTCGCGAAGCAGCCGTGCCTTCGCGTTGCGCCGGATGAGACCGGAGGTGACCAGGCAGCCCGCGATGTTGCCCACCTTCGACGAGCGGAAGATCGCACGGATCTCGGCGCGGCCGAGTTCCTTCTCCTCGTAGACCGGCTTGAGCATGCCCTTGAGCGCGCTCTGGATCTCGTCGATGGCCTGGTAGATCACCGAGTAGTACCGGATGTCGACGCCCTCGCGGTTGGCCAGCTCGGTGGCCTTGCCCTCGGCGCGGACGTTGAACCCGATGATGATCGCATCAGAGGCCGACGCCAGGTTGACGTTGGTCTCGGTGACGCCACCGACGCCGCGGTCGATGACTCGCAGTTCGACCTCGTCGTCGATCTCGATACCGAGCAGAGCCTCCTCCAGCGCCTCGACGGTGCCGGAGTTGTCGCCCTTCAGGATCAAGTTCAGCTGTGACGTCTCCTTCAACGCCGCATCGAGATCGTCCAGGCTGATCCGCTTGCGCGTGCGCGCGGCCAGTGCGTTGCGCTTACGCGCGCTGCGCCGGTCGGCGATCTGCCGGGCGATGCGGTCCTCGTCGACGACAAGCAGGTTGTCGCCGGCGCCCGGCACCGACGTGAAGCCGATCACCTGCGCGGGCCGCGACGGCAGCGCCTCTTCGATGTCCTCACCGTGTTCGTCGACCATGCGGCGAACGCGACCGTAGGCGTCACCGGCCACGATGGAGTCACCGACGCGCAGCGTGCCGCGCTGGATGAGCACGGTGGCCACCGGGCCGCGACCGCGGTCCAGATGTGCCTCGATCGCCACACCCTGGGCTTCCATGTCGGGGTTCGCCCGCAGATCGAGCGCGGCGTCCGCCGTCAGCAGCACCGCCTCGAGCAGTGCCTGGATGTTGGTCCCCTGCTTCGCCGAGATGTCGACGAACATGGTGTCGCCGCCGAAGTCCTCGGCGACCAGGTTGTACTCGGTGAGCTGCGACCGGATCTTGGCCGGATCGGCGCCCTCCTTGTCGATCTTGTTCACCGCCACCACGATCGGCACGTCGGCCGCCTGTGCGTGGTTGATGGCCTCCACCGTCTGAGGCATGACGCCGTCGTCGGCCGCGACCACCAGGATCGCGATGTCGGTGGCCTTCGCGCCACGGGCACGCATGGCGGTGAACGCCTCGTGACCCGGGGTGTCGATGAAGGTGATCGGCCGCTCGCTGCCGTCGTGCTCGACCTCGACCTGATAGGCGCCGATGTGCTGGGTGATGCCGCCGGCCTCGCCCTCGCGCACGCTGGCATTCCGGATGGTGTCCAGCAGTCGGGTCTTGCCGTGGTCGACGTGACCCATGACGGTGACCACAGGCGGTCGCTGCTCGAGATCGCCCTCGTCGCCTTCGTCCTCGCCGTAGGTGAGGTCGAAGGATTCCAGAAGCTCACGGTCCTCGTCCTCAGGGCTGACGACCTGGACGACGTAGTTCATCTCGCCGCCGAGCAGTTCGAGCGTCTCGTCGCCGACGGACTGTGTGGCAGTCACCATCTCGCCGAGATTGAACAGCGCCTGCACCAGTGCTGCCGGATTCGCGTCGATCTTCTCGGCGAAATCCACCAGCGATGCGCCGCGGGCGAGCCGGATGGTTTCGCCGTTGCCGTGCGGCAACCGCACGCCACCGACGACCGGCGCCTGCATGTTCTCGTATTCGGCGCGTTTCGCCCGCTTCGACTTGCGACCGCGCTTGGGTGCACCGCCGGGACGACCGAACGCACCCGCCGCGCCACCGCGCTGGCCGGGGCGGCCGCCGCCACCGGGACGACCGCGGTAACCG
>NZ_JBFREZ010000008.1:0-291616 GCF_052114565.1 Mycobacterium sp. 2YAF39
CGATGAACTGGTCAAGACCGCCGCCCGAACCAGCCGCGGCGAGGTAAGAAAGAAACGGGCCGCCCGCACCCGCGAGCAGGCCTAACACCACACAGAGTGTCAAGGATCAACCGAACTAGATCGGTCAACCATCACCCGACTCTGAACAGCCCCACGTCTGAGGTATGCGCGTCCTCGTCAGGCTGCTGTTATCTGCGACGCGGGCAGGTAGGACGCCGACCATGCGATGAAGTCGCCTCGGTGCTCACGGGGAGCTCCGATCCGCACGTCTGCAACGGCCTCCCCGGCCCGGCGGGCAAGGATGTGAATCTCGGCGGTGACGAAATTGTTGATGTGCACGGGGTGCATGTTGACCGGTACCGCGACCTCGACGGCCTTCCAGTGACCATTCACGACGATGTCCTTTCGCCTCGGTGAGTGGCGATCGGATTACCGTGACGCCGCTGCTCGTATATGGAGTGGCTCCGCACTGCGGGAACCGTTACGAGCAGTGTTGGTCGGTGATCTTGGAGCTTTCTAAACGCGACGAAAGCTTACGGACCGCCCTTCCAATGCTCAATGCGGTTGTGATCGGGTGTGAAGCCGTGCTTAACGCCCCATAGGACGGCTTGGGTGCGGCTTGATACGTCGATCTTGCGGTAGATCGTGCGGATGTAGGACTTGATCGTGTTGGGGCTCAGATAGGTCAACGCCGCGACTTCGGCATTGCTTTTCCCCTGAGTAATTAGGGCCAGGATCTCTGATTCCCGGTCGCTGAGCCCCTCACCGCGGCCTGGCCAGTCGAGCCCGACCGCGCTGCGGGCCCGGGGCGGGATGTCGCTGATGACGGTTTCGCCGGCGTGCACCGCCTCGAGCGCGGCGACGAGTTCGCGGGCGGGCAACGTCTTGGAGAGGTAGCCGTGGGCGCCGTGATCCCGGGCACTGGCGATCAGGTCAGGGTGAAAGTTCCAGGTGTAGACCACAACTCGGCGTGCACGTGGGTTGGCAACCAGGTGGGCGATCTCATCGTGATCGGATTCAGGTTGGGCGAACGAGTCGTAGAGGACGATGTCGACGGCATCTTCGAGACCCATGTTCGTGTCGATCTCTGCGACGACGACGCGGTCGCGGTACCGGTCGAACATGTTCGCCACGCCCATCAACACGACATCGTAGTCGTCGACGAGGGCAACGGTGATCGGAGTTTTCGGCGGCGATGCCATGAACCTCAGATTACCTACCTAGGGGTGTATTAGCACCCCCCTTAGGGGTGTTGAACTGATGTCGGTGTCGAGCACCCGCCCGCCCGACCGATCCAAGCCCTCAGTCAGCGCTGAATAGAAAGGCTCACAGCCATGATCGGACTAATCGTCAGCATCCTCGTCATCGGACTTCTCGCTGGCGCGCTCGCGCGCCTGCTCGTTCCGGGCAGGCAGAACATCTCAGTGGCCATGACTATCGTCCTTGGGGTCGTAGGTTCATTCGTCGGCGGCTTCCTCGGATACCTGCTCTTCCACAAGGACAGTGCTGAGGGCTTCCTGCAGCCGTCCGGGATCATCGGCTCGGTTATCGGAGCCGTTGTCGTTCTACTGATCTGGCTCCGCGTCGGAGGACGCAGCTCGGTTCACAACCGCTAGTCGGTTCGGGCACAACAAAGATCGGCTCGAGATCGTCTGGGTCGGTCTTTGTTGTTGCTCACTCGCCAAGTAGGAGCCCACCAGCGTCATTCGTACGTTGAGAGGTAAATATGAACAGCCAAAACGCAGATAGTGCAATGCCACTCGGCGATGCCGCCTACAGCGCTCCGCCGGCGGCGGGCTTCAGTGTCGTCGAGAAATGGGTCGAGCGCACGGTAGTCGTGGCGGCCGCGGGAGACCTGGACCTGGCGACGGTGCCCGAGCTGGCCGATGCGATCCAAGCCGCGGCACGAAAGGAGCCGACGGCGCTCATCGTCGATCTGTCTCGACTGGACTTTCTGGCATCGGCGGGAATGAGCCTGTTGATCGAGGCACATCGGGATATAGAACCCAAAGCAAGATTCGGCGTTGTTGCGGACGGTCCGTGCACCAGTCGGCCGCTCAAGATGATTGGCCTGGACTCCATCTTCGACCTGTACTCAACCCTCGACGAAGCGTTGGCAGAGTTTCAATGACCGCAAACTGCTGGAGTACATAGCGAACGATGGATCGTAGAAGCGCTCGACGGAGGCGATGTCGTTATCCGACGACCATTTGCTTCTGTGGTGCGATAGCCAGCGGTCAAGTACCGTCTCGGCATGTTCAGACGCGCGGCGGAAACGGGCGCAGGGCAGCACGCTGAGGGTGCTGCTTTCCGAGGCCTGCTGCTGCAGTTCGTTCTGCGCGTTCTGATGGTGTCTTTCATCTTCTTCGCGCTGTTGTTACAGCCGCCCGGTACCTACCGCTGGCCTTACGGGTTGCTCTGGATCGCCTACATCGCCGTCACTATTTCTTGGGGTTTGTGGGCGCTGCGGCCGGCCAATCGCGCCGGGGTCGAGATGCGGCGTTCGATTGCATTGATCATGCTGTTCGCGGATGTCGCTGTGGTTTCCGTACTTTCAGTGGAAACAGGCATCAGCTCGCCTGACACCTGGACTTCCGATGTGCTGCACTATGGACTATTTCTTGTGCCGCTGATAGCGGCGGCGCAGCTTGATCCTTTCGTGAGTGCGGTGATCGCCGTCCCCACGGTCGTCGCATTCTTTGTCGTGAAATGGGTCGACCAAGCTGCCAATGGTAATGAGCCTTGGGGTTCGATACTCACGAAAACGGCAGTTCTGTTCGGGCTCGCGGCCGGGTCGGTCGCGGTGTCGTGGATCCAGCAATCGAAAGAACGAACCATCGCCAGTCTGGCTCAAGAACGCAGTCACCTGCTCGAAGAGGTCGTAAACCTGGAAAAGCGCGAAAGGCAGTCTCTGTCAGAACGATTGCACGATGGAGCACTGCAGTACGTTCTGGCGTCCCGGCGGGAGATGGAAGAGGTTCGGGAAGGATCCACCGAAGCGATGGACCGCGTCGACTTGGCCCTCGGTGAGACCTCCCGGCTGCTTCGCGACGTGGTACGCGAACTGCACCCCGAGGTGCTGGCACGGGCGGGGCTTCGGGCAGCGATCACCTCACTGGCAGACGGCATCGCGGCGAGCTCCAACCTCTCGGTCCACGTCGAGGCTGACAGCTGGCCCGACGACTCCCGTACCGACGCCGATCATCTGCTCTACAGCGCGGCGCGAGAGTTCTCGACGAATGCGATCAAGCACGCCAAGGCAGAGAACTTGAGGTTCCTATTGCAGCGATCCGACGGGCGAGCGATGTTGCGTATCGCCGATGACGGCGTGGGTATTCCACCGGAGCGTCTCGCGCAGAGCGTCGAGAACGGTCACATCGGGGTCGCGTCGATCCGCGCCAAGGTATTGGCACTCGGTGGTGACCTGGACATCGACGGTTCCGTCGGCACTGAGATCGCGATTTCCTTGCCGTTGTGATCTAGCGGCTAGCGGCGGCCGCCCTCATCCGCTCTGGGCGCGTCGTACCGCTGGGCCGCGCATTCTCACCCGACACCGTGGACGCGGGTTCGAGCCTCGCCCATCACACTCTGTTCAGCACGGCGTACGACGGGTCGGTGCGGTCGCGGCGGCCGTCGTCGCGGCGCGCCATCTCCGTGACTTCCCGGACCTCGTCGAAGTCGAATATGGTCTGACGTTTGTCGATCCGCCACTGGCCGTCCCGCCGCGACCATTCGTCGAGGTAGCGACCCCACACCCTGATCTGCACGACCTTGTCGTCCTGCATCAAGCGCGTCGCGGAATGGAAGTAGGTTTCACTGCCGGCGCGGTCACCGGCGAGGGCAATGATGCTGTTGCTGACCTGATGTGAATGGTTGAGAGTCAGCAGATGCGACGCGCAGATGAAATCGATGACACCGCGTCCGTCGCCCTGGTAGAGCGACTCGCCGTAGTCCGCGGTCGCATCCGCGTGAAACACCCCGTGTCCCAGCGGAATATCCAATCGGTCCACAGCACGGCAATAGCGGTAGATCTGCTCTGTGATCGCCTGCCGGTCCAGCAGATCCCGTATCTCCGTTTCGACCATCGGGGTTGTCCTCCCAGTCAGTAGGTGTCGAAGGCCGGCAGGTCGTTCCAGCTGGGCCACGTCGTCTCCCAGATTCGGGTGATCCGGCCGTCCTTGAAGGTGGCTATCAACACCACCTCGATACGCGTGGGACTCTCGCTGGGGCGGCTGGTCGTGATCCACACTCGCCCGGCGACTCTGTCCTCGGCCTCCACCCACGCCTCTTCGTCGTACTCGATCGCGTAACTGATCGGTGTCGCGTAGATGGTGCGGTGACTGGCCGAGAACTCGTCGAAATTCTGGGTCACGCCGTTGGAATACATGACGAACGACGGATCGTAGAATCGGTCAATAGCGGCGCCGTCTTTTCCGACCACCATCTGCTCGAACATCTCTCGCAGTACGGCGACACTCATGGCGATTAGTTTCTTGGCAGCGGTAGGCCGTGGTCAAGTACCGCTGCGGCATGGTAGGTCGCGCTGTCATGGATCCAGCAGACGAAAGAACGGACGATCGCCGGCCTGAAGAACGCAGCCGCCTGCTCGAAGAGGTCGTCAGCCTCGAAAAGCGCGAAAGACAGTCCCGGTCCGAACGATTGCACGATGGAGCGCTGCAGTACGTGCTGGCGTCTCGCCGGGAGATGAAAGAGGTTCGCGAAGGATCCACCGAAGCGATGGACCGAGTGCACCAACCTCGCGGTTCACGTCGAGGCTGACAGCTGGCCCGACGATTTCCGTGTTCCGCCGGGACCGAGGCCGCAATTTCCCTGCCGGTGTGACGCCCCAGCCGCCTGATGTGATCTAGATTTGACGCCGTCATCCCCGACGACGAGGGCAGGGTACGCATGACGCCACAACAGCGTCGGTTCAGTGTGTCGAAGGTCCTCGACGGTTTCCTGGATTCTCCGCTATCGGGTATCGCGCCGTGGATCCTGCTGTCGGTCGTGGGCAGCCCCGGCCACTACGAGGCCGCCATCGCGATCGCGTTCGGGTTCTCACTCGTCATCCTGTGGGCGGGCCGCCGTCGTGGAGACCGGCTGCATTCGCTGACCGTATTCGGCGTCGTCTTCTTCGGCGTGCTGTTAGTGGTCAGGGTGTTGGTCGGCTCCGGTGTCGAGACGTGGCTGAGCGCCTGGACGGGGGAGATGTCCAACATCGCGCTCACCGTGTTCGCCGTGGGCACCTTGGTGCTGCGCCGACCCTTCACCTTGTCCTACGCGAAGGATATGACGCCCGAGGAGTTCTGGGAGACACCGGGTTTCCTACGGGTGAACTTCGTCATTACCGCGGTATGGGCTGCCGCGTTCGCACTCTGCGCCGTATTCGGATTCGTAGGGATCGCCTTGCTGCACGACTCCGACAACTTCTGGACGGGATGGATATTGCAGCTCGGCGCGACATTCTTCGCGATAGCCTTCACCGACGCGTACCCCGACTACGTGGGGGCCAAGTTGGACAGGGAGTCAGGGCACTCGAACCAACCGGTGCCGTCGCTGCTTCCAGTAGTGGACTGGATACCGATGTACGTCCTCGTCGCAGGCGTCATCGGCTGGGTCATCGACGAGGTTCCTGACTGGCTTGCGATCACGCTCATCGTGCTCGGCGCAATAGGATCGGCGGTTGTGCGACGCTTCGCGCGGGCCAGCGACAGCGAAGGCTAGGTCGCGATGTCGAACGACGAGACCGGCGAGACTGCCGGACGGGTGTCCCGCAGACAAGTGCTGTACCTGGGGAGCGCGTTCGCGGCGGGCGCGGTGTTGATTCCGCCGTTCGCACGTGCCGACGAACCGATCCCGGCGCCGATCACCGACGATGCGTCGTTGGAACGCGCCCTGCCTGCCTTGTCGAACTGGGGCCGATGGGGGCCCGACGACCAGCTCGGCACCCTCAACTTCATCACCGTCGAAACACGTTTGGCAGCGGCCGCCCTCATTCACTCCGGGCGCGTCGTACCGCTTGGCCGCGAATTCTCGCCCCAGACACCGCGCTTGCGTGACTTCCACTATGAGATGCGCACGTTCAAAGACGACGCATTGCCCGAAGAAGCCGCCTCCATCGACATCGTCGGCATGACGTGCCACGGGTTCGCTCTCACCCACATCGACGCGCTCTGCCACTACTTCACACCACCGGGGCCGTATTGGACCCCGACGGGCGCCCAAGCCATGTACAACGGCTACCCGGTCGGCGACGTCACCCCAAACGGTGCATTGAAGTTGGGCATCGAGCACGTAGGCGCCATGGGGATGGTCGGGCGCGGAGTCCTGCTCGATATCGCCGAACTGCATGGTGGCCCATTGCCATTGGGCACGATCATCACCGTCGCTGGCCTCGAGGCCGCAGAACGGGCCCACGGCGTGAAAGTCGGTGAAGGCGACATCGTGTTCATCCGCAACGGAGCAGGTCCGGACAACACCTTCCAGCATGGCAGCGGACTGCACGCCGAATGCCTGCCATGGCTGCGTGATCGGCGCGTTGCCGTCTTGAGTAGCGACTCCGACAGCGACGTCCACCCGACAGTCCCGGGTTTCAACAAATGGACCCTACCGATGCACATGGTGGGCATTCCGTACATGGGTCTGCAGATCCTCGACAACACCGAACTCAATGGCCTTGCTCAGGCCTGCGCCCAAGAGGGTCGCTGGGAGTTCTTCCTCAGTGTCGCGCCATGGCGTATGCGCGGCGCAACAGGCAGCGTCGTCAACCCGCTGGCGATGTTCTGATCCGGCTGAAGCGAGGCTCGATTCTCTCGTAGGAAACGCGGGGGCGAGACACCTCCACCGATCGGGGGACAGACACTTCACCCTGCCGAGGGGCCGATCGGCGGATACCGGCCTGACCTGGGCGCTCATAGCGTTTGCGGTGACGAAAACCGCTGCTACCAGCGCTCCACGAAAGCAGGAAACTATCCATGAACGTGCGGCACACCGACATCATTTTCACGCCGCCACCCACTCCCGACGGCGGGCTCCACGTCGGCCACGTATCTGGGCCGTATCTGCGCGCCGACCTCAATCGACGGCTACTGAACGCCGTGGGTGGTCGAACGGCGCATCTGTCGCACATCGACAACTATCAGACGTACGTGACCACGAAGGCCCGTGAGTGCGGCAAGGACACCAAACAGTTCCGCACGGAGATGTCCGCATTGATCCGGTCCGACTTCCGCGGGTTCGGAATACATTTCGATCAGGTCATCGACAACACCACCGACGACTATCGTTCCTACCTCGCCGGCGGTCTCGTTGAACTGTTCAGCGACGAGCGGGCGATCCGGCGGCCGGAGTTGGTCGGCCAGGATGCACGATACGGAGCTGTCGAAGCATTTGTCTCCGGCATATGCCCGACGTGTCTGCAGCGTGGTTACATCAATGTGTGCGAGAACTGCGGCAATCCCATGGATCTCGCACGTGCGATAAGCCCAATCGAGGAGTCCACAGGATCGACCGAATTCGTGGAGATCAACGACTCGTCGCTGCCCACGGTGTTGGTGATCGATGACGAAGATGTCGCCTGGTTTCAGGGCATGCACCGCGAAATCGGTTCAGACAGCCCGCTTCTCCAGGGATTCATCGACGAGCTGGAACCCAGCTGCATCCCTCTTACGTTCCGTAGTGACTACGGCTACATGGTGGCACCGGGAAGAGTTGTCAATCCCTGGTTCGAAATCTTCTTCGCGCACTGCTATGCGCTGGGACAGCTTCTCGGTCTGCCAGCGGACATCAGCTTCGATCAGCTCAGGGACGAGTTGGCACGGATCGAGTTCCGGCCCCGGATCACCTACTACTTCGGATTCGACACGAGCTACTACTATTGCGCCCTGTTCCCGCTCCTGGCCCACATCCTCGACATTCCCGCGATGATGCCAGATACCCTGAAAGCCAACAGGTCTCTGCGAATCAACGGCAGCAAAGTGTCCTCCAGCCGCGGCAACGTGGTCTGGGCGCATGACCTAGTGTCACGAGATTCGGCGATTGCACTCCGGGGGGCACTGGCGACGGTGTCACCCGAAGCGGCCGAGCTCGACTTTCGCGAGGAGATGCTTCCGACGTGCTCCTCGTGGCCGGAGCCAGACGAGTCGGCGAGGCCCATCTTCGAGGATCCGGCCACCTTGACCGGCAAGAACTTCCGATCCAACCTCGAGCGGTTGGCCTGTCCCGAGCGGTTCTCCGTAGCCGCTCTTCTCAACCGGATGGGCAACGCGGTGGATTTTGCCGAATCTGACCGCGCATTCGACGCCGAGCGCGTCGAACTACTGGGAATGGTCGCGCATTTGCGCACTATCCTCGAGATCTAGTCGACAGGGTCGGCTGCCGTGGGGTCAGTTGTGCACTGCGAGGACGGGCCATCGGTCGGGTACGCCTTTGAGCTCATAGCTTCCGCGGTCATCGAAGGCGAGGCCTGATCCCAGGACCAGCGGGGGGACCGCGCCTGATACCAGAACCTCATCAGGTCCGGCGATGCCCATGATTCGTGCCGCGATATGCACGGCGATGCCGTGTACATCGTCGTCCTCGACCTCGACCTCACCGGTGTGCAGGCCGGCGCGAATGTGAAGTCCGAATTTTCCGACCGCATCGCGGATCGCACACGCGCAGTTGATCGCCCGCGCAGGCCCATCGAAGGTCGCCAGTGCTCCGTCGCCGGTGAACTTGACGATCCTGCCCCGCGCATCGATGGCTTCGCGCTCGACCGCCCGGTTGTGCGCGGCCAGGATCGAACCCCATTCGTGATCACCGAGAGCCGTTGCGCGCTCGGTCGATCCGACGATGTCGGTGAACAGCACCGTCGACAGCACCCGGTTGGTCGGTCTGGAGCGTCGGCCCCCGGTCACGAACGCTCCTATTTCGTCGAGCACCCGCTCGGAGTCACCCGCGAACCATTCATGGTCGTTGCCGTCGAGCGCCACCCGTCGCGCATTGGGGATCCGATCCGCCACATACTTTGCGTGACCGGCGACGACAAATCGGTCGTCGCGTCGATGCAGAACCAGCGTGGGCGCCTGGATGCTCTCCAACACCGGCCGCATATCGGTGTGTTGGAACAAGTCGCTGACCGCCTTGAAATATCCGCGCCCGCCCGCCAGCCGTTCGCCGCGGCCATACCAGCGTCGTTTTGCCGCATCCTTTCGCCAGCTCGGCGCCAGCACCTCGATCGCCGCGCCACTTCCGGCGGTCTCGCCGACGAGGTCGGACAACCTGTCCAGCGCTTGCTCGGGAATGGCGAACGGCTGATCCGGCGTCCGCAGGAAGTACGCGTAGGGACTCCACAACACGAGCGATCTCACCCGTTCGGGGTGGGTCGCCGCCAAAAGCATTGCCGGAAGAGCTGATCCCGCCATCGCGAACACCGATGCGCGTTCGCTGCCTGCGGCATCGAGCACTGCGATGAGCCCGTCCGTCCACCCCTGCATCGCCGGACGTTCGTAGATCGGCACCGCATCCGAGCTGCCGACCCCCAGCAGATCGGTCAGGATCAGTCGGCCGAACGAGCCGAGACGACGCAGAAGATCGGCCACGGTGTAGTCGTCCCAAATCAGGTCGATGGGAAACCTGGGCGTGGGTACGAACAACAGATCGGGACCCGCGTTGTCTACGACCTGATAAGCGAGGTGGGCGTCAGCATCTCGCGCGTAGACGGTTTCGGGGATGGCCGTCATGTCAAGATCATGACAGGCAACCGGGTAAAGCGCCTGCTAACCGCGCCGTTACTGCGGGTGGTCGGCCAGATAGGCCCCGACCGGGATCGGTGTCATCGATTCGTACCCGATCGGCAGCAGTACGTCGCCTTCGGTGGTGCGGTAGTAGACATCCCAGCGGTAGTAGCCGCTGAAGGCGGCCGGATAAGCAGCCAGCACTTGGGCATAGTCGTTGACCGCACGCACGTACCGGTCGGAGTTGTTGTACCGGAAGATCGCGTTATCGCGATTGTTGGCAAAGTCATTCGCGGCGAGATAGCGCCCCGCTGCCATGATGCTGTCACGAAGCGAGTGGATGTCTCCACCGTCGCCGTAGGCCTCGAATGTGGACGGCAGGAATTGCATTGGGCCTTGTGCACCGGCTGTGCTGGTGCCTTCGATACTGCCGAAGCGCGTCTCGATCAGATGGATCGCGGCCAGGTAGTTCCACGGGACGCCCGTAGCGGCCTCCGCTTCGCGGTAGTGAGCCAGCAACGCATCCGCCGGTGCCGGGGGCACTATCCGCCACGCGGGGACGGTGTCCTTCACCTCGGTCATCGGATACAGCTGACGCCGGGCGTCGACGTTGAGGTCGTAGGTCGCGATGAGCCACGGTGGAATTCGGGGACGGATGATCGGATCCCATTCAGGCGTGCGCCCGATGGCACGGTAGGCGGCCTGCTGCCGGTGTGCGGCGGTGGTGAGTGCCGGCTCCTGCGTGGCCGGGTCGCGTAGCGCCTGCTCGTCGGCGACCAGCTCGTCGGCCAGCTGTGCGGGGTCGGTCGCAATCCTGGGCTGGGCGCCCGCTGGCGCTGCCGGCGGACCTGGTGAGGTGGGCTGGTCCATTGTTCTCGCCGGGACGGTCGCAGGTGGCCCCGACGCCGTCGGCGAAGATGACGGATCCGACGGCGTGCTGTGCGCGCAACCCACCAGCAGGCAGGCGCCGGCGGCGAAGACCGCCGCGGCACGTCGGCGCCGACTAGCAGTGCCTGACCGTTGTCCGCTCACCGGCCGAGTCTGTCGTATCGGCCCGCTGCCTGGAGGCGATCGCGCTAGGTTCGTGAGAATGACTGGACGCACGCACGCAGCTGGAATAACGCATGTGGTGGCGTTCAGGTACAAACCGACAGTCACGCAACAACAACGAGCCGAAGTCATGAGGAGATTTCTCGCGCTGAAGGACGACTGCAAGCGCGAGGGCAACACCTATATCGCGTCGTTGATCGGCGGAGACTGTGCTGAGAGCCTAGAGGGCCTCACGGCGGGCTTCGAGCAGACCTTCATCGTCTCGTTCAACGACCGCGACGATTTCGAGTTCTACTTGGGGCCACCCTTCGCATCGCCGTTCGATACGGCTCATGACGACTTCAAGAAGTTCGCCATCCCGTTGCTATCCGTCGATGAAGACGGAAAGACGAACGGGGCGATGGTGTTTGATTTCGTGGCCCCGCGCGCGGGCTAGAACCAGACTTTTCGACCGCCGACGGGGCGGCCCACCGCGCCGAGAATCCACAGCACGACGCCGACTACGACGAGGATGGCGCCGATGGTGTAGAGGATCGAGAGACTGGTGAAGTATCCGATGAGTAGCAGGATGATGCCGAGCACGATCATGGTTGAACCTCGATCTTCTTCGTTGTGCCAATGGGACTTCTGCACGACTGGGTTTGCCGGATCCGTCAATTTCAAACCATCTCCAGCCGATTCGCAGGTAGAGCAGGTGCGGGGCGTACCGTCAGCTTGTTGACACACTGACGTCGGCGGCGCCGGCGAAGGTCGAGGAGGACTGCATGGCTTGGGATTTCAGCACCGAACCGGAGTTTCAACGCAAACTTGACTGGGTCAAGCAGTTCTGCGAAGAGAAGGTCGAACCGCTCGACCACGTATTTCCGCATGCGGTGCGCCTACCCGACCCCGCAGTGAAGGCCTATGTGCGCGAATTGCAGCAGGAGGTCAAGGATCAGGGTCTCTGGGCCATCTTCCTCGACGCCGAACTGGGCGGCCCGGGGTTCGGGCAACTCAAGCTCGGTCTGCTCAACGAGGTCATCGGGCGCTATGCGGGTGCGCCGCACATGTTCGGGGCATCGGCTCCCGACACCGGCAACATGGAGATGCTCGCCGCCTACGGCACCGAGGAACAGAAGGAGCGCTGGCTCAAGCCACTGCTCAATCAGGACATTTTCTCGGCGTACTCGATGACCGAACCGCAGGGCGGCAGCGACCCGAGCTTGTTCAAGACCCACGCCGTCCAGTTCGGCGACGAGTGGGTGATCAACGGGGAGAAGTGGTTCACCTCGGCGGGCCGCGTCGCCGATATTCTGTTCGTGATGTGCACCAACGGGATGTTCGTGGTGCCTCGCGACACCCCGGGTGTGGAGATCATGCCCGAACCCCGCAACCACAACCACATCGTCTACCGCGATGTGCGGGTGCCACTCGACCATCTTCTGGGACCGCCGAATGGCGCAAAGATATTGGCGCAGCGCCGACTTGGTGGTGGCCGCATCCACCACGCGATGCGCACCATCGCGCAGTGCAACCTGGCTTTCGACATGATGTGCGAGCGGGCACTGTCGCGCGAATCGCACGGCAAGATCATCTGCGACCATCAGCTGGTGCAGCAGAAGATCGCCGAGTCCTACGCGGCGATCAAGATGCTGCGGCTGTTCGTGCTCGAGACGGCCTGGAAGATCGACAACACCTCGACGCAGGAGGCGCGCACCGAGATCGCCGCCGTCAAGTTCACGATGGCCAAGGTGCTGCGCGAGGTGTCGTTCAACGCCTTGCACATCCTCGGTTCCCTTGGCACCACGGACCTGACGCCCATCCAGGCGATGTACGCCGCCGCACCGACGATGGGTATCGCCGACGGCGTTGACGAGGTGCACATCGCCACCGTCGCCCGCCGGGTCCTGCGCGATTACCGCCCGCACGAGGGCAACTTCCCGACCGAGTTCCTGCCGTACAAGCGCGAAGACGCGCGCAAGAAGATGCAGGCCGTGCTGGACGCCCGCCCCGAATTGGCGGCTTCGGCCGAGGCGTACCAGAAGTACCTGGAACGTCGGCGCTGAAGGTTGGCGCTAGGCGCTACCTTGTCGAGCCAGCGCGGCGGCCAGCAATTGCGTGTCGGGCTGGATGGTCTCCTCGGCGAGCCTGCCCCACGAGATGCGGGCGAATTGCACGGCGCGGTAGACCAACTCGCCGTCCTGTGTCGCGTTGTAGCGGGTCGCGATCCGGGTGGACCACGGCCCGCCCTCCACGATGACGTTCTCCGGTTCGAAGCGCAGGCGCGGGAAACGCACGAACAGCTCGCGCAGCCACCCGCGGAGCGCTTCGGCGCCGTGGAGGTCCACGGCCAGCGCGTGATCGCCGAGGAACACGAAATGCACATCGTCGGCGAGGGGCAGATCGTCAACCCGATGGTCAGACAGTCGCTGCCATCCGGTCATCGCCGCCTTACGCACGAGCCGCCGATAGATCATCTTGTGAACCGTAGGGTGAAGGCATGCGGATCGCCATCATTGTGCTGGGCCTGCTGGTCGCGTTCTTCGGTGTCGTGTTCACCCTGCAGGGCTTCGGCGTCATCGTGAGCGACAGTCCGATGACCAACACCACCACGTGGTCCGTCCTTGGGCCGATCATCGCGGTGGTTGGCATAGCCTTGGCCGTCGGCGCGTCGCGCCGCCGCCGTCCTTAGCGTTTGGCTGAGCCGGTCAGTTGTCCGCCGTCGGCGGCCTGAAGCAGGCAGATGACGGTGCTGGGCAGCGGGTTGGCCGACGTCCGATCCTGATTCGAGTCGATGAGATACGTGACGGTGTAGGTGTCGCCGGCCGCGCGGCCGGTGTACTCGGTGACAGCGCCACCACATTGCTTGTCGGCGACATCGGCAACCGCGTCGTCCACCTCCACCGGAGCGCGGAGAAAGACCTCCCCGGCGTGCGGGTTCGTGCAGTCGACGAGGCCGACCGATACCTCGCCGAGGTCGACGCGAGGGAGTGCCACCAGGCAGTCGCCGACATCGAGGTCGAACCAGTCCTTGGCTCGCGATTCTGGTGTGGCCGGTGGGGCGGGAGCGATGGTTGCTGTCGATGTGACCGCGGTCTCATCTGTCGACGTCGCGACCACCGACTGGCCGCCGGAACCGCAGGCCACCAGGGTCAGTGCAGTGGTCACGGCCCACGCCAGCCGAACGCCCCGGTTCCTCATCGCCCGCCTCCTCGGTCTGTGTGTAACACCTCCGTCGGACCAGCGATGAACCTTCTGAGAACGGAGCGCGCGACTGCTTCTGTTTCCAGGCAAGCCCCTCGGGGCGACGGTTTTCTGGCGGCAGTGGTGAACCGCAAACTCTTTCCTGAATGACCGAAGGAGTCGTAGACGTGGGTACACCCCTCGAGATTTGCTCGAAGCGCGGCGTCGTTGCCGTGCTGGCATCGGGCATCGTGATTTCACTGACGGCGCTCACCGGAGGCATCGCCCCCGCGCTGGCCCAGCCCGGCGATGACACCGGCGCGACGACGACCGTCGTCGCTCCGGAGCCGGAAGCGACGGCTCCTGTCGAGGAGGCCCCGCAGGCCCCCGCCGAGGCGCCGGCGCCGGTCCCAGTTCCGCTGCCTGAGGCGACGGCAACCGCGACGGCCGAGGCAACGGTGGAAGCGCCCACGACGACTGTCGCTCCTCCGGTGACCACGGCCGCGCCCACTGAGGCCGAGGCGACGACTGCCGAGCAGGCGCCCGCCACCACGACCGCGCCGAGCACGGCGGCTTCGACTCCGAGCGAGACGCCCGTGACGACGTCGGCTCCGGCCGAGACCACCGCAACGTCGGCGACCTCGACCGCGCCCTCGGCCACCACGTCGGGGACCAGCGCGACCCCGTCGTCCAGCAGCACAGAGACCTCGACCAGCGGGTCGGCCACGGCAACCGAGACGAGCGGCGAACAGTCCGACACCCCGACGGTGTCCATCACGCAGGCCGCCAAGATCGAGACCGTGTTGCCGCAGACGCTCGAGGCTCCGGCCGCAGACGTCGAACTGGCAAGCAAGGCAACGATTGTCGACGAGACGATCCCTGCTGCCGCGCCCGAGCCGGATCTCGCATCATTCTCGAACTCGATCCAGACCAGCCTGAAGATCCCCGGCCTCGACGTCAGCACCAGCGCGACGACGAACTTCGCCGTGGACCCGCCGACCGAGCTGATCAGCCCGGTGAAGCAGTGGCGGCCGGACTGGGTGCAGTACGACGAGTACTACCGTCCGATCATCCTGAACCCGTACCCGGACCCGGTGCGAATCGTCTACATGTACGAGATGCAGCCGCGGATCATGATCGTCCCGCCGATGGGCCGGATGATGTTCGAGGCGGCCCAGTACGCGGCCTACAACTTCACCGCCGCACTGCTGAGCCCGGTCGTCGCGGCTGCCAACGTCGCGCAGACGGTGTCCAACATCGCGGTCGGCAGCTTCTTCGGCGGTGGCTACTACCCGGGCGTCGGCATGCCGCCGCCTCCGCCGCCGCCGCCGGTGATGCGTTACGACAACGTGCCGGTGATGGTGAACTACTCGAACGCGCAGTACGAGCCGTTCCGGGTGCGACAGATCGTCGACGTCGGCGATGACCCCCAGTTCGGTGAGCGCAAGGTGCTGCTCGACGGCGTCACCCCGGCCTGGGGTGTGTGGAACGAGGGCAACGGCGGTGAGCGGGCGTTCGAGGTGCACCGCACGCAGCAGTTCCCCGGTCTTGCCGCACCGGCCGAGGGCCCGTTGCCTGGCGACTACCGCCTGAAGCTGGCGTCGGACGAAGCACCGACGGACGGCCTGTCCGGCAGGGACATCTTCCTGATGGTGTCGGCCGGTGTCATCGGGACGCTCGGCTTCGGCGCGATCGGTTTGGCCTTCTTCCTCGGACGTCGGAGGAACCAGGCAATCTGAGTCAGTCAGTCTGCGGAAGGGCGCCGGTTCAGCCGGCGCCCTTTCCGTTGTCCACGCGATAGACGGCGCCGTGGATAGCTGCGGCGTCGTCACTGGCGAGGAAGGCAACGGATTTCGCGACGTCGACGGGATCCATGAAACCGCGCGGTGATGCGATGCGCAGGATCAGATCCCAGTCGGCGTTCTCGGGGGCGGTGAACTCGGTCGCCTGCGGGGTCGGCATCCCACCCGGGCAGATCGCGTTCACCCGGATCTTCTCCTTGGTGTACTCGACGGCCAGCGCGCGGGTCAGCCCGACCAGCCCGTGCTTGGCCGCGCAGTAGCCCGCCGAGTAGACCTCACCCTCCACGCCGGCGATGGACGTGACGTTGACGATGTTGCCGTTGGTCTCGAGAAGGTGGGGCAGCGCCGCACGACAGAGGTAGAACGGGCCGTTCAGGTTCACCGCGAGGTCGCGGTCCCACTCCTCGTCGGTCATCGTCGTGGTGTGGCGCATCTGGTGGAAGCCCGCCACGTTCACCAGCACGTCGAGGCGGCCGAACGCATCGACGGTCTGCGCCACGGCGTCCTTGCAGGCGTCGGGAGACGAGATGTCCACCGACGCGTATTTCCCGCCGGGCACGTCCTCGAAGACCGTCGCCATCTCGTCGGCTCGACGAGCGATGCCGAACACCGATGCGCCGCGTTCTGCGAAAACCTGCGCCACCACCGCGCCCAATCCCGATGATGCGCCCGTGATCAATGCGACCTTGCCGCTCAGCTGAGTCATGGCAAGACCATCTCATGCGACCGATGGACGCCTACGACGAGACCCGCGGCCGCTCCGGCGGAACGGCCGCCAGCAGCGCGCGCGTGTATTCGTGCTCGGGTGCGGCGAACAACTCGGCGGCGGGACGGTACTCGACGGCCACGCCGTCG
Organism: Mycobacterium sp. 2YAF39; assembly: GCF_052114565.1. Lineage (NCBI taxonomy): Bacteria > Bacillati > Actinomycetota > Actinomycetes > Mycobacteriales > Mycobacteriaceae > Mycobacterium > Mycobacterium sp. 2YAF39. The sequence continues at coordinate 16,586 of NZ_JBFREZ010000008.1, forward strand.
CGCATGACCAGGACATCGTGGCTCACCTGCTGGACCACGGCGAGATCGTGTGCGATGAACAGATACGTCAAGCCAAGGTCGCGCTGCAGGGACGCGAGCAGATCGAGCACCCGCGCCTGCACCGAAACATCCAGCGACGCCGTGGCTTCGTCGAGGATGAGCAGCTCGGGTTCGCCCGCCAGCGCACGAGCGATGCTGACCCGCTGGCGCTCGCCGCCGGACAGCTCGTGAGGATATCGGGAGGCGAACGACGTTGGCAGACCGACGAGTTCGAGCAGTTCGTCGACTCGCTGCCTACGCCCGGACTTGCCGTCCCTGAGGCGGTGCACATGCAGCGGCTCGTCGATCGCCGTGCCGACCCGGGCGCGGGGATTGAGAGTGGAGAAGGGATCCTGGAACACCAGACCGATTCGCCTGCGCAGTGCCTTCTCGTCGGATCTGCGCACCCCGATCACGTCCGACGTTCCCAACGTCGCGGTGCCTGCGTCGGGTTTGATCAGGCCGGTGAGTGCCGCGGCCACGGTCGACTTACCCGAACCCGATTCTCCGACAAGGCCGAGTGTGGTGCCGCGCCGGATCTGAAATGACAGGTCCTTCACCGCGTGGACGACCGACTTGCCGACCGGTGTGGTCACGTCGAAACGCACATCGAGACCGTCGACGGCGAGCTGGGGCCCCCGCCGCTGGGCAGGGGATGTCTCGGCGTCGGCGGCTGGTGCTGGGGGACCGCTGGCGCCAACGACGGGGCGGGCCGCCAGGAGTTCGCGGGTGTAGGAGTGCTGCGGACGATCGAACACGTCGGTGACGGGCGCCTGCTCCACGGCGTTCCCGTCCTGGAGGACCGTGACGTCGTCCGCCACCTGGCCGATCACGCCGAGGTCGTGGCTGATCCACACCACCGCAGTGCCGAAGTCGCGTTGCAGATCTTGGACCAGGTCGATGATCTGTGCCTGTGTCGTCACGTCCAGCGACGTGGTCGGTTCGTCGGCGACCAGCAGTTCCGGATCGCATGCCATGGCGATCGCGATCATCACGCGCTGCTTCTGCCCGCCCGACAGCTGGTGGGGGTAGGCGTGCAGGCGCGTCTCGGGATCGGGCAGGCCGACCGCCTCCAACAACTCCAGCGCCCGCTCGTGTGCCTGTCTGCGTGTCATACGGCGATGCGTCTCAAGGGATTCGGTGATCTGCCGGTCCAGGGTGAGCAGCGGGTTGAGCGATGTCCCCGGATCCTGGAACACGAAGCCGATCCGGCTGCCGTGAACACTGCGCAGCAGCCGGTGAGAGGCGCCGATGAGTTGGGTGTCGCCGGACTCACCGGCGAGCGTGCTCGTACCGCTGACCGCGGCGCCGGGAGCGTCCAGCAGTCCGGTCGCCGCGAGCACGGTCATCGACTTGCCGGATCCGGATTCGCCGACGATGCCCAGCGTCTGCTCGGGCTCGACATCGAACGAGAGACCGTGCACGATCTCGCGCCTGCCGATCCGCACCCGCAGATCGCGCACACTCAGAACCGGGCCGCTCACTGCTTCCTCCGCGCTTCGATCATGGTGCGCTGCTTCGGATCCAGGACATCGCGGAGCCCGTCGCCGACCAGGTTGAACGCCAGCACGGCAACGAAGATCGCCGCGCCGGGGAAGATGGCCATCCACCACGCCATCGTCACGAAGCCCTGCGAGTCGAAGATCATCCGCCCCAGCGACGGCTGCGGCGGCTGGATGCCGAGGCCGAGGAACGACAGCGCCGCTTCCGCGAGGATCGCGAAGGCCAGCGACAGAGACGTCTGCACCACCAGCGGTCCGGCGATGTTCGGCAGGATATGACGGCCGAGGATGTACAGGTGGCCGGTGCCCATCGTGCGCGACACCGAAACATATGGTTCCACACGCACACTCAGCGTGCTCGCCCGGGAGACACGGGCGAAGATCGGTGTGTAGACGATGCCGATCGCGAGGATCGTGGTCGTCATGCCGGGCCCGAGGACAGCCACCACCGCGAGCGCGAGAAGCAGCACGGGGAACGCGAACATGACGTCGACCACGCGCATGAGCATGGTGTCCAGCAGGCCGCCCCGGTATCCGGAGACGATGCCGATCGTGACGCCGACGACGACCGCGATCGCCACGCTGATGACGGCCACCCGCAGCGACGCCTGCGTCGCGACAAGTACACGGGACAAGACGTCGCGGCCCAACTCATCGGTCCCGAACCAGTGCGCACCGCTCGGCGGCTGCAACGCGTTGGGCACATCGACGTCGTTCACGCCGTACGGCGCAATCCAATTCGCGGTCACAGCGACGACCATGATCGCGAGGAGTATGACCGCACTGACGAGGGTGACCGGGTTGCCGACCAGCAGGCGCCAAGAGGACACCCGGGTGCCGGTATCGGTGGCGGTCGTCATGACAGTCGGATCCTCGGGTCGATGACCGCGTACAGCACATCCACGATCAGGTTGATGAGCAGGAACAGCACGGCGATCAGCAGGACGGCGCCCTGGATGACCGGATAGTCCCTTGCGGCAACGGCGTTGTAGACCAGACGGCCCAGACCGGGCCAGGCGAACACCACCTCGACGACGATGACACCGCCGAGGATCGTCGCGAGTTGAATCCCGGTGATGGTGAGCACCGGGATGAGGGCATTGCGCACCGTGTGACGGAAGGTGACGACTCGCGGGGCTAGTCCCTTCGACCTCGCGGTTCGCACGTAGCCCATCGAGGCGACCTCCAGCACGGCGGAGCGCACATAGCGCGTCATGATCGCCGCAGCCACCAGTCCTACCGTCAGCGCGGGCAGCACGATGTGCCGCAACCAGCCCGCCGGGTTGTCAAGCAGCGGTTGATAACCCGAAGTCGGTAGCCAGCCGAGTGTGGAGGCGAACAGGGCGATGAGCAGAATGCCCATCCAGAAGTCCGGGATCGACACCCCGAACTGGCTCGCGACCCGAATGATGGCATCGCTGATCCGGCCCTCGTGCAATGCTGCCCAGATGCCGGCGGGCACGGCGATCAGGAGTGCGACAAGGATGCCGACCACGGCCAGCGAGACGGTCGCAGGAAGTCGCTCGAGCAGGATCACCGTCACCGGATCGCCGTTGCGGAAACTGACGCCGAGGTCTCCGGTCAGTGCCGAACCGATGTAGGAGAAGAACTGTTCGACGATCGGCTTGTCGAGCCCGCTCGCGGCCCGCAGCGCGTCGTACGCCTGCGGGGTGTAACGCGTGCCCAACGCGATGCGCACGGGATCGCCCGGCACGAGGTGTACGAGCGCGAACACCACGACGAGGACGCCGAGCAGGACGACCGCCGAGTACAGCAGTCTGCGCGCCAGGAAGCGGGCGATCGGGTGAGTCACCAACCGGGTCACTGTGTCTGGCTCCCCGCGAGTTCTGTGGTGCGGAACCGGATCGCGCCGTCGCGACGGGATTCGAAGCCGGACAGACTGGTGGTCCACGCCTGGATCACCGACGGGTTGTACAGGAAGATGTAACTCACCTCGTCCGCGATCTTCGTAGCCGCCCTATGGTAAATGTCCCCGCGCGCTTGGCGATTGGACTCGACCCGGCCGGCGTCGAGCAGTCGGTCGACTTCGGGGTCGGAGAACTTCTGCGCGTTGCTGGTGCCGTCGGTGTGGTGCTGCGCGTAATAGAAGTCGTCGGGGTCGATGTTGCCCAGCCAGCCCATCATGAGCATGTCGAAGTTTCCGTTGTTCTGCTCGTCGAGCCAGGTGGCGAAGTCGACGGTGCGGATGTTCACCGTGATACCCAGCGGCGCAAGGTTATCCGCGATGACCTGCGCGGCCGTCACCGTCTCCGGGTACTCGCTGGTGACCAGCATGTCGAGATCGGTGTCCGTCACACCGGCGTCGGCCAGGAGGCTCTTGGCCTTGTCGATGTCGTAGCCGTAGCGGTGGTATTCGGTGTACCAGGGATTGCCTTGGGGGATAGCGAGCTGATTCCCGGCGGCGGTTCCGTAGGAAGTGGCCGCCACGATCGCATCGCGGTCGATGCCGTAGGCGATGGCCTGACGCACCCGCACGTCGTTCCAGGGTTTGCGTGCCTCGTTGAGCGCGAGGTACCAGTAGTCGTTGCTCGCGGTGACCGCCAGGTTGATCGAGTCGTCGTTGCGCAGCTGCGATACCCGCTGTGGCGGGATCGCATCGGTCCAGTCGATCTCACCGGCCTGCAGCGCAGAAAGCGCCGTCGTCGGCTCGGAGATGAAGCGGAAGGTCACGCCCGACACATCGGGTGGGCCGCCCCAGTACGACGGGTTCGCCTTGAGCGTGATGGAATCCCCGCTCTTCTGGCCGCTGAACGCGAATGGTCCCGTGCCGATCGGATGGGTGGCGATCTGACCGCTTTCGACATTGCGGCGCTGCACGATCGCCATGCCCTTGAACCCGCCGAGATTCGTCAGCAGGTTCGGCGTCGGCTGCTTGAGCCGGATGACGACGGTATCGGCGTTCGGCGCACTGACATCGGTTACCGCGCTGAACTTGTCGGCGTTGGTCAACTGCTCGTCGATGATGCGGCGATACGAGTACACGACGTCGTCCGCGGTGAACGGGCTCCCGTCGTGGAAGGTGACGCCCGAGCGCAGGCGGAAGGTCCAGACGAGTTGGTCCGGGCTCACGCTCCAGGACTCGGCAAGCGCCGGTTTCATCTCGAGGTTGGCGTCGGGCTCGACGAGCGTGTCGAAGACGTTCTCGAGCACTTCGAACGAGAAGTACGCGCTGGTCTTGTGCGGGTCGAGCTGATCAGGTTCGCCGGCGATCGCGGCGACCAGATTGCCGGACGACTCGCCGCCGAGGTCGACCCGTTCCCCGGTCGAGCACGAGGTCAGGCCCGCCAACAGGGTAACGACAGCGACCAGCATCAACAGTCGTCTCATCGCCATCACCCCGAACGCTTCTACCCGCTTGCCGCGGTCCTTGAAACGCCCGGGCGCGGCAAAGGGCTGACGGGCATGCCCGCGCACTGAGATACTCAACGACAATCGTCGTCCGCCGGCCGAAGGGTGCACATCGTGAGGTCCATCCGGGGGCTCGTCGTCGCCCTCCTCGGCCTGGTCACAGTCCTCGGACTCGCCGGATCCGCTCAAGGGCAGGGCAACGTCAAGGCGCCGGGTGTGCCAGAGGGGTCCTACAACGTCAACATCGACGGGCAGGCGGCCACCACGTGGCAGATCTCCCCGGTCTGCGTGCCGACGGTCGGCAACCTGCGTGATCCGCTTCTTCTGCCCGTCGCGTGCCGCCTACATATAACGCCGGCCACCCTGCCGGCCGGCGAGGCGATCATGGTCGGAAATCAGTGGCAACTCGATTACCCCTACCTCTCTCGCACCTGTCCCGACGGCAGCACCGCCCCTCAGGAGACCATCTACCGATTCGACCCGTATTCGTTGGTCGGGTCGATGAAGGTCATTCACGGCGATGAATGCGGTGACGCGCCGGCGATGGTCGTCGCACCGCTGACGTTGTCCTTCAACGCGCCGCCGCCGGACCCGATCACCCAGTACCCGCTGCTCTGCGAACCGGGCGGCTTGCGTCGCTGCTTCTAGACGGTGAATCCGCCGTCGACGTTCCAGTGCGCACCGGTGATGTATCCGGTGTCGGGGCCGGCCAGATAGGCGACCACGCCCGCGACATCGCTCGGCTGACCATAACGCCCGCCTGCCGTGACTTTCTTTGCCAATGCGGCGAATTCGCCTTGATCCGGGTTCATGTCGGTGTTGATGGGACCGGGCTGGATGTTGTTGACCGTGATGCCGCTGGGCCCGAGGTCGCGGGCCAGGCCGCGGGTCAGGCCCGCGACGGCAGCCTTCGTCATCGCGTACACCGCCAGTCCGGGACCCGGGACCTGGTCGGCGTTGATGCTGCCGATGTTGATGATGCGTCCGCCCTCGCCGAGATGCGCCAGCGCGGCCTGGATCGCGACGAACACCCCGCGGATGTTGATCGCGACCATCTTCTCGAACTGTTCGGGTGCGAAGGTCGCGGCATCGCCCAGTATGGCGATGCCCGCGTTGTTGACCAGGATGTCGAGCCCGCCGAGTTTGGCGACGGTCTCCTCGACCGAGCGGGTCACCTGTGCGGGGTCGGCAGCGTCGGCCTGGATCGCCACGACCGTCGCGCCGTCGGCCGCGACCTCGGCGGCGAGTTTCTCGGCCTCCGCAGTCGACGCGCCATAGGTGAATGCGACAGCGGCACCGTCCGCGGCCAGCTTGCGCACGATCTCGGCACCGATACCGCGCGACGCCCCGGTGACCAGTGCCCGGCGTCCTACCAAGGGCTTTACGTTCCCGCTTGCTGATGTCATGGCGTGGATAATGCCGCACGAGCGCGAAACATTCCCGGCGGTGTCCGCGCACGACGCTTGATTTGGACCCATGGCGGAGCCAGGGGACGGTCTCAACGCCGCTGAGCCTAGGGTGATCAGCGAGGCAGGGGGCCGATCGAAAGGTGTGGACATCGCGTGACTACTGACTCCCACAAGAAGCGGATCGTCATCTGGGGCACCGGCTTCGTCGGCAAGATGGTGATCGCCGAGATCGTCAAGCACCCGTTGTTCGACTTGGTCGGGGTCGGGGTGAGCAATCCCGACAAGGTGGGCCGTGATGTCGGCGAGGTCTGCGGCCTCGACTCGACGCTGGGCCTGACCGCGACCGATGACGTGGACGCGCTTATCGCGCTCAAGCCCGATGCGCTGGTGCACTACGGGCCGACCGCCGCGCACGCCGAGGAGAACATCGCCCTGATCACCCGCTTCCTGCGTGCGGGCATCGACGTCTGCTCGACGGCGATGACGCCGTGGGTGTGGCCGACGATGCACCTGAACCCGCCGAACTGGATCGAACCCATCACCGAGGCCTGCGAGCTGGGTGAATCGTCGTGCTTCACCACCGGCATCGACCCCGGCTTCGCCAACGACCTGTTCCCCATGACGTTGATGGGCCTGTGCTCGGAGGTCCGCACGGTGCGGGCGTCCGAACTGCTGGACTACACCAATTACACCGGCGACTACGAACGTGAGATGGGCATCGGGAGGCCGCCTGAGAAGAAGGCCATGCTCGAGACTCCGGACATCCTCGTATTCGCCTGGGGCGGAACGGTTCCGATGATTGCGCATGCGGCGGGCATCATGCTCGACGAGATCACCACGACGTACGAGAAGTGGGTGACACCGACCGAGCGCAAGTCCGCCAAGGGCGTCATTCCGGCGGGCCACGTCGCTGCCGTTCGGTTCACCATCAACGGTGTCTACAAGGGTGAGACGCGAATCCAGCTCGAGCACGTCAACCGCATCGGCGACGACGCCGCACCGGACTGGCCGACCGGCAACCAGAACGACGTCTACCGGGTCGACATCGAGGGGACGCCGAGCATCTTCCAGGAGACCGCATTCAGGTTCACCGACGGGTCCGGACGCGATGCGGCCGCCGCCGGTTGCCTCTCCACCGGTCTGCGTGCGCTCAACGCGGTGCCGGCCGTCAACGACCTGTCGCCGGGTTGGGTGACCGCACTCGATCTGCCGCTGATCTCCGGCGCCGGGACGATCCGCTGAGGAACGCCGATGACTGACGGAGTAGGGCTCTCGGTAGGGGCCTCCAACCTGGCTGCCGTGATCGTCGGCCGGACGGCGCTGTCGCGTACCTCGGTCCTGACCCGCTATCCCCACCGCCCGCCCGAAGTGGGGGTGCCGAGTGAGAACCCCAACCTCAACGAGCGCGGCTTGATCCTCACCGACTTCGTCGATCGCGTCGGCGACCCGGTCGGGATCGTGGCGGCCGACGGTTCGACGCACCTGGCCGACGGTGTGCTCGCCGACGCGCTGCGCGCACTGCTCCTGGCACTCGGGACGCCGGAAGGTCCCGTCGCGGTCACGTATCCGGCGCACTGGCGGCCGGCGGCGGTCGACGGCCTTCGCAACGCGTTGTCCGCGCTGCCAGAGTTCGGCCAGCCGAGCCCCGCGCCCGTCGTCTCCGACGCCGCGGCCGCATTGACGGCGTTGCGGGACGACCCGGGAGTACCGACCCGCGGCGTCATCGCGCTGTGCGACTTCGGCGGCACCGGGACGAGCATCACGCTGGTCGACGCCGCCTCGGATTACGCCCCGCTGGCCCCGACGGTCCGACACATCGATCTGTCCGGTGATCTCGTCGACCAGGCGCTGCTGACCCATGTGATCAACGATCTGACGGCCGCGGGCACCATCGACGTGTCCAGCACGTCGGCGATCGGCGCCCTCAGCCACCTGCGGGTGCAGTGCCGCGGCGCCAAGGAGCGGCTGTCGACAGCGAGCGTCACAGCGTTGTTGGTCGACGTGCCCGGGCACCGGGGTGAGGTGCGGCTGACCCGCACCGAGCTCGACGACGCCGTACGGCAACCCGTCGCCGAATTCGCGGGCGTGCTGCAAGACACGTTGGAGCGCAACGGTGTTCGTGAGCTGGCAGCGGTCGCGTCGGTGGGCGGGGGAGCGCGGATCCCCATCATCACGACGGCGCTGTCGGAGCGCTTCCGGGTGCCGGTCATCACGCATCCACAACCCGAGTTGACCGCGGCGATCGGTGGTGGTCTGGCCGCTGTGCGTGCAACGGTCGGCGACGACAACACGGCGATGGCCGCGGCCGCGCCTGCTGCGGCCGCGACCGCGATGGTGCCCGAAATCGCTCCGATACCCGATGAAGCCGCACCGTCGGGCACGGTCGGTGCATTGGCGTGGTCGGACGCCGAGGACGTTCCGGACGTGGCGCCGACCGATCCGTACGACTATGACTCGCCCGCCGATGCGGGCATCGACGACGTTCGGCCAGACATCCAGTTCCAGCGTGACGCGCACGAGGACCAGCCCTCAGCGCGGTCGCTGCCGTGGTACCGCCGCCCAGAGATCGCGATGGGGGCAGGCATCGTCGTCGTCCTGGCCGCGCTCGGGGCGGCCGTCCTGTTCGTCCTGCACACCGGCGACACGCCTCCAGCCCCGGCTTCGAGCACCGCACCCACGCCGACGCCGGCCACGAGCGTCGCGCCACCTCCGACATCGGAGACGCAGGCGCCACCGCCGGAGACAGTCACGGAGCAGGCACCACCGCCGCCCGTGACGGAGACGGTCACCCCACCCCCGTCCGAGCCGCCGCCACCGCCGACGACCACTGAGCCGCCGCCCCCGCCGCCGACCACCACGGCGCCGCCGCCCACGACCACCGCGCCACCCCCGCCGACGACTCAACCGCCACCGGTCATCCCGACGCTGCCCTACGAGACCATTCCCGGCCTGCCGTTCGTCCCGAACCCGGTACAACCGGCGCCGTAGCGTCGGCGGCAGTCCTAGGCTGTCGGCCATGATTGCCTCACCCCCCGGTCGCTCCGCTCTCCCCGGCCCTTCGGGCGTGGGCCCAGCCCGCCGGACGACCGACGGCTTGCTCTTCGACCCCAACACCTACGACCCACCGCAATTCGATGCCGAGACTCGCCGGTTGTTGCGCGCGACCATCGACTGGTTCGAGGGTCAGGGCAAGAAGCGCATCCTCGACGACGATCTGGCTGCGCAGTGGCCCGGCGACTTCGTCGACTTCGTCAAACGCGAGAAGCTGTTCGCGACATTCCTGACGCCATCGGAGTTCGGCGGCGGTAACCCGGACAAGCGCTGGGATGCCGCGCGCAACGCCGCCCTGTCGGAGATCCTCGGGTTCTACGGGCTGACGTACTGGTACACCGAGCAGGTCACCATCCTCGGTCTCGGGCCCATCTGGCAGAGCGAGAACAAGGACGCCAAGCTCAAGGCCGCTGACGATCTGGAGGACGGCGAAGTGATGGCGTTCGGGCTATCCGAACGCGCGCGCGGGGCCGACGTCTACAACACCGACATGGTTCTCACGCCTGCGAGCGACGAGGACCGCGCCAACGGCATCCTGTACCGGGCGACGGGGGAGAAGTACTACATCGGCAACGGAAACGTCGCCAGCATGGTGTCGGTCTTCGGGCGGCGCGAGGACATCGAGGGCCAGGACGCGTACATCTGGTTCGCCGCGGACAGCAGGCACGACGACTATCACCTGATCGACAATGTCGTGCACATGCAGATCTACGTCAGCACGTTCCGACTGGAGAACTATCCGGTGCGGGAGGAAGACATTCTGCACACCGGCGTGGAAGCCTTTGCCGCGGCGCTGAATACGGTCAACATTGGCAAATTCAACCTGTGCTCCTGCTCGATCGGCATGACCGAGCATGCCTTCTACGAGGCGATCACCCATGCGCAGAATCGCATCCTGTACGGCAATCCCGTCACCGAATTCACCCACGTGCGAACCAACTTCGTCGATGCGTACTCGCGCCTGATCGCGATGAAGCTCTTCAGCCAGCGCTCCGTCGACTATTTCCGGGCCGCAAGCCTCGACGACCGGCGCTATCTGCTGTTCAACCCCATGACCAAGGCCAAGGTCACCATGGAGGGTGAGACCGTGCTGCGGGCGCTGCACGACGTGATCGCCGCCAAGGGCTACGAGAAGAACACCATGTTCCGTGAGGTCGCGCAGTTCATCGGCACCCTGCCTCGACTCGAGGGCACGGTGCATGTGAACGTCGGGCTGGTGCTGAAGTTCATGCCGAACTACATGCTCAACCCCAAGGAGTATCCGCAGATCCCGATGCGCAACGACGCCGCGGACGACACGTTCTTCTGGAACCAGGGACCGACCCGGGGTGCGGGCAAGGTGCAGTTCGCCGACTGGACACCGACGTACGAGGAGCATGCCGGCATCCCGAATGTCGCGGTGTTCTACGACCAGGCCAAGGCGTTCCGGGAGTTCCTCCTGACCGCCGCGCCCGACGCTGATCAGCAGAAGGATCTGGACTTCCTGCTCAACGTCGGCCACCTGTTCTCGCTGATCGTGTACGGGCAGCTGATTTTGGAGCAGGCCGCATTGACGGGCCTCGACACCGACATGCTTGACCAGATCTTCGACTTCCAGGTCCGCGACTTCAATACGTATGCCGTTGCGCTGCACGGCAAGCCGACGGCGACGACGGCTCAGCAGGACTGGGCACTGAGCGCGATCCGTAAGCCGGTGCCCGACCCGGAGCGGTTCCACCGGGTCTGGGAGCGGGTGAAGGCATACGACGGCGCCTACGAGATGAGGCCCTAGGAGCGACGTCGGCCGGTCACCGCTGAACGTGGCAGGCGCCCGGCACGCGAATGCCCGGTGAGGTTGTCGCCGTCCGCCACGACGTCGAAGTCGAGGTTCAGTCGCATGGGTTTGGTCACCGACTGACGCCATGTAATCCGTTGTCCGTCAACGGCGATGTCGCGTAGTGGTACGGCTTCGTTCTTGGCGGTCGCGGTGCCCGCGAGGGTGCCGTCCTCTTCGGTAAACGTATAGACCACGGCCAGGGACCCGATCGGCGTCTTGATCGTCACATCCCAGTCTCCCAGGATGCTCATTTCGTCCACACCGTTCCGCGTCGCTCGTAGGCGAACAGTTCTTCGACCGCGAGTGCGACCTGCGCTCCGTAGGTGCGGTCGAGCAGGTGAAGGGCGAGGTCGAGGCCCGAGGTGACCGCTCCCGACGTCACGAGATCGCCGTCGTCGACGACCCGCGCGTTCACCGTGGTCACGCCGGTGGCCTCGAGAAGTTCCATGCCGAGGTGGTGGGTGACCGCGTTGCGGCCTTCCAGCAGACCGGCCATCGCCAGGGCGAGTGATCCACCGCAGACGGTGGCGACGGTGACGTCGGGATTCTCCATCGCCTTGCGCAGCAACGGGATCGCGGCGGACTCGGCAAAGCGTGCGAGCAGAACGGGGATGGTGTCGATCTCGTCCGGATCTCCGTCGAGCGGACCCGATGCGCCCGGCACGACGATGATGCCGGGTCGTGACGGGTCGAGTTGTGCCGTGGCATGCAGAGCCATGCTCAGGGTTCCGCTGACCACCTCGCGTGGTCCTTCGGCCGATACCAGTTCGACTTCGAGGTCGCCTCCGGCTGCGTCGCTGCCTGCGGCGAGAACCTCGAACGGCGCGGTGGCATCGAGCGGATCGAAACCGTCGAACAACACGATTTGTGCGTACACACCGTCATCGTCGCGGGGCACGCTGCCGGCGGAACAGTGGCCAGATCGCCATGTATCGCCTGAATATTGCCAGCGACTGCTATCGTCCGGGGATGCACACCGTTGCGGTCCTGGCGCTCCCCGACACCATTGCCTTCGACCTCACCACACCGATCGAGGCATTCGGCCGCGTCCGGTTGCCCTCGGGTGCACCGGGATACCGCGTGGTGGCGTGCGGGTCGCAACCGGAGGTGTCGGCAGGCCCGATCCGCATCGCCACCGACCACGGCCTCGAAACCCTCGCCGACGCGGACACCATCGTTGTCCCAGGTCTCAACGACGTGTCGGTAGATGCACCCGACGAGGTGCTGGCGGCACTGAGGGCGGCCCACGCCCGCGGTACGCGGATCGCGTCGATCTGCTCGGGCGCCTTCACCCTGGCCGCCGCAGGATTGCTGAATGGAAGGCGCGCGACGACGCACTGGATCGCCGCCGAGCTCTTCCGTGCGCGCTTTCCGGCCGTGGACCTCGATGCCGACGTTCTCTACGTCGACGAGGGCCAGGTGCTGACATCGGCGGGCGCGTCGGCCGGACTGGACCTGTGTCTGCACATGATCGCCCGTGACTACGGCGCCGCAGTGGCCGCCGACGCGGCCCGCCTTGCCGTCGCACCCCTCCACCGCAGCGGGGGACAGGCGCAGTTCATCCTCCGAAACAGGGCTGCTGTCAAGCACATTGCGGAGCGGACCGAACTGGACGACGTCCTCGCGTGGATCGAACAACAGGCGCACAGGGACGTGACGCTGCGCGATATCGCCGCCCGCGCGTCGGTAAGCGTGCGAACCTTGAACCGACGCTTCCAGGCGGAGACGGGTCAAACGCCGATGCAGTGGTTGACGGGGGTTCGGGTCCGCCACGCCCAGCAGCTGCTCGAGAGCACCGCGTACGGCGTCGAAAAGGTCGGTCGTGAAGTCGGATTCAGCTCTCCGGCGAACTTCCGCGAGCAGTTCCGTCGACTGACCGGAGTCGCACCGCTGAACTACCGCAACACTTTTCGTGACCGGATGGCGGGCTAGCGGGCCTTCGGCCGCTTGATCAGTACCAGGTGCGCAAGGGGGATCTGCATCTGTTCGGGAGCGGCCGCCAGCCGCGCGGCAACGCCGGCCTCGAGTTGGTCGAGGAACTGTCCGGTGCGGGTATCGGTGAAGCCACCGTCGAGTGCTGTCGCGAGAGTCGGGAACACCGACGCGCGCACGAAGGACGCCCATTGCTTGCCGAAAGTCTTTTCGTCCTTGTCGCTTTGATACTGAGACCAGAATCGGTCTTCGGCGTCGAACACCTCGAGGTGGTCGATCTGAAGCTGTTCGAAACGACCGGACGGCGCGAACGGCGTGAAGAAGTCCGCGGCTCTGCGTCCTACCACCGGGACGCACATTCGGTGAATCTCCTCGGCGGTGACTAGGCCTGCCGCCTGGAGTTCGTCGAGGGCGTCGAGCAACGCGGCGAACATCGGCCGATAGCCGAACTCGCCGTCGTCATCCACGGCCATCGTCATCACCACAAGGCGACCGCCCGGACACAATTCCCTGCCGCGGAACGCGATGAACTCGTGCCAATCGTGGGCGGCCTGCCTGGCGTATTTGGCACGCACGTCTTCGTCCGTGCTGTAGGCGACCTGAATGTGGTCGGGTATCGGCGACGGAACCTTGCTCAGCCACTGGATAGCGTATGAACTCCAACCCAGATTCACACTGCTCGACGGCAGGATCTGCGCGTAGAACGACCGCCCGACCGCCGAGGCGAATGTCTTTGCGTCCTTGGCCAAGTAGGTGTCCGGATCTTCCGCGAGGGTCCGCCACATCGCCGTGAAGTCGTTTTCCGGAACGTCGGTGTGTACGACGAGGGTCGAATGGTCGTGCCGGGTCCGCTTGCGCAGCACGTTGATTGCCGCGCAGATCGGTAGCAGCGAGTTGTGGGCGGTCGACGCTCCGTAGTCGGCGATGACGATCGGCTGCGGGGGTTTCGGCAGCGGCACGACAGATGCCGCCTCCTCGAAGATCGCGAGTGCACCGGTCAAGCCTGCAGCCTGAAGTCGTGAACTGGCCGTGTAGAAACCGCTGTCCTCCGGCTCAGGCCGCACGACGATGCTTGACTCAGGCAATCGCGACCTCCGAGACGTGGGCAGTTAACCGTCAAATACGACGGTAGTCCTCTTACGCCGGATAGGTCACCGAAGTCAGTCGCTCTGAGATCTCCCAGAGCCTGCGACAGTCGGCCTCATTGCTGGCGCGCGCGAGGATCTTGGCGTCGGTGACGCCACCGCCTGCGAGCTCCATGAATCCTCGCGGTCCGTAGAAGGCACCGCCTTTCGCTTCGGGGGCGGTCGCGCCGTACAGGGTGGGCAGAATGCCCTCGTCGATGTCCTGCCACATGAACGGCAAGACCTGTCGGCTGGACCGGTAGAAGCGCTCCAGCAGGGTTGGGCCGGCCTTGCCGTGCGACGGACCGCTCAGCTGAAGATTCGTCTTGCACAAGCCGGGATGCGCGGCATTCGAGACGATGCCCCAGCCCGCCTGCCGGCTCCTGCGGTCCAACTCGATCGCGAACATCAGGTTCGCGGATTTGGACTGTGCGTAGGCCTGGGTGGCGTTGTAGCGCTTCTCCCACTGCAGATCGTCGAACTTGATGCCGCCGAACCGCGCCGCCGAGCTGCTCAACGTTGTCACCCGCGCGCCGTCGGCGGCGCGCAACAGCGGCAGGAGATGTCCGGTCAGTGCGAAGTGACCCAGATGGTTACAGCCGAACTGCAATTCGAATCCGTCGGCGGTGGTCTCGCGCTGTGGCGGCTGCATGATGCCCGCATTGTTGATGAGCAGGTCGATCGGCCGTCCCTCTGCGTTGAGTTCGTCACCCAGCGCTTTGACGCTGGCCAGCGACGACAAGTCGAGCGACTTGATGGATAGCTTCGCGTCGGGGACCGTCGCCCGGATCTGCGCGATCGCGTCTTCACCCTTCGCGCGGTTGCGGATCGCCATGACGACGTCGGCGCCTGCTGCGGCCAGCCGGGCGGCGGTGCCGAGACCGAGGCCCGAGTTGGCGCCGGTGACGACCGCGAGCTTCCCGGACTGATCGGGGACCGTCACTTCAGACACACGGACCATGGACTATCTCCTTTGCGGCGGATGAATAACCGAACAGTAACGAACCATCGGTCTGATAACAAGAGCCCGCCGGTCTGATAATCTTGAGACCTTGTGACGTCCTTTCAGCGCGCCCGCCGACCCGAGCAGATGGCGGTTCGGCGTCAGGCGATCAAGGCCGTCGCGCGTGACATGCTCGCGGAGAAGAATGTCGGCGACATCAGCCTGCGGGAACTCTCGGATCGGGTCGGGCTGGCCAAATCCAACGTGTTGCGATACTTCGACAGCCGTGAGGCGATCTTCCTCGAAGTGCTCGACGAGGAATTCACCATGTGGCTCAGCGGCATCGAGACCCTTCTCGGCCGGCCGCGCCCCAGAAAGCCGGGATACGCCAACGAGATTCGGGTTGCTACGGTGATCGCCGATTCGGTGATGGCACGACCGTTGCTGGGTGAACTGCTCGGCTCCATGGCATCAGTTCTGGAACGCAACATTTCGCATGAGTTCGCTCGCGACTTCAAGGCGCGGGCGATGCAGCGCATCACCGCACTCGCCGAACTGGTGGGGCGTCACCTGCCCTGGCTGCCAGTGGAGTTCACCGCATTCTTCGCCGAGGGATCCCTGATGCTGACCGCAGGTGCCTATCCTTTCTCGGTTCCCACCGAACCGGTGCGGGCCGCCATCGAGGAGATCGGACTTCCCGACCCCGCGCAGCGATTCGGTGACGGGCTGCGCCTGGGCCTGCAGACATGGCTGATCGGCGCGGCAGCACAAGCCTAGGACTGCAGTACCGACATCACGGATTTTCTGTCGATGGCATGACACACTTTCGGCCATGAGTCGCGCGCCACGGATCGCGGTCGTGGTTTCCATCCTCACCTTGGTCGCGTCAATTCTCGGGTTCATCGCCGTGCTCGTCCTCAACACCTTCGTGCTCGACGAATACGACGCCTACGGTGAAGTGCCGATCCCGGGCTCGACGAGCTTGCACCTTCCTGCAGGCGAGATGACGGTGAGCTTCCACACCGTGACCACCGGCACGCCGACGAGTGGATTTCCGCTCCCGAATCTGAGCTTCGACATCACCGGCCCGGCCGGCATGCCCGAGCCGACGGTCACCGAGAACATCGGTGGGACGACATCGGTCAACAGCGATGTGCGAGTGCGGATCTGGACGGTTCAGGTTCCGCAGGATGGGACGTACGACGTCAAGGCCGAAGGATCGGTCGACGGGTACATCGCGCCGACGCTGGCGTTCGGCCGCGATGAATCCCGAGGCTGGATGCTGTGGCTGTTCGGCGGTCTTTTCGCGTTCGGCCTTTTCGATCTGTTCGCCTCGTTGATCTGGTCTGCGCGGGCGGGCAAGAAGGCACGGCCTCTGGAGCCGAACGAGTACGTGACGAGCGACCAGCCGACGTCGAGTCCCGAGCCCGAGCCTGAGCCCGCAGTCAGCTACATGCCGACCGATCAGGGTGTGCGGCTGGAGCAGATCCGGCAGCTGGCCGCGCTGCGGAACTCCGGCGCGCTGACCGAAGCCGAGTACACGGCCGAGAAGCGGCGCATCCTCAACAATTAGCTGCCCAGCTCAGCTGCCGCGCTTGACCCAGTCGTCGTAATTCACGAGCTCGTCGCCGATGGTGGTCGTGTCGCCGTGGCCGGTGTAGACGACGGTGTCGCCCGGCAGCTTGCCGAGCCGTTCGGAGATCGACGACAGGATCGTGGGGAAGTCGGAGTACGAGCGGCCGGTGGCCCCCGGCCCGCCCTGGAACAGGGTGTCGCCGCTGAAGACCGCGTTCAGCTCGGGCGCATGCCAGCACACCGAGCCCGGCGAGTGCCCAGGCGTGTGCAGAGCGTGCAGTTCGATGCCCCCAACGCTGAGGGTTTCGCCATCGTCGACTGTCCGAAAGTCTCTGTCGGGGTGGGTCATTCGCCAGAGCACATCGTCGGCGGGATGTAGCAGTATCGGTGCGTCGAGCGCTTCCGACAGTTCGGGGGCGACGGTGATGTGATCGTTGTGTCCGTGGGTGCACACCACGGCGATGACGTTGCGGCCACCGACGGCCATGACGATCGGGCCCGCGTCGTGGGCGGCGTCGAAGACGATGACGTCGGTGTCGTCGCCGACGAGCCAGATGTTGTTGTCGACTTCCCAGGACCCGCCGTCGAGTTCGAAGGTGCCGTGGGTGACGACGCGGGAGATGTTCTGGTTCACAGGATCACCACCGAGCGCAGGACCTCACCGGCATGCATCTTGTGGAACGCCTCTTCGATGCCATCCAGGCCGATGCGTTCGGAGACGAATTTCTCCAGCGGCAGCCGGCCCTGCAGGTACAGGCTGATCAACGTCGGGAAGTCCCGTTCGGGAAGGCAGTCGCCATACCAGCTTGACTTCAGCGACCCGCCGCGGGAGAAGAAGTCGATCAGCGGCATCTCCAACGTCATGTCCGGGGTCGGAACACCCACCAGGACAACGGTTCCGGCCAGATCCCGGGCGTAGAACGCCTGCTTCCAGGTCTCAGGGCGCCCGACCGCGTCGATCACCACATCGGCGCCGAACCCGTCGGTCAGATCCTGAATGGTGGCCACCGCATCAAGCTCACGCGCGTTGACGGTGTGGGTGGCCCCGAATCCGCGCGCCCAGTCGAGCTTCTTGTTATCGGTGTCGACCGCGATGATCCGGCGTGCCCCCACCAGGGCGGCACCGGCGATCGCGGCGTCACCCACGCCACCGCAGCCGATCACCGCGACCGTGTCGTCGCGGTTGATCGCGCCGGTGTTGATCGCCGCGCCGATACCGGCCATCACCCCGCACCCCAACAGGCCGGCCACCGCCGGGTCGGCGGCGGGATCGACTTTGGTGCACTGGCCCTCATGGACCAGCGTCTTGTCGGCGAACGCCCCGATGCCCAGCGCCGGGGTCAGTGCGGTGCCGTCGGTCAGCGTCATCGGCTGTTCGGCGTTGAAAGTGTCGAAACACAGATGCGGGCGACCCCGCTTACACGCCCGGCACTGTCCACACACCGCGCGCCAGTTCAGGATCACGAAATCGCCGGGCTCCACATTGCTCACCCCGGCGCCGACCGATTCCACGGTGCCGGCGGCCTCATGGCCCAGCAGGAACGGAAACTCGTCGTTGATCCCGCCCTCGCGGTAGGTCAGGTCGGTATGACACACCCCGCAGGCGATCACATCGACAACCACCTCACCGGCCCCCGGATCGGGAATCACCACCTCCACCAGCTCGACCGGCTCACCCTTCACCCGCGAAATCACGCCGCGCACCGTCTGAGTCATGGAGATAAACATAACGGCCTCAATGAATCAGTTCGAACCCAACTGGGCCATTGCACGTTGTAGTAACGACAGCATCGTCGAATCACCAATCAAGCAGGGGCAAAGACCATGACAACCATCGAAAGCGGCGTCCCGGCCGACACCACCGAGGAGTTCGCCGCCCGGATCGTCGGGGCGATCGACAGTGCGAGCCTGGCAATTCTGTTGTCCATCGGACACCAGACCGCCCTGTGGGACACGCTGGCCGAGCGTGCGCCATCGACCAGTGCCCAGATCGCCGAGGCCACCGGGCTCAACGAGCGGTACGTGCGCGAGTGGCTCGGCGGTGTGGTCGCGGCGCGGGTCGTCGACTACCACCCGACAGCGCAGACGTACTCGCTGCCGCCGCATCGTGCCGCGGTGCTCACCCGTGCCGCGGGCCCGGACAACCTGGCGCGCGTCGCTCAGTTCATCCCACTGCTGGCCGAGGTCGAGCAGAAGGTGATCGACCGGTTCCGCACCGGTGGTGGGCTCTCCTACGGCGAGTACCCGCGCTTCCACACGCTGATGGCCGAACAGAGCGGACAGGTCTTCGACTATGCGCTCGTCGACGCCATCCTTCCGATGGCCGACGGTCTTCCCGAACGGCTGGCCGCGGGCGCGGAGGTGGCCGACTTCGGCTGCGGCAGTGGGCATGCCGTCAATGTCATGGCGCAGGCCTTCCCGGCGAGCCGGTTCACCGGAATCGACTTCTCCGACGAGGGTCTTGGCCGCGCCCGCGCGGAGGCGGCCAGATCGGGGCTCACCAATGCCTCGTTCGTCGCCCGCGACGTCGCACAGTTCGACGCGGTCGACGCGTATGACGTCATCACCGCATTCGACGCCATCCATGACCAGGCGCACCCGGCGCGGGTGCTGGAGAACATCTACCGCGCATTGCGGCCCGGGGGTGTCTTCCTGATGGTCGACATCAAAGCGTCGAGCAGTCTCGAGGACAACATCGGCGTGCCGTTCGCCCCGTACCTCTACACGGTGTCGACGATGCACTGCATGAGTGTGTCGCTGGGCCTCGACGGCGACGGCCTAGGAACAGCATGGGGTCATCAGCTTGCGACGTCGATGCTCGCGGGCGCCGGCTTCGACGATGTGCAACTGCGCGAGATCGAGTCGGATCCGATCAACAACTACTACATCGCGCGGAAGTAGACGGCGGTCTGCTCGGAGCCGCCCCGGCGGCGACATCGGACGGAGCGTCGCGAATAGGCTGCACTGCGTGGCAGCGCTTGATGCGATCGAAGAGTGGCCGGTCCCGACCGTCGCCGCCGCGGTGGTCGGTCCGTCTGGAATCCTCGCCCAGCACGGCGACGTGCGGCACCGCTTCGAATTGGCGTCGGTGACCAAGCCGCTGGTCGCCCGCGCCGCGCAAATAGCGGTCGAGGAGGGCGTCGTCGAACTCGACACCGAGGCGGGTCCGCCCGGTTCCACGGTGCGCCATCTGCTCGCCCACGCGTCGGGGTACTCGATGCACTCGGCGGACGTGATGTCGGAACCCGGCAAGCGCCGGGTCTACTCGAACTACGGATTCGGGGTTCTCGCCGACACGATCCAGCAGGCGTCGGACATCGAGTTCGGGCAGTACCTGACCGAGGCGGTGTTCGAGCCGCTCGGCATGTCGGACACCGCGTTGTCGGGCGGGGCCGACGCAGCGGGGTTCGGCGCCGTGTCGACCGTCGCCGACCTGGTCGCGTTCGCCGGTGACCTGCTCCGGCCGACGACCGTGTCCGAGCAGATGCACTCCGAGGCCACCGATGTGCAGTTTCCGGGTTTGTCGGGGGTGTTGCCGGGGTTCGGGACGCAGCGGCCCAACGACTGGGGGCTGGGCTTCGAGATCAGGGACGGCAAGTCGCCGCACTGGACGGGCTCGACCAACTCGGGTGCGACCTACGGTCATTTCGGCCAGTCAGGGACGTTTTTGTGGGTCGATCCGCGGGCTGAGCTGGCCCTCGTGGCGCTCACGGACCGCAATTTCGGCGACTGGGCGTATTCGCGCTGGCCGGAGGTTTCTGATGCAGTCCTGAGAGAATTCGGCGCAGACTAGCGCAACAGGGGCCTCACAGGGCACAATAGACACGCACGACACAGCTGTAATTCGGAGCCGCCAGGTCGCTTGGGGAAGACGTCCCTCGTGGAGCCGAAGGAGCAGCAAATGCGTGCAGCGAACCAGTTCGCCGACGCGGCGACTGGCGTGGTGTATGTCCACGCCTCACCCGCGGCGGTGTGCCCGCACGTCGAGTGGGCGTTGTCGTCGACCCTGTCGGCGCGGGCGAACCTGAAATGGACCCCGCAGCCGGCCATGCCCGGTCAACTGCGCGCCGTCACCAACTGGGTCGGTCCGGTAGGTACCGGTGCCGCCCTCGCGAGCGCACTGCGCTCGTGGTCGGTGCTGCGTTTCGAGGTGACCGAGGACCCCAGTGCGGGCGTGGACGGTCACCGCTGGTGTCACACCCCGCAACTGGGCATGTGGAGCGGTGCGATGAGCGCCAACGGCGACGTGATGGTCGGGGAGATGCGGCTGCGCACGTTGATGTCGTCGGGAGCCGACATGCTTGCCGCCGAGCTCGATTCGGTGCTGGGCACCGCGTGGGACGAGGCGCTGGAAGCCTTCCGCGACGGCGGCGACAGCGCCGAGGTCTCCTGGCTCAGCCGCGGAGTCGGGTAGCCGACGACATTCAGCCGCGGAGTCGGGTAGCCGACGACATTCAGCTGCGGAGTCGGGTAGCCGAGCGCATTTTTGGTTGATCCGCGCCGTGGTCGCGGATCTGCTGTGAGACTGTCGCCAACTCTTCAGGAGGCGACATGATCACGATCCGTCTGTTCACCGCAGCTGCCTTCGCTGCCTGCACACTTTTCACCGCTGCGACCGCATCGGCATCACCGGCCACCGACGCGCTTTTCGGCGCCCTGAACGCAGCCGGGCTGCCGATAACGCCTGATGAGGCGATCCTGGCCGCCGATCTGGCATGCGATTCCTCGACCAGCGGCCTCGCCCGCGACGTGATCTCGTCAGAGGTCGCCCAGCGGACTGGGCTGGATCCAGCGCAGGCGAGCGGGTTTGTCGGGATCGCCCTCGCGATCTACTGCCCGTTGCGGTGATCGGCTGATCGCAGCACCTTCAGCGCACCGGGTACCGCCGACACTTCGACCGGCAGCGGGCAGATGAACTCGCCGTCGGCGTAGGCATTGATGCCCGGTGAGTCGACGGTGATGGTGCGGGCACGCTCGGTGCGCACCTCGTCGAGGTCGACGTGGGTGCCCTTGAACACGGTGGGGAACAGGCGAATCAACTTTGTGCGCGACGCCGATGCCACCATCGTGACGTCCAGCAGACCATCGGTGGGGTCGGCGTCCGGACAGATCAGCATGCCGCCGCCGTAACTCTTGGTGTTGCCGAAGGCGGCAAGCGTCAATTCCGTATCCAACTCACGGCCGTCGAACGTCAGGCTGAACGGCAGCAGCCGCAGCTTCGACAGTTCGGCGACCATCGCGACGTTGTACCGCATCCGGCCGTGCGGCCACCGCATCCGGTTGGTGCGGTCGGTGACCAACGAGTCGAAGCCCGCTGCCATCACCGTGCCGAACCACGTGTCGGTACCGTCCACGCCCCTGATGCGGCCCAGATCGACGGTCGACACGAGTCCGTCGACGATGATGTCCGCCGCCGCCTCGGGATCCTTTGCCGGAATACCGAATTCACGCGCATGGTCGTTTCCGGTGCCAGAGGGGATGATGCCGAGCGGTATGTCGGTCTGTGCGAGCACCTGCAGTGCCAGCGAGATGATGCCGTCACCGCCCACAACGACCAGGGCGTCCATGCCACGCTCGAGGGCGCCCTCGACGAGTCGTCGCGCGTGCTCGGCGTCGGTGCCTGCGATGGCCACGACGTCGATGCCGCGTTTGTGCAACTGCGTGACGGCGCGCTCGGCCGCGTGCGGCGCACTGCCGTGCCCCGATGCCGGATTCGTCAGCATCGTGACGCGGTTGAGCTCCGTCACGGAATCAGCTTGCCGGGGTTGAGGATTCCCGCCGGATCCAGTGTGCTCTTGACGGCCCGCAACACCGCGACACCAAGGTCGCCGACCTCGTCGCGCATCCACGGGCGGTGGTCGGCGCCGACGGCGTGGTGGTGGGTGATGGTGGCGCCGGTGCGCATCATCGCCTCCGAGGCGGCGGCCTTCGCCTTGCGCCACTGGTCGATCGGATTCCCGCGCTGCCCGGCGACGACGGTGAAGTACAGCGAGGCCCCCGTCGGATACACATGCGAAATGTGACACAGCACCAGAGCCGGTGTGCCCGATTCGCCGAGAGATTTCGTCAGCGCCTCGGTGACCGCCACCTTGAGCGCGGGCACGTTGGACCAATTGGTCGCGGTCTCCAACGTCTCGCACAGCGCACCGGCGGCGAGCAACGAATCGCGGAGATAGGGCGCGTTGAAGCGGCCGTGCTCCCAGGCGCGGGCGGGTGCCTCGCCGAGCGACGTGCCACCTGCGGCCTGCAACACGGCGCGCGTTTCGGCATGGCGACTCTCCACGTGGGCCTCGCTGCCCTCGAAAGCCGTGATCGCCAGGCAGCCTCCGGTGATCTGGTTTTCGCCGATGCTCTCGGTGGTGGCCAGGTTCACGCCGGTCTCGGCTTCGTCGGACAACCGGACGACCGTCGGGCCGGTGCCGGTCTGCACGACGGCGCGCAGGGCGTCGGCTCCGGTGGCGAAGTCGGGGAACGACCACGCCTCGTAGCGGGTCGACGCGGGAACGGGATGCACCTTGACCCGCACGCGGGTGATGATCCCGAAGACACCCTCCGAACCGATCATCAATTGCCGCAGGTCTGGGCCCGCGGCCGACTCCGGTGCGCGACCGAGGTCGAGCACGCCTGCCGGGGTGACCGTGCGCAGCCCGCGCACCATGTCGTTGAAGCGGCCATAGCCCGCCGAGTCCTGGCCGGACGACCGGGTGGCGGCGAAGCCGCCGATGGTCGCGAACTGGAAGCTCTGCGGGAAGTGGCCGAGCGAGTAGCCGCGCTCGGCGAGCAGGCGTTCGGCATCCGGGCCGGTCAGCCCGGCGCCGAGTTCGGCTTCGCCCGACACTTCGTCGAGTGAGTGCAGCTCCGTCAGGCGCCGCAGATCCAGCGAGACCACCGCGGTGAAGTCGCCCCGAATCGGATCGAGGCCGCCGACCACGCTGGTCCCACCACCGAACGGGACGATCGCTATTCCATGATCGGAGCAGTACGCCAGGATCGCGGCGATCTCGTCATCGGTCTGGGGCAGGAGCACCGCATCGGGAGCATCCTGAACGCCGGAGTCCTTGCGGCGCAACAGGTCCAGCGTCGACTTTCCGCCGGCACGCAGCAGTCGGCCCTGATCGTCGACGCGGCAGTAATCGGCTCCGACGATGGCGGCGAGACCGTCGCGGTCGGAGTCCGCAAGGGCGGACGGACGAAGCTTCACGTCCTCCGCCGCGAGTTCGGGCGCCGCTGTTCCGTCGACCCCGAGCGCCTGCTTCAGCAGGGCTCGTATCCCGTCGGACAGCGGTTTCGCCGCCGCGGGATCTCCCCACGCGTTCCACTTCATCGGAGGTAGCAGTGCGGTGTGCTGGGCATCCGGGCGCGTCATGAGTTACAGTATTACACATGCTGTCAATCAGTAACGATGAGTCGCCGACGATCGGGGACAGGATCATCGCAGCAGCGGCCGACTGTGTACTGGCCTTCGGTGTCGACCGGGTGACGCTGGCCGAGATCGCGCGCCGCGCCGGGGTCAGCAGGCCGACGGTCTACCGGCGCTGGCCCGACACCCGTTCGGTGCTCGCGGCCCTGCTGACGTCGAGGATCGTCGGCATGCTCGACGCCCTGCCGAGTCGCGGGTTCGGCCGGGAGGCGCTCGTCGAGCGCATCGTGACGCTCGCCGCGCAGTTGCGGCGTGACGACGTGGTCATGTCCGTCCTGCACAGCGCGCCCGACCTGGCGATGATCTACATCGCCGAGCGGTTGGGAACCAGCCAGCAGGTCCTCCTCGACGCGGTCGCCGCCGACATAAAACTCGCGCAGGAGGACGGCAGCGTCCGCCCCGGCGACGCCCGTCAGCTCGCCGCGATGTGCCTGCTGATCACCCAGTCGACGATCCAGTCCGGGCAAATCGTCGCTCCGATCCTCGATGCCGACGCACTCGCCGTCGAACTCGCCCACTCATTGAACGGATACCTGAAACCGTGACGTCTTCAACCGCGCTCAACGATGCGCGACGCACCTCCGAACTCGCGGCGCTGGCCGACGGCGGCACGATCGACGTGGTCGTGATCGGCGGCGGTATCACCGGGGTCGGCATCGCGCTGGACGCTGCGACGCGCGGGCTGAGCGTCGCGCTGGTCGAGAAGCACGATCTGGCCTTCGGCACCAGCCGGTGGAGCAGCAAGCTGGTGCACGGCGGCCTGCGATACCTCGCGACGGGCAATGTCGGCATCGCCAGGCGCAGCGCGGTCGAACGCGGAATCCTGATGACGCGCAACGCACCCCACCTCGTGACGGCCATGCCGCAGCTGGTGCCGTTGCTGCCGTCGATGAATTCGCCGTCGCGGGCTCTGGTGCGATTCGGTTTCGCGGCGGGCGATGGACTGCGCAAGCTCGCAGGCACGCCGTCGTCGGTATTGCCGCGGTCGCGGCGCATCGACTCGAAGCGCGCGGTCGAACTCGCGCCGACGGTGCGCCGAGACGGACTGGCCGGCGGTCTGCTCGCCTACGACGGTCAGCTGATCGACGATGCGCGCCTCGTCACGGCCGTGGCCCGCACGGCCGCCCAGCACGGCGCCGTGATCCTGACGCGCGTCGCGGCATCCGATGCGACCGGCACCTCGGTGACGTTGACCGATCAGCGGTCCGGCGAGTCGTTCGTGGTTTCAGCCCGCGTCGTCATCAACGCCAGCGGTGTATGGGCGGGGGAGGTGGATTCCTCGATTCGCCTGCGGCCCAGCAGAGGAACGCATCTCGTATTCGATGCCGCGGCGTTCGGGAATCCGGCGGCCGCCCTGACGATCCCGATTCCCGGCGAGATCAACCGCTTCGTGTTCGCGATGCCCGAACAGCTGGGCCGCGTGTATCTGGGACTGACCGACGAGGACGCGCCCGGCCCGATACCCGATGTGCCGCAACCCACTCCGGAGGAGACGACGTTCCTACTGGACACGGTCAACACGGCGCTGGACGTCGCCCTGACCCCCGCGGACGTGATCGGCGCATACGCCGGTTTGCGGCCGCTGATCGATACGGGCGAAGGGCGCACGGCCGACGTGTCCCGTGAGCACGCCGTGGTCGAGTCGCCGTCCGGCCTCATCAGTGTCATCGGCGGCAAGCTGACGGAATACCGGTACATGGCGGAAGACGTGCTTGACCGGGCCGTCGTACTGCGGGGGCTGACCGCTGCGGGTTGCCGCACCAGGAACCTGCCGTTGGTCGGCGCACCGTCGAATCCCGTTGCGACGCTGCGGTCGCCGGTGGAGCTGCCGTCGTCGCTCGTGGCGCGCTACGGCGCCGAGGCGCCGAACGTGATCGCGGCCGCGACCTGTGACCGGCCGATCGAGCCGGTGGCCGACGAAATCGACGTCACCCGAGCGGAATTCGAGTACGCGGTCACCCACGAGGGTGCGTCGACCATCGACGACATCCTGGATCGGCGCACCAGGATCGGATTGGTCACAGCGGATCGCGAGCGGGTGACGGGTGTTGCCGAGGATTTCTTGGCGAAATCAGACTTATGACGCAAATGCGCGCTGGAAGCGTGCGACAAGTCTGATCTCGCCGCGAACCGAAGAGTTACAGCGGGATGTTCTTGTGCCGACCGCGGCGCGCGGGCGCCTCGGCCAGTGCCTGCGTCAGCTTGCTGCGTGTGTGCGACGGGTCGATCTTCTCGTCGACCACGCCGATCTCGATCGCGGAATCAACACCACCGGCGATCCGCTCGTGCTCGGCTGCCAGTTCCTCGTGCAGCGCCTCACGCTCGTCCGCGGGTGTGGCGGCCAGCTTCTTCTTGTGCAGGATGCCGACCGCGGCCTTTGCGCCCATGACGGCGACCTCGGCGTCGGGCCATGCGAAGACCTTCGTCGCACCCAGCGACCGCGAGTTCATCGCGATGTAGGCGCCGCCGTAGATCTTCCTGGTCACCAGCGTGACGCGGGGGACGGAGCATTCGCCGAACGCGTGCAGCAGCTTCGCGCCGCGCCGCACGACGCCGCCCCATTCCTGGTCCACACCCGGCAGGTAACCGGGCACGTCGACGACGACGACCAACGGGATTCCGAACGCGTCACACAGCCGCACGAAACGTGCTGCCTTCTCGGCACTCTCGGAGTTCAGGCAGCCACCGAGGCGCAGCGGGTTGTTCGCGATCACGCCGACCGTCCGACCGGCGAGCCGGCTCAGACCGATCACGATCGACGGCGCCCACTTGCCCTGCAACTCCTCGAAGGGCACGCCCTCGTCGAGCAGCGCCTCGAGGAGCGGATGCACGTCGTAGGCGCGTCGTGCCGATTCCGGCAGCAGTGCGTTCAGGTCGGTGTCGCCGGCCTCGGCCTTGGCGCGGTCGAAATGGCCCTGCTGGCTGAACAATCCGACCAGCCGGCGGCCCCGCTCGTAGGCGTCGAGCTCGTCGTCGGCGACGATGTGGCACACGCCGGACTTCTTGTGGTGGGCATCGGGACCGCCCAGCGACACCATGTCGACGTCCTCGCCGGTGACGCTGCGAACCACGTCGGGACCGGTGACGAAGACCTTGCTGTCCGGCGCCATGATGATGATGTCGGTCAGGGCCGGACCATAGGCGGCACCACCCGCGGCGAAGCCGACGACGATCGAGATCTGCGGGATGTAACCCGACGCCCGAATCTGGGCCTCGAAGGTCAAACCGACTGCGTGCAGGGCTTTCACGCCCTCTGCCAGCCGGGCGCCGCCCGAGTGCCAGATGCCGATGATCGGGCTCTGCTCTTCGATGGCGGTGTCATAGGCGTTGACGATGTGTGCGCATCCCTCCACACCCATCGCGCCGCCCATCACGGTGCCGTCGGTGCAGAACGCGATGGTGCGCACGCCGTTGACGGTGCCGCCCGCGGCGAGCACACCGGAGCGGTCACGCTCGTGGAGCAGCTCGACGCTGCCGTCGTCGAAGAACGCGCGCAGGCGCAGTAGCGGATCGCGGGGATCGAGCGATTCGTCGACCGTCTCTGGGGCCATGATGGTCATGCAATCCTCCTGTAACGCCGGGTGTCGGCGGGGACGTCAGTACTTTCCGAACGCGAGCGCGACGTTGTGCCCACCGAATCCGAACGAGTTGTTGATCGCGTATTGATAATTGCCGGGTCGCGGCGAACCGGCGACGACGTCGAGGTCGATCTCCGGATCCAGGTTCTTGAGGTTGAGCGTTGGCGGGATGACCCCGCTCCGCAGCGCCAACACGGTGAGGATGGACTCGACGGCGCCGACTGCGCCGACCGAGTGGCCGAGTGCCCCTTTGGGGGCGTAGACCGCGGCCCTGTGACTGCCCAGTGCGTTGTGGATGGCTTTGCCTTCCGCGACGTCGCCGACGGAGGTACCCGTGGCGTGGGCATTGATGTGGTCAATGTCCTTGGGGGACAGGCCCGCGAGCTGGATGGCCCGCGTCATCGCGTGACCGGCCTGCTCCCCGTTGGGGTCGGGCGCCACGATATGGAACCCGTCCGAGGTGATGCTGGCGCCCATCAGTCTGGCGTGGATGGTGGCACCGCGGGCCTTGGCGTGCTCCTCGGTCTCGATGACCATCAGCGCGCCGCCCTCACCGAAGACGAAACCGTTGCGGTCCCTGTCAAATGGGCGACAAGCCCCTGCGGGATCGTCGTTGGTGGTGGACAGCACGATGCGCATCTGTGCGAAGCCGGCGATCGGCACCGCTTCGATTCTGGTCTCGACGCCACCGCAGATCGCGACGTCGGCCTCGCCGAGCACGATCTGCCGCCACGCTTGCGCGATACCTTCAGAACCCGAAGCGCAGGCCGAGACCGGAGTGCTGACCCCGGCCCTGGCCTCGCGTTCGAGCCCGACCGCCGCGGCTGCGGCGTTCGGCATGTACATCTGCACAGCAAGCGGCGAGACCGCCTTGAGGCCCTCACCGCGCAGGGCTTCGTACGCATAGAGCAGTTCCTCGGTCGAGCCCATGCCGGTGCCGATCGACACCATCAGGCGTTTGGGATCAACCTCAGGTGACCCGGCGTGCTCCCAGACGCGCCGGCTCAGCACTGTCGACATCCGCTGGAGGTAGGACAGCCGACGCAGTTCGACCCGCGTCAGCTGGTCCTCGAAGTCCTCCAGCAGGTGTCCGCCAATGCGGACCGGCAGGTCGTACTGCTCGACGAACGGGTCGTCGAGCAGCCGGATGCCGCTCTGCCCGTCCAGCAGCCGCTGCCAGGTGGTGTCCGCGTCGGTCGCCAGAGCGGTCGTCATCGCATAACCGGTGACGACTACGTTGGGGAATCCGTTCCCATTGACCAACGCTGCCATTACTGCTCTGAGAGTTCCTTCCTAGCTCAGTAACGCCCGAACGCCAGGGCGACATTGTGTCCACCGAAGCCGAACGAGTTGTTGATGGCGTACTGGTAGTCGCCATATCGAGGCTCGCCCGCAACGACATCGAGATCGATCTCGGGATCAGGTGTCTCGTAGTTCAGTGTCGGCGGAATGACGCCGTCACGCAGAGCGAGAACCGTCAGGATCGACTCCAATGCCCCGACCGCACCGATCGAGTGGCCCAGCGCCGACTTCGGCGCGTAGACCGCTGCGTGCTCCACTCCGGCAACGCGGATGGCGTTGGCCTCGGCGATGTCGCCGATCGGGGTGGCGGTGGCATGTGCGTTGATGTGGCTGATGTCCTTGGACTCGAGGCCCGCAGACTCCATCGCACGCTTCATCGCGTGGCCGGCCCGAAGACCGTCCGGCGCCGGGGCGACCATATGGAACGCGTCGGACGAGATGCCCGCGCCCATCACCCTGGCCAGCGGCTTGGCGCCACGTGCCTTGGCGTGCTCCTCGGTTTCGATGATCATCATCGCGCCGGCTTCACCGAACACGAAGCCGTCACGATTCTTGTCGAACGGCCGCGATGCGCCCTCGGGGTTGTCGTTGTTGGTCGACATGGCACGCATCATCGAGAACCCTGCGATCGGCAGCGCCTCGATGACACCCTCGACGCCACCGCACACGGCGAAATCGGCGTCACCCATGACGATCTGACGCCACGCATGGGCGATGGCCTCCGAACCCGACGAACAGGCCGACACCGGGGTGATGACCCCGGCCCGTGCCCCGAGTTCCAGTCCGACCACAGCGGCCGCGCCGTTGGGCATGACCATCTGAACGGCGAGCGGGGACACCTTGCGGGGTCCGCCCTCGTTCATCGCGTCATACATCTCGACGATCTTCTCGCCGCCACCCAAACCGGTGCCGATGACGACCGAGAAGCGATCCGGGTCGACCTCAGGTCTACCGGCGTTCTCCCACAACTGATTGCCGACGTACTTGGCCATCCGCTGGACATAGGACATCCGGCGATGTTCCAGCCGCGTCATCAGTGGATCGAGCGGCTCCTTGAGGTGGCCGCCGATCTTGACTGACAGGTCCCACTTCTCGACGAAGTCGTCGTCGAGTATGCGGATGCCGCTTTCGCCTGCGAGCAAGCCCTTCCACGTGCTCTCGATGTCCGGTGCGAGTGAAGTCGTCGCCGTAACAGCGGTCACCACAACACTGGGGAAACCGCCGTTAGCAGTGGAAGGTTTGGTCACTGGTCTCCCGAACCCATCTGCGCACGGATGGCCGCGGCGGCCTCGGGGTTCTCTTCCTCGAGCTTCTGGATGTAGGTGACGACGTCACCGACGGTGCGCAGGCCCGCGAGGTCCTCGTCGGGGATCTTCACGCCGTACTTGTCCTCGGTCTGCACGGCGATCTCGACCATCGACAGCGAGTCGATGTCCAGGTCGTCGACGAAGGACTTCTCCGGGGTGACCTCGGACGGCTCGATACCGGTGACCTCTTCGATGATCTCGGCGATGCCGGCGATGATTTCGTTTTGAGTGGTTGCCACGGTGGCTCCTTCTAATTAATTGTTACTGCCAACTGATGTTGGTATGTGGTTGTTGCTTCCCGGCGGACCGGGAGTCATTCCCCTTCAGAGCTCGGCGAGCCCGTCCAGGTCAGCGGGGGATTTGACGGCGTGCGTCGGTACCCCCCGAAGTTCGCGTTTGGCGATCCCGGCGAGTGTCCCGGCGGGCGGGAACTCGACGATCGCCGACACATTCTGATGACGCATGGTCTCGGTACACAGATCCCAACGCACCGGCTTTGTCATCTGGTTCACCAGCTTGGACATCGCGTCGGACGCCGAGGAAACGGCCTGTCCGTCGGAGTTCGACAGCAGCGTGGCGGTCGGCTCGGCAAGTGTGACCGTCTGGGCGGCGGCCGCGTACCCCTCAGCTGCGGTCGCCATGTAGTGAGTGTGGAAGGCGCCCGCGGTCGCCAGCTGCCGGACCCGGGCCTTGGCCGGGGGATCCTCCGCAAGCTTCTCCAGCGCCGCAATCGATCCGGCCGCGACGATCTGACCAGCGGCGTTTCGGTTGGCGGGCACCAGGTCGAGCGCCTCGAGGCGCGCGAGCACCTCGGCCTCGTCGCCGCCCAGCACCGCGGACATGCCGGTGGGCTCGAGGGCGCACGCTTTCGCCATCTCGGCGCCGCGGGTCGCGGCAAGCTTGACCGCGTCGTCCGCGGAGATCACGCCGGCGATCGCGTATGCGGCGATCTCACCGACCGAGTGGCCTGCCACCACGGTGTTCTTGCCGTCCAGCACGCCACGGCGGGTCAGTTCCTCATGCGCCAGCAGGGTGGCGGCCACGACCAACGGCTGGGTCACCGCAGTATCGGTGATCTCTTCAGCGGTGGCGGTGGTTCCCAGGCGTGCCAGGTCCAGTCCACTGATCTGCGACCATGTCGATAGACGGTCAGCAGTACCCGGCAGCTCTAGCCAAGGGCTGAGCATGCCGGGGGTCTGAGAGCCCTGTCCGGGCGCAAGCAACGCGAGCACTGTTTAAGAGAACACTGTGAAAGCTCATTTGCGCGGTGTAAGAGATTATGAACCTCGTCTTATGTTTTTGTGGAGATCCCACAAAACCGCACGTGATGCGACTCCATCGATACCGGTCCGCGACATATTCACCCGTGCGAACACCGTCCGTTGCGCGTCAGTGACGTCCGTCACCCGGTCGGCGCTGCGTTTCGTGAGCTGGATAAGTGCGTTTGCCGACTGAGTCGGCCCAGGCTGGCGGCCACGCGGAGGACGTACGCATCGCGCGGGACCGTGGGATCGCGACCCGTGAAATCGGCGATCCGTTTGAGGCGATAACGAACGGTGTTTGGATGAACGAACAATTTGCGGGCGCACGCCTCGATCGCGCCGCCTGAATCCAGATATGCGTCCAGCGTCTCGGTCAGCGCCGGATCCGCGTCGCCCAGCGGCCTCATGACCTCGACCTCCAACGCGGCGATCGCGGTCGTATCGCCGAGCAGTGCCCGCTCCGGCAGCAACTCGCGAGCCGCCACCGGACGCGGCGCACCGGTCCAGCCGGCGACGGCGTTCATGCCGGCGATCGCTTCCGTAGCGCTGCGGTGCGCCGCTGCCAAGGTGGAAGCGGTCGGACCGATCACGACAGGCCCGTCGGCGAAGGCCGTCATCAGGTCCTTGAGGAAGCGGTCGGTCGCGGACAACGCCCCCGACACGATCGCGACCAGCCAGGTGCCGTGGACGTCGGACAGCGCGGCACGGCTGTGACGGTTGACGACATCTCGGACGTCCTCGCCCGCAAGGTCGTTGCGGTCCGGACGCGGCAGCCCCACGATCACGGTGGCCGGTTCGGTGGTGTCCCAGTTCAACGCCGCGGCCTGGGACTGCAGCTCGGGTCCTGTGTCCCCCCGCACGATGGCGTCGATGACGTTGGCCTCCATCCGGGTGTCCCACGCGCCGCGCGCCTCGGCCTGGTCGGCGTACGCCTCGGCGGCGGCGAACGCGAGATCCCGGCTGTAGCGCAGGATTCCGGCCGTCAGCGCGGTCAACTGCTCGTCGGAGCGGGCCAGCAGCGGCACCACTTCCTCGCAGTACTCCATGGTCACGCGAACCATCTCGACCGACTGCCGCAGGGCGATCTTGCGCCGCAGATCCTGCGGGACGACCTCAAACGCCTGGGCCGTATAGCTGACGTTGCTCTGCGGATCACGCATCCACTCGACGAAGTTCACCACCGCGGCCTGCACCACCAACTGCACGCTGGCCCGCTGGGAGGCCTCGAGGTCGGCGAAGAACGGCAGCCGCTGCTCCATCGCGCGCACCGCCTCGGTCGCCAGCCGGCCGGAATACTGCTTCAGCCGCCGCAACACGACGTCGGGCACTGTTTCCAGCACCTCGACCGTGGACTTCGGCGGGACGAACCGATTGTCGGCCATTCATAAAGGCTACGCCACACTTCTGGAGGAAACCTCCAACGACGCTTGGCCTAAGCCACTCCCGGTCGAATGTCGTGGCCTAAGCCACTCCGGGTCGAATGTCGTGGGCCTAAGCCACTCCCGGGTCCGACGTCTGCTCAGGCGCGGCCATGACGTCGTCGATCTGGTACTTGCTTGCCGCCTCGACGGCGACCGACTGATCGATGTTGCCGTCGCGGGCCAATCCCTCCAGGACGGCGACCGCAACGGACTCGGCATCGGTGTTGTAGTAGCGCCGCGCCGCGGGCCGGGTGTCGGAGAAGCCGAAGCCGTCGGTGCCCAGGGTGACGTACGTGCCGGGCACCCACGGCCGGATCTGCTCGGGCACCGCCCGCATCCAGTCGGATACCGCGATGACGGGCCCAATCGCGTCCTGCAGCGCCGTGGTGACGAACGCTGTGCCTGCGGGACGGTCGGGGTGGCGCAGCCGCTGCTTCTCGATGTGCACTCCGTCGCGGTTCAGCTCGTTCCAACTGGTCACCGACCACACATCGGCGGCGACATCCCACTCGTCGGCCAGCAGCTGTGCGGCCCGCAGTGCCTCCGGCATCGCCACGCCCGACGCCAGGATCTGCGCGGCGTGCGTCCGCTTCTCCGGGGCGGGCCGGTACCGGTAGATGCCCTTCAGCAAGGCGTCGACGTCGACGTCCTCCGGTTCGGGCGGCTGGGCGTAGGGCTCGTTGTAGATGGTGATGTAGAAGTAGACGTTCTCCGGGTCCTCGCCGTACATCCTGGCCAGACCGCTCTCGACGATGTAGGCGATCTCGAACGCGAACGCCGGGTCGTAGGCCACCACCGCCGGGTTGGAGGCGGCGAGCAGCATCGAATGCCCGTCGGCGTGCTGCAGACCCTCGCCGACCAGGGTGGTGCGTCCCGCGGTGGCGCCGAGTACGAAGCCGCGGGCCATCTGATCGGCTGCGGCCCAGAGTCCGTCGCCGGTGCGCTGGAACCCGAACATCGAATAGAAGATGTAGAGCGGGATCATCGGCTCGTTGTGGGTGGCATACGACGTGCCGACCGCGGTGAACGATGCGGTCGAACCGGCCTCGTTAATGCCCTCGTGCAGGATCTGGCCGATTTCACTTTCCTTG
This sequence comes from Mycobacterium sp. 2YAF39, assembly GCF_052114565.1. Lineage (NCBI taxonomy): Bacteria > Bacillati > Actinomycetota > Actinomycetes > Mycobacteriales > Mycobacteriaceae > Mycobacterium > Mycobacterium sp. 2YAF39. The sequence goes on from NZ_JBFREZ010000008.1 coordinate 50,727, forward strand.
TACGCCAACATCAATTCGGCATCCACAGCGGTGTACAGCTGCCCGTTGCGGTTGTAGATCTTCAGGCTCGGAAACCACGAGTCCATACCGAACGTGCGCGCCTCGTCGGGAATGATGGGGACGATCCGCTTCCCGATTTCCTTATCGCGCAGCAATTCCTTGAATGTCCGCACTGTCGCCATCGTGGTGGCGACCTCTTGGTTGCCCGAACCCTTCTTGAGCGCTTTGTACGTATCGCGAGGCGGCAATGGCAACACCTTGGTGTGGGTGCGCCGCTCGGGGAGGAAGCCGCCCAGCGCCCGCCGCCGCTCAAGCATGTAGCGGATCTCGGGCGCCTCCGGGCCGGGGTGGTAGTACGGCGGGAGATACGGATTCTCTTCGAGCTGCTCGTCGCTGATCGGAATGCGGGTCGAGTCGCGGAAGTACTTGAGGTCTTGCAGCGCAAGCTTTTTCATCTGGTGCGTGGCGTTGCGGCCCTGGAAGTGCGCGCCCAGTGAGTAGCCCTTGATGGTCTTGGCCAGGATGACGGTCGGCTGGCCCTTGTGGTCGATGGCCGCGCGGTAGGCGGCGTAGACCTTGCGGTAGTCATGACCGCCGCGCTTGAGGTTCCAGATCTCGGCGTCCGACATCTTGTCGACCAGCTGCTTGGTGCGAGGGTCGCGGCCGAAGAAGTGGTCGCGGACGTAGGCGCCGTCGTTGGCCTTGTAGGTCTGGTAGTCGCCGTCGGGCGTCGTGTTCATCAGGTTCACCAGCGCGCCGTCGCGGTCGGCGTGCAGCAGGGTGTCCCATTCGCGGCCCCACACCACCTTGATGACATTCCAGCCGGCGCCGCGGAAGAAGGACTCCAGCTCCTGAATGATCTTGCCGTTGCCGCGCACCGGTCCGTCGAGGCGCTGCAGGTTGCAGTTGATGACAAAGGTCAGGTTGTCCAGGCCCTCATTGGTCGCGACCTGGAGTAGTCCACGACTTTCTGGCTCGTCCATCTCGCCGTCGCCGAGGAACGCCCACACATGCTGATCGGAGGTGTCCTTGATGCCGCGGTCGGTCAGGTAGTGGTTGAACCGGGCCTGATAGATCGCGTTCATCGGGCCGAGGCCCATCGACACGGTGGGGAATTCCCAGAAGGACGGCATCAGGCGCGGGTGCGGATACGACGGCAGCCCACCGCCGGGATGGCTGTGCTCCTGGCGGAAGCCGTCGAGCTCATCGGCGGTTAGCCGGCCCTCGAGGAACGCGCGTGCGTAGATGCCGGGCGACGCGTGCCCTTGAATGAAGATCTGGTCACCCCCGCCGGGGTGTGCCTTGCCGCGGAAGAAGTGATTGAAGCCGACCTCGTAGAGCGCCGCGGAGGACGCGTAGGTCGAAATATGGCCTCCCACACCGACTCCCGGGCGCTGCGCGCGGTGCACCATGATCGCGGCGTTCCAGCGGATCCAGGCTCGGTAGCGCCGTTCGACGTCCTCGTCGCCAGGGAACCACGGCTCGAGTTCGGTCGGGATGGTGTTCACATAGTCGGTCGAGGTCAGCGCAGGAATGGCGACCCGTTGTTCGCCGGCACGCTCCAACAGCCGCAGCATCAGATAGCGTGCGCGGGCGGGGCCCGACCGCTCGAGCAGGTCGTCGAACGACTCCAGCCACTCGCTGGTCTCTTCGGTGTCAATGTCGGGCAGATACGACGCGACGCCTTCACGGATCACCCGGACCCGGTCGGGTTCGGCTGCACTGCTGGAGTTTTGGGCCAGGTCTTGGCGCGCGAACTCGGTGGTCAAATTCCGCTCCTTGTTAGGCGGTATACGTGCTCAGGTGATCGGGGCGGATGTTTTCCGCACCTCTCCATCCTTCTCCAATCCTGCACCACTTGCACCGGTGGGGGTGTGGACTGGAATGAACCCGCGATTACGGATCGAACCGGTAACGTCTGCAGACCGTGGTGACCGGTTGGCTGTGTCCGAGACGCCTGCGGGTCGCCGCTTCTGTGGTCGGCGGTGTGGCCGCAACGGCGATGATCATCGTGGGTTGTAGCAGTGTCACCCAGGGCAAACCGTCGGTCGACACCGCCGATGCCCCTGTTTACCGGGCGTCGGTGTCGGCCTCGATCGAGGAGTCGGCTGCCAGTTCGAGTGCGCGAGAGTCGCAGCGGCAGGAGTCGCTGACCAAGGAGGCGGTGCACACCTCCTGCGAGTCGTTGAGCACCAGCAGCGTCGATGCGATCACCGCCGTCAACGCCTATGTCGACGCCTTCAACGAGAGCGCTGCCGATGCCGACGCACGGTCGGGTCCGGCGATCGACGCGCTCAACCACAGCGCCGACCTGGTCGCAGGCAGTGTGTCCGACCCGCTGACCTCCGAGTTGAAGGACGCGATGCGCGCCTGGGTCGACGCCGCGAGGGGCCTGGCAGTGGCCATCGCGGGCAATTACGGCTCCGACGAATTCAACGCCGCGATCACCAAACTGAATGACACGAAGACCACCGCGCTGAACCTCTGCGATGCGGCATATTGACTTAGATCGACGAACCTGGCCGCCAGTGAGTGGCGACAGAGCCAGGTCGTGCGACGATAGGGCCTGGCGCACAACGCGCCGAGCTGGCTGAAGGAGGACCGACGGTGGTCGCGGCGGACGACGCCCCGAGCTTCGCCCAAAGACTGGGCATCCAAAAAGATCAGGTTGTGCAGGAGTTGGGCTGGGACGAGGACACCGACGACGACATCCGGGCCGACATCGAGGACGCGTGCGGCGGTGAGCTGCTCGACGAAGACGCCGACGAGGTGATCGACGTCGTCCTGTTGTGGTGGCGCGATGACGACGGCGATCTCGTCGACCGCCTGATGGACGCCATCACACCCCTGGCTGACGACGGCGTGATTTGGGTGGTCACACCCAAGACCGGCAAGCCTGGACACGTGCAGCCCGCCGAGATCGCCGAGTCGGCGCCGACCGCGGGCCTGATGCAGACCTCGTCGGCGAATCTGGGCGACTGGATCGCCAGCCGGCTGGTCCAGCCGAAATCGAAAGCGGCCGGCAGGCGATGATCGAGGTTGGAACCGAGGCGCCGGACTTCACCCTGAAGGACCAGGACGGCCAGCCGGTCACGCTGAGCGACTTCCGGGGCGTCAAGAACGTGCTTCTGGTGTTCTTCCCGCTGGCATTCACCGGCATCTGCCAGGGCGAGCTGGACGAGATTCGCGATCATCTTGCGGACTTCGAGAACGATGACACGGCGACGCTGGCGATCTCGGTGGGGCCGCCGCCGACTCACAAGGTCTGGGCCACGCAGAGCGGCTTCGGATTCCCGGTGCTCTCGGACTTCTGGCCGCACGGCGGCGTGGCGCAGGCCTACGGGGTGTTCAACGACGACGCCGGATTCGCCAACCGCGGGACTTTCGTGGTGGACCGCACCGGCGCCGTCCGATTCGCCGAGATGAAGGGCCCGGGAGAGCCGCGGGACCAGGCGGTGTGGACCCAGGCGTTGGCGGCGCTCAAATCGGGCTGACGGATTTCGTGTCTCCCGTCGTCGGCGTGTAATTTGCCCTGCGAGGGCGCGTAGCTCAGTGGTAGAGCTCTGGTTTTACACACCAGCGGTCGGCGGTTCGATACCGTCCGCGCCCACCAGTCCAACTGGCGACAGTCAGGCGTGGCACCTTTCGTAGGACACCGTTGTGTCATCTCTCCCCGGGCCATGGGTTCGCACGTACCAGTCCCGTCACACACCAGCGGTCGGCGGTTCGATACCGTCCGCCCCCACCAGTCCGATGCCAAGATGTCGAGATGAGCGATCGGCGGGTCCGTTACGCACGCAACGGCACGGTTCGCCTCGCATACCGCGAATTCGGCGACGGGGAAACGACGCTCGTGTGGAACCCCGGCTGGTTCAGCAACGTCGACATCGTTGACGAACCCGGGAGTCCGATCGGCGTCATCGCTGACCAACTGGCGGAGGTCACGCGGCTCATAGTGTGGGACAAGCGCGGAACCGGGCTTTCGGATCCGGCGACCCATGTCCCCCCTCTCGACGAACGCATGGACGATCTTCATGCGGTACTCGACGCCGCGAAGGCCGATCGAGCTGCACTGTTCGGGATGTCCGAGGGCGGCCCGATGAGTCTGCTGTTCGCGGCGACACACCCGGATCGCGTGCATTCACTGGTGATGTACGGCGTCTCGGCACGGTTCTCGCAGGAGCTGCCGGACTATCCCTGGGGATTCACCGCTGAGGAGAAGGCCCAGCATCTGGAAGTCATCGACAGTCACTGGGGCGACGGCGCGCTCGCCGAACTGTTTTTCGGCGAGATCGCCGACATACCGGGATTTCGCGAGCTCTACGGCCGGTATCAACGGGTCAGTGCGAGCCCGACGATGGCCGCATGGCTGTGGCAGGCGCTGCTGGAAATCGATGTTCGCGGCATTCTCGGCTCCATCAGTGCCCCGACTCGTGTGCTGGCGAGGCCGAACGACCTGATCGCTGCGTACGACGCCGCAAAGGCTTTGGCGGCCGCGATTCCCGGGGCCGAATTCAAGACGTTGCCCGACGGACCGCATTCCCTCATCGACGAAGTGGTGGGCTCGGCAATCCTCGATTTCGTCTGCGGCGCAACGACGGTGGCCGCAGGCGAACGAGTCGTCAAGACGGTGTTGTTCACCGACATCGTCGGTTCCACCGAACTGCTCAGCGCTCGTGGTGATGCGCACTGGCGCCGTCAGCTCAACGCACATGACAAGACCGTCGACTGGCTGATCGAGAAGCACGGCGGACGCCGTGCGAAACACACCGGAGATGGGATCTTCGCGCTCTTCGACGGGCCGACCAAGGCCGCCCGCTGTGCGTTGGAATTGGTTCCGGCTCTCGCCGCGCGCGGTCTCTTGATTCGGGCAGGCCTTCACACCGGCGAGTGCGAGCGCCGCGGCGACGAGTGGAGCGGAATGGCTGTTCATACCGGCGCGCGCATCGGCGCGCTGGCGGGCACCGGCGAAGTCTTGGCCAGTCGTACGGTGCGCGATCTGTCTGCCGGATCGGGCTTGGGCTTCGAAAGTCTTGGGCCACAACGTCTCAAAGGCCTGCCGGAAGCGGTCGACGTCTACCGGCTCACCAACCAGGGACCGATGTAGATAACCAGGCGGTGGCCGTGCTGGGATCATGACCATGACGCAACACGAATCCCTGACGATGTCGCTCGAAGACGCGATGCGAACGCAGCGGGCAATCCGTCGGATCAAGAGTGACCCGGTCGACGACGCGCTGGTGCTCCATCTCCTCGAACTCGCCATGAAGGCGCCGACGGGCTCGAATGCGCAGAACTGGGAGTTCATCGTCGTCAAGGACCGCGAGGTGGTCGCGAAGCTCGCACACTTCAATCGCACCGCCCAGAGATTCGGCGGTGCGATCTACAAGCGCATGCTCGGAGACCGCATGGACGAGAAGATGCTGCGCAACGAGAAAGCCGTCCGGTGGCAGGCCGAACACTTCGACGAGACCCCCGTCGTCATCGTGGCGTGCATCAAAGGTGTCGTCCCACCATGGCCACAGATCGCCGTGAGCAGTGCCTACGGGTCCATCTATCCCGCGGTGCAGAATCTGTTGCTCGCTGCACGTGCCGCCGGTCTGGGTGCGGCGCTGACCACCATCCCGCTGTGGAGCAAGCTGCTGGCGCGACGCGCCCTGGGTCTGCCATGGAACGTCACTCCGGTTGCGGTCATTCCTCTTGGATGGCCGATCGGCAAGTACGGCCCCACCACACGTCGTCCTGTCGGAGAACTGGTCTCGCTCGACCGTTACGGCAACCGCGCGTTTGTGTAGAAAGGCCAGTTCGCCAGTACTCTTCCTGCGTGGCCGCGATCGATCCGGAGAAGCTCAGCACCTGCCTTCAGGTGCTGTCCGACGTCGAAGCGCTGCCTCCTGAGCATCCCGACGCGGTCGCTGTCCGACGTGCCACGGCCGGCCTCTTCAAAGCGGTCAAACAGGCCCGCCGCCACGCCAAGCGGGATGCGATCGCCACCGCCGACCGCGCGGTCATCGCCGCCACGGCCACCGGCGCCCCCGGCCGCATCGACGACGAGACGCAGGGCCTGCCGCTGGTGTCGACTGCCGCAGGGGCGACCGCGGGCACGCTGCAGCGCTCCCGGGCCTGCTACGTGTGCAAACAGCACCACACCGTCGTCGACGCGTTCTACCACCAGCTGTGTCCGAGCTGCGCTGCGCTCAACCGGTCCAAGCGTGATGCCCGTGCGGACCTGAGCGGCCGGCGCGCGCTGCTCACCGGCGGCCGGGCCAAGATCGGCATGTACATCGCGCTGCGGCTGCTCCGCGACGGTGCACACACGACGATCACCACGCGATTTCCCAACGACGCCGTTCGCCGCTTCGCCGCGATGCCCGACAGTGCGGACTGGCTGCACCGGCTGCGCGTCGTCGGCATCGACCTTCGCGACCCGGCCCAGGTCGTCGCGCTCGCCGACACAGTCGCCGCCCAGGGCCCGCTGGACATCCTGATCAACAACGCCGCCCAGACGGTGCGCCGGGCGCCCGGCTCCTACTCGGCGCTCGTCGAGGGTGAGCGCACGCCGCCGCCGGAGCTCGTCGACGTGATCGCGTTCGACCGCGTTAGTGATGCGCACCCGGCGGCGCTCGCGGGAAGTCTCGCCGAGCACCAGGCGCCGCACGCGGTCACCGAGCTGGCACTACTCGCACGCAGCGCGTCCCCGGAGCGGATTGCGGCGGGCACCGCGATCGATGCGGGCGGCCTGCTGCCCGACACCGCCTCGGTGAACAGCTGGACCCAACGCGTGGATGAGGTCGATGCGATGGAGCTGCTGGAGGTGCAGCTGTGCAATCAGACCGCGCCGTTCATTCTGGTCAGCAGGCTGCGTCCGGCGATGGCCGCGTCGGCCGCCCGACGGAAGTACATCGTCAACGTATCGGCGATGGAAGGTCAGTTCAGTCGGGCCTACAAGGGGCCGGGGCACCCGCACACCAATATGGCGAAGGCGGCGCTGAACATGCTCACCCGTACCAGTGCGGGTGAGATGTTGGAGCAGGACGGCATTCTCATGACCGCCGTCGACACCGGGTGGATCACCGACGAGCGTCCACACCCGACCAAGATGCGCCTCGCCGACGAGGGGTTCCACGCCCCGCTCGACCTGGTCGACGGCGCCGCCCGGGTCTACGACCCGATCGTGCGCGGCGAGGCCGGCGAGGATCTGTACGGCTGCTTCCTGAAGGACTACTCGCCAAGCAACTGGTAGCGCATACGGTGGGCGGCGTGGACTTTGAGTTGAACCGCAAGGACCTGCACGACACCCGATTCGTGGCGGGCGATCCGCCGTCGCTGGCCGACGGCGAGGCGCTGCTGAAGGTCGAGTCGTTCGGGCTGACGGCCAACAACATCACCTACGCCGTGTTCGGTGACGCGATGAACTACTGGGACTTCTTTCCGGCCTCGGACCCGGAGTGGGGCACGTTGAACGTCTGGGGATACGCCCACGTCGAGGAGAGCCGGCATTCGGGTCTGCCGCAAGGCCTGCGGGTCTACGGCTATCTGCCGTGCGCAAGCCACCTGGTGGTTGCCCCTTCCCGGATCGACGAGAAGGGGTTCTTCGACGCCGCAGTGCACCGGGCCAACCTGCCGTCGGCCTATCAGGGTTACCGCGACGTCGAGACCGATCCCGTCTATTCGGCCGACCGCGAGGCCGAGCACATCCTGTTCTTCCCGCTGTTCTTCACGTCGTTTCTGATCGACGACTTCCTGGCCGACGAGAACTTCTTCGGCGCCGACACGATCGTCATCTCCAGTGCGTCGTCCAAGACGGCGATCATCGCCGCGTACCTGCTGGCGAAGCGAGGTGGTGTCGATGTCGTCGGGCTGACGTCGGCGGGTAATCGCGAGTTCGTCGAGGGGCTCGACATTTTTGACTCGGTGGCGCTCTACGATGCGGTCTCCGATCTTCCGGGGGACCGCGCGGTCTATGTCGACATCTCAGGCGATGGCGGGGTGCGCTCCGACGTCCATGCCCACTACGGCGACCGCCTCGCCCACAGCTCCACCGTCGGCGCAACGCACTGGACCCAAATGGCCCCGGGGGCAGGAGAACTCGCCGGACCGAGCCCGGTGTTCTTCTTCGCGCCAGACCGGATCACCAAGCGCGGAAACGACTGGGGCACCGCCGAACTCGACCGCAAGGTCGCCGAGTCGTGGGCGCCGTTCGCGCAGTGGGCCGCGGGCTGGGTTCGCGCCGAACGGATCTCGGCCGAGGACGCGATCCAGCGGGCCTACCTCGACCTGCTCGACGGCAAGGTCGACCCGGCGTCGGGGATTGTCGTGGACCTCAGCTAGACGGCGTACACCTTCGCTCGGTACGAGCTGAGCGCACGGCCCCCGAGGCGCTTCAGCAGCATTCTGGGCGCGATCGGTACGGACGCGATGAACCGCTGCTGCTCCTCGGGTGTCGATTCGGCGAGCACGAAACCCGCGAACGCCAAGGCGAACTGCAAATTCGACGGTTTCACGTACCCCGCCCCGCGGTCGATGAACATCTGCCACTCGTCAGGGGTGATCGATTGCCCGACGAGCGGCACCACGGTCGCTTCCTCATTGCCGAGATGCTCACCCAGTCCCACCGACATGTCGTCGGCGGCTGCGGCGAGCCGGCTGGTCAAGGCGGGATCGGCAGAGCCGATCCAGGACGCACGCAATGTTTGGACACGGTTGATCAGTTCTGACACGCGGTCGTGTTCTGTGGCCGCTTGCCGAACTGCCACTTCATGATCCGGCAGGCGCTGGAGCAGCCGCGGCAGGAGAATCTCGTCCTCGGCGGCGTGATGGTGGTGCAGCACCTCGATCATGTTGGCGAGATGCGATCCGACGCGCTTGGAACGTGCGGTGTCGCCTGCGGCGACGGAGCTGATCAGGTCGGGGAGTGCACCGAACTGTGCGCGAAATGCGTGGTGGATGAGAACCATCTGGAACGGATCACTTCGCATGTCCCTATCGTCGGATGGCGATGCATCGACGGCGTGAGTAGTCGACTACTCGAATCGATCAGCTAGGCGGCGCGAAGAACTCCAGCGCGACGCCGTCGGGGTCGCGGAAACTCAGGCCGGACCCGTAACTCTCGTCGACGATGCCGCCGTGCGAGACGCCGAGCTTGTCGAGCCGCTCCACCCAGCGCTCGAGTTCGGCGCGGTCAGCGCATCCGAAACCGACATGGTCCAGCCCCACCCGGTGCTCGGTGAATCGCTCGTCGGGCGCCTGCTGATCGTGCTGATGGATGCCGAACAGGGTCCCGTTGTCGAACGCCCACACGAGGTGGTGGAAGCCGGCATCGGTGTGCTCGTCAATGACCGGTTCGGTCTCGAGCAGGGCTTTGTACCAAGGGCCGCTGACCTCTAGGTCGCGCACGGTCACCGCGACGTGGTTGAGCGCTGGAAAGGGCATCGTGATCTCCTCTCTTTTGTGGCCTGCAGTCATCATCAACGTCGGCCAACCGAGTTCGACTACACCACCTTGTGAGACGCTGCCGTGGTGTTTTCGCAACGTCGTCGCGGCCGCACCGCCGGGATGGCGACGGGGTGGCTGGCCGACCTGCTGTTCGGTGATCCCCGCCGACGGCATCCCGTGGCGATGTTCGGCCGCGGCGCAGCGGCATTCGAGCGGCTGAGCTACGACGACACCCGCAGCGCAGGTGTGGTGCACACCGCCGCTCTGCTCGGTGCACTCGGTGCGGCGGGCCTGCTCGTCGAGCGCGCGGCGGGGCGCGCGGCTCCTGCCGCCACTGCGGCCGGGATGGCGGCGTCAACGTTTGTGGCATTGGGTGGGACGTCACTCACGCGTACCGGCGATCAGATGGCCGCCCACCTGCGAGCGGGCGACGTCGATGACGCCCGACTTCTCCTTCCGTCGCTGTGTGGACGCGATCCGTCTGTCCTGGATGCCGAGGGCCTCGCCCGCGCGGCGCTGGAATCGGTCGCGGAGAACACCTCCGACGCGCACGTCGCGCCGATGCTGTGGGGTGCCGTCGGCGGGATTCCCGCGATCCTGGTGTACCGCGGCGCCAACACCCTGGACGCGATGATCGGCCATCGCTCACCGCGCTATGCCCGATTCGGCTGGGCTGCAGCACGTTTCGACGACGCCGCCAACTTCTTCGCCGCTCGCGCCACCGCGCTCCTCGTCATCGCGTGCGCACCGGCCGTCGGCGGCTCACCTATTGGAGCGTGGCGGGCGTGGCGACGTGACGCGGCACGTCATCCCAGTCCCAACGCCGGCGTCGTCGAGGCCGCGTTCGCCGGCGCGCTGGGAGTGCGGTTGGGCGGTCCCACCCAGTACGCCCACGAACTCGAGATCCGGCCGACGCTCGGCGACGGCTCACCGCCGCAGGTCTCCGACCTTGTCCGCGCAGTGCGATTGTCGCGTGCGGTGCAGGTGGCGACCGTCATCGTGGCGGTCGTACTCAGCGGCGCCTGCCATAGCGGTCGGCGAGCTTCGCCTCCGTCGTGACGGGCGCGTCCGGCCTCGCGTTCGCGGCGTCCTTGGCGGCCTTTTCCCGCCTGCGCTGCAGAATCTCTGCACGGATGAAGTAGCCGAGACCGATCGGCGCGATGATGCCGAACGCGATCCACTGGATGCCGTACGACAGGAACGGGCCGGCGTCGAGTTGGGGGAGCCCGATCACGCCGAGTCCGCCGGGCTGATCCTCGGCCAACTGCAGGTACGAGCCCGCCAGCGGCACTCCGGTCAGACCGGCGATCTGCTCGACGTTGATCGAGTACACCTGCTGCACGCCGTCCTGACGGAACGGCTCCTTGCCCTGCACGACGGCCTCGGAGTCCCGCAGCCGGGCGGTCACGGTCACCGAGCCTGTCGGCGGCGCAGGTATCGCGGGCACTCGTGAGCCTCCTTCAGGGCGCACGTATCCGCGGTCGACGAGCACCGTCGGACCGCCCTCGACCGCGAAGGGCACCAGCACCTCGAAGGCGGGTTCACCGTCGATCACCCTCAACCGGGCTAACACCTGGGCGTCGGGCAGGTATCTTCCGGTCGCGGTGACCCGGCGCCACTGCTCATCGGACGCAGACGAATCCTGTTGCGGCAGAAATGTTGTCACCGGTACCGGGTCCGCAGTCACAGAGTGCGAGATCTGGGAGTTCTCCCGCGACGTCTTGGTGTTCTTGCCGAGCTGCCATGGCGCCAGCACGGTGAAACACAGGTAGGCGAACGCGAGGACCACAACGAACAGGGCCACCCAGGACGGTCGCAGCAAAAACGCGAAGCGGCGCATCAGCTGGCGATTCCGCGGTCGGCGAGTTGCTCGTCGACCCACTGGTGCAATCCGGGCAGCGACGCGTCGATCACCGTGTACACGTCCTCGAAGTCGTCGTGGTCGCCGTAGTAGGGATCCTCGACATCGTGCGCATGTGCGCCTGACCGCGGGTCGAACGACCGCAGCATCCGCAGCCGGTCCGCCTCGACCCCCATCTCGCTCAGCATCCGGACGTGGTTGCGGCCCAGCGCGATCACGAGGTCGGCGGACAGATGGTCGTCGTCGACCTGCGCCGCGCGGTGCGACGAGGGGTAGCCGTGTGCGCGGAGCACGTGGCTGGCTCGCCGGTCTGCGGGTTCGCCCGCGTGCCATCCGCCGGTGCCCGCGCTCGTCACCCGCACGGCGTCGGCCAGGCCGCGCTCGCTGATCTGGTGCGCGAACATCTTCTCCGCCATCGGCGAGCGGCAGATGTTGCCCGAGCAGATGAAGGTGATGTGCAGGGGTCCTGCGGCGTCAGACACCGGAGCCGCCCCGGCGGCGACATCAGACACCGGAGCCGCCCCGGCGGCGACATCAGACACAGAGCACCTCCCGTAGGTCGGCCATGGTCTCGACATGGGCGTGCGGGGCGATCGCGTCGGGGCCGTCGAAGTCCGCACGGCCGTAGCCCCATCCGACCACCACGGTGTCGATCCCGTGCTCCGCGGCGCCCGCGACGTCGTGTGACCGGTCGCCGACCATCAGGATCCGGTCCGGCAGCGGCTCCAATTGGGCCAGCGCATGCTTGACGACCTCGGACTTGGCCGCACGCGAGCCGTCGAGGCTGGCGCCTGCGATGACCTCGAAATGCTCGTCGAGCCCGAAGTGGGCGAGGATCCGCTGGGCGGTCGGTTCTGCCTTCGACGTGGCCACCGCCAGCCGAACCCCTGCGGCACGCAGGTCGTCGAGCAACGCGGGGATCCCGTCGAAGGGGCGATTCATCGCCCAGCCGCGCGACACATAGTCCTCCCGGTACGCGGCGATCGCGGCGTCGGAGACCTCGCCGAGACCCATATCCCGCAGCGTGTGATGCATCGGCGGGCCGACGATCAGGGTTGTCAGGTCGCCGTCGGGGACGACGGCGCCGACCGAACCCAGCGCGTGGCGGAAGCTGGCCACGATGCCCTCTGCCGAGTCGGTCAGGGTGCCGTCGAGGTCGAAGATCACCAGCTGCGGGCAGGCCGTCACGATCTCATTGTCCCCGACGGCCCACTACTGTCGTGATGTGGCAAGCCAATCCCGCCCGGGAGCGCGCTATCACGGCGACCAGGCCGCTGGCCCGGGCATGCTGGACTTCGCCGTCAACGTCCGCGCAGACCAGCCACCGTCATGGCTGGTCGACCGGCTTACCGCCCGGATGGCCGACCTCGGCAGGTATCCCGGCGAGGCCGACGAGAAGCGTGCACTGGCCGCTGCCGCCGCACGCCACACACGCGGCACCGACGAGGTCGCCCTGCTCGCAGGCGCCGCCGAGGGGTTCGCACTGCTGCCCGAGTTGCGGCCGCGGTCGGCCGCACTGATTGCGCCGTCCTTCACCGAGCCCGAGGCCGCGCTGGCCGCGGCCGGTGTGCCGTTCCAGCACGTCGTGCTCCCCCCGCCGTACCACCTGAGCGACGCCACCGTCCCCGACGACGCCGACCTCGTCGTCGTCGGGAATCCGACCAATCCGACGTCGGTGCTGCACACCCGCGATCAGATCGCCGCGCTGCGCAGGCCCGGCCGCATTGTCGTCGTCGACGAGGCGTTCGCGGACGCCGTGCCCGGCGAGGCGGAGTCGCTGGCGGCCCACGCGCTGCCCGATGTGGTGGTGCTGCGCAGCCTCACGAAGACATGGGCGCTGGCGGGCCTGCGTGTGGGGTACGCGCTCGGTCCCGCCGAACTGTTGAACCGGATGACGGCGCGACGTGCGCACTGGCCGCTGGGCACACTGCAGCTCGAGGCGATCATCGCCTGCAGCGCACCGCGGGCCGTTGCCGAGGCCGACCGCGGCGCACAATGCCTGAGCAGGCTGCGGGCCGAGATGGTCGACGGTCTGACTAGCATCGGGGTTGATGTCGTCGACGGATGTGCGCCCTATGTCCTCTTCGAAGTGGAGGACGCCGAGCTGATGCGAAAACACCTCGACGGCAAGGGTATTGCCGTGCGACGGTGCGACACCTTCGTCGGGCTGAACGGCCAGTTCCTGCGTGCCGCGGTGCGGCCGGAGTGGCCGATTCTGGTCGAGGCGATGGCCGGGGTGATGCAGTGAGCGCACGGCTGTCGGACATCATTGACGTCCTCGAGGCCGCCTATCCGCCGAATCTTGCGCAGGACTGGGACTCGGTGGGCCTCGTGTGTGGCGACCCGTCGGAGACCGTCGAGACGGTGACGGTCGCCGTCGACGCCACCGCCGCCGTCGTCGCCGAGGTGCCCGACGGGGGACTGCTGCTCGCGCATCATCCGCTGCTTTTGCGTGGGGTCGACACCGTCGCCGCCGACACAGCCAAAGGCGCGCTGCTGCACCGGATGATCCGCACCGGAAGGGCGCTGTTCACCGCGCACACCAACGCGGACTCGGCGTCCCCGGGAGTGTCGGACGCCCTGGCCGACACGCTGGGCCTCACCGTCGAGGAGGTCCTCGAGCCGATCCCCACCGGAACCGGACTCGACAAGTGGGTGGTCTTCGTCCCCGCCGAAAATGCCGAGGCGGTGAGGGAAGCCATGTTCGGCGCCGGTGCCGGAAACATCGGCGACTACTCGCACTGCAGCTGGAGCGCTCCGGGCATCGGCCAGTTCCTGCCACACGACGGCGCGGCGCCGGCCATCGGCACCGTGGGGACCGTGGGGACGGTGCCGGAGGAACGCGTCGAGATGATCGCGGGGTCCCGGCTGCGGGCTCAGGTGCTGGCTTCGATGCGCGCGGCGCACCCGTACGAAGAGCCCGCCTTCGACGTCTTCGCGCTCGCGCCCCTTCCAAGCGGCGTCGGACTGGGCCGCGTCGGCTCACTGGCCAGACCGGAGACGTTGTCGGCCTTCGTCGCGCGGGTGCACGATGCGCTGCCCGCCACGTCGTGGGGCATCCGCGCGTCCGGCGATGCCGAGGCCATGGTGACCCGGGTGGCGGTCTGCGGCGGAGCGGGTGATTCGCTGCTCGATGCCGTCGCAGGTGCCGGGGTGCAGGCCTACGTCACCGCGGACCTACGGCACCATCCCGCCGACGAGCACCGCCGTGCATCCGAGGTGGCGCTCGTCGACGTCGCACACTGGGCAAGCGAATACCCTTGGTGCACACAGGCAGCCGATGTGCTGCGAGGTCACTTCGGTGACGTATTACCCGTGCGGGTGTCAGCGGTTCGTACTGACCCCTGGAATGTCGAGAGAACGAGACATGAAAGCTGAAGTAGTCCAACAACGTTCGTTACTCGAATTGGCTGAACTCGATGCTGAGTCCGGCCGCATCGAGCACCGGGCCGGCCACCTCGCCGAGCGCAAGCAGCTCGAAGCCATTCAGGCGACACACCTGGAGGCCAACGACCGCCTGGCCGCCTTGAAGATCGCACTGGAGGACCTCGACGAGCAGGTGAAGAAGTTCGAATCCGAGATCGACGGGGTCCGTCAGCGCGAGGATCGCGATCGTGCACTGCTGGACTCGGGGGCCACGGATGCCAAGCAGCTCACGGAGTTACAGCACGAACTCGGGACCTTGGAGCGCAGGCAGTCCTCGCTGGAGGACTCGCTGCTGGAGGTGATGGAGCGCCGCGAGGAACTGCAGAACCAGCAGGCGGCCGAGCTCACGAGGATCGACGAGTTGCAGAACGAACTGGGTGAGGCGCAGCGGGCGTGCGATGTGGCGAGCGAAGAACTCGACCGCCTTCGCCAGCAATCCCTTTCGCGGCGCGAGGAACTCGTCGCCGGCCTGGACGCGGATCTGGTTGGACTGTACGAGCGTCAGCGCACGCGCGGCGGTGCGGGCGCGGGCCTGTTGCAGGGCCGCCGATGTGGCGCCTGCCAGATCGAGATCGACCGCGGCGAACTTGCGAGGATCTCGGCCGCCGCCGACGATGACGTGCTTCGTTGCCCCGAGTGCGGCGCGATCCTGTTGCGGATCAAAGGAACCGGAGCATGAAGGTCATCGTCGAGGCCGACGGGGGATCGCGCGGCAACCCGGGCCCCGCAGGCTACGGCGCGGTGGTGTGGACAGCCGACCGCAACACCGTTCTCGCCGAGCGCAAGCAGGCCATCGGCCGTGCCACCAACAACGTCGCCGAATACAGCGGGCTGATCGCCGGTTTGGAGGAGGCCGCGACCCTGGGTGCCTCCGAGGTCGACGTGAATATGGACTCGAAGCTGGTGGTGGAGCAGATGTCGGGGCGCTGGAAGGTCAAGCATCCGGACATGGCGCCTCTGCATCAACAGGCCACCGCGTTGTCGACGCGGTTCGAGCGCGTCGCATACAACTGGGTCCCACGGGCCAAGAACAGCCACGCCGACCGGCTGGCCAACGAGGCGATGGACGCGGCCGCCGAACTGGAGACGCCCACAACGGAAGCCACGACCGAACAGCGCCCGAACCCCGCGGGCTGGACCGGTGCGCGCGGTGTGCCCACGCGCTTCCTGTTGCTGCGGCACGGCCAGACCGAATTGTCGGTCGAGCGCAGGTATTCGGGCCGCGGAAACCCGGCGCTGACCGACCTCGGCCGCCGCCAGGCCGATGCGGCCGCACGGTTCGTGGCGGAAAGAAGCGATATCGCGGCCGTCATCACCTCGCCGCTGCAACGCGCCTATGACACCGCCGAGGCGGCGGCCAAGGCGCTCGGTCTCGACGTCGCCGTCGACGCCGATCTGATCGAGACCGACTTCGGTGGCTGGGAGGGGCTGACGTTCGGCGAGGCCGCTGAACGCGATCCGCAATTGCACAAACGCTGGCTGCGCGACACCAGCGTCGCGCCTCCAGAGGGGGAGAGCTTCGATGCCGCGGCCGAGCGTGTGGGCAGGGCGCGGGCGCGGATCATCTCCGAACATCCCGGCGAGACAGTGCTGCTGGTGTCACACGTGACGCCCATCAAGACGCTGCTGCGCATGGCACTCGATGCGGGCCCGAGCATTCTGTACCGAATGCATCTGGACCTGGCGTCGCTGTCGATTGCCGAGTTCTATCCCGACGGTGCGGCTTCGGTGCGGCTTGTCAACCAAACGGCCTATCTGGCGTAGGTGGACACCCGGACCTGGATCTAACCGTGGAGGTGCAGCCGTTCGCCGTGCACACCGAAGATCGTGATCGCCTCCGCCGGGCCGCCCACGGCTCCGAACCAGTGCGGTGTCCACGTCGAGAACTCAACGGCTTCACCGGGTTTGACGGTGAAGTCGCGGTCTCCCAGGATCAGCCGTACCTGACCCGACAGCACATACATCCACTCCTGGCCCTCATGGATCGGTAATTCGTCGGGCGGCGTGCGGCGTCGCGCACTGATCCGGATCTTGTACGCGTGCAACCCACCAGCCGCCTGCCGGGTCAACGGCCAATACGTGATCCCGTGGCTGGTGTGTGAACTTCCCCGCACCCGCGGATCTTCGGCCTCGGGCGCGCGGAGCAGCTCGTCGGTGCTCACCGAGAGCGCGGCGGCCAGGCGGGGGAGATGATCGAGCGCCAGGCGCCGCTTACCAGACTCCAGACGACTCAGCGTCGACACGTCGATGCTGGATCGGCCCGCGACGTCTTCCAGTGTGAGGCCGCGCTGCATGCGCAGGTCGCGAAGGCGCCGCCGCACTCGCTGATCGACGCTGTCGTCGTCATTTGCCTGCATGGCAAGAAAGCTTGGCACTTCCGACATGCGCCTGCAAGGTGGAGGCATGGAGAACATGTGGGACTGCATCATCGTCGGAGGCGGTGCGGCCGGCCTGAGTGCGGGACTCGTGCTCGGACGGGCGCGGCGGCGCACCCTGTTGGTCGACGCCGGAGCGCAGAGCAATCTGCCTGCTCACGGCATCGGCGGTTTACTCGGGCACGACGGCCGCGACCCGGCCGAGCTCTATGAGATCGGCCGCCGCGAGCTTTCGGTGTATCCGACCGTGGAGGTGCGCACTGGCGAGGTGGTGTCGGGCGAACCGTCGGATGCTGGGTTTGTCCTCGAGCTCTCCGACGGCAGGCGCGAACATACCCGGCGAGTGCTCTTGGCCACCGGGATGGACTACCGCCCGCCCGAGCTTCCCGGGCTTGACCCGTTGTGGGGCGGATCGGTGTTCAACTGCCCGTTCTGTCACGGCTGGGAGGTCCGGGACCAACCGCTTGCCGTCCTGATGCGCGGTCAGCGTGCTGTGCATTCGGCGCTGTTGCTGCGCGGTTGGAGCGATGACGTCGTCGTGCTGACGGACGGCCCCGACGGGTTGGACGACGACGACCGCGCGCAGCTGGCTGCGGCGGGTATCCCGGTCGATGAGCGCGACGTTGTCGAACTCGCCTCCGACAACGGCGAATTGGCGGCTGTCGTTTTCGCCGACGGAAACCGGCTGGGGCGCAAGGGCTTATTGGTCGCCACTACCCTTCATCAGCGGTCGACGCTGGCCGATCAGTTGGGCGCCCAACCTGCCGAGCCCACACCGATCGCCGAGAACCCGGTCGCGGTGGATGGTTTCTTCCGCACGGCGGCGCCGGGGGTGTTCGCCGCGGGTGACCTGAGTGCGCAGATGCCGCAGGTGGCGGCGGCGATAGCGAGTGGATCGCTGGCTGCCACCGCGGTCGTGCAGAGTCTGATGAGCGACGATGGTGGTCTAGCAGTTCCTGAAGGGAGACAACGTGTCAACGCCTGAAGCCAAGGAGCACTGGGAACAGCACTACGGCGAACGGGACCGGGTGTGGAGCGGACGAGTCAATGCCCGCCTTGCCGAAGTGGTGCCCGGACTGCCCATCGGTCGGGCCCTCGACCTCGGCTGCGGCGAGGGCGCCGACTCGGTGTGGCTGGCGGAGCGTGGCTGGAATGTCGTCGGAGTGGACATTTCGGATACCGCTCTCCAGCGCGCGCGTTCGGCAGCCGAGGCGCGTGGTGTGCTGGGCCGGATCGACTTCCAGCAGCACGACCTGTCGGAGACCTTCCCAGATGGCGAGTTCGACCTGGTGAGTGCCCACTTCTTTCACTCCACGCTGCCGCTGGACCGCACCCGCGTATTCCTCCGGGCAGCCGAGACGCTGAAGCCGGGCGGCACGCTGCTGATCGTGGACCACAGCGAACCTCCGCCGGGGGTGTCGAAGCTGGACGACCACCACCACCTTTTCGTGAGTCCGGAGGAGGTCGTCGCGGCGCTGAGTCTGCCGGACGCGGAATGGGAGCCGGCACAGACGAAGGTGGTCGAGCGAGAGGTGACCTGGCCCGACAGGGAGCCCTTCACCTGGCATGACAACGTCATCGTGTTACGGCGGCGCTAGCCTTCCAGTCGCGGTAGCGGTCAGGCATGCACCGCGCACACGGCCGATAGCCGGCCGCAAGCGCGGTCGGTTCGTCGGCGAAGAAGACACGCTGACCGACGTAGCCGCCGTTGTCGATCGCCCGTCGCGCCGAGCGACAATCGAGCAGACCGTAGATCCGTGTCGTGCGATGGCCACCAAGCGTGCCCGGGCGCGACGACACGTACGGCGCGCCTTTTGGACCGATCAATGTGTAGCGGGCCATGTTTCACGTCGCATCGTGGAACACCAGACCGAGCGTGAACCGCCGGCCGGAGCGGACCGCGGAGACGCCGTGGCGCACCGGCGACGCCGACCAGCCACGTGCCGAACGCACCGGCCGCTCCCGGGTGGTGAACACGAATCCGTGTCCACCTGGCAATTGTGTCGACGTACCGCGCGACTGGGCCCGTGGCCGTTGTTCGACGAGCAGGAATTCGCCGCCGGTATGGTCGACGTTCGGCTCGCTCAGGTTGATGACGACCTGCAGTGGGAATACCAACTCGCCGTACAGATCCCGATGAAGTGCGTTCCAGTCGCCCTCGCCGTACTTGAGCAGAATTGCGGTCGACTTTCGCTGGCCCGCCGCGTGACACATGTCGAGCCACTCGTCGAGGGTGTCCGGCCACGGGGATTCGCGCCCGAGCTTGTTCCACCAGTCCCGCGCGATGGGCAGCAGCCGGGGGTACAGCGACTGCTTGAGCGCTTCTATCGGCTCGGGATAGGGCTGGTGAAAGTATCGGTACTCACCTTCGCCGAACCGGTATCTGCGCATGTCGATGGTGGAGCGGAACATATGATCGTCGGAGTAGAGCCGCTGGATCTCGCCCGCCTCGTCATCGGTCAGCAGCCTGGGCAGCATCGCGCCTCCGAAGTCGTTGAGCTCAGCGGTGATTGCTTCCCAGTCGCCCGCGTCCACCCGTTTGCGCCAGCTCGTCGACATCAGAAGAGCCTCGCCGCCTTCACGTCGGCGGACTCTTCGAGCTCGAGCAGGAATTGTTTGCGCTTCAGGCCACCCGCGTATCCGGTGAGCTGACCGCTGCTCCCGACCACACGGTGGCAGGGGACGACGATGCACAGCGGATTGCGGCCGACGGCTTGGCCGACCTCTTGTGGCGTCGTTCCGTCGGCGAGCGCGGTGGCGAGTTCTCCGTAGGTGACGGTGCCGCCGTAGGGGATCGCGCTGAGCATTGTCCAGAGGCGATGCTGCCGCTGATCGCCCTGGGGACTGACAGGCAGGTCGAAGTCGTCGCGCTCACCGGCGAGGTAGCCCGCCAGTTGGATGCCCGCCTCGCTGAGCAGGGCGTCGGAGTGCGCGTCGACCCGGGGGCCGAACGTGGCCTGGTCAGGCCGATGCCAGTGATGTCGGAAGTAGACGCCGGTGAGTGCGCTGCCGTCGGCGACGACGGTGAGCTCGCCGAGCTGGCTGTCGATGACGCAGTGTCGAGTGTTCATACCTTGAAGACGTTCGGGGTCGGCAGGATGTGAGATCGGTGTCCAGAGCTAACGTGCCAGTGCTGACGAATACGTCAAATAACAGGTGCCGCTGTGCTTTTCGATGACCGATTCAGCATTCTGGATGTCCACGGCAAACGATCGTGCGACGATGCTCGGTGATGCGTACCGCAGTGATCCGAATGGCGACGGCCGTCGCTTTTGCCGCGATGGCGGCGATGGCGGCGACTGTTCCTGCGAACGCCCAGGGTTCGGAGCCCACCGGCCCGGACGATCCCAGGTGTATCGCGGAGCCTTACGTCGCCCAGTGCATGGGCGGTCCATACGCGCTGCCCAGCGCCGACGGGCCGGAATGCACCGTCGCGCCGAACGATCCGACGTGTGTGGGAGCCAAGCCGCCGCCGTGCGTGATCAACGCCGGGGGGCCGTGCACGGGACCCCCGGCACCGCCAACGCCGCCGTCGGCTCCGCTTCTGCCGCCGCCTCCGCCGGTCGCCCCACCCCCGCCGATCGCGCCGCCTCCGCCGATCGCGCCTCCACCCATCGCCCCGCCACCGATGGCGCCGATCGCGCCGCCACCGATGGCTCCCATTGCGCCACCGCCCATGGCGCCGATCGCTCCACCGCCGATGGCGCCCACGCCGATGGCCGGTGGGATGTCAGGTATGCCCGGCAGCATCTAGGCGCCGCGCCAGGGGGTCAGGCGCGGAGTCCACGCGGGCACATTGCGGCGGTACTCCTCGTACTGCTCACCGTAGGTGCGGACCAGCGTGGGTTCCTCGTACCAGCGCACGAACGACGCCGTGGTGATCCATGCGACGAGCGCGTAGGCCACCAGCCACAGGCTGTCGAAGAGCAATGCCTGGCCGAGGATCGCCGTCAGCAGTCCGGCGTACATCGGGTTGCGCACGAAACGGTTGAAACCCGTGACGACGAGCCGCTCGGTGGGCGCGATGGGCATCGGCGTTCCGCCGGCCTTGACGAACTGGATGAACGCGTGGACGGGCGGGATGAGACCCGCGATGACGAACACCGCTCCCAGCACCACCCGTAGCGGCGGACTGGACTCGGGGATCGCCCATCCGGTGATCAGCCACGGGCCCAGTCCGACGAGTGTGCCGGGAGCGGCCACGAAGAACGCGGCCGATCCGAGCGCCGCGGTGGTGGTGCGCATCTAGCCAGTATTGGCCGGAATTTCCGCCAGCTGGGTCAGGCGCACACTGTTTCCCGACGGATCACGGAATCCGCAATCGATGCCGTAGGGCATTTCGTGTGGTTCCTCGGTGAATTCCACGCCGCGCGACTTCATGTCCTCGTAGGACGCCTGGCAGTTCTGCGTGGTGAGGAAGACCGTGCCCGCGAAGCCCTTGGCGGTCAGGTCCAGCACCTGCTTGCGCGTGGCCTCATCCATCACAGGTTCGCCGGGTACGGCCATCAACACGATCGACACGTCGTCCTGACCGGGCGGGCCAACCGTCAACCACCGGAACGTGTTTTCCAGGTCGGGCAGCGAAACATCTTGCCGCACTTCCATTCCGACGTTCTCGGTCCAGAATTTCAGAGCGACGTCCTGGTCGTGCACCCACAGGTGGGCGCTTGCAACTTTGATCATGGGGACGACGCTACGGTCGGGTGCCGCCGGTCGTCTTCTCCCCGTGTGCTGTCTTGGGAACGCGACTGTCGGCGCGCGGACGGGTGTCGCGAGCCAGGATGCAACTCGGCACCCGTGCGTAGATCGCGGCCGGCGGCATGCTCGCCCGGTAGGCCGCGGGCGGCATGCCGTAGACCCGCGAGAAACTGGTGGTGAACGACCCCACGCTCTGCAGGCCGACCATCACGCAGATGTCGGCGACAGACCGGTCGGTGTGGCGCAGCAGCGACGCCGCCCGCTCCAGACGCCGTGTCTGCAGGTAGGCCCGTGGCGACTCACCGAACGTCCGGGTGAACATCCGGCTGAAATGCGCGCGCGACAGCCCCGCCGCGGCGGCAAGGTCGTCGACGGTGATGGGGTCCGCGTAGCGTGCGTCGACCAGATCCTTGGCCCGCAGGAGATAACGGGCCGGTGGCACCTGGGGCATGAGCTAAGTTTATTGCGCGGATGAGTTGGCTGGGCGGCCGCGGATCGCCATTAGGCGATTCGAGGAAAGTCCGGACTTCGAAGAGCAGGGTGATTGCTAACGGCAATCCGAGGTGACTCGCGGGAAAGTGCCACAGAGAACAGACCGCCACCCGCGTGGTGGTAAGGGTGAAACGGTGCGGTAAGAGCGCACCAGCACTCCGGGTGACCGGAGTGGCTAGGCAAACCCCACCCGAAGCAAGGCCAAGAAGGCCGCACCTGGTGCGGCCGTGCAGGCGTTTGAGGGCTGCTCGCCCGAGTCTGCGGGTAGGCCGCTCGAGGCACCCGGCAACGGTGTGTCCAGATGGATGGTCGCCGCCTCTCCGCCGCGATTATTCGCGGTGGTGCGGAACAGAATCCGGCTTACAGGCCAACTCATCCGTTCTCCCTGCCTACTCACAGGCGCCGCTTGTATACAAGATCGCAGGATCGTAGACAGGACGGCAGCGATGGCATACCAGAGTTCGGCGGCACGCATCGCCTCGCAGCTGCGCACGGAGATCCTGCACGGAGACGTCGCGCCCGGCAGCAAGCTCGCCCAGGTCGGCCTCGCTGACCGGTTCGGCGTCAGCCGGATCCCCGTGCGCGACGCGCTGGCGATCCTCGCAGGCGACGGGCTCGTGCAGCCGCTGTCGAACTCCACCGCGGTCGTCACCCGCATGTCGGTCGAAGAGCTGCAGGAGCTGTACGACCTCCGCGAGTCCATCGAGCCGCGGACCACCGAGATCGCCGTCCCCAACGTCGGCCGCGCCGACATCCTCTACATGCGCAAGCAGCTGGCGATCATGGCGGAACCCATCGATGCGCGAACGTGGCTGGCGGCCAACACCGAGTTCCACGCGGCCGTGTATCGACGCGCCAACCGGCCGCGCACGATCGAACTGATCGAGCATCTGCGACGTCTGACAGACCGGTACGTATATCTGCATCTCGAGCTGACTGGCCGGGCCGGGCATATCGGATCCGAGCACGACCAGATACTGGCTGCTGTCGAACGCGGGGATGCCGCCACCACCGCGCGCCTCACCAGCGAACACCTTGCGAACGCGCACGACGCCATACTCGCTGATCTCGTCGACCATCCATCGGTGCTCGACCCGCACGCGGTGCTCTCGCCATGACGGACAACACGGCGATTCGACAAGCCATGGCGATGCTGACGAATCCGCACCGCGCCGTCATCTACCGGGCGTACTACCTCGAGCGCAGCACGGCGCAGATCGCTGCCGAGTACCACACCACCGAACGTGTCGTGCATTGCCGGCTCCACGACGCGATACGTGAGCTGCTCGGACACCTGCGTGACGTGCGCGCGGCCGTATGAGTGCTCACAGCTCCTTGCGGACCGACTTGCGTAGCGCTTTGAGCGCTGCGCCGAGCTCGTCACTCGACCGGTGTGCCAGGTCGTCCTCGAGCTGGTAGAGCAGTCCGTAGGTGAAGGTGTCTTCACCCGCTTCGTGGGCGGCCTCGGCTTCCTTGCTCAGGTGTGCGCGGCTGACGACGGCGTCCTGGTGATCGCCCAACAGCGATTGGACAGACTTCGCGTTAGCGGCCACTTCCTCGGCTCCTGTGGCCGCCGCGGTGTATCGAAGTCTTTTGGCGCGCTTACGGATTCGGTGCAGTGCTTCGTCGTGCTCGGCTTCCTCGGCGTCGCCGGCCGCCTCGGCCGCCTTGGCCGCCTTGCGGACCTTCTTGTACGCCGACTCGATGGTCACGGGTCCGCGCTCGTCCTCGTCCGGCTGGGTCGGCGCGGGTGCGACGGCGACAAGCGCCTCGAGCGCGTCGAGGAGGCGGAAGTAGCGCTGCGAGCGCATCGCGATCAGCGAGCGACGGTGCCCCGCCGCGTAGCGCTTCTTCGCGCCGTCGACCAGTCGTTCCCGCACCGGCCCGCGGACCAGTTCGGCGGGCAGTTTATCGAGGGCATTCTCGTACTTCTCGGCGAGCACCTCGGCATCGCGGGCAACCCCGAGCACCGCGGCCAGCTGTCGCAGCTCGTCGAGGATCCAGGCATCGTCGGAGATTCCGAACGCCTCTTCCGACGACTGCAGCAGGCTGCGGATCTTGCGTGTGGTCACCCGCATCTGGTGCACCGAGTCGTACGCGTCGGCCCGCACGGCGCGATCCCACACCAGCATCTCGTCGACCTGTTCGGCGACCGCGCGGTGGATCGGGTCGTCGGGCTGCTCGGTGGCGTCCACATCCGACGCCGACGCCAGCACCCTGGCCAGTTTGGAACCATGCCCGGCCGGGACCGCGCCCGCGTCGAGTAGACGGTTCGACAACCGCTCAAGAAGTTCGCGGTTGCCGGCTTCGGCCAGCTCCAGCTCCCATTCGCGCCACTGCTGCTGCGGGCCGTCCGTACCGGCTTGGGCCGTCACCTGGTCATCGCAGAACTCGGCGAGTGCCGTGCCGTCGGCTGCGCGCAACACGTCGACGGTCCTGCTGGTCGAGATCCGCGCGACCGGTGCAAGCGGCCGGTCCCGAACGATGGCCAACACGATGTCGCGCAGCGCGTCGGGCACTTGGTCTTCGGCGGAGTCACCCGACGAGCCCAGTGGCTCGCGCACCTCGGTACGTGCGTCCTGCCCGGCGGGCAGTTTGAGGTGCCAGCCGGCGTCGGGTCCGCCGGTGCGCCTGCGCAACGTCACCTTGTGGGCCGCCAGATCGCGGCCGGGGGTGTCGAAGTAGACGGCGTCGAGTTGATGCGAAGGGGAGCGTTCCACCCGGGAGACCGCAGACAGCCCGTCGAACGATGGCGAGACCGTCGATTCGACGATGTCGAACTTTCGCTCGACCTCCAGGTAGGAGGACGCCGGGTCAGTGGATTTGCCCATGGTGCAAGCAGTGTCCCTTCTAGCGACGCCCCCGATGATGAACAAACGGGGGGCCAGAATGCCACACCCAGATGAACGAGCTGGCCGGGGCCGCGCAGGCGGGCCGACGCGCGGCGATATGGTCCATGGGTGACCGACTACGAGACGATCAAGTTCGAGGCGTCCGGCCCCATCACCCGGATCACCCTGAACCGGCCCCACGCCGCAAACGGGATGAACGACACCATGACTCGCGAGCTAGCCGACGCCGCGCGCCGCTGCGACACCGCGGCGACGAAGGTCGTCGTGCTCACCGGGTCGGGCCGGTTCTTCTGCGCCGGAGGCGATCTGAAGTCGTTCGCACCCGCACCCGACCGCGGACTGCACATCAAGGGCGTCGCGAATGACCTGCATCGCGCGATCTCGAGCTTCGCGCGGATGGACGCGCTACTGATCACGGTGGTCAACGGCACCGCAGCCGGAGCGGGGTTCTCGATAGCGGTGACAGGCGATCTGGTGCTCGCCGCGGAGTCGGCGTCGTTCACGATGGCCTACACCAGGGTGGGACTTTCGCCCGACGGCAGTTCGTCCTATTTCCTGCCGCGACTGATCGGCATCACCAAGACGAAGGAATTGATGCTGACCAACCGGACCCTGTCGGCGAAGGAAGCTTCAGAGTGGGGTCTGGTCACCGAGGTGGTCGCCGACGACCAACTGGCCGCCCGCGCCGATGAGCTGGCCGCGAAGATGGCGGCCACCTGTGCCGGATCCAACGGCACCGTCAAGGCACTGATGATGTCGACGTTCAACAGCGGTCTGGAAGAGCAGATGGAATTCGAGAGCCGGCTGATCGCCGACCGTGCGAATTCCGCTGACGGCCGCGAAGGCGTCGATGCCTTCATGGCCAAACGTAAGCCGGAGTTCTCCTAGAGCCTGATCGAAACGTCGTGCCGCCGAGTGTGGACTTGTGTCACGCGAAACCGGCTCAACGCGTGCGGGTAACCCACGTTCGCGGGCGAAAACTAGAAGGAGTGCTCTTCGGCGGGGAACACTCCGCTGGCCACCTCGTCGGCGTACTGCGTTGCCGCGCTGCGCAATACAGCACCGACGTCGCCGAACCGCTTGACGAACTTAGCGGTCTTGCCGCTCGTCATCCCTGCCATGTCCTGCCACACCAGCACCTGCGCGTCGCAGTTGGGCCCGGCGCCGATGCCGACGGTAGGGATGGTCAGCTTGCCGGTGATCTGGGTGGCCAACTCGGCGGGCACCATCTCGAGCACGACCGCGATCGCGCCGGCTTCCTGCACGGCGATCGCGTCGTGGACGGTCTGCTCGGCGGCGTCGCCGCGACCCTGGACCCGGAAACCGCCGAGGCCGTTGACGCTCTGCGGGGTGAAACCGATATGGGCGACGACGGGAATGCCGGCTTGCGTCAACGTCGCGATCTGATCGGCGACGCGCTCGCCGCCCTCCAGCTTGACCGCACCCGCACCGGTTTCCTTCATGAAGCGGGTGGCGGTGGCCAGGGCCTGCGCCGGTCCCGACTCGTAGCTGCCGAACGGCAGGTCGGCGACCACCAGCGCGTGAGGCGCACCGCGCACGACCCCGCGAACCAGCGGGATGAGTTCATCGGCGGTCACCGGCACCGTTGTGTCGTAGCCGTAGACCACATTGGCCGCCGAATCGCCGACCAACAGCACGGGAATCTCCGCGTCGTCGAAGATGCGGGCGGTGGAGAAGTCGTAGGCCGTCAGCATGGCCCACTTGTGGCCTTCGGCCTTCCACTTCTGCAGGTGAAGAGTGCGGACCTTCGTCCGCGGTTTCATTTCGGTGGCAGCACCATAGACAGTCTGCTCAGACATCGTTGTCCCTCATGGGTTGGTCTGGTCGATCCTCGTGGCCCATCCGGGTCCCCGGGTTCGTCTGACCCGTTCAGTCTGCCACTTCAGGCGCCGAAAGTTAAAAGGCTCGTCGAGTGCATTTCCTCACACCCTGCTCGGCCCCACGCCTACCATCGGCGACATGCAACGCTTAAGCGGGCTCGACGCCAGTTTCCTCTATCTCGAGACCGCCCAGCAGCCGCTGCACGTCTGCTCGATCCTCGAACTCGACACCTCGACCATGCCCGGCGGGTACACCTTCGATCGCTTCCGCGACGCGTTCGACCTGCGGATCAAGGCGATGCCGCAGTTCCGGGAGAAGCTCGCCGACAGCCGGTTCAACCTCGACCATCCGGTGTGGGTGGACGACAAGGATTTCGACATCGACCGGCACCTGCACCGCATCGGCCTGCCGTCGCCGGGAGGGCGGCGCGAGTTGGCCGAGATCTGCGGTCACATCGCCTCGCTGCCGCTCGACCGCAGTCGCCCGCTGTGGGAGAAGTGGGTGATCGAGAACGTCGCGGGCACCGACCCGCAGGACGGCGGCCGCATCGTCGTGATGACGAAGGTTCACCACGCCGGCGTCGACGGGGTGTCTGGGGCCAACCTGATGTCTCAGCTGTGCAGTACCGAAGCCGATGCCCCGCCGCCGGACCCGGTGGACGGTGCCGGCGATGCTAGCTCGCTGGAGATCGCCGTCGGCGGCGCGGTCAAGTACGCCACCCGACCGCTCAAGCTGATCAACACGATCCCCTCGACCCTGTCGACCGTCGTCGACACCGTGCGGCGGGCCAGCGGGGGCAACGCCATGACAGCGCCCTTCGCCGCGCCGAAGACTCCGTGGAACATGAACGTCACCGGGCACCGCAACGTCGCGTTCGCACAACTCGACCTCGAGGACATCAAGACCGTCAAGAACCACTTCGGGGCGAAGGTCAACGACGTGGTGATGGCACTGGTATCAGGTGTGCTCCGCAAGTTCTTGTCGGATCGCGGTGAGCTGCCGGACAATTCGCTGGTGGCCATGGTGCCGGTGTCGGTGCACGACAAATCCGACCGGCCCGGCCGCAATCAGGTGTCGGGCATGTTCTCCAAGTTGGAGACCCAGATCGACGATCCCGCTGAGCGGCTGAAGTCTATCTCCGCGTCGAATTCGGTTGCCAAACAACATAGTTCGGCGATCGGGGCGACCTTGCTGCAGGACTGGACACAGTTTGCGGCGCCCGCGGTGTTCGGAGTCGCGATGCGCGTCTACGCCGCCAGCCGGCTGAGTGGCGCCCGGCCGGTGCACAACCTCGTCGTCTCCAATGTGCCCGGCCCGCAGGTTCCGCTGTACTACCTGGGCTGCGAGGTGGACGCGATGTATCCGCTCGGGCCGATCTTCCACGGCTCCGGACTGAACATCACCGTGATGTCGCTGAACGGCAAGCTGAACGTCGGCATCGTGTCGTGCCCGGAGTTGCTGCCCGATCTGTGGGATATGGCCGACGACTTCAAAGCCGCCCTCGACGAGTTGCTCAGCGTTACGAAATAAGCCACGCGATAGCCGCCTAGCCTGCGCCGATGGGTGGTCATGGCAGCATGTGGTCCCATGAGCTTGAAGATCGGCGTCCTCGTGACCGTGCTGATGTTGCTGGTCGCCGGTTGCACCAAGATGATCGACGGCCGCAGCGTCGTTGCCGTGCCCCCGCCGGGATCGCCGATCGAGTGGGGCGAGTGCGAGTCCACGTCCTCCGACGGTGAGCCCGCGCCGTCCGGTGCCGAGTGCGGGAAGCTGTCGGTCCCCGTGGATTACACCAAGCCGGACGGCGAGGTCGCCCAGCTGGAGATGATCCGATTCAAAGCGACCGGCGACAAGATCGGGTCCCTGATCGTCAACCCGGGCGGACCGGGTGAGTCGGGTGTCGAGGCGGCGGCGAGCATGGTGGGAACACTGCCCAACGACCTCCGCGAACGATTCGACCTGGTGGGATTCGACCCCCGCGGTGTACGGGCCTCCACCCCTGCGGTGTGGTGCAACTCCGACGCCGACAACGATCGGCTGCGCGCCGACCCGCAGGTCGACTACACCCCAGAGGGTGTCGAACACATCGAGTCCGAAACCAAGGCCTTCGTCCAACGCTGTGTGGACAAGATGGGCGACGAGTTCCTGGCCAACGTCGGAACCAACAACGTCGTCAAGGATCTCGATGCGATACGCGAGGCCGTCGGCGACGAGAAGCTGACCTATCTGGGCTACTCGTACGGCACCCGGATCGGCGGGTTGTACGCCGAGGCCTACCCCGACAAGGTGCGGGCGATGATTCTCGACGGGGCGGTGGACCCCAACGCAGACCCGACCGAGGCCAACATCCGCCAGGCTGCCGCGTTCCAGACCGCCTTCGACGACTACGCCGCCGACTGCGCCAAGGACCCGTCGTGTCCGCTGGGCACCGATCCCGCGAAGGCCGTCGACTTGTACCGCAACCTGGTCAACCCGCTGGTGCAGAAGCCGTTGAAGACCCGGGACCCGCGCGGACTCAGTTACTCCGACGCGATCGTCGGTACGATCCTGCCGCTTTACTCGCCGAACCTGTGGCGTCACCTCACGCAGGCGCTCAGCGAGATCCAGGATGGCGAGGGCGACACGATGCTCGCCCTGTCGGACCTCTACATGGGCCGCGACGAGAACGGCCACTACAACAACTCGACCGATGTCAGGGTCGCGGTCAACTGCGTCGACAAGCCCGCGGTGACCGACCGTGCCAAGGTAATCGAGGAGGACCGGCGGGCACGTGAGGCGGCGCCGTTCATGAGCTACGGCGAGTTCACCGGGCATGCGCCGCTGGGAACCTGCGCGTTCTGGCCGGTGCCCCCGACAACCGAGCCCCACGAGATCCATGTCGAGGGGCTGCCGCCGATCCTGGTGATATCGACGACCAACGACCCGGCCACCCCCTACCAAGCGGGTGTCGATCTGGCGAAGCAGCTCGGCGGAAGCCTGCTGACCTTCGAAGGCACGCAGCACACCGTCGCGTTCCAGGGTGACAGTTGCGTTGACGAAATCGCCGCGCGCTATCTGATCGACGTCGTCGTGCCGCCGAAAGACGCACGTTGCAGCAGCTGACCATTACGGCGGTCACCGTTGCCGACCTGCCGGAGCTGATGCCGATGCTGCGGGCCTACTGCGATTTCTATCGCGTGGACCCGTCCGATGAACGCCTGCTGATACTGGCGACCGCGCTGATCGAAAACCCCGACGAGGGTGTGCAGCTGATCGCCCGCAAAGACGGCGCGCCCTTCGGGTTCGCGACCATCTACTGGTCCTGGCAGACCTTGTACGCAGCGCGCGTGGGTGTGCTCAACGACCTGTATGTGAACGAGGCGGCCAGGGGCTCGGGTACCGGCCGGGCGCTGATCGAGCGGGGCCTTCAACTGTGCCGCGAGCGGGGTGCCGAGAAGCTGGTGTGGGAGACGGCGCCCGACAATGCGACGGCTCAACGGCTCTATGACGGAATCGGCGCGGCGAAGTCGACCTGGCTGAGCTACGAACTCGACGCTTGAGGGACTTCCTCTGTTAATTGCAGCTGCCGTGTAACACAGATTTAACAGCCGGTGCATACCCTGCGGACATGGACCGGCAGAAGGAATTCGTGCTGCGCACGCTGGAAGAACGCGATATCCGCTTCGTCCGGTTGTGGTTCACCGATGTGCTCGGATACCTCAAATCGGTCGCCATCGCGCCCGCCGAACTCGAGGGCGCGTTCGAAGAGGGCATCGGCTTCGACGGCTCGGCGATCGAGGGCTTCGCGCGCGTTTCGGAGGCCGACATGGTCGCGCGGCCCGATCCGTCGACGTTCCAGGTGCTGCCGTGGACCTCCAGCGGAGGCGACCACCACTCGGCACGGATGTTCTGCGACATCACGATGCCGGACGGTTCACCGTCGTGGGCGGACTCCCGCCATGTGCTGCGGCGCCAGCTGTCCAAGGCCAGCGACCTCGGCTTCTCCTGCTACGTCCACCCCGAGATCGAGTTCTTCCTGCTCAAGCCGGGGGAGTACGACGGTTCCATTCCGGTGCCCGCCGACAACGGCGGCTATTTCGATCAGGCCGTGCACGACGCCGCGCCGAACTTCCGCCGTCACGCCATCGACGCGCTCGAACAGATGGGCATCTCGGTGGAGTTCAGCCACCACGAGGGCGCGCCGGGCCAGCAGGAGATCGATCTGCGCTACGCCGATGCGCTTTCGATGGCCGACAACGTGATGACCTTCCGGTACGTCGTCAAGGAGGTCGCACTCGCCGACGGCGTGCGGGCGTCGTTCATGCCTAAACCGTTCTCCGAACATCCCGGGTCGGCGATGCACACCCACATGAGCCTGTTCGAGGGCGACACCAACGCGTTCCACAGCCCCGAGGACGTGCTGCAGCTCTCCGACGTCGCCAAGTCGTTCATCGCAGGCATCCTCGAGCACGCCAACGAGATCAGCGCCGTCACCAATCAGTGGGTGAACTCCTACAAGCGGCTGGTGCACGGTGGCGAGGCGCCGACGGCGGCGTCCTGGGGAGCCGCCAACCGCTCGGCGCTGGTGCGAGTGCCGATGTACACGCCGCGCAAGGCATCGTCGCGACGCGTCGAGGTACGCAGCCCCGACTCGGCGTGCAATCCGTATCTGACGTTCGCCGTCCTGCTTGCCGCGGGGCTGCGGGGCATCGAGAAGAACTACGTCCTGGGGCCGCAGGCCGAGGACAACGTATGGAACCTCACCTCAGAGGAGCGCCGCGCGATGGGCTACAAAGAGCTGCCAGGCAGCCTCGGTGTAGCGCTGACCGAGATGGAGAACTCCGAACTCGTGGCGGAAGCGTTGGGGGAGCATGTCTTCGACTACTTCCTGCGCAACAAGCGGGCCGAGTGGGAGAACTACCGCAGCCACGTCACCCCGTTCGAGCTCAAGACCTACCTGTCTCTGTAATCCGAACCCGTCTGCCCGTGCGCTAACGTCGAGCCGTGGCAAAACCTGCGACGCAGCGACCGAAGCTGCCAAGCGTAGGACGGCTCGGGCTGGTCGAACCGTCCGCGCCCGCCGACCTGGATCGGCTGGGC
Source organism: Mycobacterium sp. 2YAF39 (assembly GCF_052114565.1). Taxonomy (NCBI): domain Bacteria; kingdom Bacillati; phylum Actinomycetota; class Actinomycetes; order Mycobacteriales; family Mycobacteriaceae; genus Mycobacterium; species Mycobacterium sp. 2YAF39. Next base: position 82,787 of record NZ_JBFREZ010000008.1, read on the forward strand.
TGGAACACCGAGGCCCACGTCGAGTTGTTGTGGTCGCTGTCGCGCGCTCCGGATGCCGACACCGCGCTTGCGGCGATGATGCGACTGGTGGACGCCTTGGGCAGTGGCTGGGGCGACCTGAAGAAGGAACTGGTCGCCGACCGCGGGCTGCGGGGCCGGCTGTTCGGCGTGCTCGGCTCGTCGCTGGCCCTTGGTGATCATCTGGTCGCACACCCCGACAGCTGGCGGCTGCTTGCGGGAAAGGTGACGCTGCCGATCGCCGACGATCTGCGCGCGCAGTTTGGCGAGGTGGCCGAAAAGACAACGGACGCAACGGACGCGCTGCAGCCGCTGCAAAGCCTGTACCGAGACCGGATGTTGGTGCTGGCGGGTCTGGACCTGGCGTCCATCGTGGAGAACGAACCGGTCCTGCCGTTCGCGACCGTCGGCGAGCATCTGTCCGACCTCGCCGATGCCGCACTCGGCGCCGCACTGGTCGTCGCGCGCAAGGCGGTCGGGTGCGATGAGCCGCCCCGGCTGGCCGTCATTGCGATGGGCAAATGCGGCGCGCGCGAGCTGAACTACGTCAGCGACGTCGACGTCATCTTTGTAGCGGAAGACTCTCAGAACAACCTCGCGACCGCGACCCGGGTGGCCGGCGAGATGATGCGGTTCGCCAACGACGCGTTCTTCGAAGTGGACGCCGCGCTGCGCCCCGAGGGCAAACAGGGGCAGCTGGTGCGCACGCTGGACTCCCACGTCGCCTACTACCAGCGCTGGGCCAAGACGTGGGAGTTTCAGGCGCTGATGAAGGCGCGGCCCGCGGCAGGTGACGCCGAGCTCGGCAAGCAGTACATCGAAGCGCTGATGCCGATGGTGTGGACGGCGTCCGAGCGCGAGGACTTCGTCTCCGAGGTGCAGGCGATGCGCCGGCGGGTCGTCGAGAACGTGCCCGCGGGCATGCGGACCCGCGAGATCAAACTCGGCACCGGCGGTCTGCGTGACGTCGAGTTCGCGGTTCAGCTGCTGCAGCTGGTGCACGGCCGCCACGACGAATCGCTGCATGTCGCGTCGACGGTGGAGGCGCTGGCCGCGCTCGGCACGGGCGGCTACATCGGTCGCGACGACACCGCGAACCTGACGGCCTCCTACGAGTTCCTGCGGCTGCTCGAGCACCGGCTGCAGCTGCAGCGGCTCAAGCGCACGCACATGCTTCCAGACGAAGACGACGAAGAAGCGCTGCGCTGGCTGGCGCGGGCCGCCCATGTGCGCCCCGACGGCACACACGACGCTCTCGGGGTGCTGCGGGAGGAGCTGAAGCGGCAGAACATGCGGGTGTCGCGGCTGCACGCCAAGCTGTTCTATCAGCCGTTGCTGGAATCGGTTGGCGCGTTTGGGATTCCGGAGGGTTTGAGCGCTGATGCCGCCGAACGCCAGCTGGCTGCGCTCGGTTACGAAGGGCCGCAGAGCGCGCTGACACACCTGAGGGCGTTGACGGGCGAGAGTGGGCGTCGCGGGCAGGTGCAGCGGGTGCTTCTGCCGACGCTACTGGATTGGCTGTCGGACACGCCGGACCCCGATGCGGGTCTGCTGTCGTACCGGCGCATCAGCGAGGCGTTGTCCGACGCGCGGTGGTATCTGTCGACGCTGCGCGACGAGAGCGCGGTGGCCAAGCGCTTGATGCGTGTGCTGGGCACCTCCGCCTACGTCCCCGAGCTCTTGATGAGAGCCCCCGAGGTCATCCAGCTCTACGCCGACAGCCCCAGTGGGCCCAAGCTTCTCGAAGTCGAGCCCGACGGGGTGGCGCGTGCGCTCGTCGCATCGGCGGGGCGGCACGCCGACCCGGTGCGGGCGATCGCCGCAGCGCGCACGCTGCGCAGGCGAGAGTTGGCGCGGATCGCATCGGCCGACCTGCTGGGCATGCTCGAGGTGACCGAGGTCTGCCGCGCGCTGACGTCCGTGTGGGTGGCGGTGCTACAGGCCGCCCTCGAAGCCGTGATCCGGGACAACACCGGCGACGACGGCGCGCCCGCCCGCATCGCGGTGATCGGGATGGGCCGGCTCGGCGGCGCCGAACTGGGCTACGGGTCGGACGCCGACGTGATGTTCGTCTGCGAGCCGAATGAGGGCGTCGACGAATCGGTCGCGGTGAAGTGGTCGGTATCGGTGGCGGAGAAGGTGCGCACGCTGCTGGGCACGCCGTCGGCGGACCCGCCTCTGGAGGTCGACACCAACCTGCGGCCGGAAGGCCGAAACGGTCCGTTGGTGAGAACGCTCGCCTCGTATGAGGCGTACTACGAGAAGTACGTCCAGACGTGGGAGGTGCAGGCGCTGCTGCGCGCGCACCGGGTGGCAGGCGATCCGGACCTGGGGGAGCGTTTCCTGTTGATGATCGACAAGACGCGCTACCCGGCGGGTGGGGTCTCGCAGGAGGCGGTGCAGGAGATCCGGCGAATCAAGGCGCGGGTGGACGCCGAACGGCTGCCGCGGGGTGCGGATCCGAATACCCACACCAAGCTCGGGCGCGGCGGGCTCGCCGACATCGAATGGACGGTGCAGTTGTTGCAGCTGCGGCATGCGGACAAAGTGCCTGCGCTGCACTGCACTTCGACGCTGGAGGCACTGAACGCGATCGGTGCCGCCGAGCTGATCGCCGAGGGCGACATCGAGTTGCTGCGGCAGGCGTGGCTGACCGCGACCCGGGCGCGCAATGCGCTGGTGCTGGTGCGCGGTAAGCCCACCGATCAGCTGCCGGGCCCCGGCCGTCAGCTCAACGCGGTGGCACTGGCCGCCGGCTGGGGCAGCGACGACGGCGGCGAGTTCCTCGACAACTACCTGCGGGTGACGCGTCGGGCAAAGGCTGTCGTACGAAAGGTTTTCGGTGGATAGCCAATGTGGTTAGGAACTGTGGATAACGGATGAGTATGGACTTCGGGTTCGACATGATCAGCGACGAGGAGTACGAGCGGCAGCGTGCGCTCTACGGACCGCTGACGGAATCGCTGCGCAGGCTCATCGAGGCCGGCCTGCACACCGAGGTCGACGGGGACACCGTCCGCGACGCCCAGGACAGGGTCGAAGCGCTGACCCAGCTGCTCGAGAGCAAGCAGCGGGCCGTCACGACGACGCTGCGCCATGAAGCCACCGGGCGGCCCCTGGCGTGGGCCAATCCCGCTGTCGGACTGCGCAATGCGATCGCGCCGCCGATGGTCATCCATCACGAGGACGACGGACAGTGCTGGAGCGAGTTCACGCTGTCGGGCGCCTACGAGGGGCCACCGGGATGGGTGCACGGCGGCATCTGCGCCCTGGTGCTGGATCACCTTCTCGGCGAGGCGGCCAGCGAAGGGCTGACCAAGCCGAAGTTCACTGGCACGATCTCACTTCGCTACCTGCGAGGGACACCGCTGGGGCCGTTGCGGGCGGAGGCCTTCGTGGAGCGGACCGAGGGTGTCAAGACATTCGCCCGCGGCTACCTCAAGGATGCGAACGGTCCGACCGTCGAGGCCGAAGGTGTGTTCATCATGCCGGCGTGGGCGCGGGACGCCGGATGAAGGTCTACGTCAGCGTCGCATTCCTCCAAACCAGTGAAGTCGTCGAAATCGCCAAGGCCGCAGATGATCTCGGTTATGACGGCCTTGGCATCCCAGACCATGTGATCAACCTCGAAACGCTGAAGACGCCGTATCCATACACCAAGGACGGCAAGCGGCGGTGGGAGGCTTTCACCGACTGGCCCGATCCCTGGGTGCTGATCGGTGCGCTGGCGACGGTGACGACGCGGCTGCGCTTCGTGACGACGGTCTACCTGCCCGCGATGCGCGATCCGTACTCGGCGGCGAAATCCATCGGCACCGCGGCGCTATTGGCCGGCGGGCGACTGGAACTCGGCATCGGCGTCGGCTGGTGCGAGGAAGAGTTCACCCTGATGGGGCAGCGGTTCGATCGGCGCGGCAAGCGCACCGACGAGATGCTCGTGCTGATGAAGGAACTCTGGAAGCCGGGCTGGACCGAGTTCGACGGCGAGTTCTACCAGACACCGCGGCTGGAGATGGAGCCCACGCCACCACACATCCCGATCTACGTCGGTGGGCTGTCCGACATCGCGCTGCGTCGCGCCGCACGACACGACGGGTGGATCGGCGACCTGATCTCCACCGACCAAGCGATCGAACGAGTCGACAAGGTCCGCGCGCTGCGCGCCGAAAAGGGCCTGACGATGGACGATTTCGTCGTCATCACACCGCTCACCGACGCGTTCACGCCGGAACATTACGCCCGCGCGCGGGCCGGCGGAATCGACGGCATCATCACCATGCCGTGGATGTTCTATGCGGGACCGCAGGCCTCACTCGACGAGAAGATCGACGGCATGCGCAAGTTCCGCAAGGATATGGCGCTCGACTAGCGACGGCGGAATCTACTCAGCAGGCCTGCGCGCGCCGGTGGCGCCGCTCGGCCGGTGACCACACCGCCGGTGGTCGCGGTTCGTCCCACCGGGACGCGCCTGCGGGTATCGGCGGCCCACGCGCCGGCTCCGGTTGTGGCGAGCAGCAGGAACGCGAAGCAGAACATCACGGCCAGCTCGCCGCCGTTCGCGATCGGCCAGAAGGGCCCCGACGCGTCGCCCTGCAGGATCGGCCAGTGCTGATAGAAGTAGGCGAACGCCATCTCTCCTGAGGCGACGAACGCCGCGATCCGGGTGAACAGTCCGACGGTGATCAGGATGCCCAGAACGAATTCGATGAGGCCGGCCCACCAGAACGGAAAGCTACCGGCCTCGATCGGCGCAGGCGCCGCGATCGGCCAGTCGAACAGCTTCTGTGAGCCATGCATCATGTAGAGCAGCCCGAACACGATGCGGAAGATGCTCAGGACAGGGGAGTGGTAGCCCGCGAGGCGGGCGTCCAGGTTGGTCACCATGTCCGTTGACGCTACCCACATTCGGACCGGGCGAAACGAACTCGCCCGGCCCGAATGGTGGTCAAAGCTCGTTACACGTCGTAGTACAGGGCGATCTCATACGGGTGAGGACGGATCTGCACCGGCAGGATCTCGTTCTCCCGCTTGAACGAGATCCACGTCTCGATCAGGTCCTCGGTGAAAACGCCGCCCTCGGTGAGGTATTCGTGGTCCTCCTCGAGCTTGTCGATGACCGCGGACAACGAGGTCGGCGCCTGCGGGATGCTGGCGGCCTCGTCCGGCGGCAACTCGTAGAGGTCCTTGTCGACCGGGCTCTGCGGCTCGATCTTCTTCTTGATGCCGTCCAGGCCGGCCATCATCATCGCCGCGAACGCCAGGTACGGGTTGCCCGAGCTGTCCGGGCAACGGAACTCGAGGCGCTTGGCCTTCGGGTTGTTGCCGGTGATCGGGATGCGCACACACGCCGAGCGGTTGCGCTGGCTGTACACCAGGTTGATCGGTGCCTCGTAGCCCGGCACCAGGCGCTTGTAGGAGTTCACCGTCGGGTTGGTGAACGCCAGCAGCGACGGTGCGTGGTGCAGGATGCCGCCGATGTAGTGGCGTGCGATGTCCGACAAGCCCGCGTAGCCGGACTCGTCGTGGAAAAGCGGCTGCCCGTCCTTCCACAGCGACTGGTGGGCGTGCATGCCTGAGCCGTTGTCGCCGAACAGCGGCTTGGGCATGAACGTCACCGTCTTACCCGCCGCCCATGCGGTGTTCTTGATGATGTACTTGAACAGCAGCAGGTCGTCGGCCGCGTGCAGCAGCGTATTGAACTTGTAGTTGATCTCGGCCTGTCCGGCGGTGCCCACCTCGTGGTGGCCGCGCTCCAGGACGAATCCGGCGTTCTGGAGGTTGGTGCACATCTGGTCGCGCAGGTCGACGTAGTGGTCATACGGCGCGACGGGGAAGTACCCGCCCTTGGGGCGCACCTTGTAACCACGGTTGGGGGATCCGTCGGCCTCGAACGGCTCGCCCGAGTTCCACCACCCGGACTCGGAGTCGATCTCGTAGAACGTGCCGTTCATCTTGGAGTCGAAGCTCACTGAGTCGAAGATGTAGAACTCCGCCTCGGCGCCGAAGAAGCAGGTGTCGGCGATTCCGGTGCTGGCAAGGTAGTTCTCCGCCTTGCGGGCCACGTTGCGCGGATCGCGCGAGTAGGCCTCACGTGTGAATGGATCGTGCACGAAGAAGTTGAGGTTCACCGTCTTGGCTGCGCGGAACGGATCGATGCGAGCGGTCTCCGGGTCGGGCAACAGCATCATGTCGGACTCGTGGATCGACTGGAAGCCACGCACCGACGAGCCGTCGAATGCCAAACCGTCTTCGAAGACGCTCTCGTCGAACGCAGCCGCCGGGATCGAGAAGTGCTGGACCACGCCGGGCAGATCGCAGAACCGGATGTCGACGTACTCGACTTCCTCATCCTTGATCAACTTAATGACGTCGTCGGCCGTCTTATCTGCCACTGATAACTCTCCTTATATCTGGTAACCCGCGCGTTGACGCTAGGTATCCGATGTTGCACCGTCATCAACCGCATGTTGCGCCGAAGTTACGCAATCCCGAAGCGCATATCCTGACAGTATGTCCCGCCCACTGGGGTCGTGGCTGTCGGGGTCCGCGCCCGGCAGCGCATCAGGACCCAGCGACTATCCCGGTCAGCGCCTTGGTCTGCCCGAGTCCGGCCCCGGTTCGGTCGCCGGGTTCGGCAGGCGCATCGCGGCCCTACTGATCGACTGGTTCATCGCGTACGGGCTCGTCGGGCTGCTGGTCGCGCTCGGCCTGATGAGCCAGCAGACCTTCCTGTACACCCCGCTGGGTTCCACGTCGATCGCCGTCGTCTGGGTCGTGCTCGGCATCATTTCGGTGCGATTGTTCGGATTCACCCCGGGCCAGTTGGCGCTCGGCCTGCGCGTGGCCTCCATCGACAACCGGATTCATGTCGGCGTCGGCAGGGCGACAGTGCGGGGGATTCTGGTGTTCTTCGTCATCCCGGCGCTGTTCACCGACAGCGATCTGCGCGGCTACCAGGACCGTTTCACCAGCACCGCCGTGGTCAGGCGCTGACCGTCACGCCTCGTGTCGGATCTGGCCGTTCATCATGGTCATCGTGACCTTTGCCTGGTGAATGTCGTGCGGGTCGACCTGCAGGATGTTCTTGTCCAGCACGATCATGTCCGCGAGCTTGCCGACCTCGAGTGAGCCCACCTTGTCATCCAACCGGATCTGGTAGGCGGCGCCCAGCGTGTTCGCATGCACGGCCTCGGCGACGGACAACCGCTGGTCGGCGGGGGCCAGCACCGGCGCGTCCGGCTCGCCGACAAGTTGGCGCGTGACGCCGAGCTGGATCGAATCGAGCGGCTTGTAGGTCGAGAAGTAGCCCGCTGCCGGCCAATCGGTGCCGAAGGAGATGCGGCCGCCGGACTTCAGTACGGCCTGCGGTCGGTACATCAGATCCTGGCGGGGCTTGCCGTACCGGGCCGCCATGTTCACGACGGTGTCGGGGTCGGCAGACATCCAGTTCGCGGAGAACTGCGCGACGACGTCCAACTCGCCGAACCGCTGGTTGTCCGGATCCTGGACGTAGACCAGATGCGCGATGGTGTGCCTGCGGTCGCGTGGCGGATTCGCCGCGATCGCCCGCTCGACGGAGTCCAGGGCGGTACGCGCAGTGCGTTCGCCACAGGCGTGGACGTGCACATCGAATCCGGCGGCGTCGACGTCGCGAACCAGCTGATGCCACTGCTCTTCGGTGAACGGGGATGCGCCGGTGGATTCGGGCTTGTCGGCGTAGGGCTCGATCAGCCACGCGGTGTAACCGCCCTGCGTGCCGTCACCGATGACCTTCACGACACCGACCTGAACCAGCTCGGTGGCGATCCGGTTGCGGATATCGGTCAGCTCGGCCACTGCGCCATCGACCGGCGGCGACTTCACGGTGTAGGAGGCGACAACGCGAAACGGCAACGCGCCCCTGGACTCGGCGTCGGCGTACAGCTCGATCAACGCGCCCTGGTCGTCGCCGATGGGTGGCACGCCCGCGTCGAACACCGACGTGATGCCGGCCGCCGAGGCCTTCGGCAACCATTCCTCCATCAGCTTGCCCATCGTCTCCGGTGAGATCGGTTCGATGGCGTCGACCAGTCCGAGCACGGCGTTGACTTCCAACAGGTACCCGGTGGGTTCGCCGTCCTCGTCGCGGACGTAATAGCTGAATCCCGGGATCGGGTCCTTGGTGTCACGGGTGATGCCCGCCTTTTCGAGGGCCCTGCTGTTGGCCCACAGACTGTGTCCGTCGATGGCGAAGAAGAAGCCGGGACGGTCCGGCAGCACCCTGTCGAGGTCGGCGCGGGTGGGGCCCTCGGGGCCGAACATGTCCACGCGCCAACCGAATCCGCGAACCGGACCGTCGGGATTGTCTTTGGCGTACTTCTCGATTGCGGCCAGCGCGTCGGCGCCGGTGGGCACCTGCAGGTCGACGCCCGTGGTCAGAAACGCCCCGAGGAACGGATGGATATGGCCCTCGACAAAGCCGGGCATGAGCAGTCGGCCGCCCAGGTCGATGACCTTGGTGTCGGGCCCGGCCAGCGCCATGGCGCCCGCCTCGTCGCCGACGTAGCTGATCCGGTTGCCTGTGACAGCGACGGCTTCCGCCCACGGCGCGGCCGTCGAGACCGTATAGATCGGGCCGTTGCGGAACACGACGTCGGCGCGATCGGAGTCCGCGCCGGGCGAGGTTTCCGGCGCCTCAGAGCCGGACTGCATCGAACACGAACCAGCCGCTGTCACCGCGACGGTGACGGCGGCGGCGGTCAGCAGTGTGCGACGCGTCAGATGCGGGCGACCCCTGCGGCCGAATGCAGCGAAGTGCGGCGCCCATTCGCAGGCAGTACACATCCGATTCCCCCGAGTGCGTCACTTCCTCCGGACGGTGCGTTGCACGCCGCGCATCTTGGCCTGGGTGGGCAGCGGCCCCTTCGGCATCGCGGCTGGGCCCACCTTGGTGCCGAGCGCGGCCAGCCGTGACTCGAGTGAATCCATCTGCTTGACGGTGATGTTGGCGGGCAGCTTGTTGAGGTGGCGTTCCAGCTTGGCCAGCGGAACCTCGTCCTCACCGTTGCCGATGACGATGTTGTAGATCGGGATGTCGCCGACCAGGCGGGCGGTGCGCTTCTTCTCCTGCGCCAGCAGCGGCTTGACCCGGTTCGCCGATCCCTCGCCCACGAAGATCACACCGGGACGTCCGATCACGCGGTGCACGGCGTCGAAATGGCCGGTGGCCGCGACGCCGGGGGTGACCCGCCACTTACCGCGCAGGTTGTCCAGCGCCCAGGCCGCGGCGCCGGTCTGCCCCTCGGCCTTCTTGTACACCGATTTCTGCGCACGACGACCGAAGATGATGAACGCCACCAGCGCGCCGAGCACGACGCCCAGCGGAATCATCATGTAGGTGGTGAATCCGCCTGCGAAAAGCCCCAGCGCCACGGACGCCGCCACGATCAGCACGAAGGCGCCGATCATGTAGGGCAGTAGCCGCTTGTCCTCTTTGCGCTGAATCTGGAACGCCTGCCACAGCTGACTGCGTCGCTCCTTGGATGCCGCCTTGCGGGCCGCCTTGGCCTCGGCCTTGGCGGCCTTCGTCGCAGCGGGATTGCGGGTTTTCGCCATTTGTTCAGGATACGGAGTCGGTTGGGGCCGCCGCCGCGACTCCCGAAGGCCGGGCCGCAACCGCCTGGGCGTACAGCCGGCCGGCCCGGTACGACGACCGCACCAGCGGCCCCGCCAGCACACCGGCGAACCCGACCGACTGTGCGAACCGCTCGTGCTCGACGAACTCCTCGGGCTTGACCCAGCGCTCCACCGGGTGATGCCGCGGCGACGGGCGCAGGTACTGCGTGATCGTGACGAGGTCACAGCCCGCATCGTGAAGGTCGGTCAGCGCGACACGGACCTCCTCGGGGGTTTCGCCCATGCCGAGGATGAGGTTGGACTTGGTGACAAGACCGTCGGCGCGCGCGGCGGTCAGCACTGACAGACTGCGCTCGTAGCGGAAGGCCGGCCTGATCCGTTTGAAGATGCGGGGCACCGTTTCGACGTTGTGCGCCAACACTTCTGGGCGGGATTCGAAAACCTCTGCCAGTTGGTCCGGATTGGCGTTGAAGTCCGGGATCAGCAACTCGACCCCGGTGTTCGGGTTGAGTTCCTTGATCGCACGAACGGTCTCGGCGTACAACCAGGCGCCGCCGTCGGGAAGATCGTCGCGGGCCACCCCGGTGACCGTCGAATAGCGCAACCCCATCGCCTGCACGCTCTCGGCGACACGGCGCGGCTCATCGCGGTCGAGTTCGGCGGGCTTACCCGTGTCGATCTGGCAGAAGTCGCAACGACGGGTGCACTGTTCGCCGCCGATGAGGAAGGTGGCCTCGCGGTCCTCCCAGCATTCGAAGATGTTCGGGCAGCCCGCCTCTTCGCAGACGGTGTGCAGACCTTCGCGCTTGACCAGCGCCTTGAGTTCTTTGTACTCCGGGCCCATCTTGGCCCTGGTCTTGATCCACGGCGGCTTGCGCTCGATCGGCGTCTCGGCGTTGCGGACCTCGAGACGCAGGAGCTTTCGGCCTTCCGGAGCTACTGTCACTGCGTCAATGCTACCGATAGGCGGCCGTCGAGCGCGTCCCCGACGGCGTCGGCCACCCGTTCGACGACGTCCCCCACGCGGACCTGCCGGCCCAGTTCGGCGGACAGGGAGGTGACACCGGCGTCGGCGATACCGCACGGCACGATCGCGGAGAACGCGGCGAGGTCGCAGTCGCAGTTCAGCGCGAACCCGTGCAGCGTCGTCGACCGCGAAACGCGGATGCCGACGGCGCCGACCTTGCGGGCCGGACCGCGATCATCCGCCGGCACCCACACTCCGGAGCGACCGTCGATCCTGCAGGTCTGCAGACCGAGGTCCGCGCACACCCTTATGAGTGATTCCTCAAGGCGCCGAACGAAATTCACCACATCCAGCGGCTCGGCCAGGCCGATGACGGGATAACCGACCAACTGTCCGGGGCCGTGCCAAGTGATCTTGCCGCCGCGATCGGTGTCGATGACGGGAACGTCGGGCGCGCCCGGCCTTTCGCTGGGCAGTGTGCGCTTACCCGCGGTGTAGACCGAAGGGTGCTCGAGCAGCAGCAGTGTGTCGGGACCGCCGGCGATGCGCGCATCGGCCAGCTCGCGCTGCAACTGCCAGGCCTGCAGGTAGTCGATGGTGCCGAGGCGCTGGACCTCGACAGGCGAGGTCACCGATCGAATGGACAGTGGCGCCATGTCTTTGACGTTACGCGCTAGCCGGCTTTCGGCGCGGTCGCGAACGCCAGCGCCTCGCCGATCGTGTTGTGGTGGAACTCGAATCCGGCCCGCTCCAGGGCGGCGGGGATGGCCCGCTGGCCGCCGAGCAGGCCTTCGTCCGCGAACTCGCCGAACGCGGCCCGCAGCGCGAAGCCGGGGACCATCAGCGGTGTGGGGCGATTCACCGTGCGCCCCATGGCCGCGGTGAACTCCGCGTTGGTCACGGGCGCGGGCCCGGTGACATTGACCGGCCCCGACAACGTCTCGTGGGTGATCGCGAAGAGGATCGCGCGGACCTGGTCCTCCAGGCTGATCCACGGCATGTACTGGCGGCCGCTGCCGAGCCGGGCGCCGAGGCCCAGCGAGAACAGTCTCTTGAGGCGGCCGAGCACTCCGCCTGCGTCGGTGAGCACCAGTCCGGTGCGCAGCAACACCACCCGGGCGCCGTCCTCATCCGCCGGAGCGGCCGCGGCCTCCCAGTCCTGGCACAGCTGGGCCAGGAACCCGGCGCCGGGCGGTGCCGTCTCGTCGACGGTGTGGCTGCCGGTGTCGCCGTAGTAACCGACTGCACTGGCGTTGACCAGGACGGGAACGCCTGCTTCGACGACAGCCGAGGCCAGCACTTCGGTCGGCGCGATGCGGCTGTCGCGCAGGCTCTGCTTGAACGCACCCGACCACCGCTTGTCGCCGACGTTGACGCCGCACATGTTCACCACGGCGTCGACCCCCGCCAGCGCGCTCGGGTCGAACTCGCCGGTGTCCGGATTCCAGAACACCTCGTCGGCGCTGGACGGCGGCCGGCGCACGATCCGCACCACCCGGCGGTCGGTAGCCCTAAGGGCGTACACCAGTGCGGAGCCGATCAGCCCAGAGGAACCGGCGATCGCGATGACGGCGGACACGACAGGCGCCAGTCCTTTCCGGTCTTGTCCTACAGGCCGAGATCGGCCTCGAATGCGCCGTCCTCGAGACGGCGCTTGATGGTGGTCACGAATCGTCCGGCGTCGGCACCGTCGATCAGCCGGTGGTCATAGGTCAGCGGCAGGTAGCAGATGGACCGCACACCGATCGACTCGTTGCCCGAAGCGTCGACGATCACCCGCGGCCGCTTCACGATCGCGCCGGTGCCCAGCATCGCCGCCTGCGGCGGAACCAGGATCGGCGTGTCGAAGAGTGCGCCCTGGCTGCCGATGTTGGTGATCGTGAACGTGCCGCCGGACAGCTCGTCGGGCTTGAGATTTCCCGAGCGTGCGCGTTCGGCGATGTCGGCGATCGCACGCGCCAGCCCGGCCAGCGACAGGTCGCCTGCGTTCTTGACCACCGGTGAGAGCAGACCCTGCTCGGTGTCGACGGCGAAGCCGAGATGCTCGGCGTCGTAGTAGGTGATCTCCTTGGACTCTTCGTTGTAGCTCGCGTTGACGTTCGGATGCGCCTTCAGCGAGTCGATGACCGCGCGGGCGATGAACGGCAGATACGTCAGGTTGACACCTTCGCGCTCCGCGAATTCGTTCTTCGCACGGGCCCGCAGGGCCACGACCTTTGTCATGTCGACCTCGTGGGTCTGCGTCAACTGCGCTGTGGCCTGCAAGGATTCGCGAGTCTTCTTCGCGGTGATCTGACGGATCCGGTTGGCCTTCTGGGTCGTGCCGCGTAGATGCGCCAGCGCGGCCGCGGGAGCCGGCGCCTCCTTGGGCGACGCAGCCTTGCCGGGCGCCTCTGATTCTGGCGCGGCCGCCGGAGCCTTCTTGGCGTCCGCCGCCGCGACGACGTCCTGCTTGCGGATCCGCCCGCCGACACCGGTGCCCTTCACCGAGGACAGGTCGATGTCGTTCTCCGCGGCGAGCTTTCGCACCAACGGGGTGACGTACGGCGAGCCGTCACCAGACGGCGCGTCGGCCGCGGGCGCGGATTTCGGCTCGGATTTGGGTTCGGGCTTCTTCTCCGGCTCCGGTTCCTTCTTGGGTTCCGGTTCGTGCTCCGGCTCCTTCTTGGACTCCGGCTCCTTCTTTGGCTCGGGTTCCTTCTTTGGCTCGGGCTCGGGCTCGGGTTCGGCTTCCGCTTCTGGCTCGGGTTCCTTCTTCGGCTCCGGCTCCGGCTCCGGCTCGGACTCAGACGCCGCGTCCGCGTCGCCGATCTTGCCCAACTCGCCACCGACCTCGACGGTGTCGTCCTCTTCGGCGGTGATCGACACCAGCGTGCCGGCCACCGGCGACGGGATCTCGGTGTCGACCTTGTCCGTCGACACCTCGACGAGCGGCTCATCGACCTCGACGGTGTCGCCGACCTTCTTCAGCCACCGGGTCACCGTGCCCTCGGTCACCGACTCGCCCAGCTCCGGCATCTTCACCGATGTCGCCGAGCCCGACGACTTGGCCGCCGGCTTGGATTCGGGCTCCTTCTCGGGTTCGGGTTCGGGCTCGTCCTCTTGTTCCTCGGCGGCCGGCTCCTCTTGGGCGGCAGGCTCCTCCGGCTCGGATTCCTCTTCGGCCGGCTTCTCGTCGGCATTGGAGTCGCCTTCGTCGGAGTCGTCTCCGTCAGAGTCACCTGCGTCACCGATCACCGCCAGCTCGCCGCCCACCTCGACGGTGTCGTCCTCCTGGGCCACGATCTTCTTCAACACACCGGCCGCGGGCGAGGGGATCTCAGTGTCGACCTTGTCGGTTGAGACCTCGAGTAGCGGCTCGTCTTCTTCGACCGTGTCTCCCTCTTGCTTGAGCCATCGGGTGACAGTCCCCTCGGTAACGCTCTCTCCGAGTGCGGGCATCTGAACGGAGATGGCCATGTGTTCGGGCTCCCTCGATCGGTCTGTCGCAGGTGGTCGAATTGTCAGTTCCCATCCTGTCACGTCCCTACTCACAGTTCGCCGCAGACTCGTTGAGCCGATGCTCTGGCACTATCGAAGGAGGTAGACGAGGGGCGAGAAGGGATTGGGCCCACGGTGGGTTTGTTCGACAGGTTTGGGCGCGGCGCGCGCAAAGCTAAAGGCGGCGGCAACGACCCCGCCGCGGATCTGAAGTATCTCCGTCAGTGGGTCGCCGAACACCACGGTGTCGAGGCGTACGTGGAACCGAGAACCACCGTCACCGACGTGACGGTCGTGCTGGTGGCAGCCGACGGCGAGTGGACACGGCGACGTGCCGGGGGAGACGCGGGAGCGCGCCGGCTCTCGGGCCAACTCAAGATCCCGGTCTACGACGTCCAGAAGGTCGGGTATCCGCAGCGCATGCGCGACTACGACGCGCGCCGCCGGATCGAACGTAAACGGGCCGCCCGCGATGAGCTCGAGGAGCGCTGAGCGGTACAGTTTGTGCACTGGCGATACCAGCGGTACGGGATACTTTCGGTAACACTAAAAATCGCGGGAGGTCTGATGCAGTTCGTCGACAGCAGCGACGGAGTCCAGATCGCGGTCTACGAAGAGGGCAACCCCGACGGGCCCACGGTGGTGCTGGTCCACGGCTGGCCCGATTCCCATGTGCTGTGGGACGGTGTCGCCCCGTTGCTGGCGGACCGGTTCCGCATCGTGCGCTATGACAACCGCGGTTGCGGGCAAACGACGGCGCCCAAACCGGCATCGGCCTACAAGATGTCCTGCTACGCAGACGATTTCGCCGCGGTCATCGATGCCGTGGCACCCGGCGAACAGGTGCACGTACTCGCACACGACTGGGGCTCGGCAGGTATGTGGGAATTCCTCGCCCGGGACAGCGCCCGCGATCACATCGCGTCATTCACGTCGGTGTCCGGGCCGTCCGGCGATCACGTGAACCGTTTCGTCATCGAGAGCCTCAAACGCCCCTACCGCCCACGGCGATTCGCGCAGGCGATCAGCCAGCTGTTGCGCTTCACCTACATGGGCCTGTTCTCGATACCCGGCCTGGCGCCGCTGATGGTGCGGGCCTTCGTCGCCGACGGACTGGACCAGATGATCAAGCTCCGGGACGGAGTTCCCGCCGATCAGCTGTACCGCTCGCAGACCTACAAAACCGACGCCGCCAAGAGCATCAAGGTGTACCGGGCGAATTATTTCGACACCATGATCAGCGCCAGACACGACCACTATGTCGACGTGCCTGTTCAGCTCATCGTGAACACCAACGACCAGTTCGTCCGGCCGCATGTCTACGCCGACACACACAAGTGGGTTTCGCGGTTGTGGCGGCGCGACATCAGGTCCGGTCACTGGGCTCCGATGTCGCATGCGCCGATGATCGCGCGCTCGGTGCACGAGTTCGTCGACTTCCTCGAAGGCAAGCCGGCGAGCCGGTCGCTACTTCGTGCGCAGGTCGGCCGTCCACGCGAATCGTTCGGCGACACATTGGTTTCCGTCACCGGTGCGGGCAGCGGTATCGGCCGCGCGACGGCGCTGGCCTTCGCGCGAGAGGGCGCCGAGGTCGTGATCAGCGACGTGAACGAGGCCGGAGTCAAGGAGACCGCCGAGACGATCGCCGCGCGCGGCGGCGTCGCACACGCCTACACCCTCGACGTCGCAGACGCCGACGCGGTCGAACGGTTCGCCGATCAGATCTGTGCCGAGCACGGCGTTCCGGACATCGTCGTGAACAACGCCGGCGTCGGTCACACCGGCATGTTCCTCGACACACCCCCCGACGAGTACGACAGGGTCCTCGACATCAACTTCGGTGGAGTCGTCAATGGCTGCAGGTCCTTTGGCCGACGACTGGTCGACAGGGGAACGGGGGGCCACATCGTCAACGTGTCGTCGATGGCCGCCTACTCGCCGCAGCAGTCGATGAACGCCTACGCGACCAGCAAGGCGGCCGTTTTCATGTTCGGCGACTGTCTGCGTGCGGAATTGGACCAGGCCGGCGTCGGGCTGACAACGATCTGCCCGGGTGTGATCGACACCGACATCGTGCGCACGACCCGGTTCGACGTGCCTGCCGATAAGGCCGACAAGGTCGAGGCCCGTCGCGCCCAGATCGAAAAGGCCTTCGCGGCACGGCGATACGGCCCGGACAAGGTCGCCAAGGCGATTCTGTCGTCCATCAAGAAGAACAAGGCGGTTCGCCCGGTCTCGCCCGAGGCGTACCTGGTCTACGGCGCCGCCCATCTGCTCCCGCAGGTCATGCGCAGCACCGCCCGCGGCAAGGTGCTGTAGCCCGAGCCGAGTGGCCAGTTATGGGACTGGCCACTGGACGTTCGCTGCCACTCTCAGTGTGGGGTTGTGATACGCCAAACCGGTCTACTGCGTGCGGGTAACCCACGTTCGCCGCAGTGTTCTGCGACTAGCCGTTCTGTGAGATGTCTTCCAGGACCGCGAACATCGTCCGCGTCGGCACCCCGGTCCCGCCCTTGCCGGTGTACCCCCACGGCCCGCCGGTGTTGTACGCGGGCGCCGCGACGTCGATATGCGCCCACTGGACGCCGTCTGCGACGAACTCGCGCAGGTACGTACCGGCGACCAGCATTCCGGCGAAGCGCGAACCGCTCACGTTGGCCAGGTCGGCCACCGTCGACTTGAGGTCGTCCTTGAGCTCCTCGGGCAGCGGCATCGGCCACGCATTCTCGCCCACCTGCTGCGAACGCTCGGCCACTCGATCCCGGAACTCGTCGCTGCCCATCACACCCGGTGTGCGAGCGCCCAGCGCCACGGTCTGCGCGCCGGTCAAGGTCGACGTCTCGATCAGATAGTCGGGACCGTCCTCGCATGCGCGCACGATCGCATCGGCCAGGATCAGCCTGCCCTCGGCGTCGGTGTTGAGCACCTCGACCGTGATGCCGCCGTACTGGGTCAGCACATCTCCGGGCCGCTGCGCGGTCGCCGACGGCATGTTCTCCGCCATCGGCACCGTGGCGATGACGTCGATCGGCAGCTTCTGCTTGGCGGCCAGGACCACGGTCGCGATGACGGCGGCCGCTCCGCCCATGTCGGAGGTCATGTGGTGCATGTTGGCGGCCGGCTTGATGGAGATGCCGCCGGTGTCAAAGGTGATGCCCTTGCCGACCAGTGCGACCTTCTTGGCCTTCTTGTTCTTGGCGCCGCGGTGGATCAGGCGGACCAGCCGTGGCGGCCGCGATGACCCCTTGCCGACGCCCACCACGCCGCCGTAGCCCTGTTTGGTCAGGGCCTTGTCGTCGAGCACCTCCACCTCGAGTCCGGCAGCTTCGCCCAAAGCCTTTGCACGGTCGGCGAATTCGGCAGGGAAGAGATGTGACGGCGGGGTGTTGACGAAATCGCGTGCCGTCGCCACGGCGGTCGCGATCGCGGTGGCACGCTCAGCCGCGTCCTTCGTCTTCGACTTCGTGTCGGAGGTCAGCGCGGTGATGGTGCGTAAGCCGTTGTCCTTGGGGGCGGTCTTCTCGCTGCGGAAGTCGCTGAACCGGTAGGCGCCCAGGATCAGGCCTTCGATTGCGGCGCCCAGATCGATGTCCGAAAGGGTGGTGATGACGGCCTCGGTGCCGTTCAGCGATCGCGCGGCCACCCCGGAGGCGCGGCGGATCACGTCGGCAGGCCAGGTGTCGCGGTTCTTGCCCAGCCCGACCGCCAGCACGCTGGCCACCGGCAGCGACGGCGCGACCACCCGGGTGACCTGCTCGGACCCACCCTTGGCGCCGAGCGCGGCCAGGGCGACCTCGATCTCGCCGACCCCCTCGGCATCGAGGAAGGGGTTGGACACGACGGCGGCGGCGCCGTCCTCGTCGACCACGGCGACGATCAGCACGGAGTCGTCGACCTTGCGCTTGGGCAGCGACGAGCTGATGGTGACGGTCGGGACCTGAAAACCGGTGCTGGCTGGGCTCACGAGCGATAACCCTATCGCTCAGCGAGAAAGGTGCAGGTCGTAGGCCGCAACCGGGGTGTCGAAACCCTTGAGTGTCAACGGTTCCTGCGGGATCGCAGGCCAGTCGGGCAACTCGTCGCGCACGTCGGCTGCAGCCAGGACCTGACCCGGCGCCGCGGCCCCGACCAGCCGGGCCGCCAGGTTGACCGGATTTCCCCAGTAGTCGCCGCCAATCCCCAGCACCGAGCCGTAGCCGAGGCCCGCGCGCACCTGCAGGCCGGCCTCCCGGGCGCGCGGGAGCTCGACGAGGTCGATGGCCACCTTCGCCAGCAGCTCCGGGGTCGAGGTCACCCACATCACCTCGTCGCCGATGAACTTCACCACGCGACCGCCATCGGCGTGCACGAGGTCGCTGACCAAGGCGCCGAACTCGAGGAGCAGGTCCTGCAACTCCACGGGCGTGAGCGTCTGGGTGAGCATCGTGAATCCGGACAGATCCGCGAATCCCACGCCGCACGTCACATTCGCCGACGCGTCGGTGATGACGTGTTCGAAATGGCTTCGGGCGCTGACGATGTGCCGTCGCAACACGGCGTCGTTGAGCACACCGAGCCGATGGGTGATCTCCGTGACGGTGCGATAGGTCTTCGCCGTGGTGAGCTCATCTCCGCTGACGGCCATCAACAGATCGGGCTGCGCCATCCGGGCCATCGTCCCGCCCGCCTCCGCGATCCGGGACATCGCGTTGCCGAGCACACGCAGAAAAGCGAGCGCCGGTTCGTCGCCGACGAGCGACTTGATCGCCACCCATGTCTGCAGTCCGTCGACATCGGCCTGACTCAGCGTGAGCGCATCACGGTCGGAGATCGTCAGACCCATCACCGCCCAGGCGTTTGCGACCTCCTCCAGGGACACACCGAGCACCTCGGCGGCCGTGCGCAGGCTGTAAATCGGGCGGCCCGGACCCTGCAAGGCGTCCCCGGCCAAGCCGAACAGCCGGCCACGGCGCTCGGCGTCGACCATGTCCTCCGTGGTGAAGCCAAGCCCGTCCAGGTATTCGATCAGGCCCGCCCGTTCGCGGGCGTTGGCGATTCCCGCGGCTTCCAGCGCGTCGAAATCGACCACAGGTGTGAGTGTGCCAGTCGCGGCCGTACTGTGGACTGCCGTGAGCGAAGTCCTTGCCGGCCCACTCGAAGAACGTCATCGCCAGCTCGGCGCCAGCTTCGCCGAGTTCGGCGGTTGGCTGATGCCCGTTTCGTACGCGGGCACCGTCAGCGAGCACGCGGCGACACGCACCGCCGTCGGGCTTTTCGATGTGAGTCACCTGGGCAAGGCGCTCGTGCGCGGCCCCGGCGCGGCCGAATACGTCAACTCCGCGCTGACCAACGACCTGCGCCGCATCGGGCCCGGCAAGGCGCAATACACCTTGTGCTGCACGGATTCCGGTGGGGTGATCGACGACCTGATCGCCTATTACGTCTCCGACGACGAGATCTTCCTCGTGCCCAATGCGGCCAATACAGCCGCGGTGGTCGCGGCGCTTGCCGAGCGTGCCCCAGCCGGTCTCACGATCACCGATGAGCACCGGTCGTATGCCGTGCTGGCGGTGCAGGGACCGAAATCGGCGGAGGTCGTCGGCGCGCTGGGACTGTCGACCGACATGGACTACATGGGCTACGTCGACGGCGTGTTCAGCGGAGTCCCGGTCCGCGTGTGCCGCACCGGCTACACCGGTGAACACGGTTATGAGCTGCTGCCGCCCTGGGATCGGGCCGAGGTGGTGTTCGACGCGCTGGTCGACGCGGTCGGATCCGCCGGCGGCGAGCTCGCCGGGCTCGGGGCGCGCGACACCCTGCGCACCGAAATGGGATATCCGCTGCACGGGCACGAACTGTCGCTGGAGCTGTCCCCCCTGCAGGCACGATGCGGCTGGGCCATCGGGTGGAAAAAGGACGCGTTCTGGGGTCGCGACGCCCTGCTGGCCGAGAAGGAGGCCGGCCCGCGGCGGTTGCTGCGCGGGCTCAAGGCCGTCGGCCGCGGCGTGCTGCGTCCCGACCTCACCGTGCTCGACGGCGACAACCCCGTGGGCGTGACGACGTCGGGGACCTTTTCTCCCACTTTGAAAGTCGGCATCGCACTGGCGCTGCTCGACACATCCGCCAATATCGCAGACGGACAACGCGTGTCGGTCGACGTCCGTGGCCGCGCCCTCGAGTGCGAGGTCGTGAAGCCGCCGTTCGTCGACCCGAAAACTCGGTAGTCAGCGGATATACAATCGCCACATGACTGACAGCCACCTCGAGTTCACGGTTGAGCGCAATGCGAAGCCGGCGGGCGACGAGGTACGTGCGTCGGTCCTGGCCAATCCCGGATTCGGCCAATTCCACACGGACCACATGGTGTCGATCGACTATGCCGAGGGCAAGGGCTGGCACGACGCACGCGTGATTCCGTACGGTCCCATCGAACTCGACCCCTCGGCGATCGTGCTGCACTACGCACAGGAGATCTTCGAGGGGCTCAAGGCCTACCGCTGGGCCGACGGGTCCATCGTGTCGTTCCGGCCGGAGGCCAACGCCCAGCGTCTGCGCACGTCGGCGCGGCGCCTCGCGATTCCCGAGCTCCCCGGCGAGGTCTTCATCGAGTCGCTTCGCCAGCTGATCGCGGCCGACGGGCAGTGGGTGCCGCCCGCGGGCGGTGAGGAGTCGCTATACCTGCGGCCTTTCGTCTTCGCGACCGAACCCGGTCTGGGTGTGCGCCCGGCCAACCAGTACCGCTACATGGTGATCGCGTCACCCGCAGGCGCGTACTTCAAGGGCGGCATCAAGCCGGTGAGCGTGTGGTTGTCGACCGAGTATGTGCGCGCCTGCCCCGGCGGCACCGGAGCGGCCAAATTCGGGGGCAATTACGCCGCATCGCTGCTGGCGCAGGCGCAGGCCGCGGACAACGACTGCGACCAGGTGGTGTGGCTCGACGCCGCCGAACGCCGCTACGTCGAAGAGATGGGCGGCATGAACCTGTTCTTCGTGTTCGGCAGCGGGGGATCGGCGCGGCTGGTCACACCCGAGCTGAGCGGTTCGATACTGCCGGGCGTGACGCGAGATTCCTTGCTGCAGTTGGCAACTGATGCCGGGTTCGCCGTCGAAGAGCGCAAGATCGACGTCGACGAGTGGCAGAAGAAGGCGGCGGCGGGCGAGATCACCGAGGTGTTCGCGTGTGGCACCGCCGCGGTCATCACACCCGTCGCCCACGTCAAGCACGCGGACGGGGAGTTCACCATCGCGGACGGCGGCCCAGGCGAAATCACGATGGCCCTGCGTGACACGTTGACCGGTATTCAGCGCGGCACGTTCGCCGATACGCACGGCTGGATGGCGCGGCTGAGCTGAAAAGCAAAGGGACCCCACCGAAGTGGGGTCCCCAGCTGGTTCTGGTTGTGTCAGCCGAGCGCGGCGTCGTGCTCGGGGCAGTAGGTGGCCACGGACGCGCCGACGAAGAACGCGGAGTCCTCCTGCGTCAGCGTGGTGGCGTCGGCGACAGAGCCGACGGCGTCGTACAACGACTGGCCCTTGTCGAACATCTTGCAGACATCGGCGGCGAGGCTCACGGCTTCCTTGGTCGAGGGGGGCTGGATGCCCTGGTCGGCGAGCACACTGACGAACATGTCGTCGGTGTTGGTGGCGCTTGCGGCACCTGCGCTGACGAGAGCGGCGATGCCCAGGGTGGAGGCGACGGCGGCGGCGCCGATAAGAGCGGTGAAGTGGCGGTAGGTGGGCATTGCAGGTCCTTTCGGTTGTCGGTCTCCCTGGTGGGTAAAAAGAGACTCCAACGCCGCGCTTGACGAATCCTTGTCAGATTCTTGGCGCGCATTTCCGGGCATGCGGAAACGGTCTAGGACGGACTGATCGCCAGCCCGACGGCGGCCACCGTCGTCGTGATCTCGACGGCCGCACCCAGCACATCACCGGTGATGCCACCGAATCGGCGCACGCAGTGGGCAACCAGCGCGGCGCCACACGCCAACGCGACGAGCACGGCCAACGGTCCCTGCCACGGTCGCTGCCCGGCCGCCACCGCCGCTGCCGCCGCGACCGCGATCACCCACATCCCGACCACCGCTATCGATTGGGTGCCCGCCACGCGTCCGCCCAGGGAACTGCCCGCCGCGGCGGGCACCGAGCGGCGGCACGCCAGCACGGCGGCCACCCGGCCCGCGGTAACCGCGACGATCACACCGATCGCGGTGCAGGCCGCGAACGCCAACGCCTGCGCCAGCAGAACGACCACCAGGGCCGCGACGCCGAACGGGCCTGCCGACCCGTCGCGCATCACCTCCAGCGCGCGAGGGGGCGGTCCGTAGCACCCGAGGCCGTCGGCGGTGTCGGACAGCCCGTCGGCATGCAGGCCACGGGTGGCGAGCAGGAGCACAGCGACCGCGAGCACACCGCCCAACGGTGTGGGCCGCCCGAATGCCCACTCCGACCCCCACAGGGTCGCGGCCGCCGCCGCCCCCAGCGCCACGCCGACCAGAGGAAACGCGGTCAGCGCGCCCCGGCCGAACGGCGCAGCCGACCGCACCGGCAACACCGTCCCGAAGGCCAGGGCCCCAGCGACCGAACGGATCACCGAACTAGCCCTGCTTGGTGGGAGCGTCGGTGATGCCCGCCTCGTCGAAGGTTGCCATCGACGCCAGCGTGGCCACTGCGGCCCGCACGATGGGCAGGGCGACCGCGGCGCCGGTGCCCTCACCGAGGCGCATCTTAAGGTCGACGATGGGCTCGAGATCGAGGCGCTGCAGCGCCAGCGCGTGCGCAGGTTCGGTGGACCGGTGACCCGCCTGCCACCACTGCCGGGCACCGGGCGCGAGTTGCTCCGCCACCAGTGCCGCCGCCGTCACCACCACGCCGTCGAGCAGCAACGGCGTGCGCCGCACCGCGGCCTGTGCGCAGAATCCGGCCATCGCCGCCAAATCGGCCCCGCCACAGATCCGCAGCAGCGCAACGGGATCACGCGACGCCTCGCGGGTCCGGTACAGCGCGTCCCTGATGGCGGCGGTCTTGCGGGCCCATCCCGCGTCGTCGACACCCGTGCCCCGGCCGACCACGGCGACCGGCTCGGAATCGGTCAGCGCGGCGATCAGAGTCGTTGCGGGCGTGGTGTTTCCGATGCCCATATCGCCGACGATCAGTATGTCGGCACCCGAGTCGATCTCTTCGTCGGCGATTCGGCGACCCGCATCGAGTGCCGCGCCCACCTCCTCGCCGGTCAGCGCGTCCTCGACGGCGATGTTGCCGCTGCTGCGGCGGACCTTGTGTGCGCCGATCGACGCCGTGAGGGGCTCAGCGGCGTCGACCGCGATATCGGCGACACGGACCGTCGCGCCCGCCGCTTCGGCGAGGACGTTGATCGCGGCACCGCCCGCGTCGAAGTTGGCGACCATCTGCGCGGTGACCTCGGCCGGATATGCGGACACCCCCGCCGCGGCGACGCCGTGGTCACCGGCGAACACCACCACCCGTGCCCGCTCGAATTGCCGGGGCGGACAGAGGCCCTGGCACGACGACACCCAGACCGCGAGATCCTCCAACCTGCCGAGCGAGCCGGCCGGTTTGGTCAAGCGCTCTTGGCGGGCGCGCGCCGCGACGGCGATGTCGGGATCGGGCGGGGTGACGTCGGGAAAGTCGGTCATCGCACGGTGTCCTTCACGGTCAGGGGCTGACCCGCGACGACGAGCACCACGCGATCGCACACCGCGGCCAGCCGCTGATTGAGGCTGCCCAGCTCGTCGGCGAAGCGACGCCCTGACTCGGTCGCAGGCACCACTGTCAGCCCGACCTCCGGAGAGACGAGCGCCAGGGCGGAGTCGAATGAGCTCACCGCATCGACCAGGTCGTCGATATCCGCCGATGCCGACCCGCCGGTCCACGCGCCGGTCCGGTCCATCGCCGCGGTCAGCCAGCCGCCGACGTCGTCGACCACGGTCGCCGTGGCGCCGTCCGAGCGCAAATGCGTTGCGATGTCAGCGGTTTCGACAGTGGACCAGGCCGAGGGCCGGCGGCGACGGTGTACATCCACCCGCTGTGCCCATTCGGCGTCGGTGGCCGGGTCGGGGCCGGTGGCCAGGTAGCGAACCGCTGCCGTACCGTCCACCGACGTCGCGATCGCCGTCTCCGCCCACTGCGATTTACCCGAGCGGATGCCGCCGAGCACCAGGATCCGCACCGGGTCAGGTGACCTTGTTGCCGCGCTCCACCTGCGGCCGGGGCGCACGCATCCGGCGCAGCTGCGATGCGCGGCTGGCCGCGTAAAAGCCCAATTTCCAACCACTTTCGGTGTTATCGGGGTATTTCGCGTCGACAAGGCGATTGACCTTGCGGCCCAAGAGGAATCCGTCGATCACCATAACGAGGACCAGCACCAGCATCGCGGGGGAGATGAGCTGCTGCACGGCCACCGAGGGCACCGAGAGCATCACGAAGATCAGGACGAGCGCAGCGGGCATGAACAGGCCCAGCACGTTGCGGCGGGAGTCGACGATGTCGCGGATGTACCGGCGTTCCGGACCTTTGTCCCTCGGCAACAGGTAGGCGTCGTCGCCTGCCATCATCTTCTCGCGGCGCTCCGCCATGTCCGCGCGGCGCGTGACCTTCTCGGCCTTGCGCTCGTCGCGCGACAACTTCGTACGCATCTCCTTGCGGCGTTTGCGCGCCTCCGCGGTCGTCATCGGGGCAGGCGCCACCGGGCCGCGCTTGCGGGTCGCTTCGCTGCGCTTGGGTGTCGGCCTGCCCTTGGGGGCGGTCCCGGACTGCTTCGTATCGTCTCCGAGGCCGGTTTCGGCGGTGTCTTCGGACACATCGGGATCCGGTGTCCGTGCGTTGTCTTTCTTTCGGCCCAGCAGGTTCACGCTTGTCAGGTTACTTCCGGCGGCGGAATGCCTCCGGCGGGGCCTGGGGACAAAGTCGGGAATAGTGCCGGGACAAGGTACCGTTGAGGTAGTACGCCACACATTGATGAGGCTTTACAGGAGACTTAATGACTGTTCAGGGAGAGTCGGCCACCGAGACCGCCACCCATGGCGCGAAGCTGACCGATGCCGCCGCCGCCAAGGCCAAGGCGCTGCTGGACCAGGAGGGCCGTGACGATCTGGCCCTGCGTATCGCCGTGCAACCGGGCGGCTGCGCCGGCCTGCGCTACAACCTGTTCTTCGACGACCGGTCCCTGGACGGGGACGTATCCGCCGAGTTCGGCGGCGTGGCGCTGACGATCGACCGGATGAGCGCACCCTACGTCGAGGGCGCCATCATCGATTTCGTCGACACCATCGAGAAGCAGGGCTTCACGATCGACAACCCGAACGCCACGGGCTCGTGTGCCTGCGGCGACTCGTTCAACTGATTCAGTACTGACCGGCTGTCCGCGGCAGATACGAGCAGACAAGCACCTCGTCGCCCTGTGTGAGCAGCTGTGCGACGCCCTGTTGCTCACCCTCGGTGCGCGGTTGACCGCGGCGTGAGCCGGTGGGCTTGGCCTCCATGGTGAACAGCACCTGCGCCTGATGCGGCGACCACGTCACGATCTTGTCGATCGAGGTCACCTCGGCTTGCCCGTACTGCTGGCGGAAAGCGTCACTGGCCAGGCCGGCAAGCGCGAGGTCGGAGCGCTTTTCCCTGACCGCGTCGAACATCCCGCACAGCGTGTGCCTGGCGACCGTCTCGTCGTCGCCATTGGTCATCGCGTCCAGGTATTCCTGGATCGCTGCCTTGGCTGACGCGTCGGTGAGCCCGCCGGATCCCGATGCGTCACCGCCTCGGGTGGCGAACACGATCGCGGCCACCGTCGCGGCAACCACGACGACCGCGAGCAGCGCACCTGCGATGAGCGGCCAGCGCCGCTTCTTCGGATATTGCACCGGCGGCGGCAGCATTCCCGGATACGTCGAGGAGGCGGTGTCCGGATAGGGCTCGGGGGTGGACTGCTGAGGAAACCATTGAGGACCCGTGGCCGGATACATTTGCCGGCCAGCCGGTCCTGCGCCGTATTCGGGCGGGTACGGACCGGACATGTAGTTGCTCCCCAAAAGTGTGTGATGGAATTTGGCTGTCTACAGTGACCGAACGGGCACTCGTAGGCAGGTTAGCGCACCTGGCGCGAATGGCCCGATCGGTAAGCTTTATGTAGATGGCTTAATGAATGAAGGGTGATTTTTCGTGACCATTGCGGTGACCGGATCGATTGCAACCGACCATCTGATGCGGTTTCCCGGCAAGTTCTCCGAACAACTCCTGCCAGAACACCTGCAGAAGGTGTCGCTGAGTTTTCTCGTCGATGACCTGGTCGTCCATCGTGGCGGCGTCGCGGGCAACATGGCCTTCGCGATCGGCGTTCTCGGTGGGGATGTCGCGCTCGTCGGCGCCGTCGGACGGGACTTCGACGACTACCGCTCCTGGCTCGAGTCCGCAGGCGTGGACACCGACAGCGTGCTCGTCTCGGAAACCGCCTACACCGCGCGGTTCGTGTGCACGACCGACGAGGCCATGGCGCAGATCGCATCCTTCTATCCCGGTGCCATGTCGGAGGCGCGCAACATTTCGCTGGCCGACGTCGCCGAGCGCGTCGGCACACCGGATCTGGTGATCGTCGGCGCCAACGACCCCGAGGCGATGTTCCTGCACACCGAGGAGTGCCGCAAGCTCGGTCTGGCGTTCGCCGCCGATCCGTCGCAGCAATTGGCGCGGCTGTCCGGTGATGAGATTCGCAGGCTGATCGACGGCGCGGCCTACCTGTTCACGAACGACTACGAATGGGATCTGCTGCTGCAGAAGTCCGGATGGAGCGAGGCTCAGGTGATGAGCCAGATCGGACTGCGGGTCACGACGTTGGGGCCCAAGGGTGTTGACCTGGTCAGCTCGGACGGCACGTTCATCCATGTCGACGTCGTGCCGGAGAAGCGTCAGGCCGATCCGACCGGCATCGGCGACGCGTTCCGCGCCGGATTCCTCACCGGCCGCAGCGCCGGGCTGAGCCTGGAACGTTCGGCTCAGCTGGCCTCGCTGGTCGCCGTCCTCGTGTTCGAAGCGCCGGGGCCACAGGAGTGGAGCTGGGATCGCGACGAGGCCGTGTCGCGGCTGACCGACGCCTACGGCGCCGAGGCGGGCACCGAAATTGCCAACGCGCTCAAGTGATTACAGCTGAACCGGGTAGGTCGGCTCACTGATCTGCGGGGTCACGCTGTGCTCGACGAAGATGGCGTACCACAGCATGAAGATCAGCACCGTCCACAGTCGCCGGCTGTGATCGCTTACGCCGCTTCGGTGTTCGTCGAGCATGCGGGTGACCGCGCTGAGGTCGATCAGCTCGCCTGCCTGTGACGTACCGACCATCTGGTAGGCCCAGTCCTGCAGTTCGCCTGCCTGCAGCCAGTGCCGGATCGGCACAGGGAAGCCCAATTTCGGCCGGTTGAGCACGTGCGCGGGCACGATGGGCTCCAATGCGCGGCGCAGCGCGAACTTCGTGGTGGTCCTGGTGATCTTCTGCTCCAGCGGAAGGCGTGACGCGACGGCGAACACCTCGGGATCGAGGAACGGCACGCGCAGCTCGAGCGAGTTGGCCATCGTCATCTTGTCGGCCTTGACCAGGATGTCGCCGCGTAGCCAGGTGAACAGGTCGATGTGTTGCATGCGCGCCACCGGATCCCAGCCTTCGGATGCGGCGTACACCGGTGCGGTGACATCGGTGTGGGTCCACTCCTGTCGGAAGCCCGGCAGCACCGCGCGCAGCTGAGCGTCGGAGAAGCTGCGCGCGTTGCCGTAGTAGCGCTCCTCGAGCGTCAGCGATCCCCGGTGCAGAAGGCTTTTGCCGCGTAGGCCCTCGGGCAGTGGCCGCGACGCTCGGCCCAGTGAGCGCCGCACCGGCTGGGGCAGAAGGTCAAATGGCTTCAGGGACAAGGGTTCCCGGTAGATGGTGTAGCCGCCGAAGAGTTCGTCGGCGCCCTCGCCGGAGAGCACCACCTTGACGTGTTTGCGGGCCTCGCGGGCAATGAAGAACAGCGGAACCAGCGCCGGGTCGGCGACGGGTTCGTCGAGATACCAGACGATTTCGGGCAGTGCCGCGACGAACTCGGCCTGACTGACCACCTTCGTCACGTGCCGTGCGCCGATGGCCTCCGCGGAGGCGACGGCGACGTCGACCTCGGAGTAGCCCTCGCGTTCGAAGCCGGTGGTGAACGTGATCAGCCTCGGGTTGTGCCGCATGGCCAGCGCGGCGATCGCCGTCGAGTCGATACCGCCGGACAGGAACGCGCCCACCGTGACGTCGGCGCGCATGTGCTTGGCCACCGAGTCCTCGAGTACCGCGGTGATCTCGCGGTAGCGGGCGTCTTCGTCAGGACCCGAACGGGCGGGAAAGGGCACAGCCGCGAATCGCGGGGTGAAGTACCTCGTCACCTGGGGCGGCTGTCCGGGCCGCACGCGGGCGTAACTGCCCGATTCGAGCCTGCGTATGCCGCGGTGCAGCGTTTCGGGCTCGGGCACGTACTGAAGCACCGTGTAGTGCTGGGTGGCGCGCTCGTCGATACCCAGGTCGATCCCGACGATCTCCGCCAGGTCGAGGAGACATTTCTTCTCGCTGCCGAACACGGTGCCGCCTGCACCGGTCGCCATGTACAGCGGCTTGATGCCGAATGGGTCGCGGGCGCAGAACAATTCGCCTTCCACGGTGTCCCACAGGGCGAAGGCGAACATGCCACGCAGCCGGGTCAGCGCCTCGGTGCCCCAGTAGTGGTAGGCGGCGACGATCGCCTCGCTGTCCCCGTCGGTGGTGAATACGGCGCCGTGGTCGGCACTCAGCTGCTGCCGCAACTCCAGGTAGTTGTAGATCTCGCCGTTGAACACCAGGACATACCGGTCGGGGGACTCCGGCGGTCCCCAGCGCAGCGGCTGGTGGCTGTGGGCGATGTCGATGATCGACAGCCGGTTGAACCCCAGCACCGTCGTCGGCGCCGCGTCGTTGTCCGACCATGTGCCCGGCTCGTCGGGACCACGGTGTCGCATCAGGTGCGACGCGCCCGAAACCGCGGTCACGAGGTCTGCGGGCACCTCACCGGAAGGGTCGGCAACCAGGGCAAGCAGTCCGCACACCGCGCCAGTATGCCTAATCGTCGAGGTGTGTCGAGACCTGCGTCCACAGGTGGTCTACGCTGCGTAGTATTCGGCTTTCTGTTCCGACTTCTAGGAGGCGCCAGCGTGACACCTCGCGGTGTGAAGGTGGTGGCGTTATCGTTCCTTTTAGGCAGCATGACGGTGCTGCTCAGCGGGTGTGACTGGTCGGAAGTTCTCGGCC
Source organism: Mycobacterium sp. 2YAF39 (assembly GCF_052114565.1). Lineage (NCBI taxonomy): Bacteria > Bacillati > Actinomycetota > Actinomycetes > Mycobacteriales > Mycobacteriaceae > Mycobacterium > Mycobacterium sp. 2YAF39. The sequence goes on from NZ_JBFREZ010000008.1 coordinate 112,147, forward strand.
TGGGATGGCCCCGCGGCATCACCCCGGAAGCGCACCTGAATCGCGAGCTGTGGATCGGCTCGGTAATCGCGTCGCTGGTCGTCGGCGTGATCGTGTGGGCGCTGATCTTCTGGACCTCGGCGTTCCACCGGCACAAGAAGGGCGACACGGAGTTGCCCCGCCAGTTCGGCTACAACATGCCGCTGGAACTGGTGTTGACCGTCGTGCCGTTCCTGATCATCTCGGTGCTGTTCTATTTCACCGTCGTGGTGCAGGAGAAGATGCTGCACAAGGAGCCCAACCCCGAGGTCACGATCGACGTCACCGCATTCCAGTGGAACTGGAAATTCGGCTATCAGAAGATCAATTACGCGGACGGCACGTTCAGCTATCAAGGGGACGACCCGGAGCGCAAGGAGGCCGTCGCATCAGGGCCGGAGGGCGTCGAGGGTGCGCACGGCCCCGAGTTCGGCGTGATCGCGGGTAAGAACCCCGAGGACCGCTCCTATCTGAACTTCGACAAGGTCGAGACGCTGGGCACGTCCAACGAGATCCCGGTTCTGGTGGTGCCCTCGGGTAAGCGCATCGAGTTCCAGATCGCCTCCGCCGACGTCATCCACGGCTTCTGGGTGCCGGAGTTCCTGTTCAAGCGCGACGTGATGCCCAACCCTGAGGCGAACAACTCCGACAACATCTTCCAGATCAGCGAGATCAACCAGAACGGCGCGTTCGTCGGCCGGTGCACGGAGATGTGTGGCACGTATCACTCGATGATGAACTTCGAGCTACGGGTGGTTTCGCCCAACGACTTCAAGGCGTACCTGGAACAGCGTATCGACGGTAAGACCAACGCCGAGGCGCTGCAGGCCATCGATCAGCCGCCGCTGGCGATCACGACGAAGCCGTTCGACACCCGCCGCGGCGAGCAGGCGCCCCAGCTAACGCAGGCCAGCAAGTAGGGACACCAGATGCATATCGAAGCCAGGCTGTTCGAGTTCCTGACCGCGTTCTTCGTCCTGTGCGCGGTGGTCTACGGCGTGCTGACGGCGATGTTCCAGCAGGGCGGCATCGAGTGGGCGGGTGTCACGGCGCTAGTGATGACGGCCGGGCTGACGTTGATCACGGGTACCTTCTTCCGCTTCGTGGCCCGGCGCCTGGACACCAGGCCCGAGGACTACGAGGACGCCGAGGTCAGCGATGGCGCCGGCGAGTTGGGCTTTTTCAGCCCACACAGCTGGTGGCCGATCTTCATCGCACTGTCCGCGTCCGTCACGGCCGTAGGCGTCGCGCTCTGGCTCCCGTGGCTGATCGTGGCGGGCGCGTGTTTCGTGCTCACGACGGTCGGCGGCCTGGTGTTCGAGTACTACACCGGAGCCGAGAAGCACTGACGTCCTGCCGGGGCGGACACCGTCGCGCGCAAGGTCACAATCGGGCCACTACTCGTCCATAACCTGTGCTGCGAGATTCATCCGGATCGTGTGTTTGGGTAATGTTGCCGAGGCATGTGAGTCGAGAAGGATAGGCGTAAATGAGCGGGCCGAACCCCCCGGGCGGTGATTTCGGTGAAGGGGCCGATCTGCCGGGTCAGGAGCCGGGCGGCGACTCCGGTAGGCCGGAGAGCAGCGAGCCCGACACCTACTCACAGGCCTACTCAGCCCCGGAATCCGAGCAGTTCACCAGCGGCCCCTACGTGCCCTCCAATTCTGGGCTGTACGACTACGACACCTACGAACCGAGCCCGCTTGTCGAGACCACCGACCCGCCGCGCTGGCCCTGGGTGGTCGGAGTGGTGGCCATCGTCGCGGCCATCGCACTGGTCGTCTCCGTATCGGTCCTGGTGACCCGGACCGATACCGACAACCTCTCGAAACCGGACACCACGACGAGCACACCGCCGCCACCACCGGTGCAGGACGAGATCACCACGACGACACCGCCGCCGCCTCCTCCGCCGCCACCGCCGACTGAGCCGCCCCCGCCGCCGGAAACCGTGACCGTCACGGAGGAGCCCTCACCGCCGCCGCCGCCACCCGCCGAGGCGCCGCCGCCGCCACCCGCCGAGACCGCGGCACCGCCACCACCGCCCACGACTCGCGCAGGGCCACGACAGGTCACCTATTCGGTGACCGGGACCAAAGCGCCGGGAGACATCATCACCGTCACATACATCGACGCCTCGGGTCGCAGCCGCACCCAGCGCAACGTCTACATTCCGTGGTCTCTGACCGTGACACCCATCTCGCAGTCCGAGGTGGGATCGGTACAGGCGTCGAGCCTGTTCCTGGTGAGCAGGCTCAACTGCTCGATCACGACCAGCGACGGCACCGTGTTGTCGTCGAACACCAACAACTCCGCACAGACGGCCTGCTGATGCCCTACGGAACCGACCCCGCGGTGGGCGTACGGGCGCGTGCCGGCCTGGACCCCGGCGAGTTCGACCGCACCGATCGAATTCTGCTGGGCGCCTGCGCGGCGATCTGGCTCGTGGCGCTGGGCGTCGGGGTCGCAGCCACCGTGGCCCTCGTCGACCTGGGAAGTGCCCATCAGGAATCGTCGGGCGATTCGGGCACGCCGTGGCTGCTCTACATCGTCATCGCGATCTCGGCGGCGGTGATCATCGGCGCTGTGCCGCTTCTGATTCGGGCCCGCCGCGACGCGATGTCCGACTCCGAACCGCCCGCGCGAACCCCGCCGGACCAGCCCGTGGGGCGACGGCAGGAAACGGCACGCGGCGATGCGGCGCAGACCGAAAAGCTGCGGATCTCCGGAACGACAGCGGGCCGGATCCACGCAGGCCCGGGTTATGCGGCGGCGGTCACACACAGCACGTCGCTGCCCGCACCACTGGTTGCGGCCATCGACCAGGTGTGGCTGCGGTGCGCGGTCCTGATCGCGTGTGCGATCGGCATCGCCATGGTGGCGATAGGCGTGGCAACCTACCTGATGGCCGTCGAGAGCGACGGGGCAGCGTGGGTTTTGCTCGGGCTGGGCGGCCTTGTCACGCTGGCGATGCCCGCTATTCCGTGGTTCTACCTGCGTGAGCTACGCGCACTGCTGGAAGATCAGAGCGCGTAACTTCCCGGCGCAACCGTCGTCGCAGGTTCGTTGAACCCGTTGCCGCTCAGTGATGCCCGTTCGTCGAGCCGTTGGAGGAGCCGTTCGTCGAGCCGTTTGACGAACCGTTCGAGGAGCCGTCCTGGTGCTCGCGCAGCGCGGTGAGCGCCTTGCGTTCCGCGGCGTGCGCCGCCTCGACAAGCGCCTCGTTCTCCGACACCGGATCGGCGCGCAGGAAGCTGCCGCTGCCGGGGGCGCCCGCAAAGCCGAGCTTGTTCATCCGCTTCGGAACCGCTGCACCCTGGTACTCCAACGGAAGTGGATGACCATGGTCGTCGACGGGGCCGAGCGGCTGATGCAGCTCGATGTAGGCGCCGTGCGGCAGCCGCTTGATGATGCCGGTCTCGATACCGTGCTCGAGCACCGCGCGGTCACTGCGTTGCAGTCCGACGGCCCACCGGTAGGCGATGTAGTAGACGATCGCCGGCACCACCACCATGCCGATACGCCCGATCCACGTCGTCGCATTCAGCGAGATGTGGAATTTCAGGGCGATGACGTCGTTCATCGCGGACAGCGTCAGCACCATGTACAAAGCGATCGCCATCGAGCCGACCGCGGTGCGCACCGGAGCATCCCGGGGACGCTGCAGCAGATTGTGGTGGGCCTTGTCGCCCGTGAATTTCTTTTCGAGGAACGGCCACGCGGGCAGCAGCATGAAGATAACGCCCATGAGCAGCGCCACCCACACCGGCGCAGGCACGGTATGGCCCAGGAAGTACAACTCCCAGGCCGGGAAGATACGTGCCAGGCCTTCCGTCCACATCATGTAGAAGTCCGGCTGGCTACCCGCCGACACATGTGACGGTTTGTACGGTCCCAGTTGCCATATCGGGTTGATCTGCAGCAGGCCGCCCATCAGGCCCAGGATGCCGACGGTCATCGCGAAGAACGCACCGGACTTGACCGCGAACACCGGCATGACCCGCACGCCCACGACGTTGGTCTCGGTGCGTCCCGGCCCGGGGAACTGGGTGTGCTTCTGGAACCACACGAATGCGAGGTGAAGTCCGATGAGCGCCAGGATGATTCCCGGGATCAGCAAGATGTGCAGCGAATACATGCGAGGCAGCCAGTAGCCGTCCTGCGAACACTGGTATCCGACGCCGCCGCACGGGAAGTCACCGCCGAACAGCGCCCAGTGCAGCCACGTGCCGATCACCGGCATGCCGAGGGTGATGGAGCTCAGCGCCGCCCGCAGCCCGATGCCCGAGAGCAGATCGTCGGGCAGCGAGTAACCGAAGTAGCCCTCGAACATCGCCAGGATCAACAGCAGCGAGCCGATGATCCAGTTGGCCTCGCGTGGACGCCGGAACGCGCCGGTGAAGAACACACGGGCGAGGTGCACCATGATCGAGGCGGCGAACAGCAAGGCCGCCCAGTGGTGGACCTGACGGACGAACAAACCGCCGCGCACCTCGAAGCTGATGTCGAGGGTCGATGCGTAGGCCTTCGACATCTCGATGCCGCGCAGCGGTTGATACACGCCGTCGTAGACGATTTCGGCCATCGACGGATCGAAGAACAGGGCCAGGTACACGCCGGTGAGCAACAGCACGATGAAGCTGTACATCGCGATCTCACCGAGCAGGAACGACCAGTGGGTCGGGAAGACTTTGTTCAGCTGCCGGCGTACGGCCGCTGACGGGTGGTACCGCGTATCGATTGCTTCGCCCTGGCCGGCCGCGATCTCGGCCATGCTTGGCGGTTTTGGCAGTTTCGGACTCAATTTGTTTGCTCCCAGAATGCCGGACCGACGGGTTGGATGAAGTCGCCGTTGGCGACGAGGTATCCGTCCTGATCAATCGTGATGGGCAACTGCGCAAGTGCGCGCGCAGCCGGGCCGAATATGGGTTTCGCAAAGTGCAACGCGTCGAACTGCGACTGGTGGCACGGGCAGAGGATGCGATAGGTCTGTTGTTCGTAGAGCGAGCAGGGGCAGCCCAGGTGCGAGCACACCTTGGTGAACGCGAACAGGTCGCCGAAGTTGAAGCTCTCCTGGTTCTTGCGCTTGACGACCCTCGACAGGTCGGTGGGCTTGATGCGGATCAGCATGACGGGATTGCGCACGCCCATGGTGATCTCCGAAAGCCGGTGGTGTGACTCGATAGTCGTTCCGTCGCCATCGGACTCACGCCACGGGAAAACGGTCTCCATACCGCCGGCATCGATGTCCTCGGGGCGCATCTTGGCGTAGGTTCCGTTGCCGGTCGCGCGGGCTGCGTAGATGGTCTCGCCTGCGAAGCGCGGGGTCCAGCCGGATGTCCACAGCACGGCCTTCTTACCCTCTGCGGTCTGCACGACGGGCTTCCACGGATTCTTGATCAGACCACCGGCGAACGCCACCAGCGTGCCGAGGCCGAACGCGCCGAGCCCCACGCCGAGTGACAGGCCAACCAGCTTGCGCCGCTTGATGGTCGACGATTCCAGCGCATCGGAGAGGTTGGCTACCACCGTCTTTCGCTGCAGCTCGGGGGAGGCGCCGTCGTGGCGCTCCTGGATCGAGATCTCCTCGGGAATGAACTTCTTCTGATACAGCACCGCGCCGATGCCGATGGCCAGAATCGACAGCCCGAACGTCAACCCGTACATCGGTGTGGCGAGGTCGTACCAGAGATGGCCGGAGTCCCTGCCGCCCTTGTACTCCCACGGCCAGAACAGGAAGACGATCAGCAGCGCCACGCCCGAAAGGCCGCCCAGCAGAAGCCAGTACGACACAAGGCGTTCCGCGCGCTTCTCGGCCTTGGTGCCGGGAACGGGCCAGCGCTCGTCCTTGTAGACGATCTCGACGCCGTCGATCTTGCCGCCGAGCTCCAGCAGTTCTTCGCGCGACATCGCGGCCAGTTCGGCGTCGGTCGGCTGACCGGGTTCGCCCTGCTGTCCAGGGGTGTCGGTGCCCTTGATGTCCCCGTCGCTCATGCTCGCGCTCCGATCCACAGGGCCGCGATGACGACGGCCACTATGCCGATAATCCAGGCAGCCATGCCCTCGGACGTCGGGCCGAAGCCACCGAGTCCGTATCCGCCGGGGTCGGGTGCCGTGGTGGCCATCCGGACGTAGGCGACGATGTCGCGTTTCTCCTCCGGTGACAGCTGCCGGTCAGAGAACTTGGGCATGTTCTGCGGTCCGGTCAGCATCGCCGAGTAGATCTGCGCCGGATTGGCCCCGGCCAGGTCGGGTGCGTACTTGCCAGACGACAACGCGCCGCCCTTGCCGGTGAAGTTGTGGCACGACGAGCAGTTCAGCCGGAACAGATCGCCACCGCGGGCGACATCGTTTCCGAGCAGCGATTCGGACGCGATGGCGCCGTTCTCGTCACGTGGGACGACCGGACCGCCGCCGTTGGCCTGCACGAACGCGCCGAGTGCGTCGATCTGCGCCTCGTCGAACTGCGGGGGCTTCTGCGGCGCCTGGGCCTCACCGCGCATGGCGGGCATGCGGCCTGTGGACACCTGGAAGTAGACGGCGGCCTCGCCGACGCCGAGCAGGCTGGGTCCGCGGTCTGCAACACCCTGCAGGTTCGCGCCGTGGCAGGTGATGCAGGACGTGTCGAACAGTTGCTTGCCGGTGCGCAGAAGCGCCGACTGCGATTCGTCGGCGACGGCCACCTGGGGGGTCGGGGTCAGCGTGACCGCAAGGCCACCGGCGAAACCGAGTCCGACGAGCAGGAGCATCGCCGCTGACAGGCGGCGGCGCAGCCGACGGCGCTTCACTGTCGCCGCCTTCGGTGTTCCGGTGGCCTTCTCGGTCATCGAACCCCTTCTCTTCGGACGCATCGGCGAGCCGATCATCGGACGAAGTAAATAACGGCGAACAGGGCGATCCACACGATGTCGACGAAGTGCCAGTAGTACGAGACGACGATCGCGGCGGTGGCCTGAGCAGGGGTGAACTTGCTCATCGTGGTGCGGGCCAGCAGGAAGATGAAGGCGACCAGCCCGCCGATGACGTGCAGGCCGTGGAAACCGGTGGCCAGGTAGAAGACCGAGCCGTACGCGCTGCTGGCCAGAGTGGTGCCGTGCTCGACGAGGTGGATGTACTCGTAGCCCTGGCCGAGGACGAAGAACAGGCCCATCAGGAAGGTGATGATGTACCAGCGCCGCAGCCCGAACACGTCGCCGCGCTCGGCGGCGAAAACACCCATCTGGCAGGTGAACGATGAGGCGATCAGCACCATGGTGACCGGGACCGCCTGGACCAGGTTCAGCTCGGTGGGCTCCGGCGGCCAGTTGCCGCCTGCCTGCGAACGCGCGGTGAAGTACATCGCGAAGAGTCCGGCAAAGAACATCAGCTCGCTGGACAGCCACACGATCGTGCCGACACTGACCATGTTCGGCCGGTTCAGGGAATGAACTCGCGACGTGATAGCGGTCCCCGAGGTGCCTACAGCGCTCGTCACATCCGCAAGTATGACGCTTTGTAGTTGTTGAACTCCACCCGGGTGAGCAATTCGTCATAATCAGCGCGTGACTTCCGGTGACTCCCCGACATGGCCTCAGCTTCTCGGCCGCCTAACCACAGGTCAGGCGCTTGCCCCGGGACAGGCCGGCTGGGCGATGGACCAGATCATGACCGGCGCGGCGACTCCGGCTCAGATCGCCGCCTTCGGCGTGTCGATGAAGATGAAGCGCCCGACGTCCGCCGAGGTGACCGAGCTGGCCGACACCATGCTCAAACACGCACGTCGGGTGCCGACCGAAACGATCGGCAACGAGACCGTCGACGTGGTCGGTACCGGTGGCGACGGAGCTAACACGGTGAACCTGTCCACGATGGCCGCGATCGTCGTGGCCGCCGCCGGGGTGCCGGTGGTCAAGCACGGCAACCGGGCCGCGTCGTCGCTGTCGGGCGGTGCCGACACGCTCGAGGCGCTCGGGGTGCGTATCGATCTGAGTCCCGACGATGTCGCCCGCAGCGTCGCCGAGGTGGGCATCGGATTCTGTTTCGCGCCGCAGTTCCATCCGTCGTATCGGCACGCGGGTGTGGTGCGTCGTGAGATCGGGGTACCGACGGTCTTCAATCTGCTTGGCCCACTGACGAATCCGGCATCGCCGCGGGCCGGTCTGGTCGGCTGCGCCTGGGCCGACCTTGCCGAGGTGATGGCAGGCGTGTTCGCGGGCCGTCGGTCCAGTGTCCTGGTCGTGCACGGCGACGACGGCCTCGACGAACTGACCACCACCACCACGAGCACCATTTGGCGTGTCCAGGCGGGCACCGTCGAGCGGCTGACATTCGACCCCTCGGCCTTCGGGTTCGCCCGCGCCGAACTGTCGGAGCTCGTCGGCGGTGACGCGGAGGCGAACGCCGCGTCGGTGCGAGCGGTGCTCGGCGGGGAGAAGGGCCCGGTGCGCGACGCCGTCGTGCTCAATGCGGCAGGCGCAATGGTGGCCCATGCCGGACTAGCCAGCGACGCCAAGTGGGTGCCCGCGTGGGAGTCGGGTCTGGCCAGGGCTGCCGAGACCATCGACTCCGGTGCCGCCGAAAAGCTGCTCGCGCGTTGGGTGGGGTTCAGTCAGAAGCTCTGAGCCAGAACTGATTTCGGCGAGCTGTTCGGCCGCGACACGCGCCGACCGTGCCGACGCCGCCCAGTCGGCGAACCGACCCGCGGAACCAGCCGGTGAGGCGTAACCGGATTCCGCTCGCACGATCCGCACCCCCGGCTTGGCGAGCCAGCGCGCGATGAGCGCGGTCTCCTCGACAAGTGCGCCACCGAGCGGAGCCTGACTCGGCAGAACCGCTTGCGCGCCAGCACATATCGCGTCGACAACCGGCATTGGCGGAACACCGCGCAGCGCGTTTCCCGCGGCCGCCAGTTGCCCGTGACGAATGACCGCCAGGTGCCAGCCGCCCGCGCCGTCCGGACGGGCCGCGACCAATTCGTCGACGCAGGCCAGTGCGCGCAACCTCTGCCCGCGCCAGAGCGCGTCGATGGCGGTGGTGGCGTGATCCCTTAGCCGCGCGGCGGTTTCGTAACGGGCGCGTCCCGCGAGATCGGTGATGTGCGACAGCACGTCGGCCAACGCCTGGCTGTCGGCACCGTCGATCAGCGCCCTGGCACGCAGTGGCGCACCGGCGTAGTCGGCGGCACTGGTGTCGCGCGGCGCGGGACAGGGCGACACCTCGCGCTCGGGACACCGCGGACCGTGAAACGCGGACTGGCCCAACCGCGCCGTGCATGTGCGGACACCGGTGAACCGTGCCAGCAGTGCGGCGGTCTGCACGGCGTCGGCGCGGGAGCGAAACGGGCCGACGGCGCAGTCGTGCTTCGGGGCGCGCACCGTGGAAAACCGCGGAAACGCCTCATCGGTCAGCACCACCCACCACCACCGGTGCGGAAATTTCGAGCGGCGGTTGTAGGGCGGCGCGTGTGCGGCGAGCAGCCTTAGCTCGCGTACGCCTGCCTCTAGTTCATGCGCGCATTCGACATGGTCGACCGCGGTGGCCAGCGACGCCATCTCCTTGATGCGGGTGCGCGGGTCCGCGCCGTTGAAGTACTGGCCGACCCGGCGGCGCAGATCGACGGCCGTGCCCACGTAGAGCACCTCGGATGCGGGTCCGCGAAACAGGTACACCCCCGGCCGGTGGGGCAGTGGCGAGGCGAGATGCCGGTTGCGGCGCTGCGCCGGCGACACGTCGGGCAGATACGACCGCAGTTCGGTGTAGGTGTGAACGCCCTGGTTACCGACGCGCTCGATGAGGCCGTGCAGCACGTCGACGGTGGCGCGGGCGTCGTCGAGCGCGCGGTGCGTCGGGGTGGTCGATGCGCCGAACAGCCGGGCCAGTGCCGACAGCCGCACGCTGGGCGCCTCGTCCCGCGTCAGCACCCGGCGGGCGAGGCGCACCGTGCAGAGGACGGGCGGGCGCGGCCATGCGATGTGAGCACGTTCAGCGGCCGCACGCAGGAACCCGATATCGAAACCGGCGTTGTGGGCGACCAGCACCGCGCCCCGGGAGAACTCCAGAAACGACGGGAGCACCGAGTCGATCGTCGGGGCATCGCACACCATCGCCGTGGTGATCCCGGTCAGCGAGACGATCTGCGGCGGGATGCTGCGCCCCGGATCCACCAGGGTGGCCAGCTCACCGAGGATCGCGCCGCCGCGCACCTTGACGGCGCCGATCTCGGTGATGGCGTCATGGTTATCCCCGCTGGGGCGCCCGCCCGTGGTCTCGAGGTCCACGACGACGAACGTCGTCTCCCGCAACGTCACGTCAGCAAGCGGATCGACGTCCGCGAAGCTGAGCTGGCCCATGCGCTGACGGTAGGGAACCGGACCGACAAACACCGGCAGGCCGCGAGCGCCACGCCGCAGGAAATTGGTTGTCGGTGCCCGCCGATACCGTTCGGGCAACACCAAGCAGGAGGACTGCGGAATGACACACGACGAGGGACCCGAAACGGGCACGGTCACCATCGACTGCGACGACTGTGCGGTGCGAGGGCCCGGCTGCCAGGACTGCGTCGTCAGCGTACTTCTCGGCGTTCCCGACACTTTGCTCGTCGACGAACGCCGTGCGCTCGAGGTGCTCGCTGACGTGGGGTTGGCGCCCCGGCTGCGGCTCGTTCCGATCCACCGCAGCAATGACTCGGGCGTGGCGTGACGACACCCCTTGGCGGGGGCCGCATTTAGATATTTACGGGCCGGCTGTTAAATTTGCGACTTCAGTTGGACAAGGGCGTTGCCGTTTCGTAACCTGTCCGAGACCTAAGAGTAGTTCGACACGGCTTCGTTACGGACTTGAAGGACGCAAATCTTGAGGTTCGACCGCACGCACTGGTTCTCTCGTGTCCTTAAGCGACCCATAATCGGTGCGATAGCTGCGGTCGCGCTGTTCGGGGGAATTCTCGCTTCGGGTGTGCAGGCCGATCCGGCCGATGACGCGCTGGCGAAGCTCAACGAGTTGTCGCGGCAAGCCGAGCAGACCACTGAGGCGATGAACTCCGCGCAGCTGGATCTGGACAAGAAGCTGGCAGCTCAACAGGCTGCGGAAGCCAAGCATGCCGCCGACGCCGGCGCACTGGACGCCGCCAAGCAGAAACTGACGTCGTTCCAGAGCCAGGTCGACAACATTGCCGCCTCGCAATACATGGGCGGGCGCCCAGACGGCCTCAACGCTTTGCTGACCGCCTCGTCGCCGCAGGGTCTCATCGACCAGATGTCGGTGCAGCGGGTGATGGCCACCGAGATTTCAGCCCAGATGCAGAGCTTCCGCGAGGCCGGTGTCCAGGCATCCGCCGCAGAAGAGGCGTCGGCGAAGTCCGCCGCCGAGGCGAAGACCGCTGCAGAGCAGGCTGCCGCCGTGCGCGCGGACCTGCAGTCCAAGCAGAGCAAACTCCAGGTGCAGATCGCGATCGTCAAATCGCAGTACGAGGCGCTCACCCCCAACCAGCGCGAGGCACTCGCCGCGATGCCGCCGGCGCCCCCGATTCCCGCACCGCCTCCGCCGCCGGGGCCGCAGCCGCCGAACGACCCCGCGATTCTTGCCGCCGCGCCGCCCGGCGTCGGTCAGCCGCCCGCGCCTCCCGGCGCCATCCCGCCGGGTGACATGGCACCGCCGAGCAACGGCCACGAAATGACCGTGATCCAGGCCGCGCTGAGCCGCATCGGATCGCCGTACACGTGGGGCGGGTCGGGCCCGAACCAGTTCGACTGTTCCGGGTTGGTGATGTGGGCGTTCCAGCAGGCCGGCATCTCGCTACCGCATTCCAGCCAGGCGCTGGCCAGCGGGGGACAGCCGGTGTCCATGGACCAGATGCAGCCCGGCGACGTCGTCAACTACTACTCCGACGCATCGCACACCGCGATCTACATCGGCAACGGAATGATGGTGCACGCGTCGACCTTCGGCACACCGGTGCGTGTCGCCCCGGTGGACAACGCGCCGATCTACAACGTCCGCCGCTACTGACCGTCGAGGGACCGCGCTCACGCGCAGCGGACCGACGCTCGCACGCGAAGAGCAGAACCACTGTTGCCGCGCTTCTGATCGCCGAACTGGTCTGCGCCCTTTTAATCGTGGGCAACAGCGGATCCGCTCCGGCCGGCCCGCCTGTCGCCACTCCGGCGTCGCTGACCACGCCCACGTCGGTGTCGACCTCGCAGACGCTCAAGGACGGCCGCACGGTGCGCCTCGTCGGTCTCGGCGAGCACACGGCACCGCTGCTGCGCCGCATCGCAGGCCAACTCGACGATGCGGCCGACGCCGTCACCGCGTTCTGGGGCCCGGACTGGCCCCGCGAGATCGTCATCGTGGCCGCGGGCACCGATGCGCAATTCGCCGCCGTGGGCGGTGGTGACTCCGACACGGCGGCCACTACCACCGGCGAACGCATCACCTTCGCCCCCGGTGCCGCGAACATGGACGACGCTTCGCTACGAATCGTGCTGCGCCACGAGCTTTTTCACTACGCGGCGCGGGCCGAGACCGCGGCCGATGCGCCGCGCTGGCTCACCGAAGGCGTTGCCGACTTCGTCGGCCGCCCGCCTAGGCCGTTGCCTGCGGACGCGGCCGCGATCATGCGAAGGGGCCTACCCACCGACGCCGAATTGAGCGGCCCCGAACGCTCGCTGGCCTACGACCGCGCCTGGTGGTTCGCCCGGTTCGTCGCCGACGCGTACGGCACCGAGGGCCTGCGCGCGCTGTACCTCCGGGCGTGCGGACACGGTCACCCCGACCTCGCCACCGCCGTGCAGGACAGCCTGGGAACCGACCTACCCGCAGTGCTGGCCGCATGGCCGCAGTGGCGCACCGGATAGCCTGACGGGCGATGAGCCGGGTCCTGCTGGTTACCAACGATTTTCCGCCCCGACGCGGCGGCATCCAGTCATACCTGCAGGAACTCGTCGGGCATCTGGTCGTCGGGGGCGCCCACACACTGACGGTGTACGCCCCCAATTGGAAGGGTTCCGACGAATTCGATCGGGCCGCCGGCTACGAGGTGGTGCGGCACCCCGGCACGTTGATGCTGCCCGAACCGTCCGTGGCAGGACGGATGCGTCGACTCGTCGAGCGCCACGACGCCGACACGGTGTGGTTCGGCGCGGCCGCACCGCTGGCACTGATGGCGCCGCTGGCCCGTGACGCGGGCGCGGGCCGGGTCATCGCGAGCACGCACGGGCACGAGGTCGGCTGGTCGATGCTGCCGCTGGCCCGGACGGCGTTGCGCCGCATCGGTTCCGGCACCGACGCAGTGACATACGTGAGCAGCTACACCCGACGGCGGTTCGCCTCGGCGTTCGGCCCGCGCGCAGCGCTCGAGCATCTGCCCGCCGGCGTGGACACCGAGCGGTTCGCCCCGGACGAGGTCGCGCGCGCCGAGATGCGGGCCCGCTACGGGTTGGGGAATCGTCCCGTCGTGGTCTGCGTATCGCGCCTGGTGCCGCGCAAGGGCCAGGACATGTTGATCCGCGCGCTGCCCGCGATCCGGCAACGTGTGCACGGCGCTGCACTGGTGATCGTTGGCGGCGGCCCCTACCGCTCGTCCCTGCGTCGGCTGGCGCACAACTTCGGCGTCTCCGAACACGTGGTGTTCACCGACGGCGTCCCGGGCGACGAACTGCCCGCCCATCACGCGATGGCCGACGTCTTCGCGATGCCGTGCCGGACCAGAGGTGCGGGCCTGGACGTCGAAGGGCTGGGCATCGTCTACCTGGAGGCATCGGCCTCGGGAGTGCCGGTGGTGGCGGGCCGCTCGGGCGGGGCCCCAGAAACGGTTCTCGACGACGAGACGGGGCTGGTGGTCGACGGCTGGGACGTCGGCGCCATCACGGCGAGCGTCAGTGACCTGCTCGCCGATCCCGCTCGGGCGGCGCGAATGGGTGCGGCGGGTCGGCGCTGGGTGGTCGACAACTGGCAATGGAAGACGCAGGCCGCCCGATTGGCCGAACTGCTCTAGTCTTTGGTGTACAGGCCCTCGATATCGGCGGCGAACTTCTCGGCGACCACCTTGCGCTTGACCTTCATCGTCGGTGTCAGCTCGCCCGTGTCCTCGGTGAAATCGACCGGCAGAATCCGGAACTTGCGGATCGCCTCGGCCTTGGACACCGCCTCATTGGCCTCCTTGACCGCCAGATCGATCTCGGCGACGAGGTCGGGGTCGGCAGCCAGGTCGCCCACCGACGCGCCCGCGTTCTTGCCGTTGCGTTCCTTCCAGCTGCCGAACGCCTCGGGGTCGATCGTGATCAGCGCCGCGATGAACGGTTTGGCGTCCCCGACCGCCATCGCCTGACTGATCAACGGGTGGGCGCGCAGCCGGTCTTCGAGGACGGCGGGTGCGACGTTCTTGCCGCCCGCGGTGACGATGATCTCCTTCTTGCGTCCGATGATGGTCAAGAAGCCGTCGTCGTCGATCGCGCCCAGATCGCCCGTGTGGAACCAGCCGTCGGAGAACACCGCGTTGGTCTCGGCTTCGTTGCCCCAGTAGCCGCTGAACACCACGCCGCCCTTGACCAGCAGCTCGCCGTCGTCGCCCAACTTCATACTGTTACCGGGCAGGAGCTTGCCGACCGAACCCACGCGCAGGTCGCTGACACGGTTGACGGTGATTGCCGCACTGGTCTCGGTGAGCCCGTATCCCTCGTAGATCGAGAGCCCCGCACCGCGGTAGAAGTGCCCGAGGCGCGCGCCCAACGGGGCCCCGCCGGAGATCGCCGCGTGGCAGTTGCCGCCGAGCGCGGCCCGCAGCTTGCCGTAGACGAGCTTGTCGAACAGCGCGTGTTTGACCTTGAGCACGAGCCCGGCGCCGCCGCGGTCCTGGGCCTCGCTCCATTCGATCGCCGCCTCGGCCGCAGCGGCGAAAATCTTGCCCTTGCCGCCACTTACGGCGTTCTGTTCGGCGGTGTTGTACACCTTCTCGAACACCCGGGGTACCGACACCACCAACGTCGGCTTGAACACCGCGAACGTGGGGACGAGGTTCTTGATGTCGCTGCTGAACCCGAGCGTGACCTTGTTGGTGAACGCCGCGACGGTGATCGCGCGGGCCAGCACGTGCGCGAGCGGCAGGAACACCAGCATGCGTTCGCCCTTGGCCAGGTGCGTCGGGAAGCAGTCCTTGGCGCCGCGGATCTCGTAGAGCAGGTTGGAGTGAGTGAGCTGGCAGCCCTTGGGCCTGCCGGTGGTGCCCGACGTGTAGATCAGTGTCGCGGGGTCGGCGGACGTCAGCCCGGCCAGCCGGTCGTCGAGCTGTTTGGCGTCGACGGCCTTGCCGGCATCGGTGAGCGCGTCCATCGCCGGCGTGCCCGACCCGTCGATCCGCAGCACAGTGCGCAGCGACGGCAGATCGCCGCGGAACTGTTCGATCTTGTCGGCGTGCGCGTCGGACTCGGTGACGATCAGCACCGCACCGGAATCCTCCAGCACCCACTTCACCTGCTCGGCGGAGCTGGTCTCATAGATCGGCACCGTGACAGCGCCCGCCGCCAGGATCGCGAAGTCCAGGATCGGCCATTCGTAGCGGGTCGCGGACAACACGGCGACGCGGTCACCGGGCGCCACCCCTTCGGCGATCAGGCCCAGGGCTGCCGCCCGGATCTGCTCCGCGACCTGCTTGCACGTGACATCCGTCCAGACGCCGTCGACCAGGCGCTGGATGATCACGTGGTCGGGATCGTCGCGTTCGTGGCTGAAAACGCAGCTGACGACGTTGTCGTGCTCGCCGACGGAGAAGGAGGCGGGGACACTGAACTCACGCACGATCTTGGCCTCTCGACTAGCTGCTTTTGCCGTTCACAGCGTAGTCGGCCACCGTGAGCGGCGGTCCAGGCACATATGTGAAGCTGTTGACCCATGAACAGCATCCAGATCGCGGACGAGACGTTCGTCGCCGCCGACCCCGTCGAGGTGGGCATGGCGGTCGGCGACCCCGCCAGCTGGCGCCGCTGGTGGCCCGATCTGCGGCTGACCGTTGTCGAGGATCGGGGTGCGGCGGGGCACCGGTGGACGGTTACCGGCGCGCTCACCGGCACGATGGAGGTGTGGCTGCAACCCGCTCTCGACGGGGTGATCCTGCACTATTTCGTTCATGCTGAGCCGTCCGGTGTGGCGGCCTGGCAGTTGGCCAAGATGAACCTAGCGAAGATGAACCATCAGCGCCGGGTGGCGGGAAAAGAGATGGCGTTCGAGTTGAAGAGGCGTCTGGAGGCTACACGACCAGTGGGGGTGTCCCGGCTGGCGTGAGTCGTGGGCTCAAGTCAGCGCAGCGGGGTAGATTTTCTGCCATCGGCAGATAGACGGGGAAGAAGGCAGTGGCGGACAAGACGGCGCAGACCATCTACATAGATGCCGACCCTTCGACGGTTATGGATGTCATCGCCGACATCGCGTCCTATCCGGAGTGGGTCAACGAGTACAAGGACTGTGAAGTCCTCGAGGCGGACCCGGAAGGGTATCCGAAGACGGCGCGCCTTGTGCTGGATGCCGCGGTGCTCAAGGACACGATGGTGTTGGCATACGACTGGAAGCAGGTCGACCGCGGATCGGTGGAGTGGACGTTGGTGTCCAGCTCGCTGCTGAGGGCGCTCGATGGTGCATATCGGTTGTCGCCCAAGGGGTCCGGAACGGACGTCACCTACGAACTGTCGGTCGATCTGATCATCCCGATGATCGGACTGCTCAAGCGCAAGGCTGAGCGGAGGCTGACCGATACGGCGTTGAAGGACCTCAAGAAACGAGCCGAGGCTGAGTGATACGGCCCGGATCAGTCTTTTCGTCGGTAAGGGCGGCGTAGGAAAGTCAACGTTGGCTACGGCCACCGCCGTACGTGACGCGCGCACGGGCATGCGGGTGCTGATCGTGTCGACGGACCAGGCGCACTCGATCGGCGATGTGCTCGGCACACCGATCACCCCGACCGGACGCCGTGAACCTACCCGGGTCCTCGCCGAGCTCGATGGTGGACGCGACGCCGGCGGCGGCCTCCTCGACGCACTCGCACTCGACACATTGGCGCTTCTGGAGACTCATTGGCGCGACATCGCCGGTGTGCTTGCCGGCAAGTTTCCCGAATCTGATGTGGGAAACGTTGCTCCGGAAGAACTTTCGGCGTTACCGGGCATTCAGGAAGTGCTGGGGCTGCACGAGGTCGGCGAACTGGCGGCCTCGGGCGAGTGGGACCACGTCGTCGTGGACTGCGCATCGACCGCCGACGCGTTGCGCATGCTCACGCTGCCCGCGACGTTCGGGCTGTATCTCGAGCGGGCCTGGCCGCGGCATCGCCGGCTGTCCGGTGCCGACGATGCGCGCTCAGCGGCGGTTGTCGGCCTCCTCGAACGCATCGGCGCGGGTACGGAGCGCCTCAGCGTGCTGCTCACGAACGGCTCCGTGCTTAGCGCGCATCTGGTGATGACCGCCGAGCGGGTGGTCGCCGCCGAGGCGGCGCGCACACTGGGTTCACTTGCGCTGATGGGGGTGCGGATCGACGAACTGATCGTCAACCAGATTCTGGTGCAAGACGATTCGTTCGAGTATCGCAACCTGCCGGAACATCCGGCCTTCGACTGGTACTCAGAGCGGATCTCCGAGCAGCAGGCCGTGCTCGACGAGCTCGACACCCTGATCGGCGACGTGCAGCTCGTGCTGGTCCCGCACCTGGCCGGCGAGCCGATTGGCGCCAAAGCACTCGGCGAGCTGCTCGACGCGGCGCGCAGACGCGACGGTTCGCCACCTCCAGGACCGCTGCGGCCGGTGGTCGACAGGGAATCCGGAACCGGTCTCGAGGCCGTCTACCGAATGCGGCTAGAGTTGCCCCACGTCGATTCGACCGCCCTCTCACTCGGGCGGGTCGACGATGACTTGATCATCGGTGCCGGCGGGATGCGGCGCCGTGTCCGGCTGGCTTCGGTACTGCGTCGCTGCATCGTGATGGACGCGCAGCTGCGGGGAAGTGAGCTGACAGTGCGGTTCCGACCAAATCCGGAGGTGTGGCCAAAGTGAGTGGCGAACACCCCGATCTCGGTCCGGAGCTTCGGCAGCTGGCGCAGACCATCCTGGACCGGCTCGACCCCGCGTTGCGAATCGCCGCGGCGCGCGCGGCGGCCAGCGGCGCCGGTGCCAGCAAGTGCCAGCAGGTGTGGTGTCCGGTGTGTGCGCTGGCGGCGCTGGCGTCGGGTGAACAGCATCCGCTGCTGACCGTCGTTGCTGATCACAGCGTCGCGCTTCTCGGGGTCGTCAGGACGCTCATAGAAAATGCAGAGAACCCCGGGCAGCCGGCAGACGCAGGGCAGTCGGGTGGCGTACCGCCTCCACCGCCGCCGGACGGGGCGTCGCCGCCGGAACCGCCCGATGGCGATCCGCCTCCGCCGCCGGGGCCTGGGCGATATCAGCACATTCCGGTAACGGTCGAGGAGTAGCCGGATTCAATCTCGGCACCGACGTGGTTGTGTTGTGGTCGCATACGGGGTGCGTGGGTACAGTTGTCGCAGAACACCGCGGTGTGTTCGATCATCAGGAGGGGCCCGTGTGGTATTGGCTGTTCAAGTACATCTTCATGGGTCCATTGCTGACGCTGCTGGGCCGGCCGAAAGTTGAAGGGCTGGAGTATATTCCGCGCTCGGGACCGGTGATCTTGGCCAGCAATCACCTCGCCGTCGCGGACAGCTTCTACAAGCCTCTGGTGGTCCGGCGCCGCATCACGTTCCTGGCCAAGGCCGAGTACTTCACAGGAACCGGGATCAAAGGCTGGTTCCAGCGGTGGTTCTACACCGCAGCGGGCCAGGTGCCGATCGACCGCTCCGATGCCGACAGCGCGCAGGCCGCGTTGACCACGGCCGCGCGGGTCCTCGGTGAGGGCAAGCTGCTCGGCATGTACCCGGAGGGCACGCGCTCACCCGACGGACGGCTCTACAAGGGCAAGACGGGGCTGGCACGGCTCGCGCTGGAGACGGGCGTTCAGGTGATTCCGGTCGCGATGATCGGAACCGACGTCGTCAATCCGCCCGGCAAAAAAGGATGGCGGTTCGGCCGCGTCACGGTGAAGTTCGGCAAGCCGATGGATTTCAGCCGGTTCGAGGGGCTGGCGGGCAACAGGTTCATCGAGCGCGCGGTGATCGACGAGGTGATGTACGAGCTGATGCGGCTGTCCGGTCAGGAGTACGTCGACCTCTACGCAGCCGACGTCAAGGAGGGCAAGGCGGACAGCGCGGCCAAGCCGTCGGCACGCATGCCCGAGGTAGCAGCCGGTTAGTTGACCGCGGCGACCCGAGCCTGGTCGACGGCCGGATCATTGCGTACCGCAGGGCGCGACGACAGCGTGCCCGCGACGATGATCACCGCGATACCCCACCAGACGTACGATCCGCCTGCCAGCTGGCGCCATAGCGACGCCGAGGTCTCCTCGTGTTCGGGCATCAGCGGGATCGGCGTCCAGATCATCAGCGAAATGCCCACGGCGGACACGACAGCCAGCGCCGCATGCCGCTGCCGATAGGCCACGATGCTGGTGACCAGAACCGTCGGCAGGACCCACACCCAGTGATGTGACCAGGACACCGGCGACACCACGAGTCCGAACATCGCCACACAGATCAGCGCGAGGATCGGTTGTCCGGCCTTGAGGGCCCGTCGCGCGGCCCAGATCGTCACCCCGAGCACCGCGAAGCAGGCGACGGTCCACAACACGAAGCGCAGTCCCTCGCCGATGCCCAGCCGGGCCAGTGCACCTGCGATGTTCTGGTTGGTGTTTAGCGTCGCGGTGCCGATGCGGTCGGTGTTGCGGACCGTCTCCGTCCAGTATTCGAACGAGTCGCTCCAGGTGAACGCGAACCCGGCGAGCGTGCCGACCACGGCCGAGGCGGCGGAGACGATCAGCGCGCGGGTATCGCGGCGGAGCACGAAGTACAGCAGGAACACCGCAGGTGTGAGTTTGAGTGCGATCGCCAGCCCCAGCAGCATTCCGCGCGGCCACGGCGTCTTTCTCGGCACGCAGTCGGCGATGACCAGCGTCATCAACACCACGTTGATCTGGCCGAAGTCGAAGTTCGACCGGATCGGTTCGAAGAAGATCACGGCGGGCGCCACGATCGCCGCGGCCAGCCAGGCCCGGCGCAGCCACGCCGGCTCGGCGGTAACCGCGCTGCGGCCCACCGCCGGATTCGGCCACACGTCCATGCGCGTCAGCAGGATGGTCGTCGCGACGATCAGCAGTATGAGCGTGGTGAGGGTGATGGCGATGCTGGCAGCGTCGAGTGACAACAGCGCGAAGGGGGAGAACACGACGGCGGCCAGTGGCGGATAGGTGAAGGGCAGATCGAGCCCGCCGCGGGTGTGGAACATCACGCCGTCGGCGTACAGCGGCCGGCCGTCGAGCCAGGCCTGGCCGCCCATCCGGTAGACATCGATATCGATGCGGTACGGAATATGTCCCAGTAGCCGCCAGCCCGCCAAGACCAACGCCGCCGCGGTCAGCAGCTGAAACAGCCGCCAACCGAGCGTTCGTGCCCAAACAGGCCCCTCGGGCGACCGCCGAATACTCATTTCGCGACCAGACTATCGGCCGTCATCGGCGCGTCGGACGGTATCCCGGGCGTGACACGCGCAGGTCGGCGTAAGTTTTCGACCGTGGACGAGGCCTTCGATCTTGACTTCGGCATCCCACATGGCCGGATGCCGCTGGTGTTCTGCCTGGTCGCATTCATTCTCACGTTCTTTGTGACACGCACCATCGTCCGGTACATACGCAGCCAAGCGGGCTCCGACGCGCCGCGGAAGTGGTGGCAGCCACGCAACATTTCCGCAGGAGGCGGACTGCACATCCACCACGTAGTCATCGGTGTGATCCTGGTCATGATTTCTGGTGTGTCGATGGTGACTTTGTCGGTCAACGGGGGTGTACCCGAATTCACGGTCGCGGCAACCTTTTTCGGTATCGGTGCAGCACTGGTACTGGATGAGTTCGCGCTGATCCTGCATTTGCAGGACGTGTACTGGGCCGAGGACGGGCGAACTTCGGTCGATGCCGTGTTCGCCGCCGTAGCCGTCGCCGGACTGCTAGTTCTCGGCTTCAATCCGCTGTCGTTCTTCGATGTCGACATCTGGCAGAACGATCACTCGATCGCGGCGCGGGCCAGCGTGATCGTGCTGGCGGCGTTCACCCTTTCCCTCGCCGTCATCGTGCTTCTCAAGGGCAAGGTGTGGACCGGGCTGGTCGGAATGTTCATCACCCCCCTCCTTTTCATCGGTGCGATTCGGCTGTCCCGGCCGCACGCACCCTGGGCGCGCTGGCGGTACAGCAAAAGGCCCAAGAAGATGCACCGGGCGCTGATCCGGGAACGCCGGTTGCGGCGGCCGGTGGTGCAGGCGAAGCTCTGGCTCCAGCACGTCGTCGCCGGTGAACCGCACTTCCCGGACGATTCCGAGGTCGATCAGGAACTCGACCGCGAGATCCATGCCGCTCCGACGCCGGAGCGAACGGTGGCCGGGGTGTGAAGTATTTCTATGACACCGAGTTCATCGACAACGGCCGGACCATCGAGCTGATCTCGATTGGCGTCGCGGCCGAAGACGGGCGCGAATACTACGGTATTTCAACGGAATTCAACCCGGACCAGGCGGGAAGCTGGGTGCGCAAGCACGTGCTGCCCAAACTTCCGTCGCCATCGTCGCAGCTGTGGCGCTCCCGGCGGCAGATCCGCTCCGAACTCGAGGACTTCTTCGGCGTCGACGGAGACGAGCCGATCGAGCTGTGGGCGTGGGTCGGGGCCTACGACCACGTCGTGCTGTGCCAGTTGTGGGGCCCGATGACCGACCTGCCGCCCGCGATTCCTCGGTTCACCCGCGAGCTGCGGCAGTTCTGGGAGGAGCGGGGATCGCCCCGGATGCCGCCCCGTCCGCGCGATGCGCACGACGCCCTGGTCGACGCACGCCACAACCTGATGCGATTCCAGCTGATGACGACGGGAGAAGTGCCAGTCCAGCGGTGAAAAATCCAGTATCGGCGTCCAGTTACCATTGACGGGTGAACTGGACCGTCGACGTACCCATCGACCAGCTGCCTGCGCTACCGCCGCTGCCCGATGAGCTCCGGCATCGCCTGGACTCAGCACTTGCCAAGCCGGCGGCGCAACAACCCAGCTGGGACGCCGATCAGGCCAAGGCGATGCGGACAGTGCTGGAAAGCGTCCCCCCGATCACCGTTGCCTCCGAGATCGAACGGCTCAAGGGCCTGCTGGCCGACGTGGCCCGCGGTGAGGCGTTCCTGCTGCAGGGCGGCGACTGCGCCGAGACGTTCGCCGACAACACCGAGCCTCACATCCGGGGCAACATCCGGACCCTGCTGCAGATGGCGGTGGTGCTGACCTACGGGGCGAGCACGCCGGTGATCAAGCTCGCCCGGATCGCCGGGCAGTACGCCAAGCCGCGCTCGTCGGACACCGACGCGCTGGGGCTGAAGTCCTACCGCGGCGACATGATCAACGGCTTCGCTCCCGACGCCGCGGTGCGCGAGCATGATCCGTCACGGCTCGTGCGCGCGTACGCCAACGCGAGCGCCGCGATGAATCTGACGCGGGCCCTGACATCGGGCGGCCTCGCGTCACTGGACCTGGTGCACGACTGGAACCGAGAGTTCGTCCGCACGTCGCCTGCCGGTGCCAGGTACGAGGCGCTCGCGGGTGAGATCGATCGCGGGTTGCGCTTCATGAACGCCTGCGGCGTCAACGACCCCAACCTGCGGACCGCCGAGATCTACGCCTCGCACGAGGCTCTGGTGCTCGACTACGAGCGCGCGATGCTGCGGCTTGCGGAGACAGACGCGGGCGAGACGGCACTGTTCGACATGTCCGCGCACTATGTGTGGGTGGGTGAGCGGACCCGCCAGCTCGACGGCGCGCACATCGCGTTCGCCGAGGTGATCGCCAATCCGATCGGCGTCAAACTCGGCCCGACGATGACGCCGGAACTCGCCGTCGAGTACGTCGAGCGGCTCGACCCGAACAACGAACCGGGCCGACTGACATTGGTGACCCGCTTCGGCAACAACAAGATTCGCGACCTGCTGCCGCCGATCATCGAGAAGGTGCAGGCCACCGGCCATCAGGTGATCTGGCAGTGCGATCCGATGCACGGCAACACCCACGAGTCGTCGACCGGCTACAAGACCCGCCACTTCGACCGGATCGTCGATGAGGTGCAGGGCTTCTTCGAGGTGCACCGCGCACTGGGTACTCATCCGGGTGGCATCCACGTCGAGATCACCGGCGAGAACGTCACCGAGTGCCTCGGCGGCGCGCAGGACATCTCGGATTCGGATCTGGCCGGGCGCTACGAAACCACCTGCGACCCGCGGTTGAACACCCAGCAGTCATTGGAGCTGGCGTTCCTGGTCGCCGAGATGCTGCGCGACTGAGCTACAGAAGCGAGCCGATATTGCCGCCGACCGTCCACGCGCCTGCCGCGACAAGGCCGGTCAGGGTGATGACGGCGATCACCCAGAACATCAGCACCCGCTTGGCGCGTTGTTGCGCCCAGTAGAAATCGTCGAGGTCCACACCGGCGAATTGCCCTGATACGGGCTCATATTCGGACTCCTGCGGCGGTATGTCGTCGCGGGTGATCTCGCGGGTGTGCTGGCGCGGCGGCTGCGCGGCGGGCGGGGGTTTCCTTGCGGCGGTGGCGGCGGTGACCGCCGCGGCGTGCTGAGCCGAGTTGCTGGGCGCGGGAACGCGGAAAGCCGGCAGGCCGAGGTCGTCGACGATCGCCGCCAGATCATCGGCCATATCCTTGGCGTCGGTGTACCGCCCCGCCGGGTCGCGGACGGTCGCGTGCAGCACCAGTTCGTCGAATTGTCTTGGTACACCGGTGATCACCGTGCCCGGTGCGGGTACGTCGCGGTCCATTCGCTGGTACGCCACCGCCAGCGCGGTGTCGCCGGTGAACGGGGTGTCGCCGGTCAGGAGCTCGTAGGCGAGGATGCCCACCGAGTACACATCGCTGCGTGGGTCGGCGTCACCGGTGCTGACCTGCTCCGGCGATAGATAGGCCGCGGTGCCCAGGATGACACTGGTGGACGTGATCTTGGCTTCGGCGACGGCCCGAACCAGTCCGAAGTCGGCGATCTTGACCTCGCCACGATCGGAGATCAACACGTTCTCCGGCTTGATGTCGCGGTGCACGAGGCCGGCTGCGTGCGCAGCCGCCAGTCCGCCGAGCACGGGCGCCAGCACCGCGGCGACGGCGTGTGGCGGCATCGGGCCGCGCTCGCGCAGCAGTTCCCGCAGCGTGCCGCCTTCGACGAGTTCCATCACCAGGTACGGATGCCTACCGTCGATGCCCTGGTCGTAGACGGAGACGAGCCCGGGATTGCTGAGCCGGGCGACCGCGCGCGCCTCACGCTGGAACCGGGTGAGGAACTGTTGGTCACCCGCGTACTTGGACTCCATGACCTTCAGCGCGACGGGCCGGTCGAGGCGAATGTCGAGTCCGCGATACACGGAACTCATCCCGCCGGTGGCGATCATGGTGTCGACGCGGTACCGACCGTCCAGCACGGCCCCGACGAGCGGGCCCGACTGTTGGTAGGTCTCCACCAAAGACATGTTACGAGTCGACCCGGGCGACTTAGACTCGACGCGTGAGCAGCATTCCGGCCGCCGACGATGTTCTTGATCCCGCTGAGGCCGTCTACGACCTGTCCACTGTCGCCGATCTGCTCGGTGTCCCGGTCACCAAGGTGCACCAGCATCTGCGTGAAGGCCACCTGATCGGCGTGCGACGCGACGGCATCGTGGTCGTGCCGAAGATCTTCTTCGACGACACCGGCCAGGTGGTGAAGAGCCTGCACGGTCTGCTCGTGGTGCTGCGCGACGGCGGGTACCACGAAACCGAGATCGTGCGCTGGTTGTTCACACCCGATCCGTCACTGACCATCAGGCGAGACGGAGCGCCGGACAAGCAGGCTAATGCCCGGCCGGCTGATGCGCTGCACTCGCATCAGGCCCGTGAGGTGGCGCGTCGGGCCCAGGCGATGGCTTACTGACCGCACTGAGCTCGGGCGCTTTGTAGAGCGAGTACCAAGCTCCGCCGGCCAATGCGGTGGCCAGCAGCACATGCGGCCACGAGTACATGCCGTGCGCGCCGTCGGGTTTCCAGATCACCGTGATCCATGTGGACAGACCCGCGATGATCGCGATCGACGATCTGCTCTGCGTGAGCGCCGCGATGACCGCCAGCGGCCAGGTGTAATACCAGGGCAGCGCGGCCGGAACAAACAGCACCACGACGGCCATCACCAGGGCGATGCCGACAAGTGCCTCGCGGTCCGTATGACGAAACCGCCACCACAACAACGGAAGTGAGATGGCGATGACGGCGATGCCGATGATCCGGGCAACGTCGAGCACGGCGTAGAAGTTCACCGGCATGAACAGGCCCGCGAAGACGTTGATGAGGTTGGCCGCCGCGGTCGGCAGCGTCAGCCAGTTGATGATCTTCACCGAACCGGCCAGCGCCGTCAGCCAGCCGAGTCCAACGCCTGCGGCCAATGACAGCACGGCGAACACCGCGACGAAGATCAGCCCGGAGGCCGCGGTGGCGGCGGCGAACGCCTTGATGGGTTTATAGCCGCGCCGTCGCCGAAGGTCGCGCGTCCACACCCACACCATGAACGGAAGTGCAAGGCCCCCCGTGGCTTTCACCGCGACCGCGACGGCGATCAGGCTCACGCCCCAGAAGTGGTGGCCGCTGAAGGTCAGCGCGATCGCGGCCATCATGAGCCCGACCATCAGCATCTCGTTGTGCACGCCACCCATCAGATGAATGATCACGAGGGGGTTCAGCACGCATATCCACAGCGCCGCAGCGCCGTTGGCACCGACGTGACGGGCCACCCGCGGCGCCGCCCAGATCAGCAGCGCCAAACCGGGCAGCATGCACAACCGCAACAGCATCGTGCCCGCGACGACGTCCTCGCCGACCAGCAGGGTGACGAATTTTGCGACGAGGATGAAGGCGGGTCCGTATGGCGCGGTCGTCGTGGTCCAGATGGGACTCACGTTCTCCAGCAACGAGTTCGGATTGTCGATGGGCCCGACCACGTACGGGTCGAAGCCGTCGCGCAGAAGTGCACCCTGCGCCAGGTACGAATAGGTGTCGCGGCTGAACACCGGGACGCTCAGCAGCAGCGGCGTCAACCAGAATGCGGTCGTCGCGATCATGGTGTACTCGGTCGCGCTGCGGTCGATCACGCTGCGGCCCAGCCGCAGCCAGGCCAGCAGCATCAGTGCCACGCCGACCCACAGCAGCACCGACGACAGCACCAGCCCGTGGCCGAAGCGCAGCCAGGACAGGTGCAGCGATTCCAGCAGTGGGTCGTGCAACCGCGTGCTGCCCGCGCCGAGCCCGCCGGCGGTGATCAGGACTGCGCCGACGGCTCCCATGCGCGCCGGCTTCGCCTCGGGTGACCTC
This sequence comes from Mycobacterium sp. 2YAF39, assembly GCF_052114565.1. NCBI lineage: Bacteria > Bacillati > Actinomycetota > Actinomycetes > Mycobacteriales > Mycobacteriaceae > Mycobacterium > Mycobacterium sp. 2YAF39. The sequence continues at coordinate 138,637 of NZ_JBFREZ010000008.1, forward strand.
GCGAACGCGGTGAACCGTGAAACATGTTGCGCCATAGCCGATGTTTTCGACGGAAGCGCCGGTGTCGGAGTTGTCATTCTCAGGCGGACCGGTTGGCGGCCAATCTTGCCAGCTCGGAGAGACCGACCTTGGCCTGCGGGTCGATCGGTGCGGCGTCAAGGCCGGCGATCGCGCGCCGGGTGAGCTCGTCGATCCGGTCCTCGACGGCGGCCAGTGCGCCGACCGATTCGATGACCAGACACAGATCCTTCACCTGTGCGTCGGAGAGCTCGGTGCCGATCGACGTGCGGAGCAGTTTGGCTCCCATCGGATCGTGTTTCTCGGCCAGTTCGACCGCCTCGGCAAGCAGCACCGTCCGCTTACCCGAACGCAGGTCGTCGCCGGAGGGCTTGCCGGTGACCGCGGGATCACCGAAGACGCCGAGCACGTCGTCGCGCAGCTGGAACGCGATGCCCAGGTTGGTGCCCAGGTCGTGGAAGATGGTCTGCACATCCGGACGGTCCGCTGCCGCGGCGGCGCCCAGCTGCAAGGGGCGCGAAATGGTGTACGACGCAGTCTTATAGACGTTCACGGTCATCGCCGACGCCACCGACTCGGCGCGGCTGGCCTCGGCCACGATGTCGAGATATTGGCCGCCGAGGACCTCGGTGCGGATTGCGCCCCAGATGACGTGCACGCGGCGGTGCGCCTCGATAGGAAGATCGACCGTCGCGACGATGTCGTCGGCCCACACCAGCGCGAGGTCACCGAGCAGGATCGCCGCCGACAGACCGAACTGGTCCGCCTGTCCGTGCCAGTCGTGGCTGCGGTGCTTCTCGGCGAAAAGCCGATGCACCGTCGGCAGCCCGCGACGGGTCGCCGAGGCATCGATGACGTCGTCGTGAACGAGGGCGCAGGCGTGTAGCAGCTCGAGCGCGGAGAACAGTCGCAGCGCCTGCTCTTCGTCGTGTACATCGGGGTTGTCGGCGACCGCACGCCAGCCCCAGTACGCGAACGCGGGCCGGATTCGCTTGCCGCCGCGCAGCACGAACTCCTCCAGCGCAGCGGTCAGTTCCCCGTAATCGGCGCCCATATAGGCGCAATCGCTGCGGCGCTCGCTGAGATAGGCGCGCAGTTGCTCGGTGACGGCCGTGGTCAGTTCAATGGCAGACGGAGCCGCTGCGGACACGCTCAGCGCCCCTTTCTTTGTGCACCACTCGCCCCCGAGTGCATTTCAGAGTAGAGCCTGCGCCTGTTGGTTTAGCAAGTCAGTGTCCGGCGCATCCGCGACTAGCCGCGGGTCTCGCCGACGAGGGGAGACTGGTCGCGGTTGTAGTAGGCGAGTCCGCCGATGATCGCGGCCACCAGGAATGACCCGATCGCGAGCCAGATCGCCGCGCCGGTGAACGAGCGGGCGCTGGGATCGGTGTAGCGAGCCTGGGCGTTCATGGTCGTGACGACGCCGGGCCGCAGTTTCCACTCGACGATCTCGGCCGACACCTGGTCGCCATTGGTCGATGTCACTTCGCCGGGGAATGAGACCGAAAGCGATACATCTGCCTCGGGGTCGCTGAGCGAGGTCAGGTCGACACGGCCCTCAAGGATCACCAGGTCGCCGGCGCGCCGCAGCGCGATGTCCACCCCCGCGGCGTCGCGGTTCATGTTGGCAAGCTGGGGGAGCTCGGCGAAGGTGAGATCCGAGAACACCGCCTGCGAACCGACATAGTCGTCGCGGCTGTACTCCGACACCGCCACCTTGTTGGCGAAAGTCAGGTTGTTGAGGAGTTGCGGGCCTCTGTCGTCGGCGTTGCGCGGTTTCGCCGCCGCGACGATCTGTCCCGACACCCTGTCGTCCGGCGACACCGTGATCGACGTCCTGACCCGCACGCATCCGACGAGTGACGGCAGGACGACGAGGATGAGTAACGCAACGACGAGAAGCCGTCTTCTGCCACGCTTGCGCGGCGGGTGAGCGAGCACGTGGTTATCGTGCCAGAACCCACAATGCGGTTACAGGGGAAGTGCTCGGCCCAGGATGGCAAAGGCCCGCGGGTCGCCCGCGAAGTGGTAGCCGCGGATGACGTCGGCGAAGCCGAGGCGGCGGTACAGCCGCCATGCCCGGTTGGCTTCGCCGTTGATTTCGGGCGTCGACAGCAGTACGTGGGATTCGTCGCGGTCCGCGAGCAGCCGGCGGGCCAGCGCCTCACCGAGGCCGCGGCCCTGCGCTCCAGGCTGGATGTGTAGCTCGGTCAGCTCGAAGTAGCTCGTCATGAGCTCGGCGATGCGCGCGGACTCCGCACCGACGCGGTGTAGACCCGCGACCACCTGCTGCTGCCACCACTGGTCGGGCGCCCCGCAATAGCCGTACGCGATACCGAGCAGGGGTGCCGCGGCCAGCTCCATCGCCGACAGGGCGGTCGAGTCGGATTCGTCCCGGTCAGGGGCCTCGACCGCGGCGACGGCCTTCCAGCCGCCCCGCTGCGTGTGCTCGAGCCACATCGACGCCCGCTGGTCTTCTGTGCCGCGTGGATACCGCATTGCGTCCACGTAGACGGCGAGTGCGTCACCGAGCCGGCGTTGCATATCGCTCGGCGACAGATCGATCAGAAATGGCGCCAACTTGCTCCTGTCCCTGAACAGCGTTTCGCGGTCACGTGCACACCATTATCGAGTGGAGAGTGGTGATGCTTGCCAGCGGCGGGGTACGTCATACAATCGGGCGTCGAACTAGGTGGTACGGCTCAGAATGACCTCGTATCATGACTCTTAGGCGTTCGCGTTTGCGAGCGGACATCATTTTGAACGATAGAGACCGGTCGCATCGGCTCCACGGCCCCGAGGGAGGGACGAATGCCACTCTCCGATCATGAGCAGCGCATGCTCGATCAGATCGAGAGCGCGCTCTATGCCGAGGACCCGAAGTTCGCTTCGAGCGTTCGCGGTGGGACGTTGCGCGCGCCCTCCACCCGGCGTCGACTGCAGGGTGCAGCGCTTTTCGTGATCGGGCTGGCGATGCTGGTGGCGGGTATCGCGATCCCGGCCACCCGGATCGGGGACTTCGCGATCCTTTCCGTGGTCGGATTCATCGTGATGTTCGGTGGGGTGGTCTTCGCGATCACAGGCCCGCGAGTGGCGGGCGGTCGCGGCCGTTCGGCCCCCGACGAAGTCGGACAGCAGCGGCAGAAGCGTGCCAAGGGCGCCGGTGGCTCGTTCACCAGTCGCATGGAGGACAGGTTCCGTCGCCGTTTCGACGAGTAGGACGGCTCGGACGGCCAGGACAGCACTGACCCAGGGGTAGCCCAGACCGGGCTACCCCTTTTTTGTGCCCCCACACCGCCCCACCATTCCGCTTTATCCCGTTGAGCTGCGGTTTTCGTAGCGCTGTTCCGTGCCGTATCCGGGCAGCGCCGTTCGCGTAGCGCGTATTTCCCTGATGAGTGGGGGCACGACCTTAAATTTCGCTGTCAAATGGAGTGATGTGGGGAATTGTGGGGTAAAGTGGCGGCAACGGAGCAACCGGGGCTCCGTCCGGAGGGCAGAAGCGAAGCGCTCGGGACCGGCCTGAGCGTGGGAGGTGGCGGGATGTTTCTCGGCACCTACACGCCAAAGCTCGATGACAAGGGGCGGCTCACGTTGCCCGCCAAGTTCCGCGACGCGCTGGCAGGAGGGTTGATGGTCACCAAAGGCCAAGATCACAGCCTTGCCGTCTATCCGCGCGCAGAGTTCGAAAAGCTGGCACGACGGGCATCGCAGGCGTCCCGGAGCAATCCGGAGGCCCGGGCATTCCTGCGAAATCTCGCCGCGGCCACTGACGAACAGCATCCCGACACACAAGGCCGGATCACGTTGTCGGCCGATCATCGCCGCTACGCCAACCTCTCGAAGGATTGCGTGGTGATCGGATCGGTCGACTACCTCGAGATCTGGGATTCGGCGGCGTGGCAGGAATACCAGCAGTCCCACGAAGAAAACTTCTCCGCGGCCACAGATGAAGCTCTGCACGACATCATCTGATGCCGCCGACCGGCACGTTGCCCGTGCATCGTGGCCTCTGCCCGAACCGGCCCTGGCGTACTTCCCCGACGCCAGGTCCGCGCTCTCGGACAGGGACCTCGATGCAGGGACCTTCGCCGGAGGCTTAGACGGGTTCACTGCGATGCCTGACCACATTCCGGTCCTGCTCGACCGTTGCGTCGAACTCCTGGCTCCGGCACTGACCAGGAACGGTCCCGACGGCAGTGGCGCCGTACTCATCGACGCGACCCTCGGCGCAGGCGGGCACGCCGAGCGGTTCCTCACCGAGTTTCCCGCCTTGCGGCTGATCGGCCTCGATCGCGACCCCAACGCCCTCTGGATCGCAGGCGAGCGGTTGTCCACGTTCGGCGACCGAGTCCTGCTGGTGCGCACCCGCTATGACGGGATCGGCGGCGTGCTCGACCAAACCGATTACTGGGCAACGAATGTGGACGGCATCCTCTTCGACCTCGGGGTGTCCTCGATGCAACTCGACCGCACTGAGCGCGGGTTCTCCTACTCCTCGGATGCGCCGCTGGACATGCGGATGGATCCCGACGCGCCACTGACCGCGGCCGAGGTGCTCAACACCTACGACGAGCGGTCGCTGGCGCGGCTCCTGCGTGAGTTCGGCGAGGAGCGGTTCGCCAGCCGCATCGCCAAACAGATCGCCCGTCGGCGCGCCGACCGGCCGTTCGCGACCACCGGCGAGCTCGTGGAGTTGCTGTACCAGGCGATACCCGCACCCGCTCGCCGCACCGGTGGGCATCCGGCGAAGCGGACCTTCCAGGCACTGCGCATCGCGGTCAACGGCGAGCTGGATTCGCTACGCGACGCACTGCCCGCCGCACTCGACGCGCTGGCGCCCGGCGGCCGCATCGTGGTGATGGCCTACCAGTCCCTGGAGGACCGCATCGTGAAGAACCAGTTCTCGGCGGTTACGGCGTCGCGCACGCCACCCGGCCTGCCGGTCGAATTGCCCGGGCACGAACCCGAATTCGTCGCCTTGACCCGCGGTGCGGAGCGCGCCGGGGACGAGGAGATCGCTTTGAACCCGCGTAGCGCATCGGTGCGGCTACGGGCATTGGAAAAGGGTGGGGGACGGCCATGAAGGCGAAGCAGACCAAGCAGACCAAGCAGGTCAAGCGGTCGGCGCCGGTGCGCGGGACCGACGAGCGCAGGCGCAAGGCCCGTAACGGTGGTCGCGCCGCCGAGGCGCCGTCACGCCGCAAGCCCGCCCGCGAGCAGCGGCCGATGCGGTCTGCGCCCCAGACCAGTCCGATGCAGCGCCCCAAGGGCGCTCCTGCGCGGCCGAAGAACGCCGGTCAGGCCAAGGCGCGTGCCAAGGCGCGTAAAGCCAAGGCACCCAAGGTCATCCGGCCCCCTTTGCGTGAGCGCATCATCGTCAAGCTGGCGTCGATCGACCTGAACCCCCGCACGCTGGTCGCCAGGGTGCCGTTCGTGGTCCTGGTCATCGGAGCGCTCGGCGCAGGTCTGGGTACGACGCTGTGGCTGTCGACCGACGCCGCTGAGCGCTCTTATCAGCTGGGCACCGCCCGCAATACGAATCAGGCGCTGCTGCAACAGAAGGAAGCGCTCGAACGCGATGTACTCGAGGCGCAGGCCGCACCTGCCCTGGCCGAGGCGGCGCGCGGCCTCGGCATGATCCCGTCCCGCGACACCGCGCATCTCGTGCAGGACCCCGCGGGCAACTGGATCGTCGTCGGCACCCCCAAACCCGCCGAAGGCGTTCCGCCGCCTCCACTTAACGTGCCGCTCCCCGACGAGGCGCCGCCAGCGCCTCCGCCGCCACCGGCGGCGCGCGTCACGGATCCGCGTGAGGTCACCGTGCGTGTTCCGCAGCAGTCCGCTCCCGCTCCCGCGCTCGCGCCCGGCGCCAACCAACCGGTGCCGGTTCCACCGACTGCTCCGTCGGCAACCGCACCCGGGGTCGAGGTGCCGCACGCCGCGACGGGAACGTTGCCGGCGCTCGGCCCGTTGCCTGCCACTCCCGCGGCACCGTCGGCACCCGTGCTCCAACAACCGCTGATCGTGCCGCCGGCCCCAGGTGCTCCGGCATGAGCCGCGGCAAGAGCGCCCCGCGCGGCGGTGACAAGCCGAAGGCCCGCGTCGCGGCGAAGACTCAGGAGCGCTCCGCGCGCTCGCGGCGCACCCGCACAGCCGCGTCCGACGGCGGTCTGCGCAGCGCGTCCTTCGTGTTCCGGCACCGCGTCGGCAACGCCGTCATCTTTCTGGTGCTGATCGTCGCCGCGGGGCAGTTGTTCAATCTCCAGGTGCCGCGGGCCGAAGGCCTCCGCGCCGAGGCGGCGAGCCAGCTCAAGGTCACCGACATCGACAAGGCGGTGCGCGGTGCGATCGTCGACCGCAACAACGACAAGTTGGCCTTCACCATCGAGGCCCGCGCGCTGACGTTCCAGCCGGTCAGGATCCGCAAGCAACTGGCCGAGGCGCGGGCGAAGACGCCTGACGCACCGGATCCGGAGAAGCGGCTGCGCGACATCGCGACCGAGTTGGCGTTGCGGCTGAACAACAAGCCCACCGCCGCACAGGTTTTGAAGAAGCTCAAGAGCAACGACACATTCGTCTATCTGGCCCGCGCGGTCGATCCGGTCATCGCCGACGCGATCACCACCAAGTTCCCCGAAGTCGGCTCGGAGCGCCAGGATCTGCGCCAGTACCCGGGCGGATCGCTGGCGGCCAACATCGTCGGCGGTATCGACTGGGACGGCCACGGACTGCTCGGCATGGAGGACTCGCTCGACGCCGTGCTGGCCGGGACGGACGGTTCGCTCACATATGACCGCGGCTCCGACGGTGTGGTGATTCCGGGGAGCTACCGCAACCGCCACGATGCGGTGGACGGGTCGACGGTCCAGCTGACCCTCGACGACGACATCCAGTTCTATGTGCAGCAGCAGGTCCAGCTGGCCAAGGATCGGTCCGGCGCGAAGAACGTGTCAGCGGTGGTGCTGGACTCCAAGACCGGTGAAGTGCTCGCGATGGCGAATGACAGCACCTTCGATCCGAGCCAGGACGTCGGCAGGCAGGACAACCGGCAACTGGGCAACCTCTCGGTGTCGTCACCCTTCGAACCCGGCTCGGTCAACAAGATCATCACCGCCGCCTCGGTGATCGAATACGGGCTGTCCAACCCCGACGAGGTGCTGCAGGTGCCGGGCTCGATCGACATGGGCGGCGTCACCGTCGGTGATGCCTGGGAGCACGGCGTCATGCCCTACACGACCACCGGCGTCTTCGGGAAGTCCTCCAACGTCGGCACGCTGATGCTCGCCCAGCGGCTCGGTCCGCAGCGCTACGCCGAAATGGTGCGCAAGTTCGGTCTGGGCCAGCGCACCGGCGTCGGGCTGCCAGGCGAGAGCGCGGGTCTGGTCCCGCCGATCGACCAGTGGTCGGGCAGCACCTTCTCGAACTTGCCTATCGGGCAGGGTCTCTCGATGACGCTGCTTCAGATGACGGGCATGTACCAGACCATCGCCAATGACGGCGTCCGCATGCCACCGCGCATCGTCAAGACGACCATCGCACCCGATGGCACCCGCACCGACGAACCGCGGCCGGAAGGCGTGCGGGTGGTGTCGCCAGAGACCGCGAAGACCGTCCGACAGATGCTGCGGGCGACGCTGCAACGCGACCCCATGGGTACACAGCAGGGCACCGGGTCGACGGGCGCCGTCGAGGGTTACCAGCTCTCCGGTAAGACGGGTACCGCACAGCAGATCAACCCGGGCTGCGGTTGCTACTACAACGACGTCTACTGGATCACGTTCGCAGGCATCGCCACGACCGACGATCCGCGCTATGTCGTCGGCGTGATGATGGACAACCCGCACCGCACCGCCGATGGCCAGCCCGGCACGACGGCGGCGCCGCTGTTCCACAACATCGCGGCCTGGTTGCTTCAGCGCGAGAACGTGCCGCTCTCACCCGAAGGCCCGCGCCTGACGCTGCAAGCCGATTGAGCGCTTGGGGACCCCAGCTTGCTAGGGGAGGTCCCCACCTTGCTTGGGGAGGGACAGGGCCGCGCACCCGGCCGGTAACGTGACATGGCCATGAACCTGCGTCCCACCCACCCCGTCGGCAGCGCCCTCGGACTGCTTGCCGAGCAGGTCGCCGCGGTGCCAGCGCACAGTGGCGGGGTCGACGACATCTGGATCACGGGGGTGACGCTGCGCAGTCAGGACGTTGCTGCCGGCGACCTGTTCGCCGCGCTGCCCGGCGCCTCGTCGCACGGCGCCCGCTTCGCCCGCGAGGCCGTTTCCCGCGGGGCCGCCGCGATCCTCACCGACGCCGACGGGGTCGCCGAGATCGGTTCGGACATCGGTGTGCCGGTGCTGGTGCATCCGGCGCCGCGCTCGGTGCTCGGCGAGGTGGCCGCCACGGTCTACGGGCATCCGTCGGAGAAACTGCGCGTCATCGGGATCACCGGAACGTCGGGCAAGACGACCACCACGTATCTCGTCGAGGCGGGCCTGCGCTCGGCCGAGCGGATCGCGGGTCTGGTGGGCACAGTCGGTCTCCGCATCGACGGCCGCGACCAGCCCAGCGCGTTGACCACACCGGAAGCCCCAGACCTGCAGGCGCTGCTCGCGGTGATGGTCGAACAAGGCGTCGACACCGTGGTCATGGAGGTGTCGAGCCATGCGCTGACTCTCGGCCGCGTCGACGGGGTGCGGTTCGCGGTCGGCGGGTTCACCAACCTCTCCCGTGATCATCTGGATTTCCATCCGACGATGCAGGACTATTTCGACGCCAAGGCGCAACTCTTTGAGCCCGAATCCCCAACGCATGCAACGGTTTCGGTGGTGTGTATCGATGACGACGCGGGCCGGGCGATGGCTGCGCTCGCGCAGGACCCGGTGTCGGTCAGCGCCGCCGGGCGGGATGCCGACTGGCGGGTCGACGATGTGCGCACCACGGGCGAGGGTTCGGAGGGTGGCCAGGAATTCCTTGCCGTCGATCCCGCGGGTGTGCACCACGGGCTGAGGATCGGCCTGCCGGGCCGCTACAACGTCGCCAACTGCCTGCTGGCGGTGGCGCTCCTGGACGCTGTCGGGGTGTCGCCGGAACAGGCGGCGCCGGGTCTGCGCACCGCAACCGTTCCGGGGCGGCTGGAACCCGTCGACCGCGGGCAGCCGTTCCTCGCACTGGTCGACTACGCGCACAAGCCCGGCGCGCTGAAGGCGGTACTCCAGACGTTGCGCGAGCACGGCACCAGACGGCTTGCCGTGGTGTTCGGCGCAGGCGGCAACCGCGACACAGGCAAGCGGGAACCGATGGGCAGCGTCGCGGCCGAACTGGCTGACCTGGTCGTGGTCACCGACGACAACCCTCGCGACGAGGACCCGGCCACGATCCGTGCGGCGGTTGTCGCCGGTGCGAAGGACCAGGCCGCGGGGAGCCGCGCGGAAATCGTCGAGATCGGGGACCGTCGCGAGGCCATCGACTTCGCGGTCGCCTGGGCGCAACCCGGCGACGTCGTGCTCGTGGCTGGAAAAGGCCACGAGCCGGGACAGACCAGCCACGGCGTGACCCGGCCGTTCGACGATCGCGACGAGCTCACTGCGGCGCTCGAGGCATTGGGCCATCGCGCGTGATCGATCTGACCATCGCCGAGATCGCCGCCATCGTCGGCGGGCGCCTCGCCGACATCAGCCCCGAGCAGGCCGCCGCGACCCGGGTCAGCGGGACCGTCGAATTCGACTCGCGCGCCGTCGGTCCCGGAGGTCTGTTTCTCGCCCTGCCCGGCGCCCGCTCCGACGGACACGACTTCGCGGCCGCGGCGGTCGGGCAAGGCGCGGTCGCGGTGCTGGCCGCGCGGCCCGTCGGAGTGCCCGCGATCGTCGTCGAGCCCGCGGCCGGGCCGGGGGGCGACGGGACCGCGAGCGTGCTCGAACACGACGTCGACGGATCGGGTGCGGCGGTGCTTGACGCCCTGGCCCGCCTGGCCGGAGCCGTCGCCGCACGGCTTGTCGAAGGCGGACTGACGATCGTCGGGGTCACCGGATCGTCGGGTAAGACCTCGACCAAGGATCTGCTTGCGGCGGTGCTCACCCCGCTCGGTGAGGTCATCGCCCCGCCGGGCTCGTTCAACAACGAACTCGGCCATCCGTGGACGGTTCTGCGGGCAACCGAATCCACCGACTATCTGGTACTCGAGATGTCGGCCCGACACCGCGGCAATATCGCGGCGCTGGCCGCGATCGCCCCGCCGTCGATCGCGGTCGTGCTCAACGTGGGCACCGCACACCTCGGCGAGTTCGGTTCGCGGGAGGCCATCGCGGAGACGAAAGCCGAACTGCCCCAAGCTGTCCCGTCGTCGGGAGCGGTGGTCCTCAACGTCGACGATTCGGCGGTGGCCGCGATGGCAGATTTGACCGCAGCCCGTGTCGTGCGCGTGTCGCGCTCGCCAGGGACCGACCTGTGGGCGGATGCGGTGACGCTCGACGAGCTGGCGCGGCCCCGGTTCACGCTGCACACCGAGGACGGTCAGATCGACGTCGCGCTTGCGGTGCACGGCGACCACCAGGTGTCCAACGCGTTGTGCGCGGCGGCCGTCGCGCTCGAGTGCGGCGCGACACTCGAGCAGGTCGCCGCGGCACTGGCCGGGGCGGGCCCGGCGTCCAGACACCGCATGCAGGTTGCGACCCGCGCAGACGGTGTGACGATCGTCAACGACGCCTACAACGCCAACCCCGACTCCATGCGCGCCGGGCTCAAGGCGCTGGCCTGGATGGCGCGCGGGGAGGGCAGGGGAGGTCCACGCCCGGAGGGCGGGGGACGCCGCAGCTGGGCGGTGCTCGGTGAGATGGCCGAACTCGGTGAGGACGCGATATCGGAGCATGACAACATCGGCCGGTTGGCCGTGCGATTAGATGTGTCACGACTGATCGTCATTGGAACCGGGAGGGCTATGAGCGCCATGCACCACGGCGCGGTGATGGAGGGGTCGTGGGGGGCTGAGGCCACCATGGTCGCCGACGCCGACGCCGCGCTGGCAGTGCTTCGGTCGGAACTGCGGGCCGGTGACGTGGTGCTCGTCAAAGGCTCCAACTCGGCCGGGCTCGGCGCTCTCGCCGACGTCTTGATCGCCGACCGTGCCGATCAGGGGGACCCGACCGCATGAGGCAGATCCTCTTCGCCGTCGGTATCGCCCTGACGGTCTCGATCCTGCTCACCCCGGTGCTGGTCCGGTTGTTCACCCGGCAGGGCTTCGGTCACGAGATCCGCGAGGACGGGCCGCCGAGCCATCACAAGAAGCGGGGCACGCCGTCGATGGGCGGCGTGGCCATCGTCGCGGGTATCTGGGCCTCGTATCTCGGCACGCACCTGGTGGGGGTGGTGATCGACGGCAAGGGCCCGTCCGCCTCGGGCCTGCTGGTACTCGGACTGGCTACCGCACTCGGCTTCGTCGGCTTCGTAGACGACCTCATCAAGATCCGGCGCTCGCGCAACCTGGGCCTGAACAAGACGGCCAAGACCGTCGGCATCCTCGTCGCCGCCGTGATTTTCGGTGTTCTCGCGCTGCAGTTCCGCAACACCGACGGGCTGACACCGGGCAGCGCTGATTTGTCCTATGTCCGCGAGATCGCCACGGTGACGCTTCCGCCCGCACTGTTCATCCTGTTCTGCGTCACGCTCATCTACGCATGGTCCAACGCGGTGAACTTCACCGACGGCCTGGACGGCCTGGCCGCCGGCGCGATGGCGATGGTGTGCGCGGCCTACGTGCTGATCACCTTCTGGCAGTTCCGCAACGCGTGCGCCATCAGTCCCGGCCTGGGTTGCTACAACGTGCGCGACCCGCTGGACCTCGCGATCCTCGCCGCGGCGACGACCGGCGCCTGCATCGGGTTCCTGTGGTGGAATGCCGCGCCCGCCAAGATCTTCATGGGCGACACCGGGTCGCTGGCGCTGGGCGGCATCATCGCGGGTCTGTCGGTGACCAGCCGCACCGAGATGCTCGCGGTCGTGCTCGGCGCGCTGTTCGTCGCCGAGGTCACGTCGGTTGTCGTGCAGATCATGGCGTTTCGCACGACCGGGCGACGGGTGTTCCGCATGGCGCCGTTCCATCATCACTTCGAATTGGTGGGATGGGCCGAAACCACGGTGATCATCCGCTTCTGGCTGTTGACCGCGATCGCCTGCGGGCTCGGTGTCGCACTGTTCTACAGCGAGTGGCTCACCACCGTCGGCGCCTGACGTGAGCGACCTGGATCTGTTGGTGCCGGGGGCGCGCGTCCTGGTGACCGGCGCGGGCATCACCGGGCGTTCGGTGAGCGCCGTGCTGGAGCCGACGGGTGTGCGGCTGACCATCTGCGATGACGATCCGCTTGCGCTGCAACGGCTCATCACACCGGCGCGCGTGGTCACCGCCGCCGAAGCGCAGGCGAGCATCGCCGACTACGACCTCGTGGTGACGAGTCCCGGATTTCCGCCGACGGCGCCCGTGCTGGCCGGCGCCGCCAACGCCGGCGTGCCGATCTGGGGGGACGTGGAATTGGCCTGGCGGCTGGACAGTTCCGGTCACTTCGGCCCGCCGCGGCAATGGCTCGTCGTCACCGGAACGAACGGCAAGACCACCACGACGTCGATGCTGTACGCAATGCTGATCGCCGCGGGTCGTCGCGCCGCGCTGTGCGGCAACATCGGTAATCCGGTGCTCGACGTGCTCGGCGAACCCTCCGAGGTGCTGGCCGTCGAGCTGTCCAGTTTTCAACTGCACTGGGCGCCATCGCTGCGACCGGAGGCGGGCGTGGTGCTCAATGTCGCCGAGGACCACCTGGACTGGCACGGCAGCATGGCGGCCTACGCCAGCGACAAGGCGCGCGCGCTGCAGGGCCGGGTCGCCATCGCCGGCGTCGACGATCCGGTCGCCGCGGGTCTGCTGGACACGGCTGAGGCCCGGGTGCGTGTCGGCTTCCGGCTGGACCGGCCGGCGGTGGGCGAGCTCGGCGTCGATGACGGGATGCTCGTCGACAACGCATTCGGCGACCGGGTGTCGCTCGCGCCTGCCGCATCCATCCCGGTGGCCGGACCGGTCGGGGTGCTCGACGCGCTGGCCGCGGCGGCGCTGGCCCGCGCGGCCGGAGTGCCACCGGAGCCCATCGCCGACGCGCTGGCGGGGTTCCAGGTGGGCAGCCACCGCGCCGAGGTCATCGGCGTGCACGACGGCGTCACCTACGTCGACGATTCCAAGGCCACCAACCCGCATGCCGCGCAGGCATCGATCACCGCGTATCCCCGTGTGGTCTGGATCGCCGGCGGGCTGCTCAAGGGCGCATCGGTCGACGAACTCGTGGCGGCGGTGGCGAACCGGCTGGTCGCGGCGGTGTTGATCGGACGCGACCGTGAGCTGATCGCGAACGCGTTATCGCGACACGCCCCGGATGTCCCCGTGGTTCAGCCTGTGACGGGGGAGGATTTTGGGGTGCATGGGAAAGATGAGACTGGTGTGACTGGTGAGGCGGTGATGACAACCGTCATCGAGGCCGCGTCACGTCTCGCCGGACCTGGGGACACCGTCCTGCTGGCACCGGCCGGGGCATCCTTCGACCAGTTCAGCGGCTACGGCCACCGCGGTGATGCATTCGCCGCAGCCGTGCACGCCCTGTCCCGGTAACGGCCATGAGCAACATTCTGACCCGATTGCGGCACCGCAGGACGGGCGACAACTCACTGGCGGAGACTTCGCACGCGGACAAGGCACCCCGCACCCGGTTCGGCGCCTGGCTCGGCAGGCCGATGACGTCGTTCCATCTCATCATCGCCGTGGCCGCCCTGCTCGTCACCCTCGGCCTGACGATGGTGCTGTCCGCCTCCGGTGTGTATTCCTACGACACCGACGGGTCGCCCTGGATGGTGTTCGCCAGGCAGGTGCTGTGGACCGTCGTCGGTCTCTTCGCGTTCTACGTCGCGATGCGTATGCCCATCCACGTGATGCGAAGCTTGGCGTTCTCCGGGTTCGCCATCTCCATCGTCCTGTTGGTCCTCGTGCTCATTCCGGGAATCGGCAAGGTGGCCAACGGTTCTCGAGGATGGTTTGTCATCGCGGGCTTCTCGATGCAGCCGTCGGAACTCGCGAAGATCGCGTTCCTGCTCTGGGGCGCGCACCTGCTGGCCACCCGTCGTCTCGAGAAGGCCTCACTGCGCGAGTTGCTGATTCCGCTCGTGCCGGCAGCGGTCATCGCGCTGGCCCTCATCGTCGCCCAGCCCGACCTCGGGCAGACGGTGTCGTTGGGCATCATCCTGCTCGGTCTGCTCTGGTACGCCGGCCTGCCATTGCGAGTATTCGTATCGTCGCTCTTCGCGGTCATGGTGTCGGCCGCGGTGCTCGCCATGGCGGAGGGCTACCGCTCCGACCGCGTGATGTCGTGGCTCAATCCCGGCGCCGACTCCCAGGGTTCGGGCTACCAGGCCCGTCAGGCGCGCTTCGCGCTGGCCAACGGCGGTGTGTTCGGCGACGGGCTCGGGCAGGGCACCGCCAAGTGGAACTACCTGCCCAATGCGCACAACGACTTCATCTTCGCCATCATCGGTGAGGAACTCGGCTTCGTCGGGGCGGCAGGGCTGCTGTGCCTGTTCGGGATGTTCGCCTACACCGGCATGCGGATAGCCCGGCGCTCCGCGGATCCGTTCCTGAGACTGCTGACCGCCACCGCGACACTGTGGGTGATGGGCCAGGTGTTCATCAACGTCGGCTACGTGGTCGGCCTGCTGCCGGTGACCGGCCTGCAGCTGCCGCTCATCTCGGCCGGTGGAACATCAACGGCGACAACGCTCTTGATGGTCGGGATCATGGCCAACGCCGCGCGACACGAACCCGAAGCCGTCGCCACCCTGCGCGCGGGGCAGGAGGACCGGGTCAACCGGCTGCTGCGACTGCCGCTGCCGCAACCGTATGTGCCCAGCCGTACCGAGGCAGTGCGTGACCGATTGAAGACGCGTGGCGGAGCCAAGCCGGGGCGGGCGAGTGTGGCCAAGAAGGAACCACGGCCACGCGCCCAGAAGGCGAAGGCTTCCAAGTCCGCGACCAGGACGACCCGCACGCCCGCCAGGGAGAACCGGCGCCAAACCCCCACGGCCGCCCGCGCCGTGCGAGCCCCAAGGCATCATGGAGACGGCCGCGATCGCAAGGGCCGAGGGGTACGCACATTGGAAGGTCAGCGTTACGGGTGAATCGCACGAGTTCCCGAGGGGGCGAGCGGTGGGCCCACCCCCGATGGGCCCACGCGCGTGGCGCAGGGGAGGCAGGGGACGACCGGGGGATATCCGTGGTGCTCGCAGGTGGTGGTACCGCGGGTCATGTCGAACCGGCGATGGCAGTGGCCGACGCCCTGCGAGCGATCGACCCTGACGTGCGGATCACCGCACTCGGCACCGAGCGCGGCCTGGAGACCCGACTGGTCCCCGAACGCGGCTATCACCTGGAGCTGATCACCCCGGTCCCGCTGCCGCGCCGACCGTCCGCCGATCTCGCCCGGCTTCCGATGCGGATACGACGGGCGGTGCGGCAGACCCGCGCCGTACTCGCCGATGTGGACGCCGACGTCGTCATCGGATTCGGAGGCTATGTCGCTCTGCCTGCCTATCTGGCGGCCCGACGGCGCGTACCGGTGGTGGTCCACGAGGCCAACGCCAGCGCCGGGTGGGCGAATCGGGTCGGGGCGCGATCGGCGCGCCGCGTGCTGTCGGCGGTAGAGAATCCGGGACTGCGGGATGTCGAGGTCGTGGGCGTGCCGGTGCGCGCCGCGATCACGTCACTGGACCGCATGGCGCTGCGTGCCGAGGCGCGCGCCCACTTCGGGTTCGACAACGACGCCAAGGTGCTGCTGGTGTTCGGCGGTTCGCAGGGTGCGCAATCGCTCAACCGGGCGGTGTCGGCGGCAGCCAAAGACCTTGCGGCGGCTGGAATCTCGGTGCTGCACGCGCATGGCCCGAAGAACACCCTCGACCTGCGCGAGCCCGCGGACGGAGATCCGCCCTACGTCGCCGTCCCGTACCTGGACCGGATGGACCTCGCCTATGCGGCCGCCGATCTCGCGATCTGCCGGTCGGGGGCGATGACGGTCGCCGAGGTGACGGCCGTCGGACTGCCTTCGGTATACGTGCCGCTGCCGATCGGTAACGGAGAGCAGCGACTCAACGCACTGCCCGTGGTGAACGCAGGCGGCGGCGTCGTCGTCGACGACGCGGACCTGTCGCCGCACTTCGTCGCCGACACGGTCACCGGATTGTTCACCGAGACAGGACGATTGCAGGCCATGACGGCGGCCGCCGCGCTGGCCGGTCACCGCGATGCCGCGCAGAAGGTCGCCGAGGTCGCCCTCGACGTCGCCCGAAAGGGCATGCGGTGAGCGCGAAGTCACCGGAGCCGGAAGGCCGGCGACACCGGATCTTGCCCGAGGAGCTGCAGCGGGTACACATGGTCGGCATCGGGGGAGCAGGTATGTCGGGCATCGCCCGCATCCTGCTGGACCGGGGCGGCCTGGTCTCCGGCTCGGATGCCAAGGAGTCGCGCGGTGTGGTGGCACTGCAGGCGCGAGGCGCGTCGATCCGCATCGGCCACGACGAGTCGTCGCTGGACCTGTTACCGGGCGGACCCACGGCCGTCGTCACCACGCACGCCGCAATTCCCAAGACGAACCCCGAACTGGTCGAGGCGCGCCGTCGTGGCATCCCGGTGATCCTGCGGCCGGTCGTGCTGGCCAAGCTGATGGCCGGCCACACCACGCTGATGGTGACCGGAACCCACGGGAAGACGACCACCACCTCGATGCTGATCGTCGCCCTGCAGCACTGCGGGTTCGATCCGTCGTTCGCGGTCGGCGGGGATCTCGGCGAGGCAGGCACCAACGCTCACCACGGCAGCGGCGACTGCTTTGTCGCGGAGGCCGACGAGAGCGACGGATCGCTCTTGGAGTACAGCCCCGATGTCGCGGTGGTGACCAACGTCGACGTCGACCATCTCGATTTCTACGGCAGTGTGGAGGCCTACCGCGCGGTGTTCGACGATTTCGTCGAGCGCATCAAACCCGGTGGCGCACTTGTGGTGTGCGTCGACGACCCCGGTGCGGCCGCACTCGCCGAACGCACCGCGGCGCTGGGCATCCGCGTCCTGCGTTACGGCAGCGACCCGAACCTGGCGACCGATGCCGCGCTGGTGAGCTGGGAGCAGCACGGCACCGGCGCTGTCGCGCACGTCCGATTGGCCGACGATCCCCGGCCGTGGGTGATGCGACTGGCGGTGCCGGGCAGACATATGGCGCTCAATGCGCTGGCCGCCCTGCTCGCCGCGGTGAACGTCGGGGCGCCCGTCGACGCCGTGCTCGACGGCCTGGCCGGCTTCGAAGGTGTGCGCCGCCGCCTGGAACTGGTCGGCACTGTCAACGGTGTGCGCGTCTTCGACGACTACGCGCACCATCCGACCGAGGTAAGTGCCAACCTGAACACCTTGCAGACGGTGGCGGGCACGGGCCGCTCGGTCGTGGTGTTTCAGCCCCACTTGTATTCGCGGACACAGGCTTTCGCGCAGGAGTTCGGACAGGCGCTAGCTGCGGCCGACGAGGTCTTCGTGCTCGATGTCTACGCCGCGCGCGAGCAGCCGATCGCAGGTGTGAGCGGCGCGAGCATCGCCGAACACGTGAGCGTCCCCGTCACCTACATCCCGGACTTCTCGGCCGTCGCCGAACGCGTCGCCGATGCGGTTCGCCCCGGCGATGTCGTCGTCACCATGGGGGCCGGCGACGTCACCATGCTCGGCTCGGAAATCCTGGCCGCCCTGCACCTCAAAGCCAACCGCACCGTGCCCCGCGGGCCAGGGACGGTGTCGGGATGACCAATCCCACCGAGCCCGCGGAGCCGACGGAGCCCACCGAAGGGACCGATCCCGCGGAGCCCACCGAAGCACCGGCCGAGGTCGACGACGGCGCTGAGACCGACACCACGACCGACGACGCCGAGCCCGAAGAGGCGGCACCCGCCGCGGCGGACGAAACCGATTTCGAGGGGCCGCGGCGCCGGGCACGCAGGGAGCGCGAGGAACGACGCACCGCGCAGGCCCGCGCGACCGCCATCGAAGAGGCGCGTCGCGAGGCCAAACGGCGTGTCACCGGCACTGTCAGTACGAAAAAGCTTGGGCGCGGGACGGTTCGGGGTCTGAAGGCGCTCATGTGGTCGGCACTGATCAGCGTGATCGTCGTCGGGCTCGGTCTACTGCTGTACTTCACGCCGATCATGTCGGCACGCAACTTCGTCGTCGTCGGGCTGGGCGCCGTCCCACAGGACGAGGTCATCAGCGCGATGGGCGTTGCGCAGGGCACCCCGCTGCTCCAGGTCAACACCGACGCGGTCGCCGAGCGGGTGGCCGCGATCCGGCGCGTCGCCAGCGTTCGGGTCCAGCGGGAGTATCCGTCCACACTTCGCGTCACCATCGCCGAGCGGGTGCCGGTGGTGGTCAAGGACTATCCCGACGGACCTCACATGTTCGACCGCGACGGGGTGGATTTCGCGGTTGGGCCGCCGCCGCCCGGCGTGCCGTACCTCGACACGAAGAATCCCGGCCCGGACGACCCCCCGACGATGGCGGCGCTGCAGGTGATGACGTCACTGCGCCCCGAGGTCGCCACCCAGGTCGCCCGCGTCGACGCCCCCTCGGTCGCCGGAATCACCCTGCAGCTCACCGACGGACGCCAGGTGGTGTGGGGGACCACCGACCGCACCGAGGAGAAGGCGCTCAAGCTCGGCGCGCTTCTCACTCAGCCGGGCAGGACCTACGACGTGTCCAGTCCGGATCTGCCGACCGTCAAGTAGATCCGCAAGAAATCTTTGCGTGTGTGTCGGCGCGCCTGCACGGATCACCCGCGGGCTCGCCCTACCGTTCTGTTTGCGCGGAACAACTTGACATAACTATAACCCTCTGGTTGAGGTTTAGAGTTTGCCGACGAGGCCCGCGTGTCGACTGCCAACCTGGGAGGAAAGGGCGACCCGATGACCCCCCCACATAACTACCTCGCCGTGATCAAGGTCGTCGGCATCGGCGGCGGTGGCGTGAACGCCGTCAACCGGATGATCGAGCAGGGCCTCAAAGGCGTGGAGTTCATCGCCATCAACACCGACGCTCAGGCGTTGTTGATGAGCGATGCCGACGTCAAACTCGACGTCGGCCGCGACTCCACGCGCGGACTCGGAGCCGGCGCCGACCCCGAGGTCGGGCGCAAGGCCGCCGAGGACGCCAAGGACGACATCGAGGAGCTGCTGCGCGGCGCCGACATGGTGTTCGTCACCGCGGGCGAAGGCGGTGGCACCGGCACCGGTGGCGCTCCCGTCGTCGCGACGATCGCCCGCAAGCTCGGCGCGCTGACCGTCGGTGTGGTGACGCGGCCGTTCTCCTTCGAGGGCAAGCGCCGGAGCAATCAGGCCGAGACCGGCATCACCTCTCTGCGCGAGAGCTGCGACACCCTGATCGTCATCCCCAACGACCGGCTTCTGCAGATGGGCGACGCTGCGGTGTCGCTGATGGACGCCTTCCGCAGCGCCGACGAGGTGCTTCTCAACGGCGTGCAGGGCATCACCGACCTGATCACCACGCCGGGCCTGATCAACGTCGACTTCGCCGACGTCAAGGGCGTCATGAGCGGCGCGGGCACCGCGTTGATGGGCATCGGCTCGGCTCGCGGCGACG
Source organism: Mycobacterium sp. 2YAF39 (assembly GCF_052114565.1). Classification (NCBI taxonomy): domain Bacteria; kingdom Bacillati; phylum Actinomycetota; class Actinomycetes; order Mycobacteriales; family Mycobacteriaceae; genus Mycobacterium; species Mycobacterium sp. 2YAF39. The sequence continues at coordinate 158,351 of NZ_JBFREZ010000008.1, forward strand.
GTCGTGCGCTGAAAGCGGCCGAGATCGCTATCAATTCGCCGCTCCTCGAGGCCTCGATGGAGGGCGCCCAGGGCGTGCTGCTGTCGGTCGCAGGTGGCAGTGACCTCGGTCTGTTCGAGATCAACGAGGCCGCCTCGCTGGTGCAGGAGGCGGCCCACGCCGAGGCGAACATCATCTTCGGCACGGTCATCGACGACTCGCTCGGCGACGAGGTACGGGTCACGGTCATCGCCGCGGGCTTCGACTCGGCCGGGCCGGGACGAAAGCCTGTGGTCGGCGCCGGGCAGGCCATCGCGGCCGGGGCCGCGGGCAAGGTGACCTCACAGCTGTTCGAGCCGGCCGATGCCGCCAGTGTGCCCGTGCACACCAATGGCGCGACGGTCAGTATCGGCGGCGGGGACGACGACGACGATGTCGACGTGCCGCCGTTCATGCGCCACTGATATCGCAGCGATACTGGCGGACGTGACCGTTCGTATTCGCCGCGTGACCACAACCCGCGCCGGTGGCGTCTCTGCACCGCCGTTCGACACCTTCAATCTCGGCGACCACGTCGGTGACGACCCCGCCGCCGTCGCGGCCAACCGCAAGCGGCTCGCCGGCGCGCTCGGACTGGGGGACGACGGCGTCGTCTGGATGAACCAGGTGCACGGAGATCGGGTCGTCGTGGTCGACGAGCACCCGGCCGAGGTGGTCGAAAAAACCGACGCCCTGGTTACCACCAGGCCGCGCTTGGCCTTGGCCGTCGTGACCGCCGATTGTGTCCCCGTTTTATTGGGCGACGCCCGCGCCGGCGTGGTCGGCGCGGTTCACGCCGGACGGGTCGGGGCTCAGAACGGCGTCGTGGTGCGGACGGTGGAGGCGATGCTCGAGGTCGGCGCGCGCGCCGAGGACATCTCGGTGCTGCTGGGCCCCTCGGTCAGCGGACGCAACTACGAGGTCCCCGCGGAGATGGCCGCGGAGGTGGAGGCCAGCCTGCCCGGCAGTCGCACGACCACTGCCGCGAACACGCCGGGCTTGGACCTGCGGGCCGGAATCGCCCGGCAGCTAAGGGATTTGGGAATCACGAGCATCGACGTCGACCCGCGCTGCACGGTCGAGGACCGCAACCTGTACAGCCACCGCCGCAATGCGCCGACGGGACGGCTCGCGTCCCTGGTGTGGATGGAGTGACTGCGGCCGTGGCGACTACTCGCGAACTGGAGCTGGCCGAGTCGCTGGCTGCCGTCCGCGCCCGGCTGACCGCGGCGGCCGACGCTGCCGGACGCAATTCCGACGAAATTGAATTACTCCCTATTACCAAATTCTTCCCGGCCACCGACGTATCAATTCTGCATCGAGCGGGCTGCGACTCTTTTGGCGAATCACGCGAACAGGAAGCGGTGAATAAAGCGGAAGAGGTCGCCAATCTTGTAGGCGGTGCACCCATTCGCTGGCACATGGTCGGGCGGATCCAGCGCAATAAGGCACGGTCGATCGCGGGCTGGGCATATGCCGCGCACTCCGTCGACGGCGTGCGGGTCATCGATGCGCTGAACCGCGCGGCGGCCCAAGCACTCGACGACGGCGACCGGACCGCGCCGCTTCGCATCTATATACAGATCAGTCTCGACGGGGACGCCAAACGCGGAGGCGTGGACGTCGGCGACCCCGAGTCGGTCGATGCGGTGTGCGCCGCGGCCCAAGCCGGCGAGGGCCTGGAGTTCGTGGGGCTCATGGCAATTCCGCCGCTGGGAGCCGACCCGGACGCGGCGTTCGCGCGTTTGCAATCCGAGCTTGGGCGGGTACAGCGCAACTATTCACAGCGCCTCGAGCTCTCCGCAGGCATGTCCGGCGACATGGAGGCGGCAGTCAAACACGGCTCGACGTGTGTGCGTGTCGGTACCGCGCTATTGGGACAACGTCCTTTAACGTCTCCAGGAGTAGTCACTCCAGTCACATCTTCATCACAGACACCAGAGCGACGGTCAAGAAGGGTCGAGCGATGAGCACACTCCACAAGGTCAAGGCGTACTTCGGGATGGCGCCGATGGATGACTATGACGACGAGTACTACGAAGACGACGAGCGCGGTGCGTCGCGCGGCTACTCATCGCGCCGCCCGCGCGAAGACCGCTTCGAGGACGACGGCTACCAACCCGGACATCGGGGCGGCTACGACGAATACGACGAGGCGCCCGCCGGGTATCGCGGAGGGTTCCGCGACGAGGATCGTTTCGAGCCGAGGCTGCGAGGCCCGCGCGAATTCGATCGGGCTTCCTCGCGACTGGGTGCGCTGCGCGGCTCCACGCGCGGAGCACTCGCGATGGATCCGCGCCGGATGGCCGAACTCTTCGAGGCGGGCAGCCCGATGTCCAAGATCACCACGCTGCGTCCCAAGGATTACGGCGAGGCCCGCACCATCGGCGAGCGGTTCCGCGACGGAACCCCGGTCATCATGGACCTGGTGACGATGGACAACGCCGACGCCAAGCGGCTGGTCGACTTCGCGGCCGGGTTGGCGTTCGCGCTGCGCGGCTCCTTCGACAAGGTCGCCACGAAAGTCTTCCTGCTGTCGCCCGCCGACGTCGACGTCACGGCCGAGCAACGCCGTCGCATCGCTGAAGCCGGCTTCTACGCATATCAATAGGCCCGCTCAGTAGGGCTTATCAGCCGAAGCGCTGTGCGCGAACCCGCCAGGTAGGCTGGCGGCGTCGCGCACAGCGTTCCGGTTTCGGGCGTGCGCGGTTCGTGCCTGTATCGAATGTCACATGTGTAGTGAGGTCGGCTTAGTTGGCGCTCTTCTTCGACATCCTGGGTTTCACCCTGTTCGTATTCTGGCTGCTGCTGATCGCCCGGGTCGTGGTCGAGTTCATCCGCTCGTTTTCCCGCGATTGGCAGCCCAGGGGGCTGACGGTGGTGATCCTCGAATTGATCATGACCGTGACCGACCCGCCCGTGAAGCTGCTGCGTCGACTCATTCCGCAGCTCACGATAGGTGCGGTCAGGTTCGACCTGTCCATCATGGTGTTGCTGCTTGTGGCCTTCATCGGCATGCAGTTGGCATTCGGCGCAGCGGTCTGAGAACCGGCCGCCGGCCCCGTTTTTGGACATTGTGAGCGACGCCATCCGGGGATTTGCCGAGGTCGATATTCGGCGATCGAATCGCAGCGCTATGGCGGGGAAGATTGAAATTCGCTCTTAATTATTGGGCTCTCATGCAACCGCCGGGTCTGGTGTGACAGGATGGGCGCCAGTTACGTTCAGTGCCTGATCCGAGCCTTACACTTTGAGATCGGTTTACGGTCCAGACTCCAAGGGGGCAGACAATGCCGCTCACACCCGCCGACGTTCACAACGTTGCGTTCAGCAAGCCACCCATCGGCAAGCGCGGCTACAACGAGGACGAGGTCGATGCCTTTCTCGACCTGGTTGAGAACGAGCTGACTCGCCTCATCGAGGAGAACGCCGACCTCCGTCAGCGCGTGGCCGAGCTGGACCAGGATCTGGCGACCGCCAACTCCGGTGGTGGCGCGCAGCCGACCCAGTCGATTCCGCAGTACGAGCCCGCGCCGACACCTGCGCCCGCGCCCGAGCCGACACCGCAGCCGGTGTACGAGGCGGCCCCGACCTCGTCGGTCAGCGATGATCAGGCGCTCAAGGCCGCACGTGTGCTGGCCCTGGCCCAGGACACCGCCGACCGGTTGACGGGTACCGCCAAGGCCGAGTCCGACAAGCTGCTCGCCGACGCACGTGCCCAGGCCGATGCCATGGTCAGCGAGGCGCGGCAGACCGCAGAGACCACTGTGGCCGAGGCGCGTCAGCGCGCCGACGCCCTGCTCACCGATGCGCAGACCAGGTCGGAGGCGCAGCTGCGGCAGGCGCAGGAGAAGGCCGACGCCCTGCAGGCCGATGCCGAGCGCAAGCATTCCGAGATCATGGGCACCATCAATCAGCAGCGCACGGTGCTGGAGGGTCGCCTCGAACAGCTCCGCACGTTCGAGCGGGAGTACCGCACACGGCTCAAGACCTACCTGGAATCACAGCTCGAGGAGCTCGGCCAGCGTGGTTCTGCCGCCCCGGTGGACTCCGGCGCCAACAACGATGCCGGCGGTTTCAACCAGTTCAACCGCGGCAACAACTAGCCACGGACATCTCGCAGTCCGCGTCCCGACAACTCAGGGTTGATCAATGCTGATCGTTGCTCTCGTGCTCGCAGTCATAGGCCTTGCCGCGCTGGTGACCGCAGTCGTCACCAGCAACGAGTTGATCGCATGGGTGTGCATCGGAGCCAGCGTCATCGGCGTGGTGCTGCTGATCGTGGATGCGGTGCGGGATCGGTCCCGCGGTGACGCCGCGGACGAGGTCGAGGGCGGCACGGTCGTGGAGTTCGACGAGGAGTATCCGGAGGAATCCGCTGCGCCCGCCGACGAGCCCGAATACGAAGCGGAGACGACGGTCGTCGAGCAGGCCGACGATGTCGCCAGCGAAGACCGCAATCGCTAAACCGTTGCGGTAGCGATCAATTCGCGTACTTCGTCGTCGCTGACCTGATGGAAATCGACGAACACCTGACCCACGGCTTCGAATCCCGGCGGCATCATCGCGCAGATCACCTCGTCGGCTTCGGTCGCGAGCTCGCGGCATGTCGACGGCGGCCCGACGGGCACCGCGACCACGACCCGAGCCGGGGCGTCGGCCTTCACCGCACGTACCGCCGCCAGCATGCTGGCACCGGTGGCGATGCCGTCGTCGACCAGGATCACGGTCTTGCCTGCCACGTCGATCGGCGGACGTCCCCCGCGGTAGGCCTCTTCTCGCCGGTGTAGTTCGTCGGTTTCGCGCTCGATCGCGTCCTGCAGTTGGTCGTCGCTGATTCCGAGGCTGCGCACCAGGCTGTCGTTGATCACGACGCCACCGCCCGACGCCAGCGCGCCCATCGCAAGCTCCTGCCACTGCGGGACGCCGAGCTTGCGAACCAGAAACACGTCCAGCGGAGCGCGCAGGGCACTAGCGACCTGCCAGCCGACCGGGACGCCGCCGCGAGCCAGCCCGAGCACAAGCAGATTTTTCGCATCGCGGTAGGTGGCCAGCTTCTGCGCCAGGACGTCGCCGGCCTCCCGGCGGTCCCGGAACACACGACCCGCATCTCGGCGGGTCAGTCCACCCAAGCCGCTCATCGCATCTAATCTTTCGAGAAATTCAGCCTATGACCGTGAGTACCCAGCCTGGGGGCAATCCGTCGCGGCCGCGGCTGCGAATATTGATTTGTGGGTATCGAATCCGAGACCGTCGTCGACCATCCCCTGACCGAAGTATTCGAATGGCACTCGCGCCCCGGCGCGATGCGGCGTCTGGTGCCGCCGTGGCAGCCGATGAAGGTGGTGGCCGAGGCCGACTCGCTGGCCGACGGCCGCGCCGTGCTGGGTCTGCCGGGGGGATTGCGCTGGATCGCGCAGCACGACGCCACCAGGTACGACCCGCCGCATCGGTTCGTCGACGTGCTCTCCTCGCGGGGCCCGAGGTCGTGGCCGCCGCGGATCGTCGGGCGGTGGACCCATACACATGAGTTCGCCGAGGCGGGGTCGGGAACACGGGTGTACGACCGCATCGACGCCCCGGTGCCCGCCGCGGCCCTGCGTCCGATGTTCGCCTACCGGCACCGCCAGCTCGCCGACGATCTCGCCGCCCATCGCGACGCCCGTGACGCGGGTCTGCAGCCGCTGGTTGTGGCCATCACCGGCGCGACCGGTCTGGTCGGCACCGCCTTGTCGGCGTTCCTGAGCACCGGTGGGCACCGGGTGATCAAGTTGGTCCGGCATGCGGCGCAGTCCCAGGACGAGCGGCAATGGGATCCGGACCGCCCGGCCGCTCACCTGCTGTCGGGTGTCGACGCCGTGGTGCACCTCGCCGGCGCCTCGATCGCGGGGCGGTTCACGTCCGCGCACAAGGAGGCCATCCGCGACAGCAGGATCGAGCCGACCCGCAGGCTGGCCGAAGTCGCTGCCGCCAGTGGGTTTGCGGGTCCGTTCGTCTGCGCGTCGGCGATCGGGATCTACGGATACGACCGCGGCGACGCCGTGCTGTGCGAGGAAAGCGTGCGCGGCGACGGTTTTCTCGCCGACGTCGTCGCGGATTGGGAGTCCGCCACCAAGCCCGCCGCCGACGCGGGACTTCGGGTGGTCAACGTGCGAACCGGGATCGTGCAGTCCGCCCGCGGCGGCACGCTGCGTCTGCTGCGTCCGCTGTTCGCCGCCGGACTGGGCGGCCGCGTCGCCAGTGGCCGCCAGTGGTTGTCATGGATCGCACTCGACGATCTGCTCGACGTCTATTACCGCGCGCTGTACGACGCCCGGCTCTCCGGCCCGGTAAACGCCGTCGCGCCTGCGCCGGTGCGCAATGCCGAATACACCAAGGCGCTCGCCGCAGTTCTTCACCGTCCGGCCGTGCTCCCGGTGCCGTCGTTCGGGCCGCGGCTGCTTCTTGGGACGCAGGGGTCACGCGAGCTCGCCGAGGCCGACCAGCGGGTGGCGGCCACCAAACTCGAGACGCTGGGCCACCGATTCCGGCACCCCGGCATCGACGGCGCGCTCGCTCACGAGCTGGGGCACGGCTGACGAACGACGTGGGTCACGAAACCGCTCACCAGGTCGCGCACCCTCGCTGACGCACTCTGGGCGAGTTCCGTTGTGCGGGAGAGTAATCCATCGTGGCTGAGGCCGAAGTCGGTCACTTCGCCCGCATAGTCGTCGACCAGCCAGCGCTCCAGCAGCGCGGCGTCGACCTCCGGGTGGAATTGCAGCGCGAGCGCGCGACCCAGCACGAACGCCTGTGATGCGTTCGGGGTGCGGGCGACCTCGATGGCGCCGGGCGGCAGCGTCCACCGGTCGAAGTGCCACTGGAACCACGGTCCGGCGGGGATCAGATCCGGTTTGTCGCTTGTGACGTCATACCAGCCGATCTCGGGCTGCGATGACCGCGCTACCGAGCCGCCGAACGCCTGGGCCAGCAGCTGTCCGCCGAAGCAGACGCCGAGCAGCGCCACCCCGGCATCGCTCGCGTCGCGCACCAGCTGCATCTCGGAGCTCACCCAACTGCGGCGTAGCGCCTCGTCGTAGACCGGCCACCGCGCGCCAAGCGGAACGATGACGTCGTAGCTCCCCGGATCCGGAAACGTCACGTCGACTGCCGGATCGTCGATGTGCTCGGCGGGTACGACCTCGAACGTGTCCACGTCGAAGCCCTGCTCTGCGAAGGCGTCACCGAGGAGCGCTTCGGTCGCGAGATGCTCGTTGTAGAGGAACAGGACCTTGGGTGCCACGGCTACATTATTTCGGCGCGCGGACCGGTGGCGCATCATCGGGTGCCAGGACGGCACCGATCTTGCGGAACAGGGTGTCTGCGGCGTTCGGGTAATTGCCCTGGTCGTCGAAGGCCTCGGGCAGATACGTGACCGCGACGGCAATAGCGATCTTCTGCGAAGGTAAATAGGCCTCGACGCCGGCGTACCCCGACATCAGCGGGTTCTGCAGCAGCCAGTTCCCGGAGACGACGAGGCCGGTGCCGTAGGTGTAGATGTCATCCATCGCTTCGCACGTGGTGCAGCCGGGCTGTTTGTGGGTCTTGCCGCGAAGGTCGGTGGAGACCAGCTTCTTGTACGAGTCCGGCGACAGCAGCCGCCCCGAACCGATGCCGACGGCCGTGGCCTCCATGTCGTAGATGTCGGTGGTCTGGATCGCACCGTGGGTGATGGTCCACGACGGATCCCAGAAGGTGCTCTCCTCATAGAACGGTGTGCCCGGCGGGATCTTGAGAAACTCGCGACGTTCCGAGCTGAACGCGTGCAATGCAGGTGCCGGAATCTCCGGGGTCAGCGAGTTGACGGTATTCGTCAGCCCCAGCGGTCGAAGTATCTTCTCCGACAACAGCTTCGGCATCTCCTCGCCCGTGGCCTTCTCCAGCGCGAGCCCGAGCAGCAGATAGTTGGTGTGCGCGTAGTTCCAGTTGGTCCCCGGCTCGTAGAGCAACGGCTGGTTTACGGCGTACTGCAGCAGCTCGTGCACCGTCCAGCGCCGGAACGGATCGGCGTACGCGGCGTCGTTCATTTTCGTGTTGCCGATCACGTAATCGACGTAACCCGAGGTCATTCGGGCGAGCTCGCCGAGGGTGACGCGGTCGGCGTGCGGTATCTCGGGCAGGAACTTCGACAGCTTGTCGTCGAGGCTGACCTTCTGTTCGTCGACGAGCTTGAGTAGCAGCGTGGAGACATACGAGATGGCGACCGCGCCGTTGCGGAAGTGCATGCTGGTGTCGGCGGGCACGCCGGTCATCGACTCGCCGAGGGCCTCGGTGACGATCTCCTGCCCGTCGACGGTGACCCGAACGATGGCCGCCTTCAGATGCTCGGAGGCCATCACGTCGCGCACGGCGCTCATCACCGCGTCGGCCTTGGCGTTGTCGCCGCCTGCCTTCGTCGTCGGTGATTCGCCCGGCGCGGCGCCTGGACTGCAACCAGCGGTCAGGACAAGGACGCAAAGCGCCACGAGCAGGCGCCGGATAAACGGCATGCCGGGATCTTCGCACACCCCGGCTGTGCGTAAATACTTCGAGAAGTGGGCATTCCACGGCGTGTCTGTGCTGGCCGAGTGGTTCCTGACCGAAGACGAGCGCGGTAACCCGGATTCCGCGGTGCCCGCCTGGTGTGAAGGCAATCGGGCCGAGCCGCTGATCCACGGCGCGACGTACTTCGATCAGCTCGTCACGGAGGTGGAAGCACTACGCGCGGGCGACCATCTGTTCTTCACGGACTGGCGGGGCGATCCCGACCAGAAGATGCGCGACGGCGGCCCGACCATCCGGGAATTGTTCTGCCGCGCCGCCGAACGCGGCGTCGTCGTCAAGGGTTTGGTGTGGCGGTCTCATCTGGACAAGCTCGCCTACAGCGAAGAGGAGAACCGGCACCTCGGTGAGGCGATCGAACGCGCGGGCGGAGAGGTGCTGCTCGATCAACGCGTCCGCATCGGCGGTTCGCATCACCAGAAGTTGGTCGTCATCAGACACCCTGGCGAGCCGGAAAAGGACGTCGCGTTCGCGGGTGGCATCGATCTGTGCCATTCCCGCCGCGACGACGCGTCGCACCGCGGCGACCCGCAGGCCGTGCAGATGGCCAAGCGATACGGCGACAACCCGCCATGGCACGACGTCCAACTGAAGGTCCAGGGTCCCGCGGTGGGCGCCCTCGACGCGACATTCCGCGAGCGCTGGAACGACCCCGCTTCCCTGGACATGCTGAACCCGTTCGCGTGGCTGCGGGACAAGTTCGGTGGTGCGGATATGAACGCGGATCCGTTGCCCGAGCAGCCGCCTGATCCGCCCCCGTGTGGACCGCATGCGATTCAGGTGTTGCGCACCTATCCCGATGCACACTTCGCGTACGACTTCGCGCCCAACGGTGAGCGCAGTATCGCGCGTGCTTACAACAAGGTGGTGCCGCGGGCGCGCCAGCTGATCTATGTCGAGGATCAGTACCTGTGGTCCAAACGGGTGGCGAAGCTGTTCGCCCGTGCGCTGAAAGACAATCCGGACCTGCACCTCGTCGCAGTGATTCCGCGCTATCCCGACGTCGACGGGCGGCTCGAGCTGCCACCCAACCTCATCGGGCGCTGGCAGGCGCTCGAGACCTGTCATGCGGCCAGCCCGGAGCGCGTGCACATCTTCGACGTCGAGAACCACGAGGGCACACCAGTTTACGTGCACGCTAAGGTGTGTGTGATCGACGACGTCTGGTCCTGTGTCGGCAGTGACAACCTCAACCGGCGGTCCTGGACCCACGACAGCGAATTGACCTGCGCCGTGCTCGACACCGATGGGGTGTTCGCACGCGACCTGAGGCTTCGGCTCCTACGCGAACACCTCGACCGCGCCGACGACGGCAGCGACGACCGGGGACTCACCGATCCGGCCGCCGCGGTAAACGAGATCGTCGCCAGTGCACAGGCTTTGGAGGATTGGCACGCAAATGGGCGCCAAGGCGCCAGGCCGCCGGGACGGCTGCGGCCGCATCATGCCGAACGCCCGAGTATGTTCACGCGACTCTGGGCCGAACCCGTGTATCGCCTGACCTACGACCCGGACGGCCGGTCGTACCGGGATCGGCTCAGGCGCAGGCTGTGAATTCGACGGGCAGGCTCACCGGTCCGGTGATGCCCGTCATCGACTTCCACGGCACGGCGCCGGCGCTACGGATGTCCGGCATGCGCCGCGCCATGGTGGTCAACGCCTCGGCGAGTTCGATCCGCGCGAGGTGCGCACCGAGGCAGTAGTGCGCGCCGCCGCCGAAGGTCAGCATCGCCGGGGCGTCTTCACGCGTGATGTCGAAGCGATCGGGGTCGGCGTAGACGGCGGGGTCACGGTTGGCCGCAGCGGTATTGGCGATGACGAGCGTGCCCGCGGGGATCGGAACGCCTGCGAGCTCGACGTCGTCGGCCGGTACGCGGATCGTGTTCAGAATGACCGGGGAGTAGCGCATCACCTCGTGCACGGCCTGCACCGCGAGCTCCGGGCGCTCGGCCAGCAAGCGCCACTGGTCCGGGTGGTTGCAGAACACCTGCACCGCGGCGGCCAATTGGTTTCGGGTGGTATCGGTTCCGGCCATCAGCAGCGTCGCGGCGAGGGTGAGCAGCTCGTCGTGGGTCAGACTGTCGCCGTCGACCTCCGCGCGCATCATGTCGGAGAGCAGGTCGTCGGTCAGCGCGTCTCGCCTGCTGGTCACCATCTCGTCGACATAGCGCTCGAGTGCACGTCATGCGCGCATGATGTCGGGTTCGTCGTTGACGACGTTCCAGTCGAAGGCCTTGAAGATGTCGTCGGCCCAGGCGGAGAACAGGTGCCAGTCTTCGCGTGGTGTCCCGAGCAGTGCGCAGATGACGGGAATCGGGTACTGCCGGGCGACGTCGGTGACCACATCGCAGCGGCCGTTGTTCGCATGGCTGTCGATGAGTTCACCGATGATGTCGGTGCACGTGGTGCGCAGACGTTCCGCGGCCCTGGGCGTGAACGCCTTCGATACCAGTCGGCGCTGACGCCGGTGTGCTTCGCCGTCAAGGCTCAGGAGCCCCTTGAGGGACAGGTCCCACAGCTCGCCGGACGTGATGCCCTGCACCGCCAATGTCAGACCCTTCGGCATGGCGAAGCGGTCATCCCGCAGCACGGTCCGGACGAGCTCGTAAGACAGCACCTCCGGTCCGTGCGGCCCCATGGCAACGGGCCCTTGCCGGCGGGCCTGTCGGATCAGCGCGTGAGCCTCGTCGGGGCCGGCGGCGTGGTCATAGGCGATGGTTGGCAGGTCGGTCGCAATCGTTGTGGTCATGCTTCGACTATCTGGCGTCCGCCTGCGGACTAGATCGGCCGAAGATCGTATTTTTGCCCTGCCGAGGGTCGTAGATATACGCGCATACGCTGATGTTTTGCACTACGCGTCTCCTGCACGCTGATTAGCATGAGCGCGACTGAGTGGAGCGAACTGGGCGTGAGTGGGCTGCCGACCGGAACCGTGACGCTGCTGCTGGCAGACGTCGAGGGTTCTACGCGGCTCTGGGAGGCACAGCCGAAGGACATGAGCTCGGCGATCAGGCGGCTCGACGAGACGTTGGCTCAGCTGATGACGGTGCACAACGGGGTGCGGCCGATCGAGCAGGGTGAGGGCGACAGTTTCGTGCTGGCCTTCGCGCGTGCGAGTGATGCGGTGGCGTGTGCGTTGGCGTTGCAGCGGGCTCCGTTGGCGCCGATCCGGTTGCGCATCGGGATCAACACCGGTGAGATCCAGCTGCGCGATGAGGGCAATTACATCGGCCCGACGATCAACCGCACGGCACGGCTGCGGGATCTCGGTCACGGTGGGCAGACTCTGCTCTCAGGTGCGACGGAGGCGATGGTCGTCGACCATCTCCCCGCTGATTCATGGCTGAATGACCTTGGTACGCACGCATTGCGCGATCTGCCACGGCCCGAACGCGTTGTGCAGCTGTGCCATCCGGACATCCATAACGACTTTCCTCCGCTTCGTGTCGCGAAGACCGTCACCATCCGACGGCTGCCGACCCACTTGACGAGCTTCGTCGGACGGGAGCCGCAGATCGCAGAAGTGCGTCGCATGTTGAACGAGAATCGGCTCGTGACACTCACCGGGGCAGGGGGCGCGGGCAAGACGCGGCTGGCAGTCGAGGTTGCCGATCGAATGGCCGAATTCGGCGACGGTACTTGGTATGTGGACCTGGCGCCGATCACAGTTCCCGAGCTCGTACCGGTTACTGCGGCCCGTGCACTCGGGCTTGCTGAGCAACAAGGCAGCTCGGCGATGGACACAATCGTCCAGTCGGTGTCCGGCCGGACGATGCTGTTGATACTTGACAACTGTGAGCATCTACTGGATGCCAGCGCCGCGTTGATCACCACCGTGCTCGATCGGTGCCCCGGCGTCACGCTCTTGACGACCAGCCGCGAACCGATCGGAGTGCCCGGCGAAGTAACGTGGCGCGTGCCTTCGCTCCCGTCGGATTCCGAAGCGCTGAGCCTATTCGTCGATCGTGCCCGGCGAGCCAGGCCCGATTTCACAGTGACCGACGACAACATCGCTTCGGTCACCGAACTCTGTCGGCGCCTCGATGGCATGCCGTTGGCAATCGAACTCGCAGCGGCGCGAATTCGTGCCCTGTCGCTCAACGACATCCTGGACAGCCTCCATGACCGGTTCCGACTGCTGACAGGTGGGTCGCGTACCGCGGTCCGCCGCCAGCAGACGCTGCGCGCATCGGTCGACTGGTCGCACGCCTTGCTGACGGAGGCGGAGCGGGTCCTGTTCCGGCGACTGGCTCCGTTCATGGACGGATTCGATCTGGACGCCGCGCAGACAGTCGGTGGTGGTGATGACGTGGAGCGGTACCAGGTTCTGGACATGCTGGGTCTCTTGGTCGACAAATCGCTGGTGATCGCCGAGGAACGCGGGGGGCGTACGCGGTACCGGCTGCTCGAAACCGTCCGTCAGTACGCTTCGGAGAAGCTCGGTGAGTCCGGCGAGGCCGGTACGGTCCGTTCACGTCACCGCGACCATTACGTCGCCGTCGCGGCGGCCCTGAATGCCCCTGCGGGTAAGGGGTACGAGCAACTGCTCGAGCAGATGGAATGCGAGATCGACAATCTGCGGGCGGCCTTCGCATGGAGTCTCGAAGGTGGCGAGATCGAGACCGCGATGGGTATGGCGGTGTCGCTCACGCCCCTGTGGATCGGAAGAGGCAAGCTCCGCGAAGGATTGGCCTGGCTTGACTTGGCGTTCGACGCCGAGAAGGACTCAGGAGTCGAGGCGGCAGCTTCCACCCGCGCATGGGCCATGGCGGAGAAGGCGCTTTTGGGCGGGGTGGTGCTGGGCGTCGACCGCACCGAGCTTGCCGACCAGGCCATAGCGATTGCACGGGAGGCCGGCGATCCGGTCGTGCTGGCGTGGACGTTGTCCGCCCGTGCCCGTGGCAGCGGGCGCGACGCTGTCGGGGTAGCACCGTTCATCGCCGAGGCCATTGCGCTGGCACGTGAGGCGGACCACGGCTGGATCCTGAGTCAGGTGTTCGCCCGTCAGGCGACGCTGGCGATCATGTCTTCGGGGGATCCGGTGCTGGCCCGCACAGCCGCGGAAGAAGGTCTCGAAATCGCCGACGCCATCGGCAACGGGTACGACTCCCGACAATGCCGCTGGTGTCTGGGAATGGCGGATTGGTTTCAGGGCAATTTGGCCGAAGCCGGTGAGCGGTTCACCGGTTTGGCCGAAGAAGCGACGGCTCAGCATGACCCGGTCATGTGGGCCATCAACCTGGCTGCCATGAGCTATGCGCTCCTCTATCAAGGGGATACGGCAGGGGCACGTGCCGCATCCGTCGAGCTCGTGGAGTCCGACGGAGAGCTTCTGTCGCACGCCGCCCTCGGTCACGCGGGTTTGGCCTTGGTCGCGGCGGCCGAAGGGGATACCCGCACGGCGCACCGCGAAGCCGAGTTGGCGTGGCCACAGCCAGGCATCCAGCGTGACACCGTCGTGATAACGATCCTCGCACTGACCACCCTTCAGGTCGGGGACATCGTCACCGCGCGGCAGCTAGCTGACGAAGCCGTTTCGCAGATGTCGGGTTGGCATCGCTCCATGGCGCTGAATGTGCGTGCCCGGGTGGCTCTCGCCGAAGGACGCCCGGACCTCGCCGAAACCGACGTGCACGACGCGCTCACATCTGCTGTTGAGGTGCAGATACGGCACAGCGTCCCCGACATTCTCGAGTTGCGCGCGGCGCTCGCGTGCGGCTCGGGCAGTCACCAGGAGGCAGCGCGGCTGTTCGGTGCGGCAGATTCACTCAGGCGACGAACAGGTGAAGTACAGAGATTCGTTTTCTATCAACCTCTGTACGAAGAGTCGTGTGCGGAGGCTCGGAAAGCCTTGCGTGATGCAGCTTTCCGTGCCGCCTGGGATGAGGGTGCCGCGCTGTCTTTCGAGGAGGCGATCGCCTACGCGCAACGTGGTCGAGGGGAGCGCAAGCGCCCGTCGAGTGGGTGGGATTCGCTGACGCCCACCGAGGTGGATGTCGTCCGCCTTGTTCAAGAGGGGCTCGGCAACAAAGACATCGCTGCCCGACTCTTCATCTCGCATCGCACGGTGCAGACGCATTTGACCCACGTCTACACAAAGCTGGGTCTGTCGTCGCGCGTGCAGCTGGCGCAGGAGGCAGCCCGGCAGAGCTGAAATGCGCGCTTTCGCCGATGTTCTGCGTTGCTGCAGGTCGCACTCTGATTAGCATGACCACGACTGACTGGAGCGACCTTGCCGTGAGCCAACTGCCGACAGGGACGGTGACGCTGCTGCTCGCCGACGTCGAGGGATCGACGCGGTTGTGGGAGACCCAGCCCGACGAGATGGCGGCAGCGATCACCCTGCTGGACTCGACGTTGGCCGAGCTCACCGCGGCATACAACGGAGTGCGGCCAGTCGAGCAGGGGGAGGGCGACAGCTTCGTGGTGGCGTTCGCCCGGGCGAGCCATGCAGTGGCGTGTGCGCTGGCCTTGCAGCGCGCGCCGCTCGCACCGATCCGGTTACGCATCGGTGTGCACACCGGCGAGATCCAGTTGCGCGACGAGGGCAATTACATCGGCCCGACGATCAATCGGGCCGCCCGCCTGCGTGATTTGGGACATGGCGGTCAGACGCTGCTTTCCGGAACGACGCATGACCTGGTCCTCGATGCCCTTCCCGAGGACGCGTGGCTGAACGATCTGGGTAGGCATGAGCTTCGCGATCTACCACGCCCCGAGCGCGTGGCGCAGCTGAGCCATCCAGATGTCCGGAATGAGTTTCCTCCGCTTCGAGCTCCCAGCAGTCTTGCGACACAGAACCTTCCGGCGCAGTTGACGAGTTTCGTCGGCCGCACCGCTGAGATGGCAGACGTCCGTGCACGCCTCTCGCAGAACCGGCTGGTGACTCTGACGGGCGCAGGTGGATCCGGAAAGACGCGGCTCGCTGTTGAGATAGCCGCGTCGATCGCGGGCGAATTCGCAGGCGGGGTCTGGTATGTCGATCTCGCACCGATCACTAATCCGGTGGTCGTGGCTGTGACTGTGGCCCGTGCTCTTGGCCTGCCGGATCAGCCGGGAAGTTCGGCGGCGGAGAGCGTGGTCCGCCACGTCGGGGACCACCGGATGCTCATCGTGCTCGACAACTGCGAGCACCTGCTCGACGCGTCGGCCACCATGATCACTGAGCTACTCCGTGGATGTCCGTCGGTGACACTGCTGACCACCAGCCGCGAACCAATCGGTATGCCCGGTGAGTTGACGTGGCGGGTGCCGTCGTTGCCGGTGGAGCCGGAAGCCGTCGACCTGTTCGTCGAACGGGCGCGCAAGGTCAGATCCGACTTCCACATAACCGACGAGAACGCTTCGGCTGTCGCCGAGATATGCCGGCGCCTCGACGGTATGCCGCTGGCGATCGAATTGGCCGCTGCCCGCGTGCGAGCGCTGTCGATCGTCGACCTGCTCGCCAGCCTGCACGACCGATTCCGGTTGCTCACCGGAGGTGCGCGCACCGCGGTGCGACGCCAGCAGACGTTGCGTGCTTCGGTGGACTGGTCGCACGCACTGCTGACCGAGCCCGAACACATCCTGTTCCGTCGCGTGGCGGCGTTCATGGGTGGTTTCGACCTCGACGCGGCAGAAGCAGTGGGTGGCGGTGGCGACGTGGAGCGGTATCAGGTCCTCGACCAGCTCACCCTGCTTGTCGACAAATCGCTCGTCGTGGTTGAAAGCGCAGCGGAACCAACGAGATACCGGCTACTGGAAACTGTGCGCCAGTACGCACTCGAGAAACTCGGCGAGTCAGGTGAGGCCGACACCGTACGTACCCGTCATCGCGACCACTACACATCGATGGCCGCACGGCTCGACACCCCGGCCGACGACGGTCACGAACACCGCCTGAACCAGGCGGCGCTGGAGATCGACAATCTGCGCGCGGCCTTCCAGTGGTGCCGCGAGAGCTCCGACGTCGAACACGCGCTCGCGCTCGCCACCTCGCTGCAGGCAGTGTGGCTCGCGCGCGGTCGGATCCGGGAAGGACTGGCAGCCCTGGAGATCGCGATCTCGGACCACGATGCGGCGGCCGAGGGTACAGCGCCTGCCGCGTATGCACGTGCGCTCGCCGACAAGGCGATGCTCGACTCGTGGCTCGGCACCATCAGCCCGGAGATAGCGGAGGATGCGCTGCGCTTCGCGCGCGATTCGGACGATCGGATGCTGTTGATCCGGGCTCTGATTGCGAGTGGCTGCGTCAACGGGCACACCGCTGCCACTTCGAAGCCGTACTACGCCGAAGCACTCGAACTGGCCCGGGTAGTAGGTGATAAGTGGCGGATCAGCCAGATACTGGGTTGGCAAGCGTACGGCGCCATGATGAGCGGCGACTGCGCCTTGGCGAACGTGATCGCCCGTGAGGGAATCGATTTCGCCGAAGGGATCGGTGACAAATTCGTAGCACGGCAGTGTCGTTGGATCCTCGGGCTGTCGCAGATGTGGCGCGGTGAGTTGAGCGCGGCCGCGGCGCAGTTCGCGATGGTCGCCGAGGAAGCCGAGGCGGCGCATGACGGGATGTGGGCCGATATGAATTTCGGGACCATGAGTTACGCGCTCTCATATCTCGGAGACATAGACGCGGCGGAAGCCGCGGCCAGAAAAGCGATCGACGTCGGGAACGACATCGGGGGACTGCAACTCGCACATGGCCTTACTGGTCTGGCGCTCGCCGCCTTCGCGAGAGGAAATGCGAAACAGGCGGCGGACGCCCTGGAGCATGCCTCGCCGCTCTGGGATCTGTTGCCCGAGTTGTCGGCAATGCATCTGGAGTTGCAGTCCCGCATTGCTCTTCTGAGTGGCGAACTCGACACGGCGCGACGACTCGCTGACGAAGCGGTACCGGCCACAAAGGGAAGGGGCTGCCACCACGCGGCTGCGCTGCTGGCGCGTGCCCGTGTCGCTGTCGCCGATGGTGCGTACGGGCAGGCGGAGGACGACCTCCACGCGGCTGTGGCAGAAGCCGCAGTGGTGAATTCGTACCTCGATCTTCCCGAGATGTTCGAATACCTTGCGCATCTTGCGGCGGTCGGTGAGAGCCCGCGCGAAGCGGCCCGGTTGTTCGGCGCGGCGGAGGCAATTCGCGATACGACCGGCAATGTCCGCTTTTCAGACGTGCAAGCGCGTCATGACTCCTGGGTGTCGGCACTCCGCGGCATGTTGGAGGCGGAGGACTTCGATGCGGCATGGGCTGAGGGTGCCGCCTTATCGGCAGAGGAAGCCGTTTCCTACGCGCGGCGGGGCCGTGGCGAGAGAAAGCGACCGTCGAGTGGGTGGGCATCGCTGACTCCGACCGAACTGGATGTCGTCCGATTGGTCAGCGAGGGGATGGCCAACAAGGACATTGCGACGCGCCTATTCATTTCTCCGCGCACCGTGCAGACGCACCTGACGCATATCTACGCGAAGCTCGGACTGACGTCGCGCGTGCAGCTGGCCCAGGAAGCGGCCAAGCACATCTAGTTTCCAAGAATCCGTCAAGGCATCTGTTGCATCCTCACGTGAGCGGCCACCCGGGCCGTATGCGGTGAAAGGAACAATGGATGAACCGATCCACCACCCGACGAATCGCAGGGCTGGCAACAACTCTGTTGGTGTCTAGTGGTCTGAGCGTCGCTGGTGTGGCGCTGGTCGCGGGAGTCGCGCACGCCGAGCCTGTGACGGTAACCGTCATACCGGAGGCGGCAGCACAGACGATCGTCGACCTCGTCTCCGACAGCACTGGCTTCCACCCGACTGATGTCACATGCCCGTCGGGAGTGGAAGCGGCTGTGGGACAGCAGTTCGAGTGTCAGTTCACCGGTCCCGAGGGTCCCTACACCGCATACATGCAGATCAAGAAGGTCGACGGCACATACGTCGAGTACTACATCACAACCAAGCGAGATTAGTCCCGCAGCCGACTTGTCGGTGGCGGGTTGTAGTGTCGAACGTATGTTCGAGTGTGATCGGGATTGGGATCTCATCGAGGTGATGGGTGAGGCCACGCGCTATGAGTCGACGTGTGTGGCGCAGCGGTTGTTGGCGGTCGCGGAGTTGTATGAGCGCCGTCAGGGGGCGTTGGCCGATCTGGAGTGGTATGTGGTCGATTATTGCGCTGCGGTGGCTGCTGAGGTGTCCGCGGTGCAGAACATCAGCCATTCCCGCGCGGTGGGGCAGGTGCAGTTCGCGTGCACGCTGGCGCATCGTCTGCCGACGGTGGCGAAGGTGTTTGTGCGCGGGACCATCGATCTGCGGATGGTGTCGATGATCATCGCGCGTACCGACAACGTGGACGATGCGTTGATGCCCGAGGTGGATGTGGCGATCGCTCGGCATTGCGAAAAGTGGATGAAATTGTCCAAGCCCAAGTTGCGGGATCGGGTGGATCAGTGGGTGGCTGAGTTTGATCCGGCCGGGGTGCGTATTCCGCCGAAGGTCGAGGAGAACCGGTATTTCGAGGTGGAGCCCGGCGGTAGTGCGGGGATGGCGTGTGTGTCAGGCCATATCCACGCCACCGACGCCGCTGCGCTCACCCAACGGTTGGATGCGTTGGGCGCCACGGTGTGTGAGCACGACCCGCGCACCCAGATGCAGCGCCGCGCCGATGCCGTCGGGGCTGTTGGCCGCGGGGAGGCGACCCTGGCCTGCCGGTGTGGGCGTGAGGACTGCCCCGCGGTCGCAGAGCTGGCCGCGGTCTCATCGGCGGTGATTCATGTGTTGGCCGAGCAGGGCACCCTGGACGGGTCCAGTGATAAGCCGGGGTATCTGCGGGGGTTGGGGATCCTGCCTGCCGAATCGGTGCGCGAGGTCGCCAAGACCGCCACACTCACGCCGCTGATCGTGCCGACCGGTGTGGCGCCCGGTCCGGGGTATCAACCCACGGCCAAGACCAAAGAGTTCATCGGCTGGCGGGATCTGACGTGCCGCTGGATGGGCTGTGACCGACCCGTTGAGCGCTGCGATATCGACCACACAGTGCCCTACCCGTTGGGGCCGACGCATCCGTCGAACAACAAGCCCTACTGCCGGATTCATCATCTGCTCAAAACGTTCTGCGGCTGGAGTGATCGGCAGTCACCTGACGGCACCATCACCCTGACGTCGCCGACCGGGCACACCTACACCACCAAAGCTCACGGTGCGGCCATGTTCCCCGCGCTGGCCACTTCCACCGGGGACCTCGATCTGCCGGATCAAACACCCGCGACGGACCGCACCGCGATGATGCCGCGGCGCAGACACACTCGCGCCCAGGACCGCCGCGATCGCATCAATGCCGAACGCCGCGAACGCACCGAACTCATCGCCGAAGAGGAACGCCAACGCCAAGCCTGGCTCGCCGCCAACTACCAACCGCCGCCCTTCTGAATGTGGTAGTCGCGATCATCGGGCCGGCTGAGCATCGCGGTCATCGTCTTACGGTCATACGGCCACAGGTCGACATTGCCGTCATCGGTGAGATACCAAGAGTTGCAACCGGTATTCCACACAGTCGGGCCAAGGGCCAGGCCGACGTCGTCGTTGAATTTGGCGGTGGCCTCTTCGGTCACCTCGACGGTGTCGACCTCCCCGTCACGGAATCGGCGTAGCCACTGTGTGATGTAACGAGCCGTCAGCTCCGAGGAATACTGCAGAGAAATCGAGCCGGTCGGTGAATTGGGACCCAATACCGTGAAGAGGTTGGGGAACCCAGGAATCGCCGTCATCCGGTACGCCCGCGGCCCCTTGGCCCAGGCATCGTCGATCGAGATGCCTTCGCGCCCGCGCAAATTCATGGGCCGCATGTAGTTGTGCGCGTGAAAGCCGGTCGCCATCACCAGCAGGTCGACATCGATCTCGCGACCGTCTGCCATCAGGATGCCGTGAGGAGTGATGCGCTCGATCGACGACGAGACAAGCTCGGCATTCTTCGCGCGAATCGCGCGATAGTAGGAGCTCGAGACGACCTGGCGCTTGCACAACGGCTGGTAGTCGGGGGTCAAGCGGTCGCGGAGATCCGGATTCCGGACCTGAGTTCGCAGCGACCACCGCGCGTACGCCTGGACGAGTCTCCGACGCCAGCTCGGCCGGGTCGTGATATCGGCGAGAATGCCCGAACCCCAGAGCAATACGTCATAGATTCTGCGGTGAAGCTCCGGCAGCCTCTGCAGGACTTTGCTCACCGTCACCGGCTGACGGAGTCCCATCGGCGCCCATACGACCCACTGCGGTGAACGCACCAGATGACTGATGTGTGCCGCACCGGGCTGCAGCGCGGAGACGACCTGCACGCCTGTCGACCCGGTACCGATGACCGCGATGCGCCTCCCGTCGGTGACCACATCGTCGCTCCACCGTGCGGTGTGGACGACGTCGCCGGCGAAGGTGTCCAGCCCCGGGAGATCGGGTGTGAAGGGGTGATGCAGCACCCCGGTCGCCGCAACGACGAAGTCCGCCTCCAATTCGTCGCCCGCGGAAGTTGTCACACGCCAAGAGGATCCGGTGAACTCCGCCGACTCGACCTCGGTGTTCAACCTGAGGCGGCCCTCGAGGCCCTGGCGGTCGACGACATCGCGAAGGTACCGCTGAATCTCCCCGCCCGGCGCGAACAGGCCCGTCCAATCCGGCTTCGGCGCGAACGAGAACTGGTACAGCTGAGACGGCACGTCGCACGTGAGCCCCGGGTAGCGGTTCCAGTGCCACACACCCCCGACATCGGAACCCTTCTCGAGGATCGTGACATCGCGGAAACCATTGAGCTGCAGCGTCACCGCGGTCGCGATCCCGGCAATTCCTGCACCGATGATGACGACTCTCGGCTCGCGCTTCGCTGTCATCGATCCGCGGCCTGGCTCGCGATCGACTCCTCGTAGGCCGAGCGCACATCATGCTGAACCGACGTCAATGCCCGGCGGTCGCCGATCAACCTGCGGCCCAGCCGCATCACCGGTTCGGGCGCCGCCGCATTCACGAGATCCCAGCCCGACAGGTACCGCGGGACGGTGATCTCCGCGCGCCGACGGCGGATACTGCCGACAATCGCCCGCGCGACGTCGTCGGCGTCGACCGTCGGCATGCCGTGCCCCAGTGGCACACCCGACGCGAGCCGGGTCCGCACCGCGCTCGGCAGCACCGTGCTGACGCTGACACCCGAATTCCGGTATTCCTCACGGACCGCGGCGGACAGTCCCACGGCGGCGAACTTACTGGCGTTATAGACCGCGAGGCCGGGAACCACCAACTTGCCCGCCATGGATGCGACATTGACGACATGTCCGCGGCCGCGTTCGATCATGTGCGGCATCACCGTCCTCATGCCGTGAATCAGGCCCCATACGTTGACGTCGAGTGTCGTCCTGCTGATCGCGTCGTCCTCGGAGAGGAAGTCGCCCACCGGCATCACGCCAGCGTTGTTCACGAGTACGTCGATGCGGCCGTGACGGGCGATCACCGCCTCGACGAACCCGCCGAACGACGAGCGGGATGTGACATCCAGGACGTGGGCGTTCGGCGAATCCGCCGGGTCGAGATCCCCGATGGACACCACCGCACCCCTGGACGCGAACAGCTCAGCCGTCGCCTTGCCGATCCCGCGGGCGCCGCCGGTCACCGCCACGACCGCGCCGTCGAGCGCGATCTTCGGGTAGGCCATGAACGCTCCTCTCATAGAGATACTGACGGTATCCAGAGTCTAAAAGTATGTCAAAGGGCTAGACTCCCGAGCATGCCGAGGATGACGCGCGCACAGAGTCAGGCGCAGACCAGATCCGAACTGGTCAGCACCGCTCGGCGGCTCTTCTTCGAGGACGGCTATCACCCGACGTCACTCGAGAAGGTCGCCGACGCGGCGGGCCGCTCCAAAGGGGCGGTCTACTCGAACTTCCGCAACAAGGACGAGCTGTGCACGGCGGTGCTCGACGAAGTCAGAGGGGAGCGGCTGGCCGAGATCCTCGACATCATGGCCACGCCTGATGCGGCGTCCCGGATCGAGGCACTTCGCGACTGGGCGGAACGGGTCATCGGCGATCCGGGGTGGACCTCGCTGGAGGTCGAATTCGCCGTGCATGCCCGCCGCAATGACGAGCTGCGGGCCGGCATGGCGGACAGGCTGGGAGGCATCCTCCAAATACTCACCGGGGCAGCCGAATCCGGCGGCACCGCCCCCGATCCGCAGATGCCCGGCGGTGAAACAGCCACCGTGATGCTGGCGCTCGGCATCGGTTTGGGATTGCTGCGGTCGATCGACCCGTCCATCCCCATCACCGGTCTCGTGGACACTCTGCGCCTGGTGGGCGGCCAAACCTAAGGTAATCGCAGTTCGTTCTGGCATGCTGTCTGTCATGACTGAACCGCAGTTCGGTGGCAACGAATTTGGAAGCCAGCCGACGCCGCCTCCGCCGCAGCCCGGCTATGCACCGCAGTATCCGCCACCTGCGGGCCAGTACCCGCAGGCCTACCAGGATCCGAGTGCGCCATTCGGTCGTCACCCGCTGACTGGTGAGCCGTTCTCGGACAAAACGAAGATGATCGCCGGTCTGCTGCAGCTGCTCGGGCTGTTCGGGATCGTCGGCATCGGCCGCATGTATCTCGGCCAGGTCGGTCTCGGCGTCGCCCAGCTCATCGTCGGGCTCGTGACCTGCGGGCTCGGTGCGGTCATCTGGGGGATCGTCGACGCGGTTCTGATATTCACCGACAAGGTGCGCGATCCGGAGGGGCGTCCTCTGCGCGATGGCACTTAGCACGGCCCCCAGCCGGGGACGGCTGTATACCGCGCTCGGGACGGGCGCCGCATTCGCGGGTGTCCTGGCCTACATCGGCTTCGGCGACCCGCATCGACCGAACTTCTTCCTTCCGTGCCCCTTTCACGCGGCGACGGGCCTGTGGTGCCCCGGTTGCGGTGGCCTGCGGATGGTGCACGACGTTCTTCACCTCGACTTCGCTGCGGCAATCGTGGACAACGTCGTCGCGCTGATCGGTCTGCCGCTGCTGCTGGTGTGGATTCTGGTGTGCCGCAGCAACGGGCGACCGTGGATGACGCGGGTCTCTGCGGTCGTCATCATCGCCATCGCCGTCGCGTGGACGGTGGTGCGCAATCTGCCCGGGTTCCCGCTGGTCCCGACGGTTCTCGACGGGTAGCCAGCGCGCTGCGCTGATACAATCGGACTTCGGAGCCGCGGCGGCGGCGACATCTATACGGGCCGGAGCAGTCCCGGGACATCATTTCCCCGGACTGCGGAGGTTCTCCCTCGATGCTCTATTCGGCATTCCCCGAGCCACAAGGCTTGTACGACCCGGACAACGAGTCGGATTCCTGTGGCGTCGCCATGATCGCGGACATCCAAGGCCGCCGGTCTCACGCCATCGTCGTCGACGGGCTGGTCGCCTTGGAGCATCTCGAACACCGTGGCGCCGCGGGCGCCGAACCCAACAGCGGTGACGGCGCAGGCATCCTGATCCAGCTGCCCGTCGAGCTGTTGCGCGCCGCCGTCGATTTCGAACTGCCGCCCCCAAGCTCCGACGGCGCCAACGCGTTCGCCGCGGGCATCTGCTTCCTCCCGCAAGACCACGACGCGCGAGCCGCCGCTCGCGAACGCGTCGAAGCGATCGCCGTCGAGGAAGGCCTCACCGTCCTGGGCTGGCGTGAGGTCCCCACCGACCCGGACGGCGCCGAGATCGGCGCGACGGCGCTCGGCTGTATGCCGCACATGGAACAGCTGTTCGTCGCCTCGCCGCACCACCTCGGCGGTATCGATCTCGACCGTCGCGTGTATCCGCTGCGCAAGCGCGCCGAGCGCAACGGCGTGTACTTCCCATCGCTGTCGAGCCGCACCATGGTGTACAAGGGCATGCTCACTACAATGCAACTGCCCCAATACTTTCCGGATCTGCGCGACGAACGGTGCATGAGTGCGATCGCCATCGTGCACAGCCGCTTCTCGACGAACACCTTCCCGTCGTGGCCGTTGGCGCACCCCTTCCGTTTCGTCGCGCACAACGGCGAGATCAACACCGTGCGCGGCAACCGCAACCGGATGCACGCACGCGAAGCCATGCTCGCCAGCGCCAAGATTCCCGGCGACCTGTCCCGTCTCTCACCGATCTGCACTCCCGAGGCGTCCGACTCCGCGTCGTTCGACGAGGTGCTCGAACTCCTGCACCTGGGTGGGCGCAGCCTGCCGCACGCCGTGCTGATGATGATCCCCGAGGCGTGGGAGAACAACACCACGATGGACGCCGACGAACGGGCGTTCTGGCAGTTCCATGCCTCACTGATGGAACCGTGGGACGGCCCGGCCTGCGTTACGTTCACCGATGGCACGCTCGTGGGAGCGGTGCTGGACCGCAACGGATTACGGCCGGGGCGCTGGTGGCGCACACTCGACGACCGCATCATCCTCGCCAGCGAGAGCGGTGTGCTCGACGTGCCGTCCGCGCAGATCGTCGCCAAGGGTCGGCTCCAGCCGGGAAAGATGCTCCTCGTCGATACCGCCGCCGGCCGCATCGTCGGTGACGACGAGATCAAGGAGTCGCTGGCCGGACATCGGCCGTACGGCGAGTGGCTGCACGCCGGCCTGCTCGACATCGCGACGCTGCCCGACCGCGCCCGCGTTGCGCCCAACCACGAGTCCGTCGTGCGCAGGCAGATCGCCTTCGGCTACACGGAGGAGGAGCTGCGCATCCTGCTCACCCCCATGGCCGCATCTGGCGCCGAACCACTGGGCTCCATGGGCACCGACACCCCGACAGCCGTGCTGTCCCAGCGATCCCGGCTGCTCTACGACTATTTCGTCGAACTCTTCGCGCAGGTGACCAATCCGCCGTTGGACGCCATCCGCGAGGAGGTCGTCACCTCGATGGCCCGCGTCATGGGCCCCGAACAGAACCTGCTGGAACCGACCGCGGCATCGTGTCGCCAGATCGTGCTGCGCTGGCCGGTTCTCGACAACGACGAACTCAACAAGATCGTGCACATCAACGATGACGGCGAGCAGGGCGGTCTGAAGACCGCGGTCCTCAAAGCGCTCTACGACGTCGAGCGGGGAGGTGAGGGCCTCGCCGACGCACTGGAGGACCTACGCGTGCGGGCGTGCGACGCCATCGCCAAAGGTGCACGCACCCTGGTCATCTCCGACCGCGACTCCGACCACAGACGGGCACCCATTCCGTCCCTGCTGGCCGTCTCGGCCGTGCACCATCATCTCGTACGCACGAAGGAACGCACCACCGTCGCCCTCGTGGTGGAAAGCGGTGACGCCCGCGAAGTGCACCACATCGCGATGCTCATCGGGTTCGGCGCCGCCGCGGTCAACCCCTATCTGGCATTCGAGTCCATCGAAGACCTCATCCGCGAAGGTGAGCTCACCGGCATCGAACCCGCTGCGGCAGTGCGCAACTACCTCAAGGCGCTCGGAAAGGGGGTGACGAAGGTGATGAGCAAGATGGGCATCTCGACGGTCGCCTCCTACACCGCCGCACAGGCCTTCGAGGCTGTCGGCATCGACAAGCACGTCATCGATGAATACTTCACGGGCACCCCTAGCCAGATCGGAGGTGTCGCGCTGGACGTGCTCGCGGAAGAAGTCAAGGTCAGGCATCGGCGGGCGTACCCGGAAAATCCGACCGAGCGTGTGCACCGGCGGCTCGAGGTCGGCGGCGAATACGCATTCCGCCGCGAAGGCGAACTGCACCTGTTCACCCCCGAAGTGGTTTTCCTGCTGCAGCATTCGACCCGCACCGGCCGCTACGAGGTCTTCAAGCAGTATTCGGACGAGGTCAACCGTCTCTCGAGGGAGGGTGGCACACTGCGCGGCCTGTTCGGCTTCAAGAGCGGTAGGTCACCCGTCCCGCTGGAGGAGGTGGAGCCCGTTGAATCGATCGTCACTCGTTTCAACACCGGCGCCATGAGCTATGGCTCCATCTCGGCCGAAGCACACGAAACCATGGCCATCGCCATGAACAACCT
The DNA here is from genome assembly GCF_052114565.1 of Mycobacterium sp. 2YAF39. Taxonomy (NCBI): domain Bacteria; kingdom Bacillati; phylum Actinomycetota; class Actinomycetes; order Mycobacteriales; family Mycobacteriaceae; genus Mycobacterium; species Mycobacterium sp. 2YAF39. The sequence goes on from NZ_JBFREZ010000008.1 coordinate 184,902, forward strand.
CGGCGGCCGGTCGAACTCCGGGGAGGGTGGCGAGGACACCGACCGCCTCTACGATCCCAAACGTCGCAGCGCGGTCAAACAGGTCGCCTCCGGTCGCTTCGGCGTCACCAGTGACTACCTGCTGAACGCCACCGATATCCAGATCAAGATGGCCCAGGGCGCCAAACCCGGTGAGGGTGGGCAACTTCCGGGCTACAAGGTGTATCCGAACATCGCCAGGACACGGCACTCGACGCCGGGCGTCGGCCTGATCTCGCCGCCGCCGCACCATGACATCTATTCGATCGAGGACCTCGCCCAGCTCATCCACGACCTGAAGAACGCCAACGCCGATGCGCGTATCCACGTCAAGCTGGTCAGCAGTGTCGGCGTCGGGACGGTCGCGGCGGGTGTCTCGAAGGCGCATGCCGATGTGGTGCTGATCTCCGGATACGACGGCGGCACCGGCGCCGCGCCGCTCACCAGCCTCAAACATGCGGGCTTGCCGTGGGAGATCGGGTTGGCCGACACCCAGCAGACGCTGATGCTCAACGGTCTGCGCGACCGCATCACCGTGCAGTGCGACGGAGGTATGCGCACCGCGCGCGATGTCGTCGTCGCTGCGCTGCTGGGCGCCGAGGAGTTCGGCTTCGCCACGGCGCCGCTGGTGGTGTCCGGCTGCATCATGATGCGGGTCTGCCACCTCGACACGTGCCCGGTCGGCGTCGCGACCCAGAACCCCGAACTGCGGGCGCGATTCAACGGCAAGCCGGAGTTCGTCGAGAACTACTTCCGGTTCATCGCCGAGGACATCCGCCAATACCTCGCCGAACTCGGCTTCCGCAGCATCGACGAGGCCGTCGGCCACGCGGAGATGCTCGACACCGACGACGGCATCGCGCACTGGAAGAGCAAGGGCCTGGATCTGACGCCGGTCTTCGCCGTCCCAGACTCGGCTGGAGAGCGCCGTCGCACCACGGGGCAGGAGCACGGTCTCGAAGAAGCGCTGGACCGCACCCTCATCCAGCTCGCCGAGGGAGCCCTTGAGGACGCACACCCCGTCAGGTTGGAACTGCCGGTGCGCAACGTCAATCGCACCGTTGGCACCCTGCTCGGCTCCGAGGTCACCCGTCGCTACGGCGCTGAGGGTCTGCCCGACAACACGATTCACATCACGCTGACCGGGTCGGCCGGCCAGTCCATCGGGGCCTTCCTGCCTGCGGGCATCACATTGGAGCTCGTCGGAGACGCCAACGACTACGTGGGCAAGGGATTGTCCGGCGGGCGGGTCATCGTCAGGCCGCCCGACGACGTGCTGTTCCTGCCCGAGGACAACGTGATCGCCGGAAACACACTGCTTTTCGGCGCCACGTCCGGCGAACTCTTCCTGCGGGGCCGGGTCGGGGAGCGGTTCGCCGCACGCAACTCCGGCGCGCTGACCGTTGTCGAAGGGGTCGGCGATCACGCATGCGAGTACATGACCGGCGGCCGCGTGGTGGTGCTCGGCAAGACGGGCCGCAACATGGCGGCGGGAATGTCCGGCGGCATCGCGTTCGTGCTCGGCCTCGATCCGAAGAAGGTCAATACCGAGATGGTCGAGCTGCAGCGCCTCGAGCCCGAGGATCTGGCGTGGTTGCGCGACGTCATCGCCACGCACGCGAAACACACCGGGAGCACCTTGGCCGCCAGTGTGCTGTCCGACTGGCCAAGGCGCAGCGCGCAGTTCACCAAGGTGATGCCTCGCGACTATCAACGCGTGCTGGAGGCCACGCTGGTCGCCCAACGCGAGGGCCGCGACGTCGACACCGCGATCATGGAGGCGAGCCGTGGCTGACCCGACAGGATTCCTCAAGGTTCCCAAGATCGAAGCCGCCAAGCGGGCCGTCGACGAACGCGTCGGCGACTGGCGTGAGGTCTACGAGCAACAGGATCCGCACCAACGCGCAGGCGAGGTCTCCCAACAGGCCCGACGCTGCATGGACTGCGGAATCCCGTTCTGCCACTCCGGGACCGCGGGCTGCCCGCTGGGCAACCTGATCCCGGAATGGAACGACCTGGTCCGCCGGGGACGCTGGGACGCGGCGAGCGATCGCCTGCACGCGACCAACAACTTCCCCGAGTTCACCGGACGGTTGTGTCCGGCGCCCTGCGAATCCGCGTGCGTGCTCTCCATCGGCGAGGAGAAGACGGGCGGCAGCGTCACGATCAAACGCATCGAACAGACCATCGCCGACCAGGCGTGGATGGACGGAATCGTCGAACCCCAGCCTGCGGCCATTGCCACGGGCCGCCGGGTGGCCGTCGTCGGATCGGGTCCGGCCGGACTCGCTGCGGCACAACAACTCACCCGTGCGGGCCACGACGTCACCGTGTACGAGCGTGACGACCGCATCGGCGGCCTGATGCGTTACGGCATTCCGGAGTACAAGCTCGAAAAGTCCACGTTGAACCAGCGGCTTGCCCAGATGCGCGCCGAGGGCACACGTTTCGTCACCGAATGTGAAGTCGGCGTGGACCTTCCCATCGAGCAGCTCAAGCAGCAATACGATGCCGTGGTGCTCGCGGTCGGCGCCCTGCGGGCGCGGGACAGTGAGGTCGAGGGCAGGCATCTCAAGGGTGTGCACCTCGCGATGGACCATCTGGTGCCTGCGAACAAGGAGTGCGAGGGCGACGGCGAGAGTCCGATCTCCGCGGCCGGTAAGCACGTCGTGATCATCGGCGGCGGCGACACCGGTGCGGACTGCCTCGGCACCGCGCATCGGCAGGGCGCGAAATCGGTGACCCAGTTGGACTACAACCCTGAACCGCCCGAGGCCCGCGACGAATCCCGTTCGCCGTGGCCGATGTGGCCGATCGTGCTGCGTACGCGGCTGTCGCCGGCGCATGCAGAGGGCGGCGACCGTAAGTACGAAGTGGCGGTGCAGCGCTTTCTCGGTGACGACCGGGGCAACCTGCGCGCCATGGAGGTCGCGGAGGTGAAGGTCGAGCGTGACGCCGAGGGTCGCCGTGTCATCACACCGGTCGGGGAGTCGCTGGAGTTGCCCTGTGAGCTGGCGCTGCTGGCGATCGGCTTCGACGGTGTCGAACACATGCCGCTGCTGGGCGAACTCGGCCTCGAACTCAACCGTCGCGGCGCTCTGCCCTGCGGTTCGGATTGGCAGACCGATGCACCGGGCGTGTTCGTCTGCGGGGACGCCCACCGCGGGGCCTCGCTGATCGTCTGGGCCATCGCCGAAGGGCGCAGCGCAGCTCATGCCGTCGACAAATACCTGATGGGGGAGTCCGACCTACCTTCACCGGTGATACCTGGTGCGTTGCCGCTGGCCGTCGTCTGAATCGATTAACGACTATGCTCGGGAGTCGTGAATAGACGCGGAAAGATCGTCTGCACCCTGGGCCCGGCCACCGCAACTGAGGAAGCCGTCAGGGCACTCGTCGAGGCGGGAATGGACGTCGCGCGGCTCAACTTCAGCCACGGCGACTACCCCGATCACGAAGCCAACTACAAGCGGGTGCGAGCCGCATCCGACGCCACCGGACGCGCGGTCGGCATTCTCGCCGATCTGCAGGGTCCCAAGATCCGCCTTGGCCGGTTCGCGGACGGGCCGACGGTCTGGGCCGACGGTGAGACGGTGCGGATCACGGTCGATGACTGCGAGGGCACGCACGATCGGGTGTCGACCACCTATAAGCGGCTCGCGGAGGACGCCACGCCAGGCGACCGGGTTCTGGTCGACGACGGCAACGTAGGGCTCGTCGTCGAAAGCATCGACGGCAACGACGTGGTGTGCACCGTTACCGAGGGCGGCAAGGTCAGCAACAACAAAGGGATGTCGCTGCCCGGAATGAACGTGTCGGCTCCGCCATTGTCGGAGAAGGACATTGAGGACCTGGAATTCGCGCTGCAGGTCGGCGTGGATCTGGTCGCGCTGTCGTTTGTACGCTCACCCGCCGATATCGAGCTCGTGCACGAGATCATGGATCGTGTGGGCAGGCGGGTGCCCGTCATCGCCAAGCTCGAGAAGCCCGAAGCCATCGACAATCTCGAGGCCATCGTGCTGGCATTCGACGCGATCATGGTCGCCCGCGGCGATCTCGGCGTGGAGCTGCCGCTCGAAGAGGTGCCGCTGGTGCAGAAGCGCGCCATTCAAATGGCAAGGGAGAACGCCAAACCCGTCATCGTCGCCACTCAGATGCTCGAGTCGATGATCGAGAACTCCAGGCCGACCCGTGCCGAGGCGTCCGATGTGGCCAACGCGGTGCTCGACGGTGCGGATGCCGTGATGCTCTCGGGCGAGACGTCGGTGGGCAAGTACCCGCTGGAGGTCGTCAAGACGATGGCCCGAATCATCTCGGCGGTCGAGGAGAACTCGGTCGTCGTCCCGCCGCTGACGCATGTGCCCCGCACCAAACGTGGCGTCATCTCGTACGCGGCCCGCGACATCGGCGAACGTCTGGACGCCAAGGCGCTGGTGGCCTACACGCAATCCGGCGATACCGTACGCCGGCTCGCGCGGCTCCACACGCCGCTGCCGCTTCTCGCATTCACGTCGCTGCCCGAGGTCCGTAGCCAGCTCGCGCTGAGCTGGGGCACCGAGACGTTCATCGTGCCGCACATCCAAACCACCGACGGAATGATCAAGCAGGTCGACAAGTCGCTGCTCGAGCTCGGCCGTTACCGGCGCGGCGACCTGGTGGTGATCATCGCGGGCGCTCCGCCTGGCACAGTAGGGTCCACGAACCTGATCCAGGTCCACCGGATCGGGGAGGACGACGTCTAAAAGGGGGCCGAGTGTCGGCAGATCTGGATGAGCTGCTGGCGATACTCGACCTCCGCCAGATAGACGACGATATCTACGTCGGTTCGCACCCGAGCAAGAATCCGGTGCGCACGTTCGGCGGCCAGATGGTGGCGCAGTCGCTGATGGCGGCGACGCGCAGCCTCAAGTACCCGTTACCGCCGAGCGCGCTGTCGGTGCACTTCATCGCGGGCGGCGATCCGGACAAGGACCTCGAGTTCCACATCGCGCGGCTTCGTGACGAACGTCGTTTCGCCAACCGCCGGGTGGACGTGATGCAGGACGGCGTGGTGTTGACGTCCGCGATGGTGTCCTACCTTTCCGGTGGACGCAGTCTCGAGCACGGAATCGCACCGCCTGATCTACCGGGTCCGCTCACCGTGCCGCCGGTCGACGACCTGCTGCGCGGATACGAAGACGTCGTGCCGCATTTCGTGGACGCGCTGCGCCCGATCGACTGGCGCTACACCAACGACCCGACCTGGGTGATGCGCAGCAAGGGCGAGAAGCTCACCTACAACCGCGTCTGGATGAAGGCCGAGGGCCAGATTCCCGACGACCCGACTCTGCACGCCGCCGCGCTGGCATACGCATCGGACACCACCGTGCTGGACTCGATCATCACCACACACGGCCTGTCGTGGGGATTCGACCGTATCTTCGCCGTCACCACGAATCATTCGGTGTGGTTTCACCGCCCGGTGCGGTTCGACGACTGGGTGCTGTACTCGACGTCGTCGCCGGTAGCCGCCGATTCACGGGGGCTGGGCACCGGCCATTTCTTCGACCAGTCGGGTCAGTTACTGGCGACCGTGGTGCAGGAGGGAATCGTCAAGCACTTCCCGCGTTAAGGCGCCGGCGTGGTGATGGTCATCGAGAACTGGGTCTCGAGGTTGTTGGTGAACTCGTCGGCGCACTGCTGGACGGCTTCCTGATCGCTGCCGGCCTTCGACAGGCAGTCGACGTAGTCGGTTCCGCCCACCTCACCGAATCCCCACACCATCAAGGCGATGATGGCGACCGCCTCGATGATGCTGAGGATTCCGAGGATGATGCCTGCGATCGCAACGCCTCCGTTGGTCGCTTCGCCGCGCTTCACGCGGGCCCGCCCCATGAAGCCGAGAATTATTGCGACAAAGCCGAGTACGACGCCGCCGAACACGCTCAGCAGCGCGATGATCGCAGTCACCAACGACGCGATGCCCAAGCCGTTCTTCGGGGCCGACGTGGGCGGCGGTCCCGCGGGATATCCGCCATAGGGCGTCTGCTGCGGCGGTGGCGGATATCCGCCGGGGTACGCACCGTAGGAGGGCGGTTGAGCCCCCGCAGGTGGAGGTGGCGACGCCCCAGGAGGCGGCGGCGGGGGTGGCGTTGCGGGGTTCTCCGGCTCGCTCATGGTGGATGAGGTTACCCCCAGGCGGCGAGCTTGACGGTGGTACAGACAAAGTCGGCGGGCAGGTGATGGGTGGCGACGACGACGGTGCGCTCGGCCGCGAAGAGAGCGCCGGGAGTGAGTAGTTCGGCGAGGAACCGGCGGCCGTCGCACGCGTCGAGGTGTTCGGTCGGCTCGTCGAGCAACACAGTGGGCGCTTTGGAAACCAGTGCGCGGGCGAGCAGAAGCCGCCTGCGCTGCCCGGCCGATACGGCTGCACCGCCACCGACGAGGACGGTGGCCAGCCCGGTGGGCAACGACAGGAGCCAATCACCGAGGCCCACGCGGTACAGCGCGTCGCGGAGCTCGTCGTCGGTCGCATCACCGCGGGCGACAAGAAGGTTGTCCCGGATCGTGGTGGCGAACAGGTGCGCGTCCTCGGCAAAAAACGCGGCGTCCGAACTCGACTCCTCGGGCAGCAGGCCTGCGAGGTGCATCAGCAGTGTCGTCTTGCCCGAGCCGCTAGGCCCGGTGACCGCCAGCCTGGCGCCCGGTTCGAGATGGACTGAGGGCACCGCGGGACGACGTGATTCGTCGTTGCCGGGGTTCGTCAGCAGGTGCAGGCGACGCGCGGCGACGCGGGAGCGGGCGAGTTGAACTCCCGCACCGGGCAATGCGACCGTCGCCTCAAACGCCGACAGCGGCAGCAGCATCAATATCGCCAGCGTGGTCGGTGCGAGGACCGGCGCAAGGGCGATACCGCACACGACGGCACCCAGCACGCTGGCACCGATGGCCGCGATCGGCGCGGCCGACGCCAACGCCGCCGGTGCTGCAGCCCGATCGATGGCTCGGCCCCATTCGCGTTGTTGCCGGTCGGCCTCGGCGAGCACCTCATCGAGTCTGCCGCTGACGCGTAGTTCAGGCGCGTGCTCGAATGCGATCATCGCCGCGGTGTCACGTCGTGAACGGTGCTGTGCGGCAAGGTGTTCAGCGGCCATGGCGGCTCGGGCGGCAAGACTGGGCGCGGCGACACCGGCCACCAGCAGGCAGAGCGCAAGCACTACGGCGGCCGCGGGTGAGATGAGCGCGATGGCGATGGTGGCTGCTGATCCGAGGACGGCCGCGACCGCGATCGGAACCACCGCACGCACGAGCACATCGGACAACTCGTCGACCGACGAACCGATATCGCTCACCAGCTCACCGGTGTGGCGCCGCATCACCGCGTCGACCGACCCCGTTGCGAGGCGCGCGTACAGCCGCTCACGCACGTCGGCAGCGGACCGAAGGGCGGTGTCATGCGACGCCAGCCTTTCGCAGTAACCCAACACCCCCCGGGAGATGCCGAGCGCGCGTACCGCCACGACCGCGACGGTGAGGTCCAGCACGGGCGGCATCTGCCATGCCCTTGTGATCAGCCATGCCGCGACCCCCGCCAGCGCAAGCGCGCTGCCGAGGGACAGCACGCCGAACAGGACGGCGAGCAGCAGACGGGGAAGGCGCGGGCGCAACAACTCAAACATCGACGAGGCTCCCCAATTGCACGAGGCGATCCCCGATGGCCAGCACCGGAGCGCGGTGGCCGACGACGATCACCGTCGCCCCGGCGGCCGCGCGCGCTGTAATGGCGTGCAGCACCCGGGTTTCGGTCTCGGCATCGAGGTGCGCTGTCGGCTCGTCCAGGAGCAGCACGGGCGACCCTGATCCGAGGACCCGGGCCAGTCCGAGCCGCTGTCGCTGGCCGAGCGACAAGCCGACGCCGCCGCTGCCCAACATCGTGTCGAGCCCATCTGGCAGGTCGGTGAGGACCTCGTCGAAACAGGCCAGACGGCAGGCTGACTCGATGTCATCGAGCGGTCCGAATAGTTCGAGATTCTGTCGCACGGTGCCGGGAACGATCGTGGGCCGATGCGGAAGCCAGGCGATCTGTGCCCACCACGTCGGCAGATTCATCTCGGTGATGTCGACACCGGCGACGCGTATCCGGCCGGATGCCGGCTCGTCGAGGCCAAGCACGGCCTGCAGCAGGGTGGTCTTGCCGACACCGTTGGGCCCGGCGATCACCGTCACCCGGCCGGGCTCGGCGGCGGCGTCGAATGCCGTGATGTCGATGGTGGCACCCCTCGCGATGACCTCGCGCGTCCCCACGCGTCGGGGCGGAAGTGCATCGACCATGCGGAAGGCGTTGTCGGCGGCCGTCTTTCCATCCTGTGCGGCGTGGTATGCCGCACCGACGCGCCGCAGTGGCCAGAACACCTCGGGTGCCAGGAGCAGAGCGGTGAGCCCGGCGGTGAGCGAGACGTCGCCGTAGACCAGTCGCAGACCCACACTCACCGCGACCAGCGCAACCCCGAGAGTGGCCAGCAGTTCGAGCACCAGGGAGGACAGGAACGCGATGCGCAACGTCGCCATCGTCGAACGTCGGTGAGCGGCACCCAGTTCGGCGATCCGGGTTGCCGAGCCGCCAACGCGTCGCAGACCACGCAGCGTCGGCAGTCCCGCGACGAGGTCCAGCAGCCGGGACTGCAGCGTGGCCATCGCGCGCAGCGTCGCGGCCGACCGCTCGGAGGTGGTGAGGCCGATCAGCACCATGAAGAGCGGTATGAGCGGCAATGCGATCGACACGACCACCGCGGATCGCCAGTCGTACAGCGCGATGACGACGACGGTGGCCGGTGTCAGGACCGCGGCGATGAAGAGTGCGGGCAGATAGGCGGTGAAGTACAGCCGCAAGCCGTCCAGGCCGCGGGTGACCAGGATCGCCGCGTCATCGCGGTGTCCGGCGAGTTGGCGCGGCGGCAGTGACGTCGTCGCCGTCAGCACCGAGCGGCTGAGGTCGGCGATCACCTCGCTCGCACCGCGCTGAGCAAGCCGGCCCTGCTGCCAAGTGACAAGTGCCCGGAAGATCCACAGCAGCAACAGAATCGACAGCGGGACCAGCAGGGCAGACAGGCTTCGCTGGTCCGGATCGGTGATCACCCTGGAGACGATGTCGGCGAGTACGACCGCTGAGGCGATGGTGGCGCCCGAGATCAGCACGCCGCAAACGGTCGTCGACACGAGGAAGCGGCGCATCGCGGCCGATGCGCGCCACAGGCGCGGGTCGACGGGGCCGCTCATGTGCGATGCCGCGTCAACCCGATCGAGGCCGGTATGGCGTCGGCGGTGATCCTGCGGCGAAACACCCAGTACGTCCACGCCTGGTATCCCATGACCAGCGGCAGCAGGGTCAGCGACGCCCACGACATGATCGCCAGTGTGTAGGGGGTCGATGAGCCGTTGTAGATCGTCACGTTCCAGTCCGGATTGAGCGTGGAGGGCAACAGATTCGGATACATCGATCCGAACAGCAGAACGACGACGGCGGCGACGACCACCATCGTCGACGCGAACGCCCAGCCTTCGTGGCGCCGGGTCGACATCAACGCCACGGCCGTCAGCAGTGCGATCACGGCGATGCCCAGCGCGAGCCACGTCCACGTCCTGCCGTGCGCCAGCTGCGTCCACAGTCCGAATCCGCCGGCCAGCACGACAACGGGCAGCGACAACACCCGAGCGAAGCGAAATGCGTCGTCGCGCACCGGACCTGCGGTTTTGAGTGCGACGAATACCGCGCCGTAGAACGCGAACAGCGACGCCGTCGCCAGCCCGCCGAGAAGCGTGTAGCCGTCGACCACATCGCTGATCGCCAGATGCGCCTGACCGTCGGCATCGATCGGCAGGCCCTGAATCAGCACGGCGAAGGCGACACCCCACAGGATGGCGGGCAACCAGGATCCCGCTGCGATACCCCTGTCGGCCCATGCGCGCCATCGCGGATCGTCGATCTTGCCGCGCCATTCGATGCCGACGACGCGCGCGATCATCCCGACCAGGATGACCAGCAGTGGCAGATACAACGCCGAGAACAGTGTGGCGTACCAATTGGGGAACGCCGCGAACATGGCCGCACCCGCGGTGATCAGCCAGACCTCATTGCCGTCCCACACCGGTCCGATGGTGTTCAGTGCGGCGCGCCGGCGCTGTTCGGGGTCTTCGCCGGCGGCCTTGCCCGCCGCCCCGAACGGAGCCATCAGCATGCCGACGCCGAAGTCGAAACCCTCGAGGAGCACGAAACCGCCGAACAGCGCCGCGATGATGAAGAACCACAACTCTTGAAGGCCCATCACGATCTCCTAGTACGCGAACGACAGGGGAGCGACGTCCTCGTCGTCCGGTGACGGCGGGGGTACGGGTTCGGAATCGTGTTCCAGCGGACCCTCGATCACATACCGCCGCAACAACCAGAACCAGATCACGCCCAGCGCGCCGTACAGCAGCGTGAAGACGGACAGCGACAACATCACCATGCCCGCGGCATGGCCGGATACACCCTCCTGCACGGTCATTCGCACCAGCTGATCACCGGTGGGGTTCGGCACCACCACCCAGGGCTGTCTGCCCATTTCGGTGAAGATCCAGCCTGCGGAGTTCGCCAGAAACGGCGTGGGAAGCGTGATCAATGCGGCTAAGCCGAACCAGCGGTGGCGCGGAATCCGGCCGCGGCGCGTCAGCCACAAGGCCGCGAGCGCGAAGACGACAGGTACGAGCAGCAGGCCGATCATGGCCCGGAACGCCCAGTAGGTCACGAAGAGGTTGGGGCGGTAGTCGCCGGGACCGAACTTCTGCTCGTAGGACTGCTGCAGATCGTTGACGCCCTGCAGGGTCACGCCGCTGAACTTGGATTCGGCCAGGAAGGGCAGCACGTAGGGCACCTCGATCAGGTGCTCGACGCTGGCGCAGTTGTTGTGGGTGCCGACCGTGAGGATCGAGAAGTCAGGATCGGTCGCGGTGTCGCACAACGACTCTGCCGATGCCATCTTCATCGGTTGCTGGACGAACATCAGCTTGCCCTGGAAGTCGCCGGTGAAGAACAAACAGCCGGCGGCCACGAGGGCGACAAGGCTGCCGGCGATCGTGGCAGGCCGATACATAGTGCGTGCCTCGTCGGTCTCGTCCGCACGCCTCTGGGACCGGACCATCAGCCAGGCGCTCACCGCTGCGACGAAAACACCTGCGGTGAGGAATGATCCGGCCACGGCGTGCAGGAACGCCCACACCGCGGTGTTGTTGGTCAACAGCGCGCCGAAGTCGACCAGTTCCGCGCGCCCGGTGTCCGGGTTGAACTTGGCGCCGACCGGATGCTGCATGAACGAGTTGGCGGCGATGATGAAGTAGGCCGACGCGTTGACCGCGAACGCGACTATCCAGATGCATGCGAGATGGACGAGACGCGGCAGGCGGGTCCAGCCGAAGATCCACAGCCCGAGGAACGTCGATTCGAAGAAGAACGCGATAAGGCCTTCGAACGCCAGCGGTGCCCCGAAGATGTCGCCGACGAATCGTGAGTACTCGCTCCAGTTCATGCCGAACTGAAATTCCTGCACGATGCCGGTGGCGACTCCGAGCGCGAAATTGATCAGGAACAGCTTGCCGAAGAATCGGGTCAGCCGATACCACGCCGCATTGCCCGTGACGATCCACGCCGTCTGCATGGCCGCGATGAGCGGAGCCAGCCCGATGGTGAGGGGGACGAGGATGAAGTGGTAGACGGTGGTCGTCCCGAACTGCCACCTCGACACGTCGAGTGCGTCCATGTGAACCTCTCCCGTGGCTGTGTCACCAGCCTACGACAGAGCGTAGTAGAACGCAGTGTGCGTTAGCTCACCGGTTCCTCTGTCGCAGGAGCCGGCGCGGGGCCGGCGAGGCCTTTCGAGGCTTTGCGAATGCCGAACGACGACACGACCTCGAACACCCCGATGACGATCAGCCAGATTCCGACGACCCTGGTCAGGGTTTCCAGGGACTCCAGCGGCCACGCCAGCATGAAAATGCCGGCCAACAGGCTGAGCAGACCGATGAAGATCTCCCATGCCCGGCCGGGAAGCGTGGGGTCGCTGACGGCGGAGACGGCCGTCGCGACACCACGGAAGATGAAGCCGATGCCGATCCAGATCGACAGCAGCAGAATCGATTCCTGCAGGCTGCGGAAGCACAGCAATGCCAGGATCAGTGCGGCGGCGCCGCTGATGAAAAGCAGCACCCTGCCGCCTGCGGACACGTGCAGGCTGAAGGCGAAGACCACCTGCGTGATGCCCGTGACCAGAAGGTAGGCGCCGAAGAAGATCGCCGTGACGATGATCGTGACGGTCGGCCATGTCCACGCCAGAACGCCGAGGATGACGGCCAGAACCCCGGACAGCAAGGTGGACATCCATAGATGTTTCAAGAGGCTCGGAGGAGCGGGACTTTCCATGCGCGCAGTTTCGCATAAAGGATAAAACCGAGCCCGCCTATTGCCTCATCCGTGTGCAAACTGTGTCATTCGCAAGGCCGTAATCAATCGGCCGTTTCGTTCCCGCTGCCGCTGCGGTGGCTCTCTACTACTGTTCCGTTACCGGCGCTTCGCGCTGGATCCACGAGCAGAAAGTAGAGGGTAACCGTGCTACGTGAGTGTCAAGACCGACGAAGGAAACTCTGGCGATTCGCGGCAGTGTTTGCTGCGACTGGCGCGCTGCTCCTGTCGGGGTGCGCGAGCGGTACCAACTCGAGCGAAGAGAAGACCGGTAACACGACAGCCGCGGCCGACAAGGTCGAAGAGATCGCAAACACCGTGCCGGAGGCCATCAAAGAATCCGGGAAGCTGATCGTCGGCGTCAACATTCCCTACGCGCCGAACGAATTCAAGGATCCCAACGGCAAGATCGTCGGCTTCGACGTGGACCTCATGAACGCGATCGCCGGCACTCTCGGCCTGACCGCGGAATACCGCGAGTCGGACTTCGCCAAGATCATCCCGTCGATTCAAGGCGGCACATACAACGTCGGTATGTCGTCGTTCACCGATACCAAGGAGCGCGAAGAGTCGGTCGATTTCGTGACCTACTTCAGCGCGGGTATCCAGTGGGCCCAGCGACCCGCGTCGCCGATAGATCCAAACAACGCGTGCGGCAAGAAGGTTGCGGTGCAGGCCACCACGACCGAGGAGACCGAGGAGCTTCCTGCCAAGAGCAAGGCATGCGTCGACGCAGGCAAGCCGGCGATCGAGATCGTGTCGTTCGACGGACAGGATGCGGCGACCAATGCCGTGGTGCTCGGTCAGGCGGACGCGATGTCCGCCGATTCGCCGGTGACCGCGTACGCCATCAAGCAGAGCAACGGAAAGCTCGAAGCCGCCGGGGAGATCTTCGACTCGGCGCCGTACGGCTGGCCGGTCCAGAAGGGTTCGGCGCTGGCGCAGTCTCTGCAGAAGGCGCTCGAGCACCTGATCGAATCGGGTAAGTACGAAGAGATCGCCAAGAATTGGGGCGTCGAGAGCGGGATGATCGACAAGCCAGTTGTCAACGGTGCCGTCGGTTAGCTAGAGGGCGTCCCGAAATGACTGATGTCGACACGTCGCCGCCCACCGCCCCGGCCACTATCCATGCCGTGCCGCTACGTCATCCGTGGCGGTGGGTGGCGGCGGTCGTCATCATCATTCTCGTCGGGCTGTTCCTCTACGGCGCGGCCACGAATCCGGCGTATCGCTGGACCGTCTTCCGGCAGTACCTGTTCAACGAGCGGGTGCTGACAGTCGGCTTGCTCAATACACTTCAGTTGACCGTCTACTCGATGGTGCTGGCGATCGTGCTGGGTGTGATCCTCGCGGTGATGCGGCTCTCCGCGAACCCCATCTTCAAAGCGGTGTCGTGGGTGTATCTGTGGATCTTCCGCGGCACGCCGATCTACGTGCAGCTTGTCTTCTGGGGCCTGATCCCGACGATCTACCAGAACGTTCGGCTCGGGGTGCCGTTCGGGCCGTCGTTGTTCGAGTTCAACATCCAGGCCCTGTCCATCCCGTTCCTGTTGGCGATCCTCGGTCTGGCCCTCAACGAGGCCGCGTACATGGCCGAGATCATCCGTGCCGGAATCAGTTCCGTGCCGGAGGGACAGCTCGAAGCATCGACCGCACTGGGCATGTCGTGGGGAATGGCGATGTGGCGCACGGTCTTACCTCAGGCCATGCGGGTGATCATCCCGCCGACCGGCAATGAGGTCATCAGCATGCTGAAGACCACATCGCTGGTCACCGCGGTGCCCTTCACGCTCGACTTGTACGGCATCACCTCCCGCGAGATCGCCGCACGCGAGTTCGAGCCGGTGCCGCTCCTGCTCGTGGCGGCGTTCTGGTACCTGGTGGTGACCAGCATCCTGATGGTCGGGCAGTACTACCTGGAGAGGCACTTCGCGCGCGGCGCGTCGCGGAAGTTGACGACCAAGCAGCTCGAGGCGTTGGCCAAGGCGCAGATTCAGAAACCGGGGATGTGACCTGATGACACCGATGGTCAAGGCAGAACAGGTCTGCAAGAGCTTCGGCGCCCTGGACGTCCTGAAGGGCATCACCCTGGAAATCGGCAAGGGCGAGGTGCTGGTGATGGTCGGCCCGTCCGGCTCGGGAAAGTCAACCTTCTTGCGCTGCATCAATCATCTGGAACAGGTCAATGCCGGCCGGCTCTATGTCGACGGCGAGTTGATCGGGTACCGCGACAAGGGCTCAAAGCTGTACGAAATGTCCCCCCGGGACGCCGCAAAGCAGCGCCGCGACATCGGGATGGTGTTCCAGCACTTCAATCTGTTCCCCCACCGCACGGCACTGGAGAACGTCATCGAGGCCCCGATCCACGTCAAAGGCCTCAAGAAGAGCGACGCGGTGGCGCGGGGCAGAGATCTCCTGCACCAGGTAGGGCTGTCGGAGAAGGCCGAGGCCTACCCCGCTCAGCTCTCCGGCGGACAGCAGCAGCGGGTCGCGATTGCGCGCGCCCTGGCGATGAGCCCCAAGCTGATGTTGTTCGACGAGCCTACCTCGGCCCTGGATCCGGAGCTGGTGGGTGAGGTCCTCGAGGTGATGAAAAAGCTTGCCGCCGAGGGGATGACCATGGTGGTGGTGACCCACGAAATGGGATTCGCCCGCGAGGTCGCCAACCACCTGGTGTTCATGGACGAGGGAGTGGTAGTGGAGAGCGGGCCTCCGCGGGAGGTGCTGAGCAGTCCGCAGCACGAACGGACGAAGGCGTTTCTGTCAAAGGTGCTGTAGTGCGAGAACCCGATCCGGCCACGCCGCTGTGGCGGGCGGCGCAGGTGTTCCGTCTGCTGAGTTGTATGTACGCACTGGGCTTTCAGATCGCGGTGAACACCGAACTCGACCGTCCGGCGATCGGCTGGGCGCTTTTCGCGGCGCTGCTCGGGTGGAGTGCGTTGTGTGCCTTCGCATATCTGAAGGGCTTCGGCAGGCGTGCGGCGTGGGTGGTCGCCGAAATCGCCGTCGTGGTCGCGTTGATCCTGTCCACCGAGTTCGTCGCCTCGGACCAGTGGGCACTGGACAACCAGTCGTGGCCGACGACGTTGTGGGCGACGAACGCCACCATCTCCGCGGCCATCCTGGCCGGTCCGATCGCCGGAATGCTCACGGGGGTGACGGTGATGATCGCCAGCACCGTCGTGAAGGGTTTCATCAACTACGACCTGGGCCGCAACGCGACGATCGTCATCGAACTCGCGGTCGGACTCGCGGTTGGCCTGGCCGCGCAGACCGCACGGCGCGCTCATGCCGAACTCGAGCAGGCGACGCGTCTGGCAGCGTCGCACCAGGAGCGCGAGAGGTTGTCGCGCCAGGTACACGACGGTGCCATTCAGGTGCTGGCACTGGTGTCTCGCCGCGGCCGCGAAATCGGCGGGGAAACAGCTGAATTGGCCGAGTTGGCGGGGGAGCAAGAGCGCGCGCTGAGGCGCCTCGTCAGCACGGCCGACACCGAGACACCGGCAGGCGTGTCGGCCGACGTCGGCGCACTGTTGCGCAAGCGAGCCTCGGACCTGGTCTCGGTGAGCGTGCCCGCGGATCCGGTGCTGCTGGACACGGGCCAGGCGACCGAACTGTACGCCGCAGCGGTGAATGCGCTCGACAATGTGGCCGCACACGCCGGCCCCGGCGCCCGCGCCTACGTCCTGCTCGAGGATCTGGGTGACTCGGTCACGGTGAGCATCCGTGACGACGGTCTCGGGATCGCGAACGGTCGGCTGGAGGAAGCGGTACGCGAGGGCCGCGTCGGCGTGGCTAAATCGATTGTCGGACGGATGGATTGGCTGGGTGGGAGTGCGAAGCTCAACACCGGGCCGGGATGTGGGACGGAATGGGAGCTGACAGTACCCCGACGGTGATGGTGGTCGACGATCATCCGATCTGGCGCGATGCGGTGGCCCGCGATCTCGCCGACGACGGATTCACCGTCGTCGCCACTGCAGACGGCGTGGCCACCGCTCGTCGCCGGGCCGCGGTGGTGCTTCCGGATGTCGTCGTGATGGACATGCGACTGTCCGACGGTGACGGCGCGCAGGCGACCGCGGAGGTGCTCGCCGTCTCGCCGTCCTCACGAGTCCTGGTGCTGTCGGCATCCGACGAACGCGAGGACGTATTGGAAGCGGTAAAGGCGGGCGCGACAGGCTATCTCGTGAAGAGTGCGTCGAAGCGGGAACTCGGCGATGCGGTACGGGCCACCGCGGAAGGTCGTGCCGTCTTCACTCCTGGGCTGGCGGGGCTGGTTCTGGGTGAATACCGACGCATCGCACAATCCGGAACGGCGGACACCGCTGGAACTCCGGTGCCGAGTCTCACCGAGCGGGAGACCGAGATACTGCGCCACGTCGCAAAGGGGCTGACGGCCAAGCAGATCGCCACCCGGCTGTCGTTGAGCCACCGGACCGTCGAAAACCACGTCCAGGCCACGTTCCGCAAGCTCCAGGTCGCAAATCGAGTGGAATTGGCCCGATATGCCATCGAACACGGCCTCGACGAGTAGTCCTACTCATCCGGAAACGGTGTTCCGGCTGCCACGATGTCACCCATGACCGAACCGCATCGCGCCATCATCGCCCGCGTGTCCGCCGACTTCTCGGCGATATCGCAATACATGGCGAGGGTATCGGCGGATCTGGCCGTGCTGGATCGCATTCTGGTGGAGCAGTCGCAGCCCGCCCAGGTGGCCCACCCGGTTCCGCAGCCGCAGCCATACCCGGTTCCCTATTGGCCCCAGTACCAGCCGCAGTACCAGCAGCCACAGGCCGCGCCACCGGTGCCGCAGCACGCTGTGCCGCCGGTGCCGTCCGTGCACAAGCCGCCGGGCGACCAGGGCTGGATCGGCAAGTTGCTGGCCGTCGCCGGCGTGGCGGTCACCTTGATCGGCGTCGTACTTCTGCTCGTGTTGGCCGCCCAGGCCGGCATCTTGCGCCCGGAGATACGAGTGGCCGGCGGAGTGGTTCTGGCGGTCGCTCTGGTGGCGGTGGCGATCTGGCTGTACAACCGTCCCGGTGGCCACGTCGGTGCCATCGCCCTGGCCGCGACGGGGATAGCCGCGGCCTATATCGACGTCATCGCGATCACGACCATCTATGACTGGGTGTCCGCGCCTGTCGGCCTCGTCGTCGCCGCTGTCATCGGTGGCGGTGGCCTGACCTTGGCCCGTCGCTGGGACTCCCAACATCTCGGCGTTCTGGTGCTGGTTCCGCTGATCGTGCTGGCACCGGTGGTCGCGGACGGCATCACGCTGCTCCTCGTCGCCTTCATGCTGGCGCTTGCCGCCGTATCCCTGCCGGTGCAATTGGGCAAGGACTGGATCTGGTTGCACTGCGCCCGTATCGCGGCCAGTACGTTTCCGCTGCTCATCGCCCTGCTCGCGCTGAGTTTCAACGGGGGGCGCGACGTGTGGCTGATCGCCGCATGCGCCATCGCAGCGGGCCTGGCGATCGTCGCTGCGCTGATCCTTCTGCGCTGGACCTCCAACCGTGTGCTGATGGCGCTGGTGACCGGCGCCGGTGTGCTGCCCGTGCTGTGCGTGGCGCTGGTCGCCGACCGCGTGGTAGCCGCGCTGATGGCGGCCGTGCTCGCCGCGATACTGCTGGCGATCGTGATCATCGGCGAGCGCTTGCCCGGCGTCGACAAGACGGTGCGGCAGATCTGGTCGGCGTTGGCCGCGATCTCCGCGACGATCGCCGTGCTGGCCGCATTCGACGGCGACGTCGCGGGGCCGGTCCTGTTGGCAATGGCGATCGTCGTGGCCGTCGCTGCACGTCGCGAGATGATCGCGCGATGGGTTGCGCTCGGCTTCGCTGTCGTCGGCGCCGCCTTCTACCTGAGCTACGCGCCTCCGAGTTCGCTGGTGTACGCCACCGAGACCACCACGACCGCAGCGGTTTCCACGCTGATAACCAGCCTGCTGTTGATAGCGTTCGCGCTGGTGATCGTGTGGACGTTGGACCACCAGGATTCGGCGATGTGGGCTGGCGCGGCGATCGTGGCCGTCTATGCCATCACCACCTTCACCGTCACCGCCGGCGTGATGATCGGCGGCGAGGAGCGCGGCTTCTTCGCCGGGCACATGGCTGCGACCATCTGCTGGATCGTGATGGCCGCCGCGCTGTTCATCTACGCAGCCCGCATACCGCGGGCCGACCGGTCCTTGCCGATCGGCGGCGGATTGGCCCTGGTGGGGGCCGCGATGGCCAAGCTGTTCCTCTTCGATCTCGGCACTTTGGACGGCATCTTCCGCGTCGCGGTTTTCATCGTCGTCGGTCTGATCCTGCTGGGCATGGGCGCCGGTTACGCGCGGCTGCTCGAGAAGCAGGACCAGCAACAAGACCAGCAAGTGTGAGCGTAGTCATAGGCTGAATTGGAGTCATTCCAGTTTTCAGCTCGTTGGTCAGTACATGGCTACCAATCGACGAAATGACGCAGACGTACACGGATTCCAGGCCTCCGCGGAGCTGAGCAAGAACCTCCAGCGGGTCCTGGTCGACGTGATCGAATTGCACCTGCAGGGCAAGCAGGCGCACTGGAACGTTGTCGGTACCAACTTCCGCGATCTGCACCTGCAGCTCGATGAGTTGGTCGACTTCGCGCGTGAGGCCAGCGACACCGTCGCCGAGCGGATGCGGGCGCTGGACGCCGTGCCGGACGGACGGTCGGACACCGTCGCAGAGGAGACCACGCTTCCGCAGTTCCCGGCCTACGAGCACGGCACCGACGAGGTCGTCGACCTGATCACCGCGCGCGTCTACGCGACCGTTGACACCCTTCGGTCTGTGCACGATGACGTGGATGCCGAGGATCCGAGCACCGCCGACATCTTGCACCAGCTCATCGACGGCCTCGAGAAGCTGGCCTGGCTGATCAAGTCGGAGAACCGCAAGGTCTGAGCGACCCAATCGGCTAGGACCGACTGGCGCCCGCGCCCTGTTCTACTGCGCGTCGAACGGCGTGCTCGTCGCGCCGCCCGACCAGGTACCAGGTCTGCATGACGCCCTTGCCCTTGACGTCCACCTGGCCACGCGGTTCCAGGACGAACGCGTGGTTCAGGCGCTCGTACATATCCTGGGGGACTTGAATTCGGCCCTCTTCATCCGTGGTCTCCATGCGCGATGCGACGTTCACGGCGTCACCCCACACGTCGTAGAAGAACTTTCGTGCGCCGACGACGCCTGCCACCACCGGACCCGCCGCCAGGCCGATCCGCAGCGGCACCGCGCGTCCCTTCGGGTCCTTGAGGTCGGCGACGGCATCGGCCATGTCCAGAGCCAGACAGGCCAGTGCCTCGACGTGGTCTGGCCGGGGTTCCGGCACTCCGCTGACCACCATGTATGAGTCGCCGCTCGTCTTGACCTTCTCCAGGCCGTGCTGGTCGACGAGCAAGTCCAGGTCGGTGTACAGCCGGTCCAGGAAACGCACGAGATCGCTCGGTGAGGTGTCACTCGCGCGCTTGGTGTAGCCCGCGATATCGGCGAAAAGGATCGAGGCGTCGTCGTACTTGTCCGCAATGATGTTGCGCGACGGGTCCTTCAGCCGCTCGGCGATCGTCGCCGGCAGGATGTTGCTCAGCAGCTGCTCGGATCTTTCGTACTCCGCCTCCATCGCTTCCCGTGCGCGACGAATCTCGCGCAGCGCGAACCAGATGGTCGCGATGACGAGGATCCACGCGGTGATAACTGTCAGGACGAACGAAGTTCTGAACGTCCACAGTGGTTGTTTACCCGTGTCATTGGGCACGGAGAATTCGAGCAGGATCACCGTGGCGGCGCCGATGGCGGAAAGCGTTGTGGCCAAGACGATATGGTCAGTGCCGAGAATCACCAGCATGATCGCTGCGGCCACCACGAAGTAGAACTGCAGCCCCGAACCCGTGCCGAAGTAGACGCACAGAACTGTGATGGTGAGGTAGGAGACCACGAAGAACACCAGGGGCGCGACGAGTTCGTGCATGCCGCACAGCCGCGGAATCATCACGTAAGCGGCCGCGCTGCCTAGGGTGACAACCGTGACCCACCACTCCTGACCTATGAACAATCCCTGGACGCCGAAGAACGCGACGATGGCGGCGCTGATCATGGCGGTCACGTTCAGCACGCGTCGGTGCCGGTCGGCTCTCTCGGAGTGATAAGGCGTGCGGCCGGACACGCGGCCGTCCGCGGCCACGTCTGGCACGCACCCAGGCCGGGCTCTCATCGCCACAGCACAAAGCGTAGCGCTGCCCGGCCGCCACCTGCAGTTTTTCGGTGCGAGGGCGGCGGTGCGGGAACGGTTCGCTATATGGACTCTTGTTTTTGCCTCTGGGATCGACTCCGACAGGGGGGTCGATGCAATTCGTTTGCCTCGGCCCTGCGAGTTGTCCGCCGCGAGCGCGGGTCTATCGCAGGGAGCGCGTGTCCCGGCGCCGGCGGAGGGTCCCGATCCGGTGCTCTCGCGTGACGCACGTTGTCTACTAAGGTCGCGCCGCTGGCCTAATCGGAATTCGCGCCCCGAATGGCATTCTTTTCGTTACACAGCGTGCCGAAATTAGGGCCTTTATCCACCTCCCGGATGCTAAAGGTTGCCAGTTCTACCGGTGTTCGCAGAGGTGGTGTCGCGGCAAGGGAAAATTGGGATTTCCTGCGGGGGATTTGCCAGCAGTTCTGGCGCTTCTGCAGGTGTTTTGTCACTGCTGACAAAATTTTCTGCGACTAGCCAAGATTTGCTCAAGTCGCACCTGGATGCGAAAAAGTCGGCGAGGCAAGCGGGGTGATTTTGGCACGCTATGCCATATCGGCGTCGCGCAAATATCTCCACGATCCTGTTTCGCAATTGGGTATGCCCGGTTCGTTCCAGTGCGTTAATTTGAATCCGTTGTCTCTGTCGATCCGCTCGAACCGAGATAGAACCAGGAGTGGCCGTGAGGTCTGTCCGGATACGCCGGCTGTGGCGAAATCCGATCGCGCCGGTGGTTGCCGCGGAGTCGACGGCCGACAAACCCGTACATGCCAGCAGTTTGCTCATGAGCGGGGTCGAGTGGAATGCGGTTCCGACTGACTGGGATGGTTCGGCCGTCAGCGGTGGCTCCGAGGGAGGCCGCAACGTGCCGGTCGTCCCAGGACCCTTCGTCGCCGCAACCTAGATCAGCGAGGGGTACTTGCTGCGGGCCACCGATTGGTGGCCCGTAGCAGGTTGCGCAATTTGTGCCCTCGGTGAGACTCGAACTCACACTGGACGGGTTTTGAATCCGTTTCCTCTGCCAATTGGGATACGAGGGCGTTCGCGTGTCGACAACGCAGCGGCCTCCAACCATAGAGGATGCCCCCGAGGTCGCTGATCGAGGCCGCTACCGCCACAATGTCTCCATGGCAGCTGCTCCTGGGTCACCGACCGCCGATGAGAAGCCACGCCGCGTTCTCATCGCCGAAGACGAAGCGCTCATCCGGATGGACCTGGCCGAGATGCTTCGCGAAGAAGGCTACGAAGTTGTCGGTGAGGCAGGCGACGGACAGGAGGCCGTCGACCTGGCCGAGAGTCTGAAGCCGGACCTCGTGATCATGGACGTGAAAATGCCTCGCCGCGACGGCATCGACGCGGCGTCGGAGATCGCGGGCAAACGGATCGCGCCGATCGTCATCCTGACCGCGTTCAGTCAGCGAGAACTCGTCGAGCGGGCACGCGATGCCGGAGCCATGGCGTATTTGGTCAAGCCGTTCAACATCAACGATCTGATTCCCGCGATCGAGGTGGCCGTGAGCCGCTTCAGTGAGATCGCTGCGCTTGAACAAGAAGTCGCCGAGTTGTCGGACCGGCTGGAGACGCGAAAGCTGGTCGAGCGCGCCAAGGGTTTGCTGCAAGCCAAGCAGGGGATGACGGAACCCGAGGCGTTCAAGTGGATTCAGCGCGCCGCCATGGACCGCCGAACCACCATGAAGCGCGTGGCCGAGGTCGTACTGGAGACGCTCGACACGCCCGGCGATGCGTCACCGCCGAACTAGAGATTCCCCCGGCCAACCGTTAATTGTGCGTTTCCGACGCCGCAGTTTGGCTGGATCGTCCACCAGATCCTCACGGTCGCTTCACCAACATCACGCACCACCGCCATGCGTTGGTTATGGTCGTCCCGAAGCACCGCCGCCCCCGCCGACCTGGGCAGGGCCGCCGATGCCGACGACAACATTGACCCGGAGGTGGAGCGTGCGCAGTCGCGTGGCACGGAAAGCATTTGCTATCGGTAGCGCGAGTTTGGTTGTACTCGGCGTAGCCGGCTGCCAACAACAATCCGAGCCGAGCGAGAACGGCGCGGCGGGGACTGACCTGAAGATCGTCGAACAGGTTCAGATCGACGAGAACGGTGCGGAGGTCAAGCCTCCCGAGGATGTGAAGCCCCTTGATCCGGCGGGCGATGGCAAGGCGCAATGCCCGCCGGTGTCCCTGGCGATGGCGGGCGCGCTGAACGGACCCGACGCCGCTCTCGGTATCAACATCAAGAACGGCATTCAGCTCGCTGTCGACCAGCACAACGCCGCCAACCCCGGCTGCCAGGTGCAGTTGAAGACGTTCGACACCGAGGGCGATCCGCAGAAGGCCACCCAGGTCGCACCGCAGATCATCAACGACGCCTTCACGATCGGCCTGATCGGCCCCGCGTTCTCCGGGGAGACGAACGCCACCGGCGACGTCTTCAACCAGGCGGGCCTTGTCGCCGCCACCGCGTCGGCCACCAATGTCACGCTCTCGGAGAAGGGATGGAAGACCTTCTTCCGCGGGCTGGCCAACGACGGCGTACAGGGACCATCGGTCGCCAACTACCTGAAGAACACGTTGGGCCACAAGAAGGTGTGCGTCGTCGACGACAGCACTGACTACGGTCTCGGTCTGGCCCAGGCGGTGCGCGAGACGCTCGGCCCGGTAGCCGATTCGGCGTGCAACATCTCGGTGAAGAAGGGCGACAAGGACTTCTCCGCTGCGGTGACGCAGGTGAAGGGTGCCAGCCCCGACTCGGTGTTCTTCGCCGGCTACTACGCCGAGGCGGCCCCGTTCGTACAGCAGCTCAAGGACGGCGGCTTCGAGGGCACCTTCGTCAGCGCCGACGGCACCAAGGATCCCGAGTTCGTCAAGCAGGCGGGCGAAGCGTCCAAGGGCGCGATCCTGGCCTGCCCCTGCGGCCCGGCCACCGGCACCTTCGCCGAGGAGTACAAGAAGGCGTTCAACCAGGAGCCCGGTACCTACAGTGTCGAGGGCTACGATCTGGGCGCGATCATGCTGAAGGGCATCGACTCAGGCAAGATCACCCGGCCGGACCTGCTGGAGTTCGTCCGCACCTACGACGGCCAGGGCATCGGCCGTAAGTACCAGTGGACCCCGGAGGGTGAGCTGACCACCACATTGATCTGGATCTACAAGGTCCAGTAGAGAGCTGATCGAGACGCGTCCGAGGCCTCAACGGCTCGGGCGCGTTCTCGTTAGCACATCGATTTTGCGAGGAGCCGCCGCCGGATGATCCACCAGTGCCTAGACCCTGGTGCCCAGTACGCCTGCATGGCCGCGAACATCCATTTCAACCTCGACGGCCTGCGAAACGGCTTCTGGCAGTTGACGATCGACGGCCTGTCCTGGGGCGCGATCTACGCACTGGTGGCGGTGGGCTACACGCTGGTCTTCGGTGTGCTGCGGCTGATCAACTTCGCGCATTCCGAGATCTTCATGCTCGGCATGTTCGGCGCGTACTTCTGCCTCGACATCATTCTGGGGTTCACCCCCAGCGGCAACGACTACGAGAAAGGCGCAGCGCTGACGGTGCTATACCTCGGCGTGGCAATGCTTTTCGCGATGCTCGTGTCGGGATCGGCGGCGATCGGGCTGGAATTCATCGCCTATCGGCCGCTACGACGACGCGGCGCACGTTCCTTGACGTTCCTCATCACCGCGATCGGTATGTCATTCGTGCTGCAGGAGTTCGTGCACTTCGTGCTGCCCAAGCTGCTCAAGGGTTACGGCGGTAGCAACGCCCAACAGCCGATCATCTTGATGCAGCCCAAGACCCAGTTCACGATCTTCGGTGCGACCGTCTCCAACGTGACCTTGGTGATCGTTGCCTCCGCACTGGTCTTCGCACTGCTGACCGACGTGGCGATCAACCGGACCAAGTTCGGCAGAGGCATTCGTGCCGTGGCCCAGGACCCCACCACGGCGACCCTGATGGGTGTCTCACGCGAGCGCATAATCATGTCCACATTCCTGCTCGGCGGCCTGCTCGCCGGGGCAGCCGCATTGCTGTACACGCTCAAGGTGCCCCAGGGCATCATCTACTCCGGCGGCTTCCTGCTCGGCATCAAGGCATTCTCCGCGGCGGTGCTCGGCGGTATCGGAAACCTGCGCGGCGCACTTCTGGGCGGCCTGTTACTCGGAATCATGGAGAACTACGGCCAGGCGGTCTTCGGAACGCAGTGGCGCGACGTGGTGGCGTTCGTGCTCCTCGTTCTGGTGCTGCTGATCCGACCGACCGGAATACTCGGTGAAAGCCTCGGGAAGGCGAGAGCATGAGCCCCAGCGAGAAGCCGAAGAGTCTGTCCGACAAGTTGATGGCGCCAGGCGACGGGCTGCGTCAGTGGTGGGATCGGTTGTCGCGCGTGCAGAAGTGGGGCTTCGGCGTCATCGGCTTCGGCTTGTTGGCGCTGCTGCCGCTGTTCCCGCCGCCGTTCCTGAACACCCCGAACATCAGCTTCGGCGGCACGATGGCGCAGTTCGCGATGGTGGCGATCATCGCCATCGGCCTCAACGTCGTGGTGGGGCAGACCGGGCTGCTCGACCTCGGATACGTCGGGTTCTACGCCGTCGGCGCCTATACCGTTGCGCTGCTTACCAGCCCGAACAGTCCGTGGAACCAGACCGGCCCCGACGGGTGGTTCCACGAAAGCTGGGCGTGGCTGGCGTGTGTGCCGCTCGCGATGGCCATCACGGCCCTGAGCGGACTGATTCTGGGCACGCCGACGCTGCGGCTGCGTGGCGACTACCTGGCCATCGTCACGCTCGGGTTCGGCGAGATCATCCGGCTGCTTGCCGACAACCTCGCCGACGTCACCAACGGCCCGCGTGGCCTCAATGAGGTCGCCTATCCACGGGTGGGGCAGAGCGAACGACTGCCCGAAGGCGTTTTCTCGAGCGGAAATTCGATGGGTGACTCCAACTACGGCACCTGGTGGTTCTGGCTGGGCATCGTGATGATCGTCATCATTCTTCTTTTCGTCGGCAACCTGGAGCGCAGCCGGGTCGGGCGGGCCTGGGTGGCCATCCGCGAAGACGAGGACGCCGCGGAAGTCATGGGCGTCAACACATTCAAGTTCAAACTGTGGGCGTTCGTGATCGGCGCGGCGATCGGCGGCCTGTCCGGAGCGCTGTACGCCGGCCAGGTGCAGTTCGTTGCGCCTCCGACGTTCAACATCATCAACTCGATGCTGTTCCTGTGCGCCGTCGTGCTCGGCGGGCAGGGCAACAAACTCGGTGTGGTCTTCGGCGCGTTCATCATCGTCTATCTGCCCAACCGTCTGCTGGGCGTGGAACTGCTCGGGATCAACCTCGGCGACCTCAAGTACCTGTTCTTCGGGATGGCGCTCGTGACGCTGATGATCTTCCGGCCCCAGGGCCTGTTCCCGGCGCGCCAGCAGCTGCTCGCATACGGCAAGGCCGCTCGCGAGTTCCTGCGCTCGCCGGCGAAGGAGTCCGCGAAATGAGCATTGAGGATCTGGCGGGCGTCCACCGCGAGATCGAGGTGGCCGAGGGCGAAACACTGCTGCAGACAAAGGATCTGACCGTCAAGTTCGGCGGCCTCACCGCGCTGGACTCGGTGACGTT
Source organism: Mycobacterium sp. 2YAF39 (assembly GCF_052114565.1). NCBI lineage: Bacteria > Bacillati > Actinomycetota > Actinomycetes > Mycobacteriales > Mycobacteriaceae > Mycobacterium > Mycobacterium sp. 2YAF39. Next base: position 211,258 of record NZ_JBFREZ010000008.1, read on the forward strand.
CGAGATTCGTCGCGGCGAGATCCTAGGCATGATCGGTCCGAACGGTGCGGGCAAGACGACCTGCTTCAACGCCATCACCGGGGTGTACCGGCCCACGTCCGGCAGCGTGACGTTCGACGGCGCGCCGCTGGGGCGCATCAAACGCCACCAGATCACCCGGCGCGGCATCGCCCGCACGTTCCAGAACATCCGGCTGTGGGGCGAGATGACCGCGCTGGAGAACGTCATGGTCGGGACGGACGCACGGCACTTCACCTCGGTCCCGGGAGCGCTCGTCCGGACGCCACGTCATCGCCGTGAGGAGCGCTCCGCGGTCGAACGCTCCGCGGCACTGCTGCACTTCGTCGGGATCGCCGAGCGTGGCGAGGAGAAGGCCAAGAACCTGCCCTACGGCGATCAGCGCCGGTTGGAGATCGCCCGCGCGCTGGCCACCGAGCCGAAGCTGCTCTGCCTCGACGAACCTGCCGCCGGCTTCAACCCCCGCGAGAAGGCGGCGCTGATCGAGCTGATCCAGAAGATCCGCGACGACGGCTACACGGTGTTGTTGATCGAGCACGACATGAGACTCGTCATGGGCGTGACCGACCGCATCGTCGTGCTCGAGTTCGGTCGCAAGATCGCCGACGGACTGCCGGCCGAGATCCGCGAGGACCCCAAGGTCATCGCGGCATATTTGGGAGTTCCCGATGACGACACCGAATGACGACAAGCCTGACGACAGGCCGATACTGCTCGAGGTGCGCGACCTCGTCGTGCAATACGGGCGGATCCGTGCGCTGCACGGCATCTCGTTGCAGGTGCGTGAAGGCGAGTTGGTGACGCTGCTGGGTTCCAACGGTGCGGGCAAGACCACGACGATGCGGGCGATCTCGGGCCTGCTGCCGTTGACGTCGGGGTCGGTGTGGTTCGACGGGGGCGACATCTCCAAGGTGAAGGCCCACCACCGCGCCATTCGCGGCTTGGTGCAGGCGCCTGAAGGCCGCGGCGTGTTTCCTGGCATGACCGTGATCGAGAACCTCGAAATGGGATGCTACGGAAGGAAATTCGCCTCCAAGGCCGAGCACCGGGAAAGTTTGGACTGGATACTGGAGACGTTCCCCCGGCTGGCGGAACGACGCACTCAGGTCGGCGGCACGCTGTCGGGCGGCGAGCAGCAGATGCTGGCGATCGGCCGTGCGCTGATGGCCCGGCCAAAGGTCCTGCTCCTGGACGAGCCGTCCATGGGATTGGCGCCGATGGTGATATCGCAGATCTTCAAGATCATCGCCGAGATCAATGCCGGAGGCACCACGGTGCTGCTGGTGGAACAGAACGCGCAGCAGGCCCTGAGTCGATCGGACCGCGCGTACATCCTGGAGACCGGCGAAGTCACCCGCAGCGGTAATGCGCGGGAACTGTTGGCCGACGACAGCATTCGCGCCGCCTACCTCGGCGTCGCCTAGGGCGAGCCAGCACCGGGCACGTCGACGCGTGCCTGCATGACGCGGCCAGTCGAGTCGCCTGTGACGAGACCGGCGAACGTGGTGTCGTCGATCACCATGTACAGCGTGCGCCCGTCGGCACCGCCGAGGGCGGGCGCGATCGCCCACCCGCGATCGACCTCGATGCGATGGGTGATGTTGCCGCCCTGGGTAACTCGCAGGAATTCACCGGTGTCGAAGCAGCCGACCCACACCGCGCCTTCGACGTCGACGCACAGGCCGTCGGGGTGGCGATCCTTGCCGAGGTCGGCGAACACGCTCGGCGTTCCGAGGCCGCCGTCGGGTTCGGTCGGGAACGCCAGAATCCGCGATCCATTCGTCTCGCTGACGACGAGAGTAGAACCGTCGGGCAGGATTCCCATGCCGTTGGGCAGTGCCAGTCCGGTCGCCACGATGCGGACATCTCCGCTGGGGTCGACGAGACCGATCGCGCCCGCCTTCGCCGACGCCACAGCCCGGTAGATGTCGACGTATCCGCGGCCGTCGGGGCCGATCACGAGGTCATTCGTCGAGGCGGCGATCTCGCCGAGGTCGAAGGCGGCCACGACGTTCCCCTGCTTGTCGACGTGGCGGATCTTGGCCTCGAACAGGGATGACACCACAAGCGTTCCGTCGGGAAGCCAGCCGAGCCCGGAGGCTTTCTCGACCTCGGCCTCCACGGCGAGGTCGCCCGCTTCGCCGACGGAGTAGACCTTGCCCGCGGGTCCGTCGCTGAACCACAACCGGCCGTCGTGCCACCGTGGCCCTTCGCCGTAGACGATGCCGTCGACGAAGGGAAGCGCCTCGACGGATTCGATCGTGCTGGACACCGACCGAATCTATCGCGCGACGACCACCGACGAGCCGTGTCCGAACAATCCCTGATTCGCGGTGACCCCGACCTTGGCGCCCTCGACCTGGCGGCCGGTGGCCTGCCCCTTGAGCTGCCAGGTGAGTTCGCAGACCTGCGCGATCGCCTGTGCCGGAATGGCTTCGCCGAAGCAGGCAAGGCCGCCCGACGCGTTGACCGGAATCTTGCCACCGATGGTCGTTGCACCGCTGCGCAGCAGCTTCTCGGCCTCACCCCTGGCGCACAGGCCAAGGTGCTCGTACCAGTCGAGCTCCAGCGCGGTGGACAGGTCGTAGACCTCCGCGAGGCTGAGGTCCTCGGGACCGATTCCGGCCTCGGCGTAGGCCGCATCGAGGATCTGATCCTTGAACACCCGACTGGGCGCCGGCACTGCAGCGGTGGAATCCGTTGCGATATCGGGCAATTCGGGAAGATGCTGAGGATACTGCGGCGTCTGGAGGCTCACGGCACGCACGGACGGCACGCCTTCGAGCGATCCGAGATGCTTCTCGGCGAACGATTTGCTCGCCACGATCAGCGCGGCCGCACCGTCGGAGGTGGCGCAGATGTCCAGCAGACGAAGAGGATCGGAGACCACGGGGCTGGCCAGTACGTCGGAGACCGAGCTCTCCTTGCGGTACCGGGCGTTCGGATTGTTCAGCCCGTGCTTGGCGTTCTTCACCTTGACCTGTGCGAAATCCTCGAGCGTAGCGCCGTAGAGGTCCATGCGCCTGCGCGCCAGCAGCGCGAAGTACACGGTGTTCGTCGCACCGATGAGATGGAAGCGCTGCCAGTCCGGGTCGTTCTTACGCTCACCGCCGACCGGGGCGAAGAAGCCCTTCGGCGTGGTGTCCGCCCCGATGACCAGCGCGACGTCGCAGAATCCCGCAAGGATCTGCGCACGCGCGCTCTGCAGCGCCTGCGAACCGCTGGCGCACGCCGCGTAGCTCGAGGTGACGGGAACGCCGTTCCAGCCCAGCTTCTGCGCGAACGTCGCCCCGGCGACGAACCCCGGGTATCCGTTGCGGATGGTGTCGGCACCGGCGACCAGCTGGATCTGGCGCCAGTCCAGGCCAGCCTCGGCGAGTGCGGCACGCGCGGCGACGACGCCGTACTCGGTGAAGTCGCGACCCCATTTGCCCCACGGGTGCATACCCGCACCCAGGATGTACACCGGTTCTGGGCTGGATGTCGCCGCCGGGGCGGCTCCGGGACTCATGACGCGATCCTCCAGGCATGTACGACGCGCTCGACGCCGTCGTCGTCGACGAAGAGCGGCATGGTGGTCAATTCCATCTCGATACCGACCTTCAGGTCGGCTGCCAACGTGCCCTCGACGACCTTGCCCAGCACGATCAGACCTTCGTCGGCCAGCTGCACCGCGGCAACGGCGAACGGCTCGAACGGGTCGGGCGACGGATAGGGCGGTGGTGGGGCATAACGGTTTTCGGTGTAGCTCCACAGCGTCCCCCGACGCGACAACGGCACCTGGGCCAACTCGTCGCCCTCACAGGCGGGGTTGGGGCAGTTGTTCGTGCGCGGCGGGAAGACGAACGTCCCGCATGAATGGCACTTGCTGCCGATCAGATATGCGGCGCCCGATTCGTCGGTGGCGAACCACCCGTCGACGGCGGGCTGAGTAGATGCTGACACGCGGTCAGCGTACCGAGTCCGGTCGCAGAACTGAAACGTGTTCCAGTTTCGACGGGAGATCTGCGAATTGGGATCGGTAGCCACGGCCACGGTCTGTACTGAGTGCACTGGCGATGCCAACGTGGCGGCGCCCGAGAGATTGGAGCCATTCAGATGGGATTCTTCGACAAGGCAAAGCAAGCGGCGCAGCAGGCCAGCCAGGCATTTGCTCCGCCGCAGAATGACGGGCAGGTGCACGTCAAGGGCGCCGGCCTGATCGACCCGGCCATTCTGGGTGGCCCTTCGACGCGGTCGGTGTCGAATGACGATCCGATCTGGCAGCCCATCAACGGCATCTCGCTGCAGGATTACGCCGACCTGGCCCGTGACGCGCAGGCCCGCGGCATCAACAACGAGGCGGGCATGATCACCCTTGCGCAGGAGCGCGGATGGGATCCGGCCGACACCAAGGCCGCGCTCGACGGCTGGGTGCAGCGGATGGGCCAGTCCATGGCCGTCGGCCAGCAGTTCCGCAAGTTCCTCGGCTACTGATCGGGGTTGGTCCGTATGCCCAACCCCTTCAACGACTGGGCGCGGATGTACGGCGCCAACAAGCAGTACCTGGAGTCGCAGGGCCGCCCGTCGTCGTTCTTCGGCCAGATCGGAGACATCCCCAACCGCATTCACGAGGCGGCCGATGCCAGCGAGATCGGCATCAAGATGATGCGTCACGCGCAACTGACGAACGGTGGTGGGCTGCCCGCCACCGTCACCGTCGAAGGTGTCTGGACGGTCGGCTCCTACATGAACGTGTCGCCGGTCCTGCGGATCCAGGCACGGGTGCAGCGCGAGGACGGCACCCCGGCCTACGGGGCGGTCTTCGATGAGGTCGTCGCGCAGATGCATACCGCACGGGTGCAACTGGGCATGACGCTCGCGGTGTACGTCGATCCGCAGAATCCCGTCGATATGGCGATCGACTGGATCCGTACTGGGCAGCTCGGTCCGCCACCGCCCGGTTCGACACCGGGTGCGGGGGAGCCGGGGGCGCGCCAGATCTAGCGGCCGGCGTCCAGCAGGATGCGTAGCAGGTCGTCCGGGTTGTCGCGCATCAGGTTGTGCGCGCCGTCGAGTTCGTGAACGTGCCAGTGCGGATCGTCTTTGACGCGTTCGTACGACGGACGCAGTGGTGAGTCGCCCGGCCACTTCAGCGCGTAGACGAAGTCCCGGCGGCGGAACCGGTCCAGCCCGCCGGAGAGCTTGACCCGCTGGAGAAACGACGCGAGCGGGTGTGCCGTCGCGCGTGGATCGAAGAACGGCATGGGCGGGACGCCGTATCCGGTGTCGTCGACGTCGAGATACCACTGGCGCTGCTCGTCATTGACGATGTCCCAACATGATTCACCGTCGAACGGAACCACCGCATCCAGATAGACCAGCGCGTCGATGTTTTCGGGAATGCGATCGGCCACACCCGTGATCACCATGCCGCCGTAACTATGGCCGACCAACACGGCATCGCTGACATCGCGCGCCGCCAGTTCGGCGAGCACGTCCTGCATGTGGGTTTCCAGGTTGACCCCGGCGTGGAGCAGGTGCGCCCGCTCGGCGAGTCCGGTCAGCGTGATCGCGATGACCTCGTGCCCGTTGTCGCGCAACGCGGCGGCCAGGTCGTCGAAGCACCACGCGCCATGGCAGGCGCCGGGGATCAGTACGTAGGTCGTCATAGCTCCACGGTGCGCGAGCCGTAACCATAAGTCCAATACTGATTCAGCACTGAAACTATAAGCTCTGCTTATGGAACTACGGCAGCTGGAGTACTTCGTCGCCGTCGCCGAGGAGGCCAACTTCACCCGCGCTGCCGAGCGGGTTCACGTCGCTCAACCGGCGGTCAGCGCCCAGATGGCCAAGCTGGAGCGAGAACTCGGGCAGCCACTGCTGGACAGGACCAGGCGGGAGGTGCGGCTGACGGCCGCGGGGACCGCTGCGCTGCCGTTCGCGCGAGAGGCGTTGCGGGCGGTCGCCGACCTGCGCACCGCCGTCGACGAGGTGGGCGATCTGGTTCGCGGATCGGTGTCTATCGGCACGGTCACCGCGCACAACACCGACATGCCTGCGCTGTTGGCCGAGTTCCACCGTGCGCATCCGGCGGTCGAGATCACACTCGGCGCCGATGACTCGGACGCGCTCATCGACGGCGTGCTGTCCGGACGGCTCGACCTGGCGATCGCGTCCATCGCTTCGGACGCGGCGCCCGAAGGCCTCGATATCGAGGTGATCGCCGACGAGGCCCTGGAGGTGGTGGTCGCCGCCGACGACTCGTGGTGCCGCCAGTCGTCTCTGTCGCTGGCGATGCTCGCGCGGCGGCCGTTGATCGCGCTGCCCGTCGGCACCGGAATCCGCCGTCGGCTCGACGTTGCGTGCGCCGCAGCGGGAGTCTCGATCAAGGTCGCTTTCGAGGCGGGTACGCCCGACGAGCTGGCCGACCTGGCCGGGCGGGGGTTCGGGCCCGCGGTCGTGCCTCAGCTGGTGGCTCGGGCACGCACCGATCTGCACCGGATCCCCATCTCCCCGGAGCTGCGGGGACGGCTGGCGCTGGTGTGGCGTTCGTCGGGACCGATCAGTCCCGCGGCCAGGGCCCTGATCGACCTCGCCCGCAAGCACGTGCGTGTCAGCGCCCGTGCATAGAGTAGGGCCGTGACCGCAAGCGCAACCACCGAGAAGGCCACCGAAAAGCCGACATTGATGCTGCTGGACGGCAATTCGCTGGCCTTCCGGGCGTTTTACGCGCTGCCCGCCGAGAACTTCAAGACCCAGGGTGGCCTGACCACCAATGCGGTGTACGGATTCACCGCGATGCTGATCAACCTGCTGCGTGACGAGCAGCCCACCCATATCGCGGCCGCGTTCGACGTCTCCAGGCAGACGTTCCGCAAGGAGAAATACCCGGAGTACAAGGAGGGGCGGTCGGCCACCCCCGACGAGTTCCGCGGCCAGATCGACATCACCAAGGAGGTTCTCGGCGCCCTCGGCATCACGGTGCTGGCCGAGGCCGGGTTCGAGGCCGACGACATCATCGCGACGCTCGCGACGCAGGCCGAGAATGAGGGGCACCGGGTTCTGGTGGTGACCGGCGATCGGGACGCGCTGCAACTGGTCAGCGACGACGTCACCGTGCTTTACCCGCGCAAGGGCGTCAGCGAGCTGACCCGGTTCACCCCCGAGGCTGTGCTGGAGAAGTACGGGCTCACCCCGCGCCAGTATCCCGACTTCGCGGCCCTGCGCGGCGACCCGAGCGACAACCTCCCCGGTATCCCGGGAGTCGGGGAGAAGACGGCCACCAAATGGATCGCCGAATACGGGTCGTTGCAGGCTCTGGTCGACCAGGTGGACACCGTGAAAGGCAAGGTCGGCGACGCGCTTCGCGCGAATCTGTCGTCCGTCGTGCTCAACCGCGAACTCACCGAACTGGTCAAGGACGTGCCACTGGCACAGACGCCCGACACGTTGCGGATGCTGCCCTGGGATCGCGACCAGATCCATCGCCTCTTCGACGACCTCGAGTTCCGGGTGCTGCGTGACAGGCTGTTCGACACGCTGGCCTCCGCCGACCCCGAGGTCGACCAGGGCTTCGACGTTCGCGGCGGAGCGCTCGAGTCCGGTGAACTGGCCGCCTGGCTGTCCGAACACGGATCCGGCAAGAGGTTCGGGATGGCTGTTGTGGGAACGCATTTGGCGTTCGACGCCGACGCCACCGCATTGGCGATCGTTGCCTCCGACGGGGACGGTCGCTACCTCGACACCGCCACCCTGCACGCCGACGACGAGACCGCGCTCGCGGCGTTTCTGGCCGATCCGAATCAGCCGAAGGCGCTGCACGAGGCCAAGTTGGCCATGCACGACCTGGAGGGCCGTGGCTGGAAGCTCGCCGGCGTCACCTCCGACACCGCCCTGGCCGCCTACCTGGTACGGCCCGGTCAGCGTAGCTTCGCGCTCGACGATCTGTCGCTGCGCTACCTGAAGAGGGAACTGCGCGCGGATAATCCTGAGCAGCAACAACTTTCCCTGCTCGATGACAGCGACGGCGTCGACGACCAGGCGGTCCAGACGGTCCTGCTTCGCGCGAGCGCGGTGATGGACCTCGCCGACGCGCTCGACGAGGAACTGGCACGCATCGACTCGTCGTCGCTGCTGGACGGTATGGAGCTGCCGGTCCAGCGCGCGCTCGCCGAGATGGAGTCCGCGGGCATCGCCGTCGACCTCGAATTGCTCTCCCAGCTGCAGAGTGAATTCGCCGATCTCATCCGCGACGCCGCCGAATCGGCGTTCGGGGTGATCGGCAAGCAGATCAATCTCGGTTCGCCCAAACAACTTCAGGTCGTGTTGTTCGACGAACTGGAGATGCCGAAAACCAAACGCACCAAGACCGGATACACCACCGACGCGGATGCGCTTCAGTCGCTCTTCGACAAGACCGGGCATCCGTTCCTGCAGCATCTGCTTGCGCACCGCGATGCCACCCGGCTCAAGGTCACCGTCGACGGGCTGCTGAACTCGGTGGGTTCCGACGGTCGCATCCACACGACGTTCAATCAGACCATTGCCGCGACCGGCAGGCTGTCGTCGACCGAGCCGAACCTGCAGAACATCCCGATCCGCACCGAAGCGGGCCGGCGGATCCGCGACGGGTTCGTCGTCGGCAAGGGTTACGCCGAGCTCATGACGGCGGACTACAGCCAGATCGAGATGCGGATCATGGCGCATCTCTCGCGGGACGAGGGCCTCATCGAGGCGTTCAACACCGGCGAGGATCTGCACTCGTTCGTGGCGTCGCGCGCGTTCGGCGTGCCGATCGACGAGGTCACTGCGGAGCTGCGGCGCCGGGTGAAGGCGATGTCCTACGGGCTGGCCTACGGACTGAGCGCATACGGTCTGGCCGCGCAGCTGAAGATCAGCACCGAGGAAGCCAAAGAACAGATGGAGCAGTACTTCGATCGGTTCGGCGGCATCCGCGACTACCTGCGCGACGTCGTCGACCAGGCGCGCAAGGACGGTTACACGTCGACGGTGTTCGGCAGGCGCCGCTATCTGCCGGAGCTGGACAGCAGCAACCGCAACGTGCGCGAGGCCGCCGAGCGGGCCGCGCTCAATGCACCGATCCAGGGCAGCGCGGCCGACATCATCAAGGTGGCGATGATCCACGTCGACGCGGCGCTCAAGGACGCGGGGCTGAAGTCACGCATGCTGTTGCAGGTTCACGACGAGCTGCTTTTCGAGGTCGCCGAGGGTGAGCGCGACGCGGTCGAGAAACTGGTGCGCGACAAGATGGGCAACGCGTACCCACTCGATGTACCCCTCGAGGTGTCGGTCGGCTACGGCCGCAGCTGGGACACCGCCGCCCACTAGTCAGCGCGCGTCGGCGGCGAGGCCGAGGCCCAACGCCATCAGTGCGGCGCCCATCACGCGCTCGATGCGGCGACGAATGTGCGCTCGGCCCAACACTTCTCGTGCCCTCGACGCCGCCAGCACCACGCCAGCACACCATGCGGTGTCGATGACAAGTTGGATGGCGGCCAGCACCAACAGGGTCGGCAGCACCGTGCCGCTGGACGGAAGGAATTGCGGCAGCACCACGATTCCGAACGCGGCCGCCTTCGGATTGGCGGCGATGGAGAGCAGCGCCGCGCGGAATGCCGCGGCTGGGTTCCTACCGCGCGGCGGCAACGGCACCTCGATCTCGGCGGGACGATTCGCGTTGCGCCAGGCGCTGACCCCGAGCCAGATCAGGATTCCCGCGCCGACGATGTGCAAAGCCAGCGACAACGCCCGATTGGCCATCAGCAGTACCGACAATCCCGCGCCACCGGCCAGGGTCCACGCGAGAATCCCTATCTCGTTGCCTGCGACGGCCGCCAGACCCGCCGCACGCCCGTCGCGGATCGAGCGGTGCAAGAACAGCGCTGTCGCCGGTCCGGGGAGCGCGGCGAGTATCACGCATGCGATCAGGAACGCGGGCATGACGTCGATCAGATGCTGCACCTGCATGCGAAAAGTATCTCCGAGCCGGCAAGCCGTTTACTTGACCGGCGGAGCCGCAAACCCGGCGAGTCCCTGCAGTGCCGGCGCGGCCATCCGGGCGGAGTGGACCGCATACGCCTCCTCGGTCTGCATCGCATACACCCGCTCATCGCCGAAGCCACGATCGATGCGGTCGCGCACGAAGGCCAGCTCCACGACCTGGGCGGCGAATTTCTTCACGGCCTTGCGGGCCGGTTTTCCGCCGACGCGTTGTGCGTGACCGATCGCCAGCTTGCGGTTCTTGATCGAATTGAGCCACGTCGCCTCGCTCGGCGTGACGAGCTGGGCGGCCACCATGCCCGGCAGCTTCTCGGCGACGATCCGCTGCTCCCTCTTGCGGCTGCGGATCCCGAGCACGATCGCGAACACGAAGACCGGAACCATCCAGAAGAAGTAGACCGCGAAGTAAGTCTCCGGCCCGATCACCGACGATCCGTTCCACAGACCGTGCATGATCACCGCACCGACGTACCCGAGCAGGATGCAACCGACCTTGGTGAGCGGATTGCGGCTCTTGATGGCGAACCAGACGCCGATTCCGAACATCGTCGTGAACAGCGAATGCGCGAACGGCCCCATGATCAGGCGGATGGCGGCCGTCAGCAAGGAGTCGCCGAGCGACTCGCCACCCGCGATGTAGAGGATGTCCTCCAACCAGGCGAAACCGGCGCCGACGAGCCCGGCGTACACCAGGCAGTCGGTCAGTGAATTGAGTTCGTTGCGCCGCCGCCCAGTCATCATGAGCAGCAGGAACGCGCCCTTGGCCGCCTCTTCGATGATCGGTGCGCCGATCGCGACGGACACCCAGCTGCCGTCCTGCGACCCGCCCTGCGTGATCAATGCATCGATGATGAGACCGAGGATCACCGCCAGGACGACCGCGACTGAGGCTCCCCAGAGAAACGCGAACACCAGCAGACGCGGTGGCTCCGGCTCCCAGCGATCGAGCCAGAGGTAGGCGAAAACGACCACCGCGATGGCCACGCCGGAAAGTACGAACCCGACGGAAGCTCCCACCGGGTTGAGGGCGGTCAGGGCGATGACGATCAGGCCCGCGATGATGCCCAGCAGAATGAGCACGCCCAGCGGGGCGCCGACCTGGCGAATTCGCTTAGGCAATCCGACAACAGGAAAGGATGGATGCGCCTGCGGTGGCACCGCGGGAAACGACATTCCAGCAGGTTAGTTGAGGCAGGTCAGTCGAGGATGACGAGCACCGCCGCCTGTCGGCGCGCCGCGTCGGCATAGAGCCGGCGCAGCTGGTCGAACGATGCCTGAAGCGTCTCCGGCCAGCCGGGGTCTGCGGCGAAGCCCCCTGGCGCGACGCCTTGGGCGTCGAGTTCGGCGCCGTCGTAACGGTCGACGATGAGGTTCCGGTCAAAGGCGTCCAGCGCCCGGTTGATCTCGGCGACCCGCTCGGGATCGTTGACCGTCGGTGAATCGGGTTCGATTTCCCGGTGTCCGAGCACTGCGCTGATCAACGGATCGTCGTAGTCCTCGGCGTCACCGCCGGGCCCTGCCAGCAGATGGGCGAGCGCCGAGAAGGTATTCGTCAGATCGATCTCTGGAGCCGGACCGTCGGAGGTAGCGAGCTCTGTCAGCGCATTGCCTGGGCTTTCGTCGGCCAGCGCCGTGTTGAGGTCGGCCGCGCTCACCGCGCGATACCGGGCATATTCGAACATGTCATCACGTATGCCCACGCGGCGCCCGCCTCTAGCACGAACTTGTCGACCGCGTTGGGGGAGACCGAGTTTGTCCAGCAAGTACCCAGTCGAGTAATCTCTACGGGTACCTGTCTGTGGTTTTTCGATCGCTTCTACGGCGGGTAACACCCTTAACAACTGTCCCTACGACCCAACCTGTCCGGAGCAACCCACCACATGCCAAGTCCCTCCGTCACCTCGCCGCAAGTAGCCGTCAACGACATCGGCTCGGCCGAGGACTTTCTCGCCGCCATCGACAAAACAATCAAGTACTTCAACGATGGCGACATCGTCGAGGGCACCATCGTCAAGGTTGACCGTGACGAAGTCCTGCTCGACATCGGTTACAAGACCGAAGGCGTCATTCCTTCCCGTGAGCTCTCCATCAAGCACGACGTGGACCCCAACGAGGTCGTATCCGTCGGCGATGAGGTCGAAGCCCTGGTCCTCACCAAGGAGGACAAGGAAGGCCGCCTTATCCTGTCCAAGAAGCGCGCTCAGTATGAGCGGGCCTGGGGCACCATCGAAGAGCTCAAGGAAAAAGACGAGGCCGTCAAGGGCACCGTCATCGAGGTCGTCAAGGGCGGCCTGATCCTCGACATCGGCCTGCGCGGCTTCCTGCCCGCGTCGCTGGTCGAGATGCGTCGTGTCCGCGATCTTCAGCCGTACATCGGCAAGGAGATCGAGGCCAAGATCATCGAGCTCGACAAGAACCGCAACAACGTGGTGCTGAGCCGCCGCGCATGGCTGGAGCAGACCCAGTCCGAGGTGCGCAGCGAGTTCCTCAACCAGCTCCAGAAGGGCGCCATCCGCAAGGGTGTCGTGTCCTCGATCGTCAACTTCGGCGCGTTCGTCGATCTCGGCGGCGTCGACGGCCTGGTGCACGTTTCCGAGCTGTCCTGGAAGCACATCGACCACCCGTCCGAGGTGGTCACGGTCGGCGACGAGGTCACCGTCGAGGTGCTCGACGTCGACATGGACCGCGAGCGGGTTTCGCTGTCGCTCAAGGCGACTCAGGAAGACCCGTGGCGCCACTTCGCCCGCACCCATGCGATCGGCCAGATCGTGCCGGGCAAGGTCACCAAGCTGGTGCCGTTCGGCGCGTTCGTCCGTGTCGAGGAGGGCATCGAGGGTCTGGTGCACATCTCCGAGCTGTCCGAGCGCCACGTCGAGGTCCCGGACCAGGTGGTTCAGGTCGGCGACGACGCGATGGTCAAGGTCATCGACATCGACCTGGAGCGTCGCCGCATCTCGCTGAGCCTCAAGCAGGCCAACGAGGACTACACCGAGGAGTTCGACCCGTCGAAGTACGGCATGGCCGACAGCTACGACGAGCAGGGCAACTACATCTTCCCCGAGGGCTTCGACGCCGAGACCAACGAATGGCTCGAGGGCTTCGACACCCAGCGCACCGAGTGGGAGTCGCGATACGCGGAGGCGGAGCGTCGCCACAAGATGCACACCGCGCAGATGGAGAAGTTCGCTGCGGCCGAAGCCGAAGAAGCGGCCCGGCCGTCCTCGCCGGCCAACGGCTCGTCGCGTTCCGAGGAGCCGCAGTCGGCAGGCGGGTCACTGGCCAGCGATGCCCAGCTCGCAGCGCTGCGGGAGAAGCTCGCCGGTAACGCGTAACACGTTCACTACGAACGAACGCCCCGACTCACACGAGTCGGGGCGTTCGTCGTCTCGGGGTCCTGACAGACTGGTGCGGTGCTGCGCATTGGTCTGTCCGGCGGTATCGGTGCCGGAAAGTCGACCGTCTCCTCCACATTCAGTGACCTCGGCGGGATAGTCGTCGACGGCGACGTGATCGCCCGCGAGGTCGTAGAACCCGGGACCGAGGGACTGGCCAAGCTGGTCGACGCGTTCGGCGAAGACATCCTGGCCGACGACGGCTCGCTGAATCGGCCCGCGTTGGCGGCCATCGCCTTCAGCGACGACGAGAAGCGGAAAACCCTGAACGGGATCGTGCATCCGCTGGTGGCTCACCGCCGATCGGAGTTGATCGCCGCTGCGGCCGAGGATGCCGTGATCGTCGAGGACATTCCGCTGCTCGTGGAATCCGGAATGGCGCCGATGTTTCCGTTGGTCGTGATCGTTCACGCCACCGAGGACCTACGCGTGAAGCGCCTGATCGAGTACCGCGGTTTCACCGAGCAGGACGCTCGCGCCCGGATCGCCGCGCAGGCCACCGAGGAACAGCGTCGCGACGTGGCCGATGTGTGGCTGGACAACGCGGGTAGCGCGGGGGAGCTGATCGAGCAGGCGCGGGCGCTGTGGTACTCGCGGATCCTGCCGTTCGCGCACAACGTGGACAACGGTCAACCCGCGCGCACAGAACCGGTTCTGGTGCCTTACAACCCAGCGTGGCCAGACCAGGCGCGTCGAATCGCGGCCCGGCTCAACACCGCGTGCGGGCATCGCGCCGTTCGTATCGACCACATCGGATCGACGGCCGTCCCCGGGGTGGACGCCAAGGACGTGATCGACATGCAGGTGACGGTTTCCTCGCTCGAGGTGGCCGACGAACTGGCCGAGGCGCTGGTTTCGGTGGGATACGTGCACAGGCCGGTCACCGCTGACGTCGGCAAGCCCGATGCCCGCAGCACGGTCGTGGACTTCGATCACAGCGACGATGAATCGTTGTGGCACAAGCGACTTCACTGCTCCGCCGATCCCGGCCGGCCCACCAATGTACATCTCAGGGTCGACGGATGGCCCGGTCAGCAATTCGCCTTGCTGTTCGTCGACTGGTTGCAGGCCAACCCGTCGGTGCAGGCCGACTACCTCGCACTCAAGCGGCGAGTGGCGGCAGAGACGCACGCCGACACCGGCGCATACGCCGATGCCAAGGAACCATGGTTTCTCGACGCGTACCGACGGGCTTGGGAATGGGCGGACACTACGGGGTGGCGGCCGTAGAGATCACGTCGCAGGTGCGGGCTCTGAGGGCGGAGCACCTTCGGGCGGTGCGGCGTTCGGGTCGGCGGGTGCCGCGTCGGGTGCAGGAGCGGCGACATTCGGGATGTCCAGAGGCGCACCGCACTGCAGCGTCCCGTACATGGGATCGTCCTTCACCCGGAAAAACCTCGGCGCGATGAACTGGTCGGCCTGCGCGACGATCTGATCGTCGACCAGGATCTCGCAATGCAGGTTCGATCCGTACGGCCACTGGATCGAGACCTGCATGCCGGCGAGCTTCGGATCGGCGAGAACCGTGTTCACTTCGAACGTCTGGCCGGGCAGCAACGTGGGCTCCGCGCTGTTGACGTTCGAGTCGTCTTGTTTGTAGGCCACCACGGCGCCGCGTGACGTACCGTCGGCCCGCGCGCGGTAGAGGACGTTGTGGAGGACCTCGGGGGACGCAACGGGCGCAGGCGGCAACTCGGTTTCAGTGCCGGCGTCGGGTTGGGCGAGCGCGGTCGCAGGCGACCACAACGTGCCCACGCTGACCGCCGCGGCAGCGGCGAGCGCAAACCACCGGCGCTTGGTAGAACTCATGACAGCCGACTTTACCGGCTTTGCCCATGTCAGAGCCAAGTAGCTGACCTGTGCAGTAGTGATCATCACACCGAAAATCGATCAAGATCGGCCAAGTGTTACCCGACACCCCGCCACGTCAGGACCACACCGTGGCCGGCGAGCCAGCGGTCGAGGTCGTAGTCGTTCCGGGACAGCCCCTCGATCGTCGCAACTGCCGTCTGAACTGCTTGTTCCCCGGTCTCGGGGCTGATCAGGCGATGTCGGACCGCCGTGAGCAGCTCGTCGGTATCGGCCAGCTCCACCCCGGCGCCGGTGCGCACCACCAGATCGAGATAGTGATCCTCGGCCTCCCACACCGTCTCACCCGATGAGTACCGGCCGACGTCGAGGTAGAAGTCCTGGTCGCGTTCATGCCCGGGGTTGAAATGGAACACGGTGACCCGCAGGTGCAACGCAGGCAGCAGCCACGACTCCATGTAGTGGAACTGGACTCGGCCGGGGGTGGGGCGAGCCATGTACAGGCCCCACGGTTGAACGGTGTAGACGTCCACGTCCCGCACGATGCCCTTCGGATCGGTGTTGGTGCGGGCCGACAGGTCGAACGTCTCGTGCTTGGGAGGGTGGATGCGATCAGCCTACGTCCGCCCAGCGCAGGGCAGCGGAACAGAACATGTCGGTCCGGGGTTCTACCCTGGTGAATATGGCTTTCGCTACCGAACACCCCGTGCTGGCGGTCTCGGAATACCGTCCCGTCGACTCGGTCGTGCGTGCAGGCGGCCGGTTCGAGGTCGTCAGCGAGCACCAGCCGGCCGGCGATCAGCCGACCGCGATCGCGGAATTGGAGCGCCGGATTGAGGCGGGGGAGCGCGACGTGGTGCTGCTGGGCGCCACGGGCACCGGTAAGTCGGCGACGACGGCGTGGCTCATCGAGCGGCTGCAGCGGCCGACCCTGGTGATGGCGCCCAACAAGACGCTTGCCGCACAGCTCGCCAATGAGTTGCGGGAGATGTTGCCGCACAACGCTGTTGAGTATTTCGTCTCGTACTACGACTACTACCAGCCCGAGGCGTACATCGCCCAGACGGACACGTACATCGAGAAGGACAGCTCGATCAACGACGACGTGGAGAGATTGCGCCACTCGGCGACGTCGAGCCTGTTGTCGCGGCGCGACGTGGTCGTGGTCGCCTCGGTGTCGTGCATCTACGGTCTTGGCACCCCGCAGTCCTATCTCGACCGGTCGGTGGAGCTCAACGTCGGCGACGAGGTCCCTCGGGACGGGTTGCTGCGGCTGCTCGTCGACGTGCAGTACACCCGCAATGACATGGCCTTCACCCGCGGCTCCTTCCGGGTGCGCGGCGACACCGTCGAGATCATCCCGTCCTACGAGGAGCTCGCAGTCCGGATCGAGTACTTCGGCGACGAGATCGAGGCGCTCTATTACATGCATCCGCTGACCGGTGACGTGGTGCGCAAGGTCGACTCGCTGCGGGTGTTCCCCGCGACGCATTACGTGGCCGGGCCGGAGCGGATGGCGCACGCGATCTCCACGATCGAGCAGGAACTCGAGGAACGGCTGGCTGAACTCGAAGGCCAGGGCAAGCTGCTGGAGGCGCAGCGGCTGCGCATGCGCACCAACTATGACGTCGAGATGATGCGGCAGGTCGGGTTCTGCTCGGGCATCGAGAACTACTCACGCCACATCGACGCACGCCCGCCGGGTTCGGCGCCGGCGACGCTGCTGGACTACTTCCCGGAAGACTTCCTGCTGGTGATCGACGAGTCGCATGTGACCGTGCCGCAGATCGGCGGCATGTACGAGGGCGACATGTCCCGCAAGCGCAACCTGGTCGACTTCGGTTTCCGGCTGCCATCGGCGGTCGACAACCGGCCATTGACGTGGGAAGAGTTCGCCGACCGCATCGGCCAGACGGTGTATCTGTCGGCGACGCCCGGCCCGTACGAGCTGAGCCAGTCCGCCGGTGAGTTCGTCGAGCAGGTGATTCGCCCGACCGGCCTCGTCGATCCGCAGGTCGTGGTCAAGCCGACGAAGGGTCAGATCGACGACCTCATCGGCGAGATACGTCAGCGCACCCAGCGCGACGAGCGGGTGCTGGTCACCACGCTGACCAAGAAGATGGCCGAGGACCTCACCGACTATCTGCTTGAGATGGGCATCAGGGTGCGGTATCTGCACTCGGAGGTCGACACGTTGCGCCGGGTCGAACTCCTGCGCCAGCTCAGGCTGGGTGACTACGACGTGCTGGTCGGCATCAACCTGCTCCGCGAGGGTCTCGACCTTCCGGAGGTGTCGCTGGTCTCGATCCTGGACGCCGACAAGGAAGGCTTCCTGCGGTCGGCGCGCAGCCTGATCCAGACCATCGGGCGCGCCGCGCGCAACGTGTCGGGCGAGGTACACATGTATGCCGACAAGATCACCGATTCGATGCGGGAAGCGATCGACGAGACCGATCGGCGCCGGGCCAAGCAGGTCGCCTACAACACCGAACACGGCATCGATCCGCAGCCGTTGCGCAAGAAGATCGCCGACATCCTCGACCAGGTCTATCGCGAGGCCGACGATGTCGAGGTCGGCGGGTCGGGCCGTAACGCATCGCGTGGGCGTCGTGCACAGGGCGAGCCGGGCCGTGCCGTGAGCGCAGGCATCATCGAAGGCCGGGACACCACCAACATGCCGCGGGCAGAGTTGGCGGACCTGATCAGGGACTTGACGGAGCAGATGATGGCCGCCGCCCGCGATCTGCAGTTCGAGTTGGCCGCGCGCATCCGCGACGAGGTTCACGATCTGAAGAAGGAACTGCGCGGTATGGATGCCGCGGGTTTGAAATAACTTGACCTCAATAGCGGTTGAGCTCTTAGCGTGAGCGGCGTGACCGTAACCGCAACGACTGCCTCCGGCGGCTGGCGCGAGCTGTTGGGCCCGAAGCACCTGGGGGCCTCGACAGTATTGGCCGGCGGTGTTGCGCTGTACGCCACCAACGAGTTCCTCACCATCAGCCTGCTGCCGAGCACGGTCGCTGATATCGGCGGGCAGCGCCTCTACGTCTGGGTCACCACGGTGTACCTCGTCGCGTCGGTGGTGGCGGCGACCACCGTCAGCTCCGTGCTGGCGCGGGTCGGGCCTCGGTGGGCCTACCTTTCTGGCCTCGCGGTGTTCGGCGCGGGCAGCCTGTTCTGCGCACTGGCGCCGACGATGGAGCTGCTTCTGGTCGGCCGCGTGGTCCAGGGTTCGGCGGGCGGACTGCTCGCGGGGCTCGGCTACGCGGTGATCAACTCGACGCTGCCGCAGTCCCTGTGGACCAAGGCGTCGGCCCTCGTGTCGGCGATGTGGGGCGTCGGGACCTTGATCGGTCCCGCGGCGGGCGGCCTGTTCGCGCAATACGGTTCCTGGCGTTGGGCATTCGGCGTCCTCGTCGCGTTGGCGGTGGCCATCGCCGTGCTGGTGCCGTTCGCGTTGCCTGCCCGAACCGGCATTCCGCCTGCGCGTGACCGGATCCCGGTGTGGTCACTGTTGCTGCTCGGTTCGGCGGCATTGTCGATCAGCGTCGCGGGTGTGCCGCGCAACGTGGCCTGGACCTTCGCTCTGGTGGTGTTGGGGGCGGGTCTGGTCGGTGTGTTCCTGATCGTCGATCGCCGTGCGAGCGCTGCGGTCTTGCCACCCACGGCCTTTCGGCCCGGTCCACTGAAGTGGGTCTATCTCACTCTCGGCATGTTGATGGCCGCGACGATGGTCGATCTGTACGTGCCGTTCTTCGGCCAGCGGCTGGCGCACCTGGCACCCGTCGCGGCGGGCTTCCTCGGCGTGGCACTGGCGGTCGGATGGACGATGAGCGAGATCGCCAGCGCATCCGCCACGAGGACCAAGGCGGTGGTGCGCATCGTGGCCGTCGCGCCTCTGGTGATGGCCGTGGGCCTGGCGCTTGCGGCGGTCAGTCAGTTCGAGGATGCGTCGGGCCTGCTGATCGCGGTCTGGGTGGGCGCGCTGGCGTTGACGGGCATGGGAGTCGGCATGGCGTGGCCACATCTGTCCGCGTGGGCGATGGGGTGCGTCGACGACGTGAGCGAGGGTGGTCGTGCGGCGGCGGCGATCAACACCGTGCAGCTGATCTTCGGAGCCTTCGGTGCCGGGCTGGCGGGCATCGTCGTCAACGCCACCGATCGCGGGGATGCGACGGCGGCACGCTGGATGTTCGCGACGTTCGCGGTGCTGGCCGTCGTCGGGCTCGTCGCCTCGACGAGGAGTGGTCGTCGGACGCAGTCATAGGACGGGAAGCAGCTGTCGCAGAATGGCTGCCGACGTTGCCGATGCCTGCTCGACGAATGCGGTGAAGTCGAACAGCGCGTTGCCCCCTGCGAGGTCGGACAACGCTCGGATGACCAGCCAGGGGAGACCGAACGCCTCGCAGACCTGGGCGACCGCGCCGCCTTCCATCTCTATCGCCTGGCCGCCGAGCTCGGAGAGCAGCCACGCCCGGGTGCTGTCGCAGTTCAGGTACTGATCGCCGGAAAGGACTGTGCCGTAGACGATTTGGCTTGGCAGCGTGACGTCGGCGAGGCGTTCCTTCACTCTGGCAAGCAGTCCCGGGTCCACCGGGTAGCCGAGGCGGTCACTGGGGTTGATGATCGGTGCGTGCCCCGGCTGATAGGGGCGGATCTTCTCGTTTTCGAGCACACCGGCATCGTGCTGAATGATCCGGTCGGCGACGACGACATCACCGATCGACAGCGCCGGATCGAGCCCGCCCGCCACGCCGGAGAAAACGATTGTGCGGCAACCGAACCGGTCGGCCAGAAGGGTGGTGACGATCGCGGCGTTGACCTTGCCCATGCCGGACCCGGCAAGAACCACGTCGTGGCCGTCGAGAACTCCGGTGACGAACCGCGTGTGTGCCAGCGCCTCGGCGTGGGTTTCCGACAGGTCACTCTGAAGAGCGGCGAGTTCCTGTGGGACGGCGCAGATGAGTCCGATGGTCACAGTGCATTGTGACCCAACGTCGCCTCACAGGCCATGAGCGGCTTTGAGGATCTGACCGGCCCTGGCGATGATCGACGCGTCAGCGATCCGAAGCCCCTCGATTTCATGAACTTTCAAGTTGTTGTCCGCGACCGGCATATCGTCGTGGCCCATCCTCGCCGTGCCCGATTGATGCTGGAACCGCCGCGGCTGTCGCCCAACTGCGGTTCCGGCCAGGGGTAAGACTGGTGGCGCGCGGCTAGTCGGGGTCGTCGTCGTATTGGTGGATCCCGATCACGCCCGCGATTCCCGCCAGGACCACCGGCGCGTTCACGATCCCTCTGCCCGACAGTGTCAGCAACACGCCGGCCTGGCCCGCGCCTGTGGCCTCCGCGGTGTCGTTCGCGAGGTCGGTGAGTTGCCATTGCCGCCGCTCACACGCCTGCAGGAGGCGGGTCATGACACCCTGGCCCTCCTCGTAGCTGACGTGCATGGTGACCGATCCGCTCAACCGGGACGCGAGCCAGCGCGCCAGTGGCAGGAAGCCGACGATGACGAGGAAGTGCATCGCGGTCACGGTGACGGCCAGCAGCAGTAGACCTGCACCTGCCGCCATACCGATGGCGGCGGACTCCCAGACCGCGGCCGCCGTAGTCAGACCGTGCACCGAGCCGCGCCGGAAGATGATGATGCCCGCGCCGAGAAAGCCGATCCCCGAGACGATCTGGGCGGCGACACGGGACGGGTCGACTTCGACGAGTCCAACCTGCAGGACGTCGTTGAAGCCGTACTTACTGACCAGCAGGATCAGGGCCGACGCTGTGCCGACAATCGTCTGCGTCCGCACGCCTGCGCTCTTGCCGTGAAGTTCGCGCTCGAGTCCGATCAGCGCTGTGAGCCCGAACGCGACGAACAACTCGACGATCTGGCGGGTGCCCTGGCCAGGACCGCCGAAGAACGGCGGATCGGCGGCCAGCCAGAGGTCCATGCGACCAAATTAACCCCGGGGCGAGGCCGCGAGGACGTTCGGCACGCCGTCGATTCGAGTCACGACGATTCCAAGGGTGGGCCGGTACCTGTCGCCGTGGCAAGGTCGTTTCTGCTGCGGGTGTGGCTGAGTGGCAAGGCACCGGCCTGCAAAGCCGTTTACACGGGTTCGAATCCCGTCACTCGCTCCAGCGTCGTCACCGTCGCAGTTCTTCCTGCGCGTCAGCCCACCGTTGGCGTCGCCATTCCCCCGCATGTGGGCCCTGGCAGGACGGGTTGGCTCCACAGCGATCCTTTGGCGATCGCCCATTTCAACGCTTCGCTCAAACTGCTCACGTACTCCTCTTCGAGAGCGGCGTTGTGCTGGCGTTTGACCCAGGACGGATGCTTTGCGAAATGCAGGCAAGGCACGGTCTTCGAACGGATATTGCGCGGTGCACTGAAGGGCCACGGCACCTTCCGCGCAGTCGGGTAGAAAAACGACAACACACGTTCGGCGTCATCTCCTAGCCCGATAACCAGCCGAGGACGAACGATCTCAAGCTCGCGATAGAGATACGACGAGCAATTCACAATCTCGTGGTTGTGCGACTTGCGGTTGCCGGGCGGATGGCAATGCACCACATTGGTGATGAATGTGTCGGCCTTCTGGCAACCGGCGCGTTCGAAGCTGGTGTTGAGCAGGCTCCCGCTGCCTTCATAAAAGGGCTCCTGCGGCTTCATGCATTGCTCGCATAGGCTCTGACCCACAATCGCCACTGGCGAATCTGGATTGCCCCATCCAGGCGCAGCCTGCGTCACGCCTTCCTTGTTCATGCCTTCGCAGCGCCTGCAAGCTCTGATCTCATCGTCAAGCGAGGCCTTTTGCCGGCGGCGATCGTCTTCCTCGTGGCTCGTCATACGCTTTCCTCCCCATGGTTTTCGCGAGCGCGCTTCACCCGGTTGCACGGCTCACGCCGAGCGTATGGCCGAACACCGACACCGAGTTGCGCTCAGTACGGGCTACCCCAATCGGTCCGACGCCTAGTATTTCGGGGTGGCCAAGCTGGAACTGTCCCGTGATCTGTCGTTGAGCCCTGAGGAAGCGTGGGTGCACGTATCTGACCTGTCCTCGCTCGGTGACTGGTTGCAGATGCACGAGGGCTGGCGCAGCGAGCTGCCGTCGGACCTGGAGGTGGGAACAACGATCGTCGGCGTGGCGGGCGCGAAGGGTATGCGCAACCGCGTCACCTGGACCATCCGCGAGTTCGACCCGCCGCGGTTGATCGGCATCACCGGTGACGGCGTCGGCGGGACAAAATACGCGCTGAAAATGTCGGTCAAGCCGACGAAGTCGGGCTGCGCGTTCACGGTCAAGATCGACCTCGGCGGTGCGCCGCTGTTCGGGCCCATCGGCGCTGTGGCGGCACGGGCCGTGAAGGGCGACATCGACCGTTCGATCAAGAAGTTCGAGTCGCTCTACGCCTGATGCCTGAGCGCATCGAAAATCTCTCGGTAGTGCAGATGCGCGACGAAGTGTCCGCCGTCGCGAACATTCAACGTGGCGTTGGGGATTCGCGACGCCAGTCGCTGCGGCCAGCTCGAGTCGACCAACTGATCCTGGTTTCCCGCCCAGACGCCGACCGGAACGTCGAGGTCTTCAGGGGTAAATCCCCACGGCCGCATCCATGCCCGGTATTCCTCCACGACACCGGCCGGTTGGCGCAGCCCTTCGCGTGACATCTGTGCGAAAGCGCCGAACCCTTCGCCACGTATGACGGCGCCGTCGGCCGGCCCGAGATCGCGAGCGGCCATGCGGCCGTACAACGTTGGGGTCACGCGAGGCGCCAGTCCCATGATCGCGAACCACTGTCGTGCCAGCCATGGTGTGCGTTGCGAGAGGCGGGTGAGGTACCGATCCATCGCGGGCAGCTGGTCGAATACCCCGGATTCGGTCAGCGGCAGCGCTCCGGCGATGATCGCCACCCGGGTCACCCTGTGGCGCAGGAAGTGTCCGATGGCCGCCGCGTACTGGCCGCCCATCGACCAGCCCATCGTGGCGAACCGATTGACACCGATGCCGTCGATCAACTCTTCGACATCGTGTGCCCAGTCCGCCATGGTGCGCCCCGGGGAAGGATCTGACAGCCCGACACCGGGCCGGTCGGGGGAGATCAACCGCACCCCGGCTTCGGTGGCGACGGCATCCGCGGCTTCCACATCGAGGCGGCACGCGAGCCCACCGTGGCAGTTGACGATCGGGAAGCCGTCGGGCTTGCCGTACTGCGCGTAAAACAGCGACCGGCCATCACTCAACCGAGCCGCGGCATCCATGCAGCAGATGATGTCCTACGACACGTGTAGTTCTGCAGCGAATCGCAGATCCGACACGCGTGCCTCGAACGCCTTTTCGCGATGTTCCGGGCGGCCGCGAAGCACCGAGGACGGGTGCGCGGCCATGGCAGGCAGATACCCGGTTCGGAACCGTTCACGCGCTACCGCGTCGACTTGACGACCTGCGCGAAGTTGAACTGCCATCGCTCGACGATGTGAAAGCCCATGTTGTGCGGTACCTGATACGCCGGCGCGCGTCGGAGTCGCGGTCCCGGGTCCAGACTGTGTCCGCTCTCGTGATCGGGCACCGTGGTGTCCCGTTGGGACACCGTCCACAACACCGTGCATTGGCGGACACGGTCGGCGACGCCCCAGATCCCGAGGTGGGCGTCCCACAATCGATTTCGTTCCACCGCTCGTCGCCCCCGACCCGGATCGATCAATTTCTCATAGACCGAGGGGCGCGCCGCCGTCAGAGGACGGATCGGTCCCGGTGCCCAGTCGGTCGTGTTGTCGAGGATCAGGCAGTCATCGGGGGAGGCGTGTGCATCGATGACGTCGGCGACCGCGCTGAAGTCCATCCCTTCCTTTGCGTAGGGGCCGCGCTGACCAATCAGATAGTTCGGTGTGGCGGCGAGCGCGAACGCCGTCAGGATCGCCGTCACTCCCTGTCGCGAGCGGGTCAGCGCCACGATGCCGGCTCCTAGCAGCAGCGCCGCCGCCGGTGAGGTGAAGCAGAGATAGCGCGGGTAGTAGACCGGCTCGAACAGCGAGTACGTCAAGAGCACCAGTGTGGGCAGCGTGATCCACAAGATGGCGATCTTCGCGAGATGCTTGCTTCCGACGTCGGTCGGCCGGAAGCGGCGCGATACCAGCGGCGCGGTCAGCACAAGTCCCGCGACAACGGCGAACAGCGTGCTGCCGTCGAAGTACTGCTCCCTGGCG
This sequence comes from Mycobacterium sp. 2YAF39, assembly GCF_052114565.1. Taxonomy (NCBI): domain Bacteria; kingdom Bacillati; phylum Actinomycetota; class Actinomycetes; order Mycobacteriales; family Mycobacteriaceae; genus Mycobacterium; species Mycobacterium sp. 2YAF39. The sequence goes on from NZ_JBFREZ010000008.1 coordinate 235,681, forward strand.
ATCTCGATGACCGTGTGCCAACCCAGCGGCGAAATCCAATGGACTTGAGCGATCTGCGTGCGGCAGAACGCGACGAACGGGATCACTGCGGCCAATGCGACCGATGAAGTGACCGCCCACGACCTGACGGATCGCCTGTCCTCGGCCACCAAAACCACGGCACCGGCGTGCACGAGCACCATTGCCACGACGAACACGTTGAGCACGATCGAGCCCGTCAGCGCGACGCCGTAGGCAAGCCAGAGCGCCACCGTGTTTCGTCGTGCGGCGACGACGAGAAGCACCATGAGCCACACCGCCACCGCCGCGGTCATTGCATACGGCCGGGCCTCGATGCCTGCCCACGTGGTGCGCGGCAGGATGGCGAATACGGTTCCCGCACAGACAGCGACCGTGCGGCTCGAGAACTGCCGTCCCAGCTTGACCACGCCTGCCGCGGCGACGGCAACGGCAAGGCAACTCGAGAATCGCGAGAAGAATTCAGTGGCAGGAACGATCGCGAACCAACCATGCATTACGAAGTAGTAGAGGCCGTGCACCGCATCGACGTTGTGCAGTAGCTGCCACAGTTCCGGCAGCGATCGTGTCGACGCGGAGATCGTTGCGGCTTCGTCGAACCATAACGACGGTCGCGCCGCCCCTGCTGCGCTCACTGCGGCAGCGAGCACAGCCACAGCCAACGGATCCACTACGCGCCCCGTCGAATTCGGGCGCGGGGGATCGACCTCAGCGAAGCGGGCTGAGCCTAGCGCTATATCCGACATGGCTTCCCGTTGTTCAGGTCCAGTGCAGCGGTAGCTACTCTAAGGCTCGGCAAATGCGACCGCGACTCCGCGGGTGTAGCGATTCCGCTGCGCGACGAAAAAATGTAGGCGCCGTCACGTCGGAACCGCCGAGGTGATGTTGCCAGCGCAAGCAGCACGAAAGACCAGGCAAATGCTATTCAGGTGTGGTGATTCGCACCCATGTTCCCGTGACTACGGGTTACTGTCTCGGGTGGCGAGCCAACTGACATTGGGAGGACATGGATGAGCGGCTACACGACCATCGTTGTCGGAACGGACGGATCGGATTCGTCGCTGCGCGCGGTGGAAAAGGCCGGACACATCGCCGCCGGGTCAGACGCCAAGGTGATCGTCGCGACGGCGTACTTCCCTCAGAGCGAAGACCAGCGGGCCGCCGACGTGCTCAAGGACGAGGGCTACAAGATGTCGGGCAACGCCCCCATCTACGCGATCCTGCGCGAGGCGAAGGACCGAGCGACTCAGGCAGGCGCCAAGAACGTCGAGGAAAAGGCGATCGTCGGTGCACCAGTCGACGCGCTGGTCGATCTCGCCGAGGAAGTGAAGGCGGATCTACTCGTCGTCGGCAATGTCGGCCTGTCCACCATCGCGGGCCGGTTGCTCGGATCGGTGCCTGCCAACGTCGCGCGCCGGTCTAAGACCGACGTGCTGATCGTGCACACCACGCCGTAAAGATCAACAGCGACAACACAATCGGCCAGTCTCCGAGACGGTCGTAAAGCGTCGTTCGCGATCCGAGTGGAACGTCGAGCACCAACACGCCGCGCTCAGCGGCGGGCAGCCATCCGATTTTGTTGCCGCGCGCATCGAACGCCGAACTGACTCCGGACAACCCGGCATGCACGGCGGGATGTCCGACTTCCACGGCATGCACCGCGGCCATGCTCGCCAGCTGCGGTTGCGCCCAGCTGCCCTGATAGCTCGATGTCGAACTCTGGTACGCCAGCAGCTCGGCGCCCAGGCTCACGAGCCGTCGCGGCAGGTCCGAGAACGTGGTCTCGAAGCTGATCAGGGGCCCGAATGCCAGGGAGTCGGTGCGCAGCACCACCGGTCCGTCCCCTCGTCGGCGGTCCTCACCGGCCGCCTTCGTGTGTCGGGTGGCCCAACCCAGCAGCGGCCGCAGCGGGACGTACTCGCCGAACGGCACCAGCCGCGTCTTCGCATAGGAGCCGCGCACTCCGTCGCTTCCGATGAGCACCGACGACTTGTAGATGCCGCCCTCGGGTGCCCGCGCATCGACGTTGACCAGCACGTCCGCACCGATCCGCCTGCGTAGTTCCACCAGGCGTCGCAGGGTTGCGGGGTGACTCGCAAGATCGACGCCCACGCTGCTCTCGCCCCAGACCACGAGATCGACCCGTTGGCCCGCCAACCCTTCGGTGAGCGCTTCGCTGGCCGCCTGACGTGCCGTGGCCTCTTCGATGTCGCCGGGCTGGACCAGAGCGATCCGCACCGTCGCCCCCTGGCCGGGAGCGGGTCCGGCCCAGAACCACGCCGGACCGAGGACCGCGAGGACGACCGGTAGTGCCAGCGCACGCCATGAGCGCAGCAGGATCGCGCCCACGATCGCGGTGTTGACGGCGACCACCAGGAAGCTGACGAGCCATACGCCGCCCAGCGAGGCGGGCGCTAGCGTCGCCGGCTGATTCCATTGCGAGGCGCCGAGTTGACCCCACGGTCCGCCGAGGCGGTGCCATGACCGCACCGCTTCGCCACTCACCCACGCTGACGGAAGGACGGCGACGGCGGTGAGGACCCGTCGTGGGGTGACGTCACCGACGAGCAGCCGATGAGCGGCCCACCCCCACGGAAACCACAGCGCGCCGACCGCGACCGCGAATACAGCCAGCAGTGGTCCCGCACTCGGCCCCAGCCAATACTGGTTGACCAGCGCGAAGCCGGCCATCCCGAACCAGGCACGCCCGCCGCCTTGCACTGCGGTCGGCGCCGCGCGGACGACGAACAGCAGCGGAACCAGACCGATCCATGCCAGCCACCACCACGATGGGGCGGGAAAGGCGAGGGCAAGCAGGGCGCCGGCGACGAGCGCCGCCGCGCAGCCCCGAATCGTCGTCAGGTAGCGGATGCCTTGGCGATGCTCCCGATCGCCGCGTCGAGCGTCGCGTTGAACTCCTCGTCGCTCTGCTGTGCCGTGAGCCCCTCGGTCAGCGCACGCGAGAAGCTCGCGATGACGCCGTTGTTGCGGGCCAGCCGTTCGCAGGCCTCGTCGCGGTCGTAGCCGCCGGACAGGGCGACCACGCGCAGCACCTTGGGGTGCTCGACGAGCTGCTCGTACAGGTTGTCGGTCTCGGGCAGCGTCAGCTTGAGCATGACCTTCTGGTCGTCGGCCAGGTCGTTCACACCGGCGAGCAGTGCGGCCTTGAGCTGGTCCTCGGCCTCGGCCTTCTTCGGGCTCTTGATGTCGACCTCGGGCTCGATGATCGGCACCAGCCCCTTGGCGAGGACCTGCCGACCCACCTCGAACTGCTGCGCCACGACCGCGTCCAGGCCGGCGCCGGGCAGCTTGATGACCGAGCGCTCCTTGGTGCCGAAGACGCCCTTGGCCACCGCCCTGTCGAGCAGGTCGTCCAGCCCGGGCATCGGCTTCATGGTCTGCGCGCCGTCCTGCTCGTCGTTCAGACCCTTGTCGATCTTGAGGAACGGCACGATGTTCTTGACGTTCCACAGGTAGTCGGCGGTCGGACGACCCTCGACCTCGCGGTCCATCGTCATCTCGAACAGGATCGCGCCCATGATGCGGTCGCCGTTGAAGGCCGGGCTGGTGATGATGCGGGTTCGCATCTCGTGGACCAGGTCGAACATCTGCTCATCGCCGGAGTAGGCGTCCTCGCTGATGCCGTAGAGCTTCAGCGCCTTGGGGGTGCTGCCGCCACTCTGGTCAAGTGCGGCGATGAAACCGGCACCGCTTTGAGCCTTCTTCAACTGATCCTGATTCACCATGTCTCCTGCACGATCTCCTCGACGAGTTCTGCGCATCAGAGTAAGACAGGGCGTTCACAGCTTGGCCGGGCCCTACGCCATGCCGTCGTCGCCGAGGGTCGGAAAGATGACGGATTTTGCGCCATTTCCATCAGTTTTCGACTCTCGCGGTCTCACTTCAGGATGCGGTCGAACTGCTTTAGCGGGTGAATTCCGTGCACGTCGCGGTAGGAGGGTGGCTGCCGTTCGCCGTCGTCTTTGATGCCGTACTCGACGCCAAGCTCCGCACCGATGAACGTCTGGCCACTCTTGCCCAAGAGTCCGGGATCGTTGAAGAGCGCCCAGATGAGATGACCGGTGAATTCCGGGGTCTCCGCTTCATCGCTGAGATGGCTGAGTTGGTCGGGGGCCGTGGCGATGATGTTCTTGAACCGTTCGGTCAGCAGGATGCCCATCCAGATCGACACGGATGCGATACCGAACTTCCTGAAGTCGACGGCCATGTCGGCGGCCATCTTGTCCGTCCCGGCTTTGTGCACGCCGTAGGCCGGGCCGAAAACGTAGTGCGCGGCGCCCGGGGCTGAGGTGAACACGACAAGGCCGTGCTTCTGCGCGAGCAACAGCGGTGCCGCGTAGACGGTGGCCACGTAGGCGCTGCGAAGCCCGACGTCGAGTGTGTCGATGACGTTGATCGGCTCCTCCCAGAACGGGGTCCGGCCCATCATTTCGTCACGGATGATCGCAGCGTTGTTCACCAGGATGTCGAGTCGGCCCTGTTCGCGCTCGACCTGCTCGAAGAGGGCTTTCGTCTGGTCATCGTCGGCATGGTCCACGCGGACGGCGATGCCCTTGCCACCCGCCGCCGTCACCAGGTCCGCGGTTTCTCCGATGGTGCCGCCAAGCGACGATTGGCCGGCCTTCTCGGTCCGCCCTGTGACATACACAGTGCATCCGTGACTACCGAGCGCGTGCGCGATCCCGAGTCCTGCGCCGCGACTGGCGCCGGTGACGACAGCGACCGGTTTGTCGGTGCTGGTCACCACCCGCGTTCTTTCCACTCGGCGAGATGCGGGCGCTCGGTGCCGAGTGTCGTGTCATCCCCGTGGCCCGGGTAGACCACCGTCGAGTCGCCGTAGACGTCGAACACCCGGCTGGTCACATCGGCGAGTAGCCGCTCGAAGTCGCCTTCCTGCCAGGTCTTGCCGACGCCGCCGGGGAAGAGGCAATCGCCGGTGAACAGATGGGTCGTTCCGTCGGCGCCTTCGAGCGCCAGCGCGACCGATCCGGGGGTGTGTCCCTGGAGGTGGATGACGTCGAACGACAGCTCGCCGACCTTAACGGTGTCGCCGTTGGCCAGGAGGCGGTCCGGCTTGACCGGCAGCGGTTCGGCATCGAGCTCATGCGCCGCGGTCGGCGCACCAGTGGCCTTCGCCACCTTCTCCAGCGCCTGCCAGTGATCGAAGTGCTGGTGGCTGGTGACGATCAGCGACAGCTTCGGTGCGAAGCGCTCGATGAGCTCGAGCAGGATCTCCGGATCGTTGGCCGCGTCGATGAGTAGCGTCTCACCGGTTTGGGAACAGGAAACCAGGTACGCGTTGTTGTCCATCTGGCCCACCGAAACCTTGACGATCGATGCTCCCGGCAGGGTGCGCCTAGCGCCGGTCTGCGGGTCGACGTGGCCGGTGTAGTTGTCATCGACGACGGTCATGTTCCTCACGGTAACCGGCTCGTCAGAGGCTTGTCGGTGGGGCCGCATAACATGGCCGTGAACTATGTCTTCGGGAGGCTTTTTCACTTTGAAAGAGGATGGGCGTGGCTGACCGCCTTGTAGTGAAGGGTGCGCGCGAGCACAACCTGAGAAGTGTCGACCTCGACCTGCCCCGCGACGCGCTGATCGTGTTCACCGGCCTGTCCGGTTCCGGCAAGTCGTCGCTCGCGTTCGACACGATCTTCGCGGAGGGACAGCGCCGCTACGTCGAGTCGTTGTCCGCGTACGCCCGCCAGTTCCTCGGCCAGATGGACAAACCGGACGTCGACTTCATAGAGGGCCTTTCGCCCGCGGTGTCCATCGACCAGAAGTCGACCAACCGCAACCCGCGGTCGACCGTGGGCACGATCACCGAGGTATACGACTACCTCCGTCTGCTCTACGCGCGGGCGGGCACCCCGCACTGCCCCGTGTGCGGTGAGCGCATCGCCCGCCAGACGCCGCAGCAGATCGTCGACCAGGTGCTGGCCATGGACGAGGGCCTGCGATTCCAGGTGCTCGCTCCGGTGGTGCGCACCCGCAAGGGCGAGTTCGTCGACCTGTTCGACAAGCTGAACTCCCAGGGCTACAGCAGGGTTCGCGTCGACGGGGTGGTGTATCCCCTCACCGAACCGCCGACGCTGAAAAAGCAGGAGAAACACGACATCGAGGTGGTCGTCGACCGGCTCACGGTCAAGACCACCGCCAAGCAGCGGCTCACCGACTCGGTCGAGACGGCGCTGAACCTGGCCGACGGCATCGTGGTGCTGGAATTCGTCGACCGGGAGGACGACCATCCGCACCGCGAGCAGCGGTTCTCCGAGAAGCTGGCATGCCCCAACGGGCACCCACTCGCCGTCGACGACCTCGAGCCGCGGTCCTTCTCCTTCAACTCGCCGTACGGCGCCTGCCCGGAATGCACGGGTCTGGGCATCCGCAAGGAGGTCGACCCGGAACTCGTCATCCCGGATCCGGACCTGACGCTCGCCGAGGGCGCCATCGCGCCGTGGTCGATGGGGCAGACCGCCGAATACTTCACCAGGATGTTGTCGGGGCTCGGTGACCAACTCGGGTTCGACGTCGACACCCCGTGGAAGAAGCTGCCCGCCAAGGCGCGCAGGGCGATTCTCGAGGGCTGCGACGAGCAGGTGCACGTCCGGTACAAGAACCGCTACGGCCGAACACGTTCGTACTACGCCGATTTCGAAGGTGTGATGGCTTTCCTGCAGCGTCGTATGGAGCAGACCGACTCCGAGCAGATGAAGGAGCGGTACGAGGGCTTCATGCGTGACGTGCCGTGTCCCGAATGCAACGGCACCCGACTCAAGCCCGAGATCCTTGCCGTCACCATGACGGCCGGGGGATTCGGCGCAAAGTCGATCGCCGAAGTGTCCGAGTTGTCGATCGCCGAGTGCGCGGAGTTCCTCAACGCGTTGACACTCGGTTCGCGCGAGCAGGCCATCGCAGGCCAGGTGCTGAAGGAGATCCAGTCGCGGCTCGGCTTCCTGCTCGACGTCGGGCTCGACTACCTGTCGCTGTCGCGGGCGGCCGCGACACTGTCCGGCGGTGAGGCACAACGCATCCGGTTGGCCACCCAGATCGGGTCGGGGCTCGTCGGCGTGCTGTACGTACTCGACGAACCGTCCATCGGCCTGCACCAGCGCGACAACCGGCGGCTGATCGAGACGTTGATCCGACTGCGGGATCTCGGCAACACCCTGATCGTCGTCGAACACGACCTCGACACCATCGCGCACGCCGACTGGGTGGTCGACATCGGGCCCGCGGCGGGTGAGCACGGCGGTCAGATCGTACACAGCGGGCCGTATGAAGACCTGCTCACGAACCCCAATTCGATTACCGGGGCCTACCTTTCGGGCAAAGAGGAGATCGAGGTCCCCGGTATGCGGCGGCCCGTCGACCGCAAGCGGCAGCTGACCGTCGTCGGCGCCCGCGAGCACAACCTGCGCGAGATCGACGTGGCCTTCCCGCTGGGTGTGCTGACCGCGGTCACCGGCGTATCGGGTTCCGGCAAGTCGACATTGGTCAACGACATCCTGGCGTCGGTGCTCGCCAACAAGCTCAATGGTGCGCGACAGGTGCCGGGCCGCCATACCCGCGTGACGGGGCTGGACAAGCTGGACAAGCTCGTCCGCGTCGACCAGTCGCCCATCGGACGCACGCCGCGGTCCAACCCGGCGACGTACACCGGTGTGTTCGACAAGATCCGCACGCTGTTCGCGGCCACCACCGAGGCCAAGGTCCGCGGTTACCAGCCGGGCCGATTCTCGTTCAACGTCAAAGGTGGCCGCTGCGAGGCGTGTTCGGGTGACGGCACCATCAAGATCGAGATGAACTTCTTGCCCGATGTGTACGTGCCGTGTGAGGTGTGCCAGGGCGCCAGGTACAACCGCGAGACGCTGGAGGTGCACTACAAGGGCAAGACGGTCGCCGAGGTGCTCGACATGTCGATCGAAGAGGCGGCGGAGTTCTTCAAGCCGATCACATCGATCCACAGGTACCTCGCGACCCTCGTCGACGTGGGGCTCGGCTACGTCCGGCTCGGCCAGCCCGCCCCGACGCTGTCCGGAGGTGAGGCGCAGCGCGTCAAGCTCGCGTCCGAGCTGCAGAAGCGGTCGACCGGCCGAACGGTGTACATCCTCGACGAACCCACCACCGGACTGCATTTCGAGGACATCCGCAAGCTGCTCGCTGTCATCAACGGCCTGGTCGACAAGGGCAATACGGTGATCGTCATCGAGCACAACCTCGACGTGATCAAGACCTCCGACTGGATCGTCGACATGGGCCCTGAGGGTGGCGCGGGCGGCGGCGGAGTGGTCGCGACCGGCACACCGGAGGACGTGGCCGCGAACACCGACAGCTACACCGGCCACTTCCTCGCCGAGTCCTTGGGCGTGGCGCGACCGGCGTCGAAGAAGCGCAAGCGAAGCAAGGTGAGCGCGTAGTCGAGTCGAGACTGGGCGTATCTCCGCGACAAGGGCCGCTGACGCTTCCGCGCTCTCACCGCGATTTCGACAGCGGGGAGGGGAAGCGCGGGCTGATCCGCACGCCCGCCAGCCATTCGGTCAGCTCGTCGGCCCGCCGTTGCAGTGTCTTCTGTGCAGTCCTGCCGACCTTCTCGAGTAGCCGCACCTCGACCCGGCCGTCGGCATCCTGACCCCAGGCGCCGACAATGCGACCGTCGCACCACGCCGTCGGGCCACCGTTTCCGTTCGTATCGAACACCTGACTGCGGTGCCCGCCGAGATACCAGTCGCGGTCGAACCACCCCATCGTCGTGACGTCGAGGCCCGGCAGCAGCGCACACCACGGTTCGGCCGGCGGCTCGATCTCCAGGTCGTCGGGCAGTGCCACGCCGGGTGTGCCGTCCAGGTCGACCTCGACGGCATCGAGATCTCGCAATGCCTGACGCGCCCACGTCAACGTATTGCCGAACCACCATTTGATGTCCGTCACCGTCGCCGGGCCGAACGCCCGCAGCCACCGGCCCACCATTTCGGTGCGCGCATCGTCGGGGGAAACGGAGCCGGGCGTCGACGGCAGCCAGTCGGCCATCGACGTCCACCGCGGCCGCGAGACGGTCCAGCCTCCGTCGTTTGGCCCGCGGACGATATCGCCGCGCACGGCCAGAACCGTCAGAACTCGTGGCGCCAGGGGTGTTTCCCCGCCCCATCGCTTGCCCGGTGCCGGGTCGTGGTGTCCCGCCAACGCCGGCAGCGCGGCGCGCAGATCCTTCGCGCTGGTGGGACCGTGCTCGTTCAGATGAGTCAGCACGGCTGCCGACGCGGTATCCAGCCACGCGTCACCGTCGACGCAGACACCGGCTTTCTGGGCATCGGCGACAAGCTTGCGGCGCTCGTTGCCCGCCACCCGGTCGCTGGCCGCCGATTGGATCAGCGGCAGATCCTCGGCACGCACGACCCACAACGTGCGGCGCATCGCAAGATGCTTGGTCAACGTGCGTTGTCGGTACAGCGCGTCGTCCAGATCGCCCACGGTGAAGCCCGGCAGCCGCGCCCACAGGGACAGGTACGGCGTGGCCGGGTCGGTGGCATGCAGACCGACGACATCGCCCGCGACACCGGCCGGGGTCTGCGCAGGCTCGGCGAGAAAGTGCCGTCGCGCGAGCCGGGCCCGCCGCTCGGCAACCGTGAATGACCGCATCGCCTGTGCACGCTACCTGCGGTTACCGACAAACTTTGGGATCGGTAGCGGTGCCGACCGCCTTGACTGACCTCACGACGACGCCAGCAGGGCGACGTAAGACGAAGGGAAGATCGATGAAGCGAGTTGTCGCAGGTGTGGTCGGGCTGGCTCTCGGTGCAGCTGTCCTGGTGGGTTGTTCTGATGACAAGAAGCCAGAGGCCGCGCCAAGCCAACCCCAGGCCAGCACGGGCGGTTCGACCGAGGTCAAGGTCGGCGGCAGTGACCTCTCGGGTCTGGATCTGAATTCGGTGACCTGCGTCAAGGCCGCCGGCAAGATCAACGTCGCCAGCGCGGCGATCAACGGCCAGGCCGGGCTCGCGGTTGTGATGACCGATGGGCCGACCCCCACCGTGGAGTCGCTGGGCATGTCGGTGGATGGCAATGCGCTCGCCGTCACCAACATGATGGGTGCAAAGACCGGTTCGGCGGACGTCAAGGTCGACGGCAGCACCTACACCATCACCGGTGAAGCCGTGGGCGCCGATATGGCGAACCCGATGGCGGGGATGATCAACAAGCCGTTCGAGATCAAGGTGACCTGCACCTGATCGGGCGCATACCGGAAGCGGCGGACGTACCCCTGGCGTCCGCCGCTTCCTATGATTCAGAAATGACCATCGTGGCCGACCTCGAGCGGGCACGACATTTGTCGTTGGCCGCCAAGGAGGAAGAGGCCAAGGACCTGTTGCTGTCGCTCATCCCGGCTATTGAAGCGGCCGACCGCGACGATTGGCTTCTGGAGGTCTACGCGCAACTCGGTCAGCTGTACCTCGTGCGCACCGCCTACGACGGGACCGAGGAGTCCGTCAGCCGCATCCGCGAATGCCTCGCCACCTATGCGGCGTTCCGGGCAGGCACCCGGCCCGATTTGGCGCCCCAGGTGACGCTGTCCGACGGCGAGATCGACCATATGGCCTGCCGGTACTCGCGCCGGGCGCAGTTCCTGCAGACCGGCCTTGCCGCCGCGCACGGTGACCACGAAGCCGCCGAGGCCGCGCTGCTGGTGCTGACGGATGACACGACCGACTATCCGGATCTCGCGGACGAGCACGACCGCCTCATCACCTTCGCGCGAATCCTGTGCGCCAACGCGCTCTGCGACGACGATCTGTATGTGCAGTCGGTCCACCTGTGGGAGAAGGTGATTGACACGATCGACGGCAGGGACGGAACCGATGATTTCGATGATTACCTCTTCGTGTTCGGCGCCACCTCGTACGGCAGGTTCTGTGTCGAGACGGGCCGGCTGACCGAGGCACAACCGTGGCTGCACCGGGCGGGCGCCCGTTCAGAGGCCCGTGACTGGGCATTGGCCACGGCGAGAACAAAATTCGAACGTGCGACGGTCGCATGGGCGGTGGGCGATCGGGCGCAGGCACAGGACCTGGCTCATGAGTCCTATCCCGCGATCGCCGAGGGTCTGCGGGCTCACGATGTGTCACGGAGCTGGCTGTACTTCGGTCTGATCGCGCTGTCCATCGAGAAGCTCGACGACGCCGACGAGCGTTTCGGCCACGCCGAACGGCACTGGCGCGAGATCGAGAAGCCGCTGCACATACATCGCATTCTTTTGCAGCGCAGCTGGGTTGACATCTTCCGGGGTGACTTCGACGCGGCGCGCCGGCGCACAGAAGAGGCGCAGGAACTACTCGATTCGTGGCCACGACACAGCTGGCTGCAATACGCCCGTCTACACGACCACATCGGCAGCATCTGGCGAGCGGACGCACTGGCCGACCCCGAGAACGCGGCGGTCAAACTCGAGCGGGCCGCCGAGCTGAAGGTGCCCGCCGCACTTGCCGTCGATTCGGTGCGGCATGCGATCACCGACGCCGACGCGCGGATGCGCTGGGCGGCGCACGTGTCTGCCCGCATGCTGGCCGGCGCGTTCGCCGTCGCCTGGGAGTGGGGAAATACCGAACTTCTCAGCGAGTTGGTCGAGTATCACAGTGCGCGAGGAACATTCAGCGCGGAGCCGGATCGGGAGGCCGCCGAATGGACGGGCACCGCGACCGCTGCGGTACCGCTGGAGACCATCGACGAATACGCATTGGTGGCCGCAGGGGAGTCGTCGTCGGGTGGAGCCGCGGGCCTGACACGGCTCGGCCCGCTGCCGCCACTGCAGATGGACCCCAGTTCCGGTCCGATATTGACCCGCTATCGTGCCCTTGCCGCTGAACGGTACGGCCGCGACGTGACTGCCGTCGGCCCGATGTGGGCGACGTGGCCGTGACGGAGGCCGAAACAGCCACCCTGGTCCTGCGATTCGCCGACGTCGGCGTTGCCACATATGCCAGCCTGCGCGTGGTCGGGGAGCCGTCCAGGACGGTCACGTGGGTACTGGACGAGACGGCGCTCGGCTCCGCGCTGAACGAATTGACCGGCGCGTTGCCCGACCCGATCAACGAGGAGACGCGGCGCGTCGCACTCGAACGCGCGATCACCACGGGTGCTTTCGCTTCGCCTGCAACGGAATTCACGATCGCTCGCACACTTGGGGCGCATCTGATCGCACCCGACGCCTGGCAGTTGCTCCTCGACATCGTCACCACGCCCCGGGCGGCACTGTTCGTGTCACCGAGCGCACGACTGGCCAAGGTGCCATGGGGGCTCATCGCGATGCCCGATGACGACGGTCACCGCCTCATCGAACTGGTCGACGTTCTGATGGCGGCTCCGCCGAATATCGTCCACTCACCGCGCGAACCCGCGGGCTGGGGCGGTCGGCGGACCAAGCCGCCGCTGCTGGTCCTCGACCCGCGCGTACCCGGTCAACGGCCGGATTCACCGCTGGGCTCCGTGCTCGGGCGTCCATCGTCCGATACGGCAGTGGCCAGACACTTCGCCGAGCTGATGCACGGCCGGGACGTCCTGCCCGACGTTGCGGCATCGGTCGAGCTGTTCCGGCGCGCCGACGCGGACCGTGCCTGGCTGACGGACCTACTGGCGCTGGGGCCGAGCCGGCTGCTCTACGTGGGCCACGCGACCGCGGCGGACGGCGATGTCGGCCACGCCGACCGGGCCGCCCTTCACCTGGCCGACGATCGGCCGCTCACCGCGTCGGATCTGATGGCATTGAAGCTGCCGATGCCCCCACGCGTCGGCCTGCTGGCGTGTGCGTCCGGTGGCGACTACCGCTTCGACGAAGCGACGGGATTGGTGGCGGCGATGATTCTCGGAGGTGCGGAGTTGGTGACGGCCACCCTGTGGTCACTCCCGACCGCCGCCGGATATCGCCTGTTTGCGTCGACGACGGCCGATGCCGATCCGATGGCCGAGGTGATTCTCGCCGTCGACCGTGCGCATGAAGCCGGTGACGCCGGCCGTGCGGTGAACACCTGGCAGCGGGAACAGATGCGGCGGTGGAGCGACGGCGACCTGACCGCGAGCCCGCTGTACTGGGCCGCGCTGGCGACGTTCGCCGTCGACGGTGCTCGGTGATCAGCGTGGCGACACGCAGACGGCGACCGCGGACTCGTCACCGGATCGGTAGTACGTGTCGACGACGCTGCCAGGGGAAACCTTCGTGATCGCCGACGCGGGGATCAGTGCCTTCTCGTGTGCGGGAAACTGCCCGCCGGTGGGCCGATTCACCATCACGTCGAGTTCGACCTCGCGGAAGTCCTCCCGCGCATGCCCGGTGGTTCGCATGCCCGTGACCACCGCGCGGGATTTGGTGCCGTGCCGGATCAGATCGATCTGAGTGTCGGTGACCAGGCCTTTCACGACCAGCATCCGATCGAACTCGGCGCGGATGGCCACCATGTCATCGGTGGTGGCGAGGCGTTCGTCGGCTTCGCGGTCACCAGGTGCGGCGATGGGGGCGTCGCGGCCTGGGAACAGGATGGTCGCGGCGGTGGCGACCAGCAGAAACAACAAGAAACCGTGCAAATACGTGCTGGACATGTCACCAGGTTCTGACGCCGCGTCGGCTACCGAACCCAACTTTCGTCCGGTACCCAACTCCTATCCTGTTCCTATGAGCACAGACACGGCCGTCGCCGTCGTGCATCCGCGTCGGGCGGTGATCGACCGGGCGTGGCGCACGATCGGGCCTGGTGTCGAGGTGCTCAGCGGTGACGACGGCGGTCCGTTGCGGCGCACGGTGAAGCGGATCATCGACCCGTTGGTGCTGCGGTTGCGCTCGAACACCCAGTTCTCGGCGCCGTTCGTGGCGGCCGAGGTCGCCGAGGCCATGCACGACGTGATCGTCGGCCAAGCCGCCCAACTACGCGCGGCGGCAGCATGGTTCGAGCTGCTCAAACGTGAGCGCCGGCGGTTGCGGATCACCAGCGGCAACGCCCAGGAGCTGTACTTCCCTGTCTGTTTCGAGCTCGCGGTGACGAAAGGTCAACCCGTCCATCCAGATTCCGGCGCAGCCGAGGCGGTGCTCCGCGATGTCCACGCCGACAGGGACCGCACCGCGATCGAAGTGCTGAACACCTATTCGTCCGACGGTCTCGTCATCTCGGAACTGTCCGATCAGCTCCGATCGAGCTGGAGCGATGTGCGGGCCGGGACCGAGATCACCGGCCCGTTCCTGGCCGGGCTGACGACTGTGCTCGGCGCCGCCGACAGCCACGGTGCGTCGGCGGCGCGCCAACGGGTATGGCAGGCGCTGATCGCCGACGCGACGCCGTACAACTTCGGGGCGGCGGCGCACGAAGACGCGGCACACCTCCCGTGGTCGATCGTGGCTCTTGGCCTCAGTTCCGTTGAGCCGCAGGTCCCCCCCGCCGTCATCGGTGGTCCAGACAGCGAGCGGCCGCTCAATCGAAACGTCATCGACCGGGTACGCGCGACGCTCCGGCGCGCGCTGGATCGCGACGAACTGCCCGACGTCCCGATGCTGTGTGAGGAAGAGGTCGACCGGTGCTGCGCACCATGGGGACTGCTGGCCGAGGACAAGCAGGCGACACTGGTCGCCGGGATCGAGGTCGCGGTGGACCTGGCCCCGCTGTCCGAAACCGCGACAACGCGATACGAGCTCGGCCGCCAGATCCAGGCGCGGCTTCGCAAGGAAGCGTACGTGCTGCACGCACGTCGCTACCTGGCCGACGGCGGACCGATCCATCCCCGCCAGCAGCAGGTGATCGACGACCTCGCGACGTTCGCGCGCCCCTACCTGAGCCGGCTGTGGGCGCGCCTGCACGGCCGCGACGTGTGGCAGGAGCCCTGCGACGACGTCGACGATGTTCGGGCGCTGTTGGAGGGCGTCGCACGGTCGGTGAGTCTTGACCACCGGCAGCGCATCAAGAACATGCTGGAACTGCAGGTGGCCGGATGAAGCTGATGTCTGATTCCGGACTGTGGAGCACGGGCCCCTCGGTAGCGCCCTCTCCGCTGCAGGCGGTCCTCGAGGTCAGTGGGGCGGTGCTGACGTGGCCCGTGGACGACCCGGGCGCGGATCCTCAGATCACGTTCACCGACGCGAGCCGAGCGGACTGGCTGTGGCGCGTGCTCGGCGAGACGGGACATCGCGCGGTCGCGGCGGCAGTCGATCACGCCCCACCCGAAGAGTCACACGCTGTCGACCTGAACGACGTCGACGTGTTGCCGGGTTCGCTGGATTCACTGCGCCGGTTGGCTTTCGGGCATTGGCTCCGGCGGTGGTGGCCGGCGAGTCAGCGCGACGGGATCGCGACTCTGGACGGGGCGTTACTGGACGCCGAGATCGCGATACTCACCGCGAGTGCGGAGGATTTCTTCTCCGACGACACCTTCGACTCGGATGTGGCCGAGATGGTGAGGCCGCATGTCGGCGCTCTCAACGCCCATGTCCAAGAGGGTGATCCGCGCATCGTCGAGCTGGTCGAGAAGTGCGCGGACCTCGCCGATGAGGTGGGGATCGCGTTCGACGCATTGGCTCAGCCCGCCCGGCGGGACGACTATGCGCTCGCCGCGGGCGGTGAATTCGGACGGACTACATCGACGACTGTGGCGAGGGGTGTCGATTCGGTCCAGTGGTCCGCGGTGCCATCGGGAGTCTTCGATGCGGCCGAGAACACCGTCGAGTGGAGCGTCGAGACCGGTACCGGGGAGGTGACGGCGATGGCGCGAGTCGCATTGTCGGGCCTCGGGTCGCCCAACGGCATCGTCGTCCGGCTGCGCTCCGGCCCGTTCGGCGGTGACGGCGAGCTCGGCGCCGACGGGCGTGCGGCGTTCCCGGTCGTCGACTCCCATCAGCAGTCGATATCGGAATCGACCGCATGGGGCCATGATTGGCGGGCGACCACGCTGACAATCGGGGCGGATGCAGGGGAACCGGCACAGACCCGCGATCGTGTGAGGGAATTCGCGCGGTCGCGGCTGGCCTCGCCGGCCGCCGACGCTTTTCTGGCCGAGATCCTGGCCGCCGAATCGGACTACTGAGACTCGGGCTTGCGCATCGATTCGCGAATCTGCGCCAACCGCTCGGCGGCCGCGCGTTGCCTGGCGTCGTACTGCTCCTCGACGGTGCGGCCCTCCGGGGTCTCGGCGTCGAGTTCGGCAGCGCCGATCGCCGTGCCGTAGCGCGTCTCGATCTTCTCGCGTACCGATTCGAAAGTCGGCACGCCCTGTGCGGTATAGCCCGTGTCGACGACCGGTTCGGACACGACGGCTGGGGCCGGCTCCGCAGTTGCTTCCGGCTCCGTGGTGGGTTCGTCCGGCATGCGGTCCACGCTACCCGCTACTTCGCGGACGCCTGGACGACCGGCGGTGGCTGCGGTGGCGCGGGCAACGGCACCGGCGGAGCCCCCGGAGTGCGGAGTTGACCGGCCAGCCAGGGCAACGCCGTCGCGAATGCGTGCGCCGCGAAGGGCCAGTCGTGGGCACCGGGCTGGGAGACGACCGCGCAGGTGATCCCCTTCGCGTTGCCCAGCGCGCACAACGAGTTCGCGGCGGAAGTCTGGGCCGGGGCGGCCTGAGTGTTGATCGCAAACCAACCCGCGACACCGCTGTATGTGCCGTGCCGGTTCATGACTTCGGTGGGATTGAAGGACGCATAGGCCGCAGCATTGCCGCCGAACAACCGGGAGATGGTCTCATCCATCGTCCCCGCATTGGGGCCGAGGTCACCCGCGATGTCCTCGAATGCGCTGAACATGTCGGGGTGCATGACGGCCAGATCGACGGCGCACGTACCGCCCATCGACCACCCCGCGATGCCCCAGTTTTCCCGCTTCGCACTCACACCGAAGTTCGAAACCATATACGGAACAACCTCTTTAGTCAGATGGTCGGCGGCATTTCCCCGACTGCCGTTGACGCATTCGGTGTCGTTGTTGAATGCGCCGACCGCGTCGACAAAGACGAGCACCGGCGCATTGCCGCCGTGGGCGGCCGCGAAGTCGTCAGCGGTGGTAATCGCGTTGCCGACCCGCGCCCAGTCGGCGGGCGTGTTGAACTCCCCACCGATCATCATGATGGTCGGCATGGGTGGCGGAGGGTTGGTCGCGTACCAGGCCGGCGGCAGATAGACCAATTCGCCGCGATGCCGGAACCCTGACTTGGAGTCGCCGATCTGTACGGCCACGACCGTCCCTTTCGGGGGAATCTGATGGTTGCGCTGCAATGCCGCCACGGTCACCTGATCCGTCTGATCGGGCAGCGGGCCAGCGGTCAACTGGTTCCACGCGCTCTCGACGGTGGGGCAATACCCGGTCCAGAGGTCCACCGCCAACGCGGCACACAACAGGCATAGCGGAAGTGCTGAGGCCGCTATGCCCCGGCGCCACCACGCCGCCCCGCGCCAGCCGGCGATCAACACACCTGCAGCGGCACCAGACAACCCGATCCACACCCAGAGCCCGTCCGGTGCCGGGTTATCCGCAAACCCCTGCGAGTCGACATACCAGTGTGCGGTCGCCGTCAGGGCGACCCCGCACACCGCCGCCAACGGTAACCACAGGGAGCGGCGCCTCTGGATGCCCCACGCAATCGCGGCCAACACCGCGATGCCGGACAGGACCTGGATCGTGATGGGAATCCAGCCGTGCAACAAGGACAGGTGGTGGTGCCGCAACATCTCTCGTAACGTCACGGACACAAGAGTGACTGCCGAACCTTGGTGCCCGCTGTGGAGCAGCTGTTAACGGGGTTTGGCCAGGGGGAAGGGCAGCGTCTCGCGGATGCTGCGGCCGGTGATGAGCATAACGACACGGTCCACGCCCATGCCTAGACCACCCGTCGGCGGCATCGCATACTCCATCGCCTGCAGGAAGTCCTCGTCGAGCTCCATGGCCTCCGGGTCGCCGCCCGAGGCCAGCAGCGACTGTTCTTGCAGTCGCCGTCGCTGTTCGACGGGATCGGTCAACTCGCTGTAGGCGGTGCCCAGTTCGACGCCCCACGCCACCAGGTCCCAGCGCTCGGCGACACCGGGGATGCTGCGGTGCGGTCGAGTCAGCGGTGACACCGACGTGGGGAAGTCCTTGTAGAACGTCGGCGCCTCGGTGCGGTCCTCGACCAGGTGCTCGTACAGTTCCAGCACCACGGCGCCGGTGTCCCAATGGGTCAGATACGGGATCTTCGCGCTGTCGCAGAGCCTGCGCAGCGTCGTCAGGTCCGTCTCGGGCCCGATCTGTTCTCCCAAGGCCTCCGACACCGCGCCGTGCACGGTCTTGACCGTCCATTCGCCCGAAATGTCCACGGGTTCCAGCGTGCCGTCATCGCGGGGGCGCATGAAGACGTGCGCACCGTTGGCGGCCTGCGCGGCGTTCTGGATCAACTCCCGGCAGCCGTCGATCCACACGTTGTAATCCGCGTGTGCCTGATAAGCCTCCAGCAGCGTGAACTCGGGATTGTGGCTGAAGTCGACGCCCTCGTTGCGAAATGCCCTGCCCAGCTCGAAGACCCGCTCGACACCACCAACGCACAGTCGTTTCAGATACAACTCGGGGGCGATGCGCAGGTACAGGTTGAGGTCGTAGGCGTTGATGTGGGTCAGGAACGGCCTGGCGTTGGCGCCGCCGTGGATCTGCTGCAGGATCGGCGTCTCGACCTCCAAAAACCCTTTGCCGACCAGGGTTTCACGGATCGCGTGCAGGACACCGCTGCGGGCGCGGATGAGATCGCGAGCCTCGGAGTTGATCGCCAGGTCGACGTAGCGGGCGCGTACCCGCGCCTCCTGATCGGTCAGCCCCTTCCACTTATCGGGCAGCGGGCGCAGGCACTTGCCGATCAACCGCCAGCTGAGCACGATCAGCGACCGGGTGCCCTTCTTGCTGTAGCCCATCGTGCCCGACACCTGAATCAGATCGCCCAGATCGATGGCGTGCGTGAAATCTACCGTCGTACCCGTTTCGAGCTGCGAATTGTCAAGCAGCAGTTGAACTTCCCCGGACCAATCGCGCAGCTGCGCGAACAGCACGCCACCGTAGTCGCGGATACGCAGGACCCGGCCCGCGACGGTCACCGTGCCCGCGCCCTCGGATTCGATCGCCGCGAGGATTGTGTGGCTGGGTTCCTGCCCGACGGGGTAGGCGTCGATTCCGCTGTCCTGCAATGCCTTGAGCTTGGCCATCCGAACGCGAACCTGTTCGGGCAGCCGGGACTGTTCCTCCTCATCGAGCCCGACTTGGAGCTTGTCGACATCGGGGGCCGTGCCGTCGTGGTGCAGTAGGCCGCGGTCGACGATGCTCTGCGGCACCGCGGTGTGATGGCCGGTGTGCGGCTGTTCATGGCGGCGCGAGAACGGCAGCACGAGGAAGCCTTCGGCGATCACCGATGCCACCCCGACGCGGGGGACCAGCCGCGCGTCCTCGTAGCACGCGTAGCGCGGTACCCACTCGGGCTGATACTTCATGTTCGAGCGGTACAGCGTCTCCAGTTGCCACCAGCGCGAGAAGAACACCAGCAGAGCGCGCCACAGCCGCGCGATCGGTCCGGCGCCCAGCTGGGCGCCTTGTTCGAATGCCGAGCGGAACATCGCGAAGTTCAGCGAGATACGGCTCACGCCAATACCTTCGGCCTGCATGCACAGCTCGCTGACCATCAGCTCGATGGTGCCGTTGGGGGATTGGGGTGAGCGACGCATCAGGTCCAGCGACGCGCCGTTGGCGCCCCATGGGACCAGCGAGAGCATCGCGACGACCTGGTCACCGCCGGTTCCTGGCTGAACGGCCTCGACGAGCATGCAGTCGCCGTCGGCCGGGTCGCCCAGCCGGCCCAGCGCCATGGAGAAGCCGCGCTCGTCGTCGGTGTCGCGCCAGGAGTCGGCCCGCTGGACCACGGCGGCCATCTCGTCGGTGTCGAGATCGCGATGCCTGCGGATCCGCACCGTGGTTCCCGCGCGTCGTGCGCGGGTCACCGCTTGCCGCACCGCGCGCATGTCCGGGCCCGACAACCGGAACGTGTCCGGGTACAGGATCGCCTCGTCGCCGAGTTGCAGCGCGTTCAGGCCGGACGCGCGGAACGCCTCGGCACCAGTCGAACTGGCGCCCATCACCCCTGGCGCCCAGCCGTAGTCCTGGCACAGCGACAGCCACGACTCGATTGCCTGGGGCCACGCTTTGGGGTCGCCGATGGGATCGCCGCTGGCGAGACAGACACCGACCTCAAGGCGGTACGTGATCGCTGCGCGGCCGTTGGGCGCGAACACCACGGACTTGTCGCGGCGCGTCGCGAAGTAGCCCAATGAGTCGTTCTTGCCGTACAACTCGAGCAACCCGCGGATAGCCGACTCGTCTTCACCGGTGAGCGCGTTCTCCGCCCGTTGGGACTGGAACAACACGATCGCAGCCACCATCAGCGCCAGCGCGCCGAACAGACCGAGGATCGCGTTGATGAGGACGTGCGGGTGGCCGGTGAACGAGTCGGAGCTGGCGCCTGCGAACGCGCCCACCCGGTTCAGTGCGTAGAAGAAGCGGTCCTCGCGGGCCAACGTCCCCGGGAAGACCTCGAGCAGGCCCCATCCGATCAGGATGCCGACGATCAGCGCGGCGACGAGTGTCGCAGCAGCTTTGATCAGCGCGCCGCGGCGCACCTTGGCCCAGAACTCCTTGCGCGCCAGCACGAGGAACGCGATGGCGGCGACGTGGAAGGCCAGACCGATGATCTCGCCGCTTTCCTCCAGCCACGATTCGTCGCCGGAGACCAGGTCGCCGATGTTCCAGCCGACCGCCGCGACCATGTATCCGACGAGGATCCACCACGCGATACTCTTCCGGGCCGCCAGCGCGGCCGCCAGCAGCGCCAGCACGAACGCCCACGCGAAGCTGGTGTCCGGGAAGTTGAAGACGTAGTCGTTGACGAACTCGCGGGGCACCTTGATGAGCGACCGGAAGAACGGCGAAACACTCGCGAAAAGCGACAGCGTGGCGATGATGCCGACCGTCCAGCCGGCCGCGGCTGGCACCCACCTGAACGCCGAGCTGCGGCGCGTCTTCGCCGTGCTCGCTGGGCCGGCCGCGCTAGTCACCGTCATAAGGCGCGAGGATATTCGCTCGAACCGTGAAATTGGTGGTACTGGCTACCAGACCGGGCCGGTGTACTTCTCGCCCGGACCCTGACCCGGCTCGTCGGGGACGGCGCTGGCCTCGCGGAACGCCAGCTGCAGGCTCTTCAGCCCGTCGCGCACGGGCCCAGCGTGCGGGCCGAGGTACTCCGCAGAGGCCTTCACCAGCCCCGCGAGGGCGGTGATCAGCCGTCGCGCCTCGTCGAGATCGCGGTGCGGGCTCTCGTCGGGGTCCTCGTCGGCCAGCCCGAGCTTCTCGGCCGCCGCGCTCATCAGCATGACCGCCGCCCGCGTGATGACCTCGACGGCGGGGATATCAGCCAGCTCGCGGGTCGGCTGCTCGGCCGCCGGTTCGGGCGATGCGGGATCCTGAGTCATGCCTGGTAGACTCCCATGCGCGACCGTCCCGGCGTACGCCAGGGACAGCAAGTGGAGTCCCACTCCCACCGCTGACCGTACCGGCTCAGTGGTCCGGTCACAGGCATCCGATGCCTGTCCTGGTCGGCTATGGGCCCTGCTTTGAGCAGGGCTTTTCTGTTCATTGAACAGAGGGCTGATGGTGTGGGCTCCATGGAGCTGCACAGGACAACATAGGAGGCCCCATCAGCACTGAGACCCGCGTCAACGAGCGCATCCGCGTACCTGAAGTCCGTCTGATCGGACCAGGCGGCGAGCAGGTAGGCATTGTGCGCATCGAAGACGCTCTCCGCGTCGCCGCGGATGCCGATCTCGACCTTGTCGAAGTGGCCCCAGATGCCAAACCCCCGGTTTGCAAGATCATGGACTACGGCAAGTTCAAATATGAGACGGCGCAGAAGGCGCGCGAGTCTCGCAAGAACCAGCAACAGACCGTCGTCAAGGAACAGAAGCTACGACCCAAGATCGACCCGCACGACTACGAGACCAAGAAGGGTCACGTCGTCCGCTTCCTGCAAGCGGGGTCGAAGGTCAAGGTGACGATCATGTTCCGCGGACGCGAGCAGTCGAGGCCCGAGCTGGGTTACCGACTCCTGCAGCGGCTGGGCGCCGACGTCGCCGATTACGGCTTCGTCGAGACGTCGGCCAAGCAGGACGGCCGCAACATGACGATGGTGCTGGCACCGCACCGCGGCGCGAAGACTCGCGCCAAGGCGGCGCACGACGCCGACGCTCCGGCCGCGCAACGCGCACAGCCCGCCGAGAGCGCACCGACCGAAACACCACAGAACTGAACTGAGGACATATGCCCAAGGCGAAGACCCATAGCGGCGCTTCCAAGCGGTTCCGGGCCACCGGAACCGGAAAGATCGTGCGCCAGAAGGCCAACAAGCGGCACTTGCTCGAGCACAAGGCGAGCAAGCGCACCCGTCGGCTCGACGGCCGCACCGAGGTGGCTGCCAATGACCGCAAGCGTGTCAAGAAGCTGCTCAACGGCTGACAGCCCCACGCTCCCTGTACGACCTGAACGAAGAGGAATACCCCCATGGCACGCGTAAAGCGCGCAGTCAACGCCCAGAAGAAGCGGCGCACAGTACTCAAGGCATCCAAGGGCTACCGCGGTCAGCGGTCGCGGCTGTATCGCAAAGCCAAAGAGCAGCAGCTGCATTCGTTGACCTATGCCTACCGTGACCGGCGTGCCCGCAAGGGTGAGTTCCGCAAGTTGTGGATCTCCCGGATCAACGCGGCGGCCCGCGCCAACGACATCACCTACAACCGGTTGATCCAGGGCCTGAAGGCCGCCGGCGTCGAGGTGGACCGTAAGAACCTTGCCGAGATCGCCGTCAGTGACCCCGCCGCGTTCACCGCGCTGGTCGAGGTCGCCAAGGGTGCGCTGCCCGCAGATGTGAACGCACCGTCGGGCGAGGCTGCCTGACGGAGGGCAGGAGCGAAGCGACACGGCAAGTGTCAACGCTCACCGAACGCTCCGCCCGCGTGGCGGCAGCGATCAAGCTGCACCGCCACGTCGGACGACGACGCGCCGCCCGCTTTCTCGTCGAGGGACCCAATCTCGTCGAGGCTGCGTTGCGGCGCGGACTCGTCTCTGAGGTCTTCGCCACCGAAGCGGCCGCGGCGCGATTCGATGCGTTGCTGACCGGCATACAGGTGGAATTGGTGACCGACCGTGCCGCAAAGGCGTTGTCGGACACCGTCACTCCGGTCGGCCTTGTCGCCGTGTGCTCGGTTCCCGAGACCTCGCTGCACGATGTGCTCGCCGATTCGCCGCGACTGGTGGCCGTCGCGGCGGAGATCTCCGAGCCCGGCAATGCAGGCACGCTGATCCGCATCGCCGACGCGATGGGTGCCGACGCCGTCGTGCTCGCCGGCCACAGCGTAGATCCGTACAACGGCAAGTGTCTGCGTGCCTCGGCCGGGAGCATCTTCTCGATCCCGGTCGTGTCCGAAGCGGACGCCGCCGCGGCGGTTTCGGCGATCGGTGCGGCTGGTCTCACCGTCCTGGCCACCACGGTTGACGGCGAAACATCGCTCGACGACGCGGAACTCGGTGATCCGACGGCATGGTTGTTCGGGCCCGAGGCCCACGGCCTGGCGGCCGAGCTGGCCGAGCTGGCCACCCACCGGGTGCGAATTCCGATGCCGGGCAACGCCGAAAGCCTCAACGTCGCGTCGGCGGCCGCCATCTGCCTGTACCAGAGCGCGCGACAGCAGCGCGGCGGCTAGTTGGCTTTGAGTAGCTGCTCGGAGATCTGAACCATCAGCTTGCGCGGGGTGATCCGGTAACCGGTGGCCAGCAGAGCGTTCCGCCAACCCGACACCACGGTCGGGGTGGACTTATCCAGCGCCGCAAGCGCAGTGTCGACAACCTGCTTGGGTGTCTGCCTGCCGTCGGTGAGGAATTCTTCCCCGGTCCTCGAGAAGAACTCCGTCTCCGTTGCACCCGGGCACAGCGCGAGCACCCGCACGCCGGTTCCCTTGCACTCCTGCCAGAGTGCCTCCGAGAACGACAGCACGAATGCCTTCGTCGCGCCGTAGACCGCCATACCCGGTGTCGGCTGGAACGCCGCCGTCGAAGCCACATTGATGACGACGCCATGGCCTGCGGCCGTCATGGCGGGGAGATAACACGCCGTCAGGTCGACCAGCGTGCCGCAGTTCAACTGGATCTGCGCGGAATTCGCGGCAGCGTCCTGTCCGGCGAACTTGCCGTGCAGGCCGATACCGGCGTTGTTCACGAGAATGTCGATCGTCCTGCCGAGGTCGCTGACTCTCGACGCCAGGTCGGGGCCGGAACCCGGCACGGCGAGGTCGGCGGCGACCACGTCGACCGTGAGATCGGGATGACGCTGCGTCAGCGTGTTACGGAGCTCTTCGAGTTTCTCGGCCCGCCGCGCGACCAGTACGAGGTTCACCCCGCGCTTCGCGAACTGGATGGCGAATTCCTCGCCTATGCCTCCGCTGGCTCCGGTGATCAACGCTGTCTTGCTCTTCAGGTCCACGCGATTCTCCTCCGACTGCCGACGGCACCAGGCTAGTCGGGTTGTCGTACCCCCGTGCGATCGTCTGCGCATGAGCGACTCGCTAGAGGTGCGGGGGATCGACCTTCGCTACCTCCTCACGGCCTACCTGTTCGATCACGGTCCCGCGACGGTCGACGAACTGGTCGACGCGCTGACGTATCACGGCTTCCGGCCGGCCGGGCGCGCGTCGAAGTCTGTGTCGGAGGCGCTGCGCTGGGAGATCTTTCAGCGCCGGGCAGTGCGGTTGCGCCGCGGTCGGTACCGTCCCGGGACGATGCCGCAGGCGACCGAGCACCGGATCTACACCCGCGTGCGGGCGTTACATGACGAAGTCGCCGAGATGTCGCGCAGAGGTAGGCATCTGCGACACCCACCCGGACAGCCGGCCGCCTAGCGATCGCTCAGCAGCCCCCGCGCGACGTGGGTGATCTGCACCTCGTTGCTGCCGGCGTAGATCATCAGCGACTTCGCATCGCGTGCGAGCTGCTCGACGCGGTACTCGGTCATGTACCCGTTGCCGCCGAAGAGCTGCACCGCATCCATCGCGACGTCGGTGGCGGCCTGCGAGCAATACCACTTGATCGCGGATGCCTCGGGCAGCGAGATCGCCTTGCCTTCGGCCGCCGACTCGATGACCCGGAACAGGATGTTGCGCACATTCATTCGCGCGACTTCCATATTGGCCAGCTTCAGTTGTATCAGCTGGAACTGGCCAATCTCCTGGCCCCACAGCGTCCGGCTCTTGGCGTAGTCGACGCACAGCCGGAGGCACTCCTCGATGACGCCGAGCGACATCGCAGCGACGCCGATCCGCTCGGCGGAGAAGTTCGACTTGGCGCTCGCGCGACCGTCACCGGACTCGGAGTCCTCCGTCTCGCCGAGTAGGCGGTCGCGACCGAGCCGAACGTTGTTGAAGAACAGTTCTCCGGTACGTGAGCTGTGAATGCCCATCTTGCGGAACGGCTTTGACTGGACGAAGCCTTCCATACCGCGATCCAGGACGAATGTCAGCACCTTGCGGTCACGCTTGGGGGCGCCGTCACCCTCGTCGAGTTTCGCGTAGACGACGACCACGTCGGCATCGGGCCCGTTGGTGATGAACGTCTTCTGGCCGTTGAGGATGTAGTCGTCACCGTCACGGACGACATATGACTTCATGCCGCCGAATGCGTCCGAACCCGAGTCCGGCTCGGTGATCGCCCAGGCGCCGATCTTGTCGTAGGTGACCAGATCGGGCAGCCAGCGTTCCTGTTGGGCCAGCGTGCCCTTGCCCATGATGGTCGGCACGGTCAGACCGAGACTGACGCCCATTCCGGTGACGATGCCCATCGACACTCGGCACAGCTCGCTGACCACGACGAAGCCCATCCCGCCGGAGCCCTCGCCGAACATGCCACCGCCGGAGGACTTCTGAGACGATCCGCCACCCTCGCGCAGCCTTGCGAGCCGCTTGTTGAGGGACTCTCGGGACATCTCGGCGATACCGAACGTCGCGAACAGCTTGCGGATGAGGGGATACGGCTCCATGTCGCCGTCTTCGAGGTCGTCGACATGGGGGCGAATCTCTTTATCCACGAACTCGCGCACGGCGTCACGCACGGCAAGATCAACGTCAGTCCACTCCAGCATGCGCTCTAGGCTGCCTTACCGCGCCCACGCGCCGGACGCAGCCCCGCCAGCGAGAACGTGGTGTGCACCAAAGACCCTGCTCGGTCCAGCAATGACTTCCGCTGAGGCACGTAATGCATGGGGAGGCCATGGCGGTCGCGGGGTGGCGCCATGAACGCGGGCGCCTCGACCAACGGCGCGTCTTCGCGCAGCTTTCCCTGGGCCCGGCGGTAGGCAGACAACGCGCGCGGATGGAGCCGGATCTCGTCGGGCACCGCCACGAACGCCAACTCGACAAGCTTTCCGAAAATCCGAAGCAGAACCTCGTCACCGGGCGTCCACCGCATGCCGGCCTTCTCACGCACCGCCGGGTCGAACAGACCCGCGGCGATCCATCGCTGCGCGCCGACCATCGGTTTGAACAGCTGATCCCAGATCGGCGTCGGCATCAGCACGAACCACGGCTTGGGGATGCGGATCGTGAAGATGTCGAGCGTCGCGCGATTGATCTCCAACTCGTCGCGACACTTGGCGTCCCAGTACTCGCAGAACTCCTCCCAGGTGTCCGGAACGGGCCGCATGCTCATGCCGTACATCCGGTACCACTGCACGTGTTCGTCGAACAGCTGCCGCTTTTCGGCATCCGTCAGACCGCCGCAGAAGTACTCGGCGGTCTTGATGATCAACATGAAGAAGGTCGCGTGCGCCCAGTAAAACGTCTCGGGATTGAGCGCGTGGTAGCGCCGGCCTTCGCCGTCGACGCCCTTGATCGTGTTGTGGTAGCTCTTGATCTGCTGACCGGTCTGCGCAGCGCGATCACCGTCGTAGACGACGCCCATGATGGGGTAGACCGAGCGGGCAACGCGCTGCAGCGGCTCGCGCAGCAGGATCGAATGGTCTTCGACGCCGGCGCCCAGTTCGGGATACATGTTCTGGATCGCCCCGATCCAGACGCCGAGCATGCCGGTCCGCAGGTCGCCGAAGTACTTCCACGTCAACGAGTCGGGCCCGAGCGGGTCGCCGTGATCGATGGCTCGTCTGGCGTCGTTCGATGTCGATCTCAGGGTCATCGGTTTCCTCGCTGAATCCAACCCACTCGTAGACCTCACGATAGTGTTGACAACACGCGTTGTCTACGATTTGCGGGGTGTGGCGGCACAGTGTTACTCACGCTCCACATGCCCGCGGCTCGGCCGTGACCAGCCGGTTTATCGGCAAATTGACGCTCAACTAGGCTAGCGCCTGTGGATGATGTCGAGTCGATCGACGACCGATCCGGCACGCAGTCATCCGGACCCGTTGCGTGGCTGAAGAACACCAACCACAGCCCGTCCGTCATCGCCTTCCTGCGACGTGCCCGGCGCGCACTACCCGGTGATCCCGAGTTCGGTGATCCGCTGTCAGCGTCCGGGGTCGGCGGTCCAAGCGCTGCCGCCCGCGCCGCCGATCGACTGCTGCACCGCGAGGCCGCCTCACGTGAAGTCAGCCTGGGCGCTCTGCAGGTATGGCAGGCACTGACCGAGCGAGTGTCGGGCAAGCCCGCCTACCAGGAGGCGACGATCGTGTTCACCGACTTGGTGGGCTTCTCGTCGTGGTCTCTGACTGCGGGTGACGACGCCACCCTCAAACTCCTTCGTCGCGTGTCTCAAGTCATCGAGCCGCCGTTGCTGGAGGCAGGCGGCCAGATCGTCAAACGGATGGGCGACGGCATCATGGCGGTGTTCTCCCAACCATCGACGGCGGTTGCCGCGGCAATCAAGGCTCGCGAGGGAGTGAAATCCCTTGTCGTGGACGGCTACACGCCACGGATGCGCGTCGGAATCCACACGGGCAGGCCGCAGCGGATCGGCTCGGACTGGCTGGGCATCGATGTGAACATCGCGGCGCGGGTGATGGACCGGGCGACCAGGGGCGAATTGGTGGTGTCTGCGGCCACATTGGACGGCATCGCCGACGAAGACATCGAACTGCTCGGCGTGGAGGTCAAACGGCTGCGCAAGCAGGTCTTCGGGGTCAAACAGGACGGCGTGCCCCCCGATCTCGTGATGTATCGGTTGAAATCCCGCAGGTCATTCCCAGGAATCGACGAGGAAGACGAAGAGCCACCCGGGGCATAGTTGGCACGCATGTTGTGCGCTGCGCTGTCCCGGTTAGCGCGGGTCCGAGTCACCGTGGCGTACGCGGTGATCGTGACCGGCGTGACGCTGGCATTGGTGGAGCTCGGCCCGCAGGTACAGGACCGAGTGATCCGCCACGTAAGCACAAATCTGCACAATCTCAGCCACGGGCACATCGGGACCCTGCTCGGCAGCGCGTTCGTGATCGATGCCGGGCCGATCTACCTCTGGCTGCCGGGGCTGGTGTGTCTGTTGGCCGCAGCGGAGTTGACCTGGCGCAGCGGCCGGTTGATCGTCGCCTTCGCGGTCGGACACATTGGCGCCACGGTGTTGGTAGCGGTCGGTCTCACCGCTGCGGTGGGATGGGCCCTACTGCCCGGTTCAGTTGCTCGCGCAACCGATGTGGGGATGAGTTACGGCGCCTCGGCCGTCCTGGGCTCGCTCACGCCCGCGATTTCGCGGCGGTTGCTGCCGGCGTGGATTGGGTGCTGGCTGGCCGTTGCGGTGGCCGTGGTCGTCGTCGGTCGCGATTTCACCGATGTCGGCCATGCGGTGGCCCTGATCCTGGGGATGGCGGTGTCCACCCGGTTCGGCCGCCCGCAGCCGTGGGTGCCGTGGTGTTTCGTGTCGTTTGTGGTGGGCGCGTCCTTCAGCTATCTGGTGGTGGCAAGCACGTCGTTGGTGATCGTGACGGCGTCAGGTCTGCTGGGTGCCTTCATCTTCGAGACGGTGGCGCGATGGCGCACTGCGTCGCAGAAACCGGACATGGCCGAGGTTCGGGCGCAGCCGCAGGGTGGCATCACCCCTGTGGGAATGTCGTCGCCGCGCCGATGATTGCTACATCCAGACGCTGGATTTCGCGCTCTCCCGCGGCCGGGCCAACGGGTGGTCGGACCCCAGCAGATCGCTGGTGATGATGCTGCAGAAGCGGTACATCGGCAGGTCGAAGATGCGGTTGCTCATCGGTTCTTCGATGAAGTGCCCCAGCCGTTCGGCGATGACGAAAACGGCGATGAGCAGCAGGCCGATGACGATGCTGCCGACGTGATGGCCGGTGGAATCAAGTCGGTTGAACGCCACAATCCCGAAGAACCAGGCCAGCAAGCGGATGAACATGTCGTAGTGGATGGGGATGGGCTGGTTGCGGATCCGCTCTAACCCGCTCTGCGCGGCGACGAGGGCCGTGTTCAGGGACATCAGCATCACCCGGCTGTCGGTGTCGAGCTGGTGCTCCCGGACCAGAACCTGGACCTCGCGGGCCTGACGGGTGAGCAGGTCGGTGGCGCTGATGTCGGCCGGGTCCTCGGGGGTCAGTTCGACGACGCCGGCCGGCGGGGCGACGCCACGAAGCTCGCTGGCCAGTTGCCACGCATGGCGCACCTGCCGGCGACGCAGGCGGTCCAGCACCGGGGCGGCAGCGGCAGACCCGCCGTCGACACTGCACAGGCCGTTGTGCAACGCCCGGCAGTGGATGATGACGCCACCCCACAGCGTGCGTGCCTCCCACCATCGGTTGTAGGCGTTGCTGTTGCGAAAGCCGATGAAGATGGTGGCCCCGATACCGAGAACCGACAGCACCGCAGTGGCGCTCTCCGCCTGGACCGCGTCGGGGATGGGCACCATGAGCGCGGCGATCGCGAGTATGACCAGCAGGTCAAAGCGCAACTCCCACAACACCAGCGCCGTCACCTTGACAGGCCCTGTGCGGCCAACCGACCGGATCATCGGAGTGACTCCTTGACGAAGGTGCACTCGTCCTCGAGCGTGTCCACCATGTCGGGAATGCTGACATTGAGTCGGCGCAGCGCACGGTAGGCCAAGTTATGGGTGGACCGGCTCCCCAGTCCGGCCTCGAAACTCTCATTTCGGTAGACCGCCATCTCTTCGTCGAGGGCAGAGAACCGGGTGCACTCGAAGGCAGTGGAGTCCTTCTGATAAGCCAGGACCAGGTCGTTGTACTTGGCGATGAAACCTTCTATGTCGGCCGTCATCTGCGTGCGGTCGAAGTTGTCCGGTTGTTTGGTCGGCATCACGACCCATCGGCCCTCGGTGATCGAGTACTGGCCCACACCTGGCTGCGGTTGGTAGCTCTCGCTGCGGTCGGTGTGAAAACTCACCTCGACAGGTACCCCGTAGAACCGGATGCGGCCCTCCTGCCTGCGTTCCACGTCGTCGTTGAGAAGGTTCAGGATCGGCGACAGTTCTGCCGATGTCATCGATTCGGCAGTGACGAAGACATGGACGCCGAAGTCTGATGCGTCGTCGTACTCGTAGGAGGCATTGCTGCCAAAAAGATCCACACCCGTCACCGTCAGTCCCTCGATGCCGGCGTCGGCGACGATCCTGTCGACAACGCGCAGCGACGCATCCCGCACCTCGGACTTCATTTGGGTGCCCTTCCAGATGCGGGGGTCAAGCTCAGCGGGAAACGTGGTGACGGCCTCGATGGCTTGTGCGACAGCCTGTTCCGAGCCGTCAGCGAGCGGAGCCACGACCGACTGCGTTGCCGACCCGCACGCGGCGACCCCTACAAGGGCGGCGATAGCGGCGAGCGCTCCCGACGCGCGGATCACTGGAATGCCTCGGCGGAGGCCGTGTGCCAGTCCGAGCGCCAGGATTCCGGTGCGTGCTCCAGCAACTGGCCCGGCGTCAGCCATTCGTATATCTCTGCATAGGTGAGTGAGCGCTGGCCTTCGACGCGGCGGTTGAGCATCGCGGGGGCGAGCTCGTCGAATCCGTCCAGGCCCATCGACGCGACGATCTGCGCCGCGCTTGCGACGGTTGCGCGCTGGAAGTTGAACACTCGGGTGGTCTTGTCCGGCACATCGAGTGCGCGGGCGCGCGTCGGGTCCTGGGTGGTCACCCCGGTCGGGCAGTGGTTCGTGTTGCACTTCATGGCCTGGATGCAACCTACGGCGAACATCATCGCCCGCGCCGAAAGCGTGAAATCTGCGCCCTGACATACCCGGCTCACGATGTCGACGCCACTGGCCACCTTGCCCGACGCTCCGACCTTGACGAGACCGCGCAGACCGGTGCCGACCAGGCTGTTGTGGACGAGCATCAAACCGTCCGTCAGCGGCATCCCGACGTGGTCCTCGAACTCCTGGGGCCCCGAACCCGTCCCGCCCTCGGAACCGTCCACAATCACAAAATCCGGTGCGATGCCGGTCGCCAGAATCGCCTTGCAGATCGACAGGAATTCGGTGCGGGCGCCGATGCACAGCTTGAACCCGACCGGCTTGCCGCCCGACAGTCGCCGCAATGTCGCGAGGAACTGCACGAACTCCGTCGGTGTGGAGAACGCGGTGTGCGCGGGCGGCGACACGACCGTGCGGCCGACCGGGACACCACGGGTCGCCGCGATTTCGGCGCTGACCTTCGCGCCCGGCAACAACCCGCCGAGCCCGGGCTTGGCTCCTTGCGACAGTTTGACGGAGACTGCTTTGACGGACGGGATCGTCGCCTTCTCGGCGAATATTGCGGCGTCGAACCTCCCGTCGGCGTCGCGACAGCCGAAGTAGGCTGAGCCGATCTCCCAGATCAAGTCGCCGCCGCCGCGGAGATGATAGGTACTGATCCCGCCTTCGCCGGTATCGTGGGCGAACCCGCCGCGCGCGGCCCCGCCACTGAGTGCCTCGATGGCGTTGCCCGAGAGCGCGCCGAAGCTCATCGCCGAAACATTCAGCAGCGCAATGTCATACGGCTGAGTACACTCCGGGCCGCCGAGACGTACCCTCGGATTGAGGTCATCGGCGAACCGTGCCCGGATCGAATGTCGCAGGTATTCGTAGCCGATGGCGTTGACGTCTCGTTCCGTGCCGAACGGTTCGTCGCCCTTTGTGCCCTTGGCCCGCTCATAGACCATGTCGCGGGTTTCCCGATCGAACGGTGACGCCTCGGTATTGGATTCGATGAAGTACTGACGGATCTCGGGCCGGATGAGCTCCATCAGGAAACGGACGTGTCCGAGGATTGGATACAGCCGCAGGATCGTGTGTCGCGGCTGCACCAGATCCCACGTGCCGAGCGCCGCGAGCGAAAGCATCGCGGCCGCGGGCAGTGCCCACGCCCCGTGCCACATCACAGCCAAGTAGCCGAGCGCCGCTCCAGCGACCCCGATGCCGGCAACGATCAACGGCCGGATCAACACGGCGTGAGGGTATCGCGCCGACGAGAAAAGCGTGCAAAGCGTCCTCGGGGGATCGCCTATGATCGCCGGGTGGCTGAGCAGCCCATAGACATGACCGTGTTGTCCGGGGAAGCGCTGACCGAAGCCGTCAGCGCGGCTCGGCATGCCTTCGACGCGGCAGGTGACCTCGACGCGCTGGCCCGCGCCAAGACCGAGCAGCTGGGCGATCGCTCGCCCATCGCGCTCGCCCGCCAGGCGCTCGGGTCCCTGCCCAAGACCGAGCGCGCCGACGCAGGCAAACGTGTCAACGTGGCGCGCACCGAGGCGCAGCAGGCTTACGACGAGCGGCTCGCCGCGTTGCGGGCCGAACGCGACGCAGCCGTGCTGATCGCCGAGCGCATCGACGTGACGCTGCCCTCGACCCGTCAGCCGGTCGGCGCGCGCCACCCCATCACGATCCTGGCCGAGCACGTCACCGACACGTTCGTCGCAATGGGCTGGGAGCTCGCCGAGGGGCCCGAGGTCGAGACCGAGCAGTTCAACTTCGACGCCCTCAACTTCCCGCCCGATCATCCCGCGCGTAGCGAGCAGGACACCTTCTACATCGCGCCCGACGGATCACGCCAGGTGCTGCGCACACACACCTCACCGGTCCAGATTCGCGCGCTGCTGGAGCGCGAGCTGCCGGTCTACATCATCTCGATCGGGCGCACATTCCGCACCGACGAACTGGACTCCACCCATACCCCGGTCTTCCATCAGGTGGAGGGACTTGCCGTGGACAAGGGGCTGACCATGGCCCACCTGCGCGGGACACTCGACGCGTTCGCCCGCTCGGAATTCGGGCCGCAGGGCCGTACTCGATTCCGTCCGCACTTCTTTCCGTTCACCGAACCGTCGGCCGAGGTCGACATCTGGTTCGAGAACAAGAAGGGTGGCCCCGGCTGGGTCGAGTGGGGCGGCTGCGGCATGGTCAATCCGAATGTGTTGCGCGCCTGCGGTATCGATCCCGAGGTGTACTCCGGTTTCGCGTTCGGGATGGGGCTGGAGCGCACTCTGCAGTTCCGCAACGGCATCCCCGACATGCGCGACATGGTCGAGGGCGACGTTCGGTTCTCGCTGCCGTTCGGGGTTGGAGCCTGATGCGCCTGCCCTACAGCTGGCTGCGCGAAGTCGTTCAAGCCGGCGCTCCAGGCTGGGACGTGCCGCCGGAGGAACTCGAGCAGACTCTGATCCGGATCGGCCACGAGGTCGAAGAGGTCATCCCCGTCGGACCCGTCACCGGTCCATTGAGCGTCGGCCGGGTTGCCGAGATCGAAGAGCTGACCGAATTCAAGAAGCCCATCCGCGCCGTCAAGGTCGATGTCGACGAAGACGAGTTACGTGACATCGTGTGCGGAGCAACCAACTTCGCGGTCGGTGACCTCGTCGTGGTTGCGTTGCCCGGTTCGGTGCTGCCGGGCGATTTCGCCATCGCGACCCGCAAGACGTACGGCCGCACGAGCGACGGCATGATCTGTTCGACCGCCGAACTCAATCTCGGCACCGACCATTCCGGCATCCTGGTGCTGCCGGAAGGTACCGCGGAGCCGGGTACACCCGCCGCGGACGTGCTGGGCCTCGACGACATCGTGTTCAACCTGGCGATCACCCCGGACCGCGGCTATTGCCTCTCGATTCGCGGGATGGCGCGCGAGATCGCCAACGCGTACGACCTCGACTACGTCGATCCGGCCGACATCACCCCGCTACCCGCCGAGGGCGATGCACTGCCGGTGACGATCGACCCGGGCACCGGTGTGCTCCGCTTCGGACTACGGCCGGTAACCGGCATCGATCCGAAAGCGGTGTCGCCGTGGTGGATGCAACGGCGGTTGCTGCTGTCGGGCATTCGTGCCATCTCGCCGGCGGTCGACGTGACCAACTACGTGATGCTCGAACTCGGGCATCCGATGCACGCACACGATCGCAGCCTGATCACCGGCGGCTTCCGGGTGCGTTTTGCCGAACCGGGCGAGACCGTAGTCACGCTCGACGACATCGAGCGCCGCCTCGATCCGGCCGACGTGCTCATCGTCGACGAAGTCGCCACGGCGGCGATCGGCGGCGTGATGGGCGCGGGCACCACCGAGGTGCGCGACAGCACGACAGATGTGCTGCTCGAAGCCGCGGTATGGGATCCGGCCGCCGTTTCGCGCACGCAGCGGCGCCTGCATCTCAACAGTGAGGCGGGCCGCCGCTACGAACGCACCGTCGATCCGGCGATTTCGGTCGCCGCCCTGGATCGCTGCAGCACGCTGCTGGCCGAGATCTCGGGTGGCACAGTCGAACCCACGCTGACGGACTGGCGGGGCGATCCGCCTCGCGATGACTGGTCGCCTGCGCCGGTCAGCATGGCGATCGATCTGCCCGATCGCATGGCCGGTGTCGACTACGCGCCGGGCACCACGGAGAAGCGCCTGACGCAGATCGGCGCCGATGTCGTCGTGAAAGACGGTCAGGTGACCGCGACGCCGCCGAGCTGGCGCCCCGACCTTCGTCAGCCTGCCGATCTCGTCGAAGAGGTACTGCGGCTAGAGGGCCTCGAGGTCATCCCGTCGGTGCTGCCGCTCGCGCCTCCCGGTCGCGGCCTGAGCGCGACACAGAAGCGCAGGCGTGCGATCGGAAAGTCATTGGCGCTGGGCGGTTACGTGGAGATCCTGCCCACCCCGTTTCTGCCCGCAGGCGTGTTCGAGCAGTGGGGCCTTCCGGCGGACGACGCGCGACGAGCCACGACGCAGGTGACCAATCCGTTGGAGGCCGACCGGCCGCAACTGGCCACGACGCTACTGCCCGGGCTACTGGAGGCGTTGGGGCGCAATGTGTCCCGCGGGGCCGTCGATACCGCGTTGTTCGCGATCGCCCAGGTGGTCGAGCCGACGACGGAAACGCGCGCCGTGGAACTCATTCCGACCGACCGTCGCCCCACCGGGGACGAGATCGCCTCGCTCGACGCGTCGCTGCCGCACCAGCCGGAGCATGTCGGTGCGGTGCTGGCCGGCCTGCGCGAGCCGGCGGGTCCGTGGGGTCGAGGCCGACCCGTCCACGCCAGCGATGCGTTCGAGGCGGTGCGCCTCGTCGGCCGCGCCGCCGGAGTGGAACTCTCGCTGCGGCCAGCGCAACACCTGCCGTGGCATCCGGGCCGCTGCGCCGAGGTCGTCGTCGGCGACACCGTCGTCGGATACGCGGGCCAACTGCATCCCGCCGTCGTCGAGAGGTCAGGTCTGCCCGCGGGCACCTGCGCTGTCGAGCTGAACCTCGACGCCATCCCGCTCACCGAGTCGCTTCCCGCACCGGCCGTTTCGCCGTTTCCCGCGGTGTTCCAGGACATCGCGCTCATCGTCGGCGAGGACATCGCGGCCCAGGATGTCATCGATGCGGTCCGCGAGGGCGCCGGTGAGCTGCTGGAGGATGTTCGGCTGTTCGATGTCTACACCGGGCCGCAGATCGGCGAGGGCCGCAAATCGCTGGCGCTCGCGCTGCGGTTCCGGGCCGCCGATCGCACGCTCACCGAAGACGAGGCCAGCGCCGCGCGGGACGCGGCCGTTGCGGCGGCGGCCGATCGCGTTGGAGCCGAGCAGCGCCGCTGATTTCGGAGTAGGACGGTAGGCATGATTGAAGTACTGCACGACATGCCCGCAGGCGTCGTCGGCATCCGTGTTTCCGGCAAAGTGACCGGCGACGAGATCAGCGCGTTCAAACCCGAGATGGAGAAGCTGCTCGGATCCGACGAACTCAGGATCGTGGAAGTCATCGCGCCCGACTACGCCGGTTTCGGGCGCGGCGGTCTCATCGAGGACCTCAAGCAGGGATTCGGCACACTCATCCAGCATCATTCGTCGTTCAAGCGCGTTGCGGTCGTCACAGATAAGGAGTGGGTCGGACACACGGTGCATGCGGTGGGCTGGATGGTGCCCGGCGAACTCGAAGTGTTCGGCCTTGACGATCTCGAGCGCGCCAAACAGTGGGCCGCAGGCTGACCCGTCAGGGCGAAAGACGAAACGGCGGGTACGCGTCGGTGGCGAGGACGAACGCGTAGGCGATGACGCGGTTGTTCCACCGCAGCACGCCGACGACGAATTCGAACATCCCGCGGGGATAGTGGCCGGTGAAGAGGATCGCGAACCACGCGATCACGGTCACGACGCCGGCCACCAGGTTGAGCACCGCCAGGACGAGGTAGTGGGGGAGGGCGAGCAGCCACTTGACCAGTGGCAGCCAACGGCTGAGGTGAAACGCGTCGGGATACGGCACGTCGAGGTGGACGGCCTGCTCCTCATCGGTCGACGGGTATTCGTCGCGCAACAGCAGAAGGTAGGCGTTGACCCGGTTGTGCAGCCGCAGCAGCTGCAGATTCCAGTCGAACCACCAGCGGGGGTATTTCCGCCGGAAGAGGATCATCAGCAGCGGCGGCGCGACGAGCAGACCCGCGACCGCCATCAGGTTGGGCACCGTGATGCGGAAGTACGGTTCGACGCCATACGTCGTGGTCAGCGTCTCCGCGCCGACCAGAACCGCCACGACCACCAGGATCGGGATGGCGAGGATAAGCCGGAACACCGTCGAGGCGCGGCTGAGGCGTGGGGGGTAGTCGACCGAGTAGGTCAGCGGATAGCCCTGGCCGGGCGGTCGGCCCACGGCGGCTTGCGATGCGACGGCATTGTCCATGAATGACACCTCCAACGTGGGCAACGGGGAAACGGGGTGGACGGTTCAATGCCAGGCCAAAGAATCTATTTGCAACTCAATGCATAACCATGCAGAATTGCCTGCATGACTTCTGTGGCAGTGGCGGGTGCCAGCGGATACGCAGGTGGGGAGATCCTGCGGCTGCTGCTGGGCCACCCTGCGTACGCCGACGGGCGGCTGACGATCGGTGCGCTTACGGCGGCGGCCAGCGCGGGCACGTCGCTGGGTGAGCATCACCCGCACCTGTTGCCGCTGGCCGGCCGGGCGCTGGAAACCACCGATCCGCAGACGCTGAGCGGCCACGATGTGGTGTTCCTTGCGCTTCCGCACGGTCATTCCGCCGCACTCGCCGACGAGCTGGGCGCCGACACCGTCATCGTCGACTGCGGCGCCGACTTCCGCCTGACCGACGCGGGTGCGTGGGAGCGGTTCTACGGCTCGTCGCACGCCGGCAGCTGGCCGTACGGGCTGCCCGAACTGCCGGGTGCCCGCGAACGCCTTCGCGGCGCCACACGCATCGCCGTCCCCGGGTGCTATCCGACTGCGGCGCTGCTCGCGCTGTGGCCCGCGATCGCCGAAGAACTCATCGAGCCCGCGGTCACCGTCGTCGCGGTCAGCGGCACGTCGGGCGCCGGCCGCGCGGCGAAGACCGACCTGCTCGGCTCGGAGATCATCGGGTCGGCAAGGGCGTACAACGTCGGGGGTAAGCACCGGCATACGCCCGAAATCGCCCAGGGGCTCAAGGCCGTCACCGACAAGGACGTCACCGTGTCGTTCACCCCGGTGCTGATCCCGACCTCCCGTGGCATCCTGGCCACCTGCACCGCGAGGACCACCGCGCCGCTGTCGCAGATTCGCGCGGCCTACGAGAAGGCCTATGACGCTGAACCTTTCATCCATCTGCTGCCCGAAGACCAGCTGCCGAAGACCGGAGCGGTGATCGGGAGCAACGCCGCACAACTCGCGGTCGCCGTGGACGAGGACGCCGCGACGTTCATCGGCATCGCCGCGATCGACAACCTCGTGAAGGGCACTGGCGGTGCGGCGGTCCAGTCGATGAACCTCGCGCTGGGCTGGCCGGAGACCGAAGGGCTCTCGATCGTAGGGGTGGCACCGTGACCGAATCCCATGTCGCCGGCCGAGCGGCTCCGGCTACCGCCGACACCGCGCGGCTGATCCGCACCCAGGGTGTCACCGCGCCCGCCGGTTTCCGGGCCACCGGAATCGCCGCGGGCATCAAGGCTTCCGGCGCGCTCGACCTCGCGCTGGTCTTCAACGAGGGCCCCGACCATGCCGCGGCGGGCGTGTTCACCCGCAACAAGGTCAAGGCCGCGCCGGTGCTGTGGACACAGCAGGTGCTCACCACCGGGCGTCTGCGCGCGGTCGTGCTCAACTCCGGCGGCGCCAACGCCTGCACCGGGCCGCAGGGCTTTCAGGACACCCACGCCACCGCCGAGGCCGTCGCCGCCGCGCTGTCCGACTGGGGGACAGAGACCGGGGCGATCGAGGTCGCCGTATGTTCCACCGGTCTCATCGGCGACCGACTGCCGATGGACAAGGTGCTGGCAGGCGTCACCGAGATAGTCCACGAGATGGCGGGCGGGCTGACCGGTGGCGAAGAGGCGGCACGGGCCATCATGACCACCGACACCGTGCCGAAACAGGTTGCCCTGCACCACAGTGGCAGCTGGACCGTCGGCGGTATGGCCAAGGGTGCCGGGATGCTGGCACCGTCGCTGGCGACGATGTTGTGCGTCATCACCACCGACGCCATCGCTGATGCTGCTGCACTCGACCAGGCGCTGCGCAAGGCGACGGCGATGACATTCGACCGGCTCGATGTCGACGGCAGCTGTTCGACCAACGACACCGTATTGCTGATGGCCTCCGGTGCCAGCGAGATCGCACCGAGCCAAGCCGAGCTCGAGGACGCGGTGCTACGGGTCTGCGACGATCTGTGCGCACAACTGCAGGCCGACGCCGAAGGTGTCACCAAACGCATCATCGTCACCGTGACAGGCGCCGAGTCCGAACAGGATGCTCTCACCGCTGCCCGTGTGGTGGCCCGCGACAGCCTCGTCAAGACCGCGCTGTTCGGATCCGACCC
Organism: Mycobacterium sp. 2YAF39; assembly: GCF_052114565.1. NCBI lineage: Bacteria > Bacillati > Actinomycetota > Actinomycetes > Mycobacteriales > Mycobacteriaceae > Mycobacterium > Mycobacterium sp. 2YAF39. The sequence goes on from NZ_JBFREZ010000008.1 coordinate 274,982, forward strand.
GAACTGGGGTCGCGTGCTGGCCGCTGTCGGCATGGCACCGGTGGCGTTGGAGCCCGACCGGATCACCGTGTCGTTCAACGGTTCCGCGGTGTGCGTCAACGGTGTCGGCGCACCGGGTGCCCGTGAGGTGGACCTGTCCGGCGAGGACATCGACGTCACCATCGACCTGGCCGTCGGCGCCGCAGCCGCGTCGATTCGCACGACCGACCTGTCCCACGCGTATGTCGAAGAGAACTCGGCCTACAGCTCATGACGCTCGCGACGCCGGTCAAGGCGCAGGTGCTCGCGGCGGCCCTGCCGTGGCTGAAACAGCTGCACGGCAAGATCGTGGTCGTCAAGTACGGCGGCAACGCGATGACCGACGACATCCTCAAGGCCGCCTTCGCCGCCGACATGGTGTTCCTGCGCAACTGCGGCATCCACCCCGTCGTCGTCCACGGTGGAGGCCCGCAGATCAGCGCGATGCTCAAACGGCTCGGTATCGCAGGCGATTTCAAGGGTGGCTTCCGCGTCACGACGCCTGAGGTGCTCGACGTCGCCCGGATGGTGCTGTTCGGACAGGTCGGCCGCGAACTGGTCAACCTGATCAATGCGCACGGCCCGTACGCCGTCGGGGTCACGGGTGAAGATGCGCATCTGTTCACCGCGGTGCGGCGCGACGTGACCGTCGACGGCGTGGCGACAGACATTGGACTTGTCGGCGATGTCGAGCGGGTCAACACTGATTCGGTGCTCGATCTCATTGACGCGGGCCGTATCCCGGTGGTCTCGACGATCGCGCCCGACGCGGACGGGGTGGTGCACAACATCAACGCCGACACCGCGGCGGCCGCGCTTGCGGAGGCGCTGGACGCCGAGAAGCTGGTGATGTTGACCGATGTGGAGGGTCTGTACACCGACTGGCCCGATCGCGGTTCGTTGGTCAGCGAGATCGACACCGCCGCACTGACGCAGCTGCTGCCCAGGCTGGAAACCGGCATGGTGCCCAAGATCGAGGCCTGCCTGCGTGCGGTGTCGGGCGGTGTGCCGAGCGCACATGTGATCGACGGCCGCGTCGAGCACTGTGTGCTCGTTGAGTTGTTCACCGACGAGGGGACGGGAACGAAGGTGGTTGGCGCATGAAGCTCAAGCAGCGGTGGGAAGCCGTGATGATGAACAACTACGGCACTCCGCCGCTCGCATTGGCGACTGGCGACGGGGCCGTGGTGACCGATGTCGACGGCAAGTCCTATCTCGACCTGGTCGGTGGTCTCGCGGTCAACATTCTGGGGCATGGCCATCCGGCCGTCATCGAGGCCATCACCCGGCAGTTCAACACGCTCGGTCACACGTCGAACCTGTATGCCACCGAGCCCGGTATCGCACTCGCCGAAGCGTTGGTGGGACTGCTGGGCGCCGACGAAGCGCGGGTGTTCTTCTGCAACTCGGGAACGGAGGCCAACGAGGTCGCGTTCAAGATCACCCGGCTGACGGGTCGCACGAAACTCGTTGCCGCGCAGAACGCGTTCCACGGCCGGACCATGGGTTCGCTCGCGTTGACCGGCCAGCCGTCCAAGCAGGAGCCGTTCGCCCCGCTTCCCGGCGACGTCACCCACATTCCATACGGCGATGTCGAAGCGCTCAGAGCGGCGGTCGACGATGAGACGGCCGCGGTGTTCCTCGAGCCGATCATGGGCGAAGGCGGCGTCGTGGTGCCACCCGCCGGCTACCTGGTGGCGGCCCGCGAGATCACCGCCGAGCACGGCGCGCTGCTGGTGCTCGACGAGGTGCAGACCGGAATGGGCCGCACCGGAGCCTTTTTCGCTCACCAGCACGACGGCATCACACCGGACATCGTGACCCTGGCGAAGGGACTCGGCGGCGGGCTGCCGATCGGGGCCTGCATCGCGACCGGTGAGACGGCCGGACTGCTGGCTCCTGGTCTGCACGGCAGCACGTTCGGCGGCAATCCGGTCTGCACGGCCGCGGCGCTCGCCGTATTGAAGGTGGTTGCCGACGACGACCTGGTGGGCCACGCCGCTGTGCTGGGCAAGACGCTGCACCACGGCATAGAGTCGCTGGGCCATCCCGCGGTCGATCACGTTCGCGGTCGCGGGCTCATGTGCGGTGTCGTCCTGACGTCCGACGTGGCCAAGCCCGTCGAGGTCGCAGCCAGGGACGCCGGATTCCTCGTCAACGCCCCTGCCCCCAACGTGATCCGGCTGATTCCTCCGCTGATCCTCACCGATTCTCAGGTCGACGATTTCCTCGGCGCGCTTCCCGGGGTACTCGATACGGGGTCCTCCCGATGACGCGGCACTTCCTGCGCGACGACGACCTGACGCCCGAGGAGCAGGCCGAGGTGCTTGCGCTTGCTGCGGAGCTGAAAAACGCTCCGTTCAGCAGGCGCCCGCTCGACGGTCCCCGCGGCGTGGCCGTCATCTTCGACAAGAACTCCACCCGCACCCGGTTCTCCTTCGAGATCGGCATCGCCCAGCTCGGCGGCCACGCCGTCGTGGTCGACGGTCGCAGCACCCAGCTCGGCCGCGACGAGACACTCGAGGACACCGGCCGGGTCCTTTCGCGCTACGTCGACGCGATCGTGTGGCGGACGTTCGAGCAAGACCGTTTGACCGCAATGGCTTCCGGCGCGACCGTGCCGATCGTCAACGCCCTCTCCGACGAGTTCCACCCCTGCCAGGTGCTCGCCGACCTGCAGACGCTCGACGAGCGCGTCGGCACGCTCAACGGTTTGCGACTGTCGTATCTGGGCGACGGCGCCAACAACATGGCGCACTCGCTGATGCTGGGCGGCGTCACCGCCGGCATTCATGTCACCGTCGGCGCTCCCGCCGGTTTCGAACCCGACCCACGGTTCGTCGCCGCCGCGAAGGAACGCGCCGCCGACACGGGCGCCTCGGTGACCGTGACCACGGATGCGCACGCGGCCGCCGACGGGGCCGACGTTCTCGTCACCGACACCTGGACGTCGATGGGGCAGGAGAACGACGGGCTGGACCGGGTGGGGCCGTTCAAACCGTTCCAGGTCAACACGGGGCTCGTCGAGCGGGCCCAGACCAATGTCATCGTCCTGCACTGTCTTCCGGCGCACCGCGGTGAAGAGATCACCGATGAGGTGATCGACGGACCGCACAGCGCGGTGTGGGACGAGGCCGAGAACCGGTTGCACGCCCAGAAGGCGCTGCTGGTGTGGTTGTTGGAGCGGTCATGACGTCGGCGGCGACCAGGGCGGGACGGCAGGCACGCATCGTGTCGATCCTGTCGTCGCAATCGATTCACAGCCAGGGGGAGTTGGCGACGTTGCTGGCCGACGAGGGCATCGACGTGACGCAGGCGACGTTGTCGCGTGACCTGGAGGAGTTGGGCGCGGTCAAATTGCGCGGCGCCGACGGAGGCGTCGGCGTATACGTCGTCCCCGAAGACGGCAGCCCCGTCCGTGGCGTATCCGGTGGCACGGAACGGATGTCGCGACTGCTGGCCGAGCTGCTGGTGTCCACGGATGCCAGCGCCAACCTGGCGGTGCTGCGGACGCCGCCCGGCGCCGCGCACTACCTCGCCAGCGCGATGGACCGCGCCGCGCTGCCGTATGTGGTCGGCACGGTGGCCGGTGACGACACCATCCTGGTGGTCGCACGTGAGCCGATGACCGGTGTCGAGCTGGCCGCGAAACTTGAAGGTATTCAACAAAAGGAGATCAGTTAATGTCCGAGCGCGTCATCCTGGCGTATTCCGGCGGTCTGGACACCTCGGTCGCGATCAGTTGGATCGGCAAAGAGACCGGACGTGAGGTCGTCGCGGTCGCCATCGATCTCGGCCAGGGCGGCGAGGACATGGAAGTCGTCCGGCAGCGGGCCGTCGATTGCGGTGCGGTCGAGGCCGTCGTCGTCGACGCCAGGGACGAGTTCGCCGAGGAGTACTGCCTTCCTGCGATTCAGTCCAATGCGCTGTACATGGACCGGTACCCGCTGGTGTCGGCGCTGAGCCGGCCACTGATCGTCAAACATCTCGTGACGGCCGCGCGGGAGCACGGCGGCGGCATCGTCGCACACGGCTGCACCGGCAAAGGCAACGATCAGGTGCGGTTCGAGGTCGGATTCGCCTCGTTGGCACCGGATCTGGAGGTGCTCGCACCGGTCCGTGACTACGCGTGGACCCGGGAGAAGGCCATCGCCTTCGCCGAGGAGAACGCGATCCCGATCAACGTGTCCAAGCGGTCGCCGTTCTCCATCGACCAGAACGTCTGGGGCCGTGCCGTGGAGACCGGGTTCCTCGAGCACCTGTGGAACGCGCCGACCAAGGACGTCTACGACTACACCGAGGACCCGACCGTCAATTGGAACACGCCCGACGAGGTCATCGTCGGATTCGAACGCGGCGTTCCGGTTTCGATCGACGGCAGGGATGTCAGCGTGCTGCAGGCCATCGAGGAACTCAACCGTCGCGCCGGCGAGCAGGGTGTCGGCAGGCTCGACGTCGTCGAAGACCGGTTGGTCGGCATCAAGAGCCGTGAGATCTACGAAGCCCCGGGCGCGATGGTGCTCATCACCGCCCACACCGAACTCGAGCACGTCACGCTGGAGCGTGAACTCGGCCGGTTCAAGCGCAACACCGACCAGAAGTGGGGCGAGCTGGTGTACGACGGCCTCTGGTATTCGCCGCTCAAAGCGGCCCTGGAGTCGTTTGTCGCCAAAACCCAGGAGCACGTGTCCGGTGAGATCCGGATGGTGCTGCACGGCGGGCACATCGCGGTCAACGGCCGGCGCAGCGCCGAGTCGCTGTACGACTTCAATCTCGCGACCTACGACGAGGGCGACACCTTCGACCAGTCGTCGGCAAAGGGTTTCGTGCATGTGCACGGGCTGTCGTCGAAGATCTCCGCTCAACGGGACCTTGCCGGAAAGTGAGCACCAATGAGGGCTCGCTGTGGGGCGGACGGTTCGCCGAAGGGCCGTCGGACGCACTCGTCGCGCTGAGCAAGTCGACTCATTTCGACTGGGTGCTTGCGCCGTACGACGTCGCCGCGTCAAAGGCGCACGCGCGAGTGCTCTTTCGGGCGGGGCTGCTCACCGAGGAGCAGCGCGACGGCCTTCTGGTCGGTCTGGACAGCCTGGCCTCCGACGTCGCCGACGGCAGTTTCCAGCCGCTGGTGACCGACGAGGATGTGCACGGGGCGCTCGAACGCGGCCTGATCGACCGGGTTGGCGAGGATCTCGGCGGACGGCTCCGGGCGGGCCGGTCGCGAAACGATCAGGTCGCCACCCAGTTCCGGATGTGGTTGCGCGACGCGATCCGGCGGGTCGCCGACGGCGCGCTCGAGGTCGTATCGGCGCTGGCGACGCAGGCCGCGGCGCATCCGACCGCGATCATGCCCGGCAAGACGCATCTGCAGTCGGCACAGCCGATCCTGCTTGCGCATCATCTACTCGCGCACGCACACCCACTGCTTCGCGACGTCGACCGCCTGGCCGACTTCGACAAGCGGGCCGCCGTGTCGCCGTACGGATCTGGCGCCCTGGCGGGTTCGTCGCTCGGTCTCGACCCCGAGGCCATCGCGGAGGAGCTCGGGTTCGACGCCGCCGCAGACAACTCGGTCGACGCCACCGCGTCGCGTGATTTCGCCGCCGAGGCGGCGTTCGTGTTCTCGATGATCGGCGTCGACCTGTCCCGGTTGGCCGAGGACATCATCCTCTGGAGTACAACCGAATTCGGCTACGTGACGCTGCACGACTCCTGGTCCACGGGAAGCTCGATCATGCCGCAGAAGAAGAACCCCGACATCGCCGAGTTGGCGCGCGGTAAGTCGGGCCGGCTGATCGGCAATCTGACCGGTCTGCTGGCGACGCTGAAGGCACAGCCGCTGGCCTACAACAGGGATCTGCAGGAGGACAAGGAGCCGGTCTTCGACTCCGTCCTCCAACTGGAGCTGCTGTTGCCGGCGATGGCGGGTCTGGTCGCGACGCTGCTTTTCGACGTCGACCGCATGGCCGAACTGGCGCCGCTCGGCTACACCCTGGCCACCGACGTCGCCGAATGGCTGGTGCAACGGGGCGTGCCGTTCCGGGTGGCGCACGAGGCCGCGGGTGCTGCGGTGCGCGCGGCAGAGGCCCGGGGCGTCGGCCTCGAGGATCTCGAGGACGCCGAGCTCGCGGGCATACACCCGGAGTTGACGCCGCAGGTGCGCGATGTGCTCACAATCGACGGATCGGTGAACTCCCGGGACGCCAGGGGAGGCACGGCCCCGATCCAGGTCGCCAAACAGCTCGGTGTCGTCCGCGAATCCGCCGATCGGCTGCGGCTCCGGCTACGTCGCTAGCAGTCAGTCCTCTGCTGCCGCGAGCCAGGCTTCTTCGAGGGAATCCTTCTGCGCCAGAAGGTCGTTCAGCTCGGCGTTCAACTCACCGACCCGCACGTGATCGGCGGCCGCCTCGGCCATCGAATCGTGCACGGCGGCGATGCGGCCATCGAGTTTGGTGAGCTGTCCTTCGATGCGGGCCATCTCCTTGCCTGCGCGACGTTCTCGCGCCGATGCCGATTCACGGCGCTGGGGTTCGGCCCGCGCCGGTTCGGGAGAAGCCGCGTTCGAGCGGCCTGCGAGGTACTGCTCGATACCGCCCGGCAGCATGTCGCACCGCCCACCGCCGGTGAGTGCGTACGTGACATCGGAGACCCGCTCGAGGAAATACCTGTCGTGCGTGACGACGATCAGCGTTCCCGGCCAGCCGTCGAGGTAGTCCTCGATCACGGTCAGTGTGTCGATGTCCAGATCGTTGGTGGGCTCGTCGAGGAGCAGCACATTGGGTTCGTCGAGCAGCAGCCGCAGGAACTGCAGCCGTCGACGCTCGCCGCCGGATAACTCGGCCAGTCGCGCGGTCAGCTTGTCGCCGGTGAAGCCGAAGTCCTTCAACAGGGTGTCGGCGGAGATCTCCCGCCCGCCGGCCAATTCGGTGATGCGACGGCGGCTTTCGATGGTGTCGATCACGCGCTCGGTTCCGTCGATTTCGACGAGCGCCTGACTCAGATACCCGATCTTGAGTGTCTTGCCCCGCTTGATGGTGCCCGAGGCCGGTTGCAGTTCACCTTCGAGCAGCCGCAGCACCGAGGTCTTTCCGGTGCCGTTCACGCCGACGAGTCCGATGCGTGCGCCGGGCCCGATCGACCAGTCGATGCGGTCCAGCACGACGTGCGGGCCGACCTCCAGCCGGACGCGGTGCAGGTCGAACACGTCTTTGCCGAGCCGTGTGGTGGCAAAGCTTTGCAGCCCAAGCGAATCGCGGGGCGGCGGCTCGTTGGCGATCAGGTCGTTGGCGGCCTGGATGCGGAACTTCGGCTTCGACGTCCGCGCGGGCGGCCCGCGCCGTAGCCAGGCCAGCTCCTTGCGCATCAGATTCTGCCTGCGGGCCTCGGCGCCGGCCGCGAGCCGCATCCGTTCCGCTCGGGCCAGTACGTACGCCGCGTATCCGCCGTCGTACGCGTCGACGGCGCCGTCGTGCACCTCCCACGTCGTCGTGCACACCGCGTCGAGGAACCACCGGTCGTGGCTCACGACCACCAGCGCCTTGGCGCGCCTGGCGTTCAGATGGGCGGCCAGCCAACCGATCACCTCGACGTCCAGATGGTTCGTGGGCTCGTCGAGCACGAGTACGTCGTGGCCGGCGATCAATTCTGTCGCCAGCGCCACCCGTCGCCGCTCACCGCCGGACAGCCCACCGACCTCGCGGTCGAGGGCGACACCGGACAGCAGATGCGAGACGACGTCACGGGTAGCGGGTTCGGCGGCCCAGACGTGGTCGGGCCGTCCGCCGACGATCACGTCCCTGACCGTCGCTCCGGCGAAATCGTCGCTCTGCCGCAGGTATCCCACCGACAGTCCCGACGTGTGGGTCACCCGCCCGGAGTCGGGCTCGCGGGTCGCGGTCAGCACCCGCAGCAGGGTGGTCTTCCCGTCGCCGTTGCGTCCGACGACGCCGATCGCATCGCCCTCGTCGACCCCGAGACTGATGGCGTCGAGCAGCGTGCGGGTGCCATACCCGACGCTCGCACGCTCCACGTTGATCAGATTCGCCATCGACCGCCGATGATAGGTGGCTGGCCGCACGGCACCGCTGCGCCGTCGATGGCGGCGATCTCGGGGGTCGTCTCAGGCCGCTATGCCATGATCAAGGCAGCAATCTGGGGATTAGCAGCTAGGGGAGCGCGCAGGTGGATCTTTCGGGACTGACCAGACCAGTGGGGCGGTTGGTGGCCACCGCACAGAACGGACTGGAGGTGCTGCGCTACGGCGGCCTGGAGACCGGAGCGGTCCCGTCGCCGTTCCAGCTCATCCAGAGCGTGCCGATGTACCGGCTGCGGCGGTACTTCCCGCCTGACGCCAGGCCACAGGCCAAGCAGCCCGGACCGCCGGTGCTGATGGTGCATCCCATGATGATGTCGGCCGACATGTGGGACGTCACGCGCGACGAAGGCGCAGTCGGCATCCTGCACAAGGCGGGAATCGACCCGTGGGTCATCGACTTCGGCTCTCCCGACAAGGTCGAAGGCGGCATGGACCGCAACCTTGCCGACCACGTCGTCGCGCTGAGCGAAGCCATCGACACCGTCAAGGAGGTGACCGGCCGCGACGTCCATCTGGCCGGCTACTCCCAGGGCGGCATGTTCGCTTACCAGACCGCCGCCTACCGCAGGTCCAGGGATCTGGCGAGCATCATCGCGTTCGGGGCGCCCGTCGACACGCTCGCCGGCCTGCCGATGAACATGCCTGCCAGCATCGCGCCCGCGGCAGCGGACTTCATGGCGGACCACGTCTTCAGCCGCATGGACATTCCCGGCTGGCTGGCGCGCACCGGTTTTCAGATGCTCGACCCGATCAAGACCGCGCAGTCGCGTATCGACTTCCTCCGTCAGTTGCACGACCGCGAGGCTTTGCTGCCCCGCGAACAGCAACGGCGATTCCTTCAGTCCGAAGGTTGGATCGCGTGGTCGGGGCCTGCGATCGCCGAACTCCTCAAACAGTTCATCGCGCACAACCGCATGATGAGCGGCGGCTTCTCGATCCATGGCGACCTGGTCACCCTGTCGGATATCGACGTCCCCGTGCTGGCCGTCATCGGTGAGGTCGACGACATCGGTCAGCCGGCCTCTGTGCGCGGGATCAAGCGTGCCGCCCCGAAGGCGGATGTCTACGAATTCCTCATCCGCGCAGGTCATTTCGGGCTGGTCGTCGGCTCGAAGGCGTCGACCCAGACCTGGCCCGCAGTGGCCCAGTGGGTCAAGTGGATCGACAGCACCGGCGGTATGCCCGACGGTGTCTCGCCGATGCCGCTGCAGCCCGAGGAGCCCAGCGAAAGCGGTGTGTCGCTGAGCTCGCGACTGGCCCACGGCACCAACGCCGCGACCGAGATGGTGTTCAGCCTGGCCCGGTCGGCGGCCGACGCGGTCGTCGCCGCCAACAAGTCCGCGCGCGCAATCGTCGTCGAGACCTATCGCACACTGCCCCGCCTCGCGCGCCTCGGCCAGACCAACGAGCATTCCCGAATCTCGCTGGGCCGGCTCATGTCCGAGCAGGCCCGCGATCTGCCCAACGGCGAGGCTCTGCTGTTCGACGGCCGCGTCCACACCTACGAGGCGGTGGATCGCCGCATCAACAACGTGGTCCGCGGCCTCATCGAGGTCGGTGTCCGGCAGGGCGCGCACGTCGGTGTGTTGATGGAGACCCGGCCCAGTGCGCTCGTCGCGATCGCGGCGCTCTCGCGGCTGGGCGCCGTCGCTGTGCTGATGCCACCCGATGCCGACCTGGCGGCCGCCGCCCGGCTCGGCGCGGTATCCGACATCATCGCCGACCCGATCAACCTCGACGCGGCACGCAAACTCGACATGCGCGTCCTGGTGCTCGGCGGTGGCGAGGTTCGCGACCTGGATCTCCCGGACGACGCCGACGTCATCGACATGGAGAAGATCGACCCCGACGTCGTCGAACTCCCCGGCTGGTACCGCCCGAACCCCGGGCTCGCCCGCGACCTCGCGTTCATCGCGTTCAGCTCGATCGGCGGGGAGTTCGTCGCCCGTCAGATCACCAACTACCGCTGGGCGTTGTCGGCGTTCGGCACCGCCTCGGCCGCCAACCTCGGGCGCGGCGACACGGTGTACTGCCTGACTCCGCTGCACCACCAATCCGGGCTGTTGGTCGCACTCGGTGGCGCGGTCGTTGGCGGATCCCGCATCGCGCTGTCCCGCGGTCTGCGTCCGGACCGGTTCGTCCAGGAGATCCGCCAGTACGGCGTCACCGTCGTCTCCTACACGTGGGCAATGCTGCGCGACGTCATCGACGATCCGTCGTTCTCGCTCACCGGAAGCCACCCGGTCCGGCTGTTCATCGGTTCCGGAATGCCGACCGGCCTGTGGAAGCGGGTCGTGGAGGTGTTCGCACCCGCCCGCGTCGTCGAATTCTTCGCGACCACGGACGGGCAGGCGGTGCTGGCCAACGTGTCGGGCGCCAAGGTCGGCAGCAAGGGCCGGCCACTGCCCGGCGGCGGCGAGGTCGCATTGGCCGCGTACGACGCCGAGGACGACCTGATCCTCGAGGACGAGCGCGGATTCGTGCGTCGAGCGGAGGCCAACGAGGTGGGCGTGCTGCTCGCGCATCCGCGCGGGCCAGTGGATCCGACGGCGTCGGTCAAGCGCGGTGTCTTCGCGCCCGCGGACACGTGGGTGTCCACCGAATACCTCTTCCGGCGCGACGACGACGGCGACTACTGGCAGGTTGACGGCCGCGGGACGGTGATCCGCACGCCTCGCGGTGTCGTATACGCGGCAACCGTCAACGACGCCGTCAGCCGTCTCGCCGCGGTGGATCTCGCGGTCACCTACCTGGTGGAGGCCGACGGGCAGAATCTCGCGGTCACGGCGCTCGCGCTGCAGCCTGGCGGCACGATCGCGTCCGCGGATCTGTCCGAAGCGCTCGCCGATCTGCCCGTCGGTAACCCCCCCGACATCGTGCATGTGGTGCCCGAGATGACCCTCAGCGCGTCCTGCCGACCGTTGATCAGCCCGTTGCGCAGCGCCGGGGTTCCCAAACCGTCCCGTAACGCCTGGTACCTCGATCTCGATACGAATCGGTACAAGCGGTTAACCGTCGCGGTACGCGCCGAGATCGCTGGTGGGTGATTCACGCGGCATGCCGCGCGGTCGTCACGCTGTTAGGCTCCCGCTGGCGGCAGGTCGCCGTCGGGCCGGGGCAGTAGATGGTCTATCGCGCTGGAGGGGTTAATGGCATCGCAGACCGGTAAGGCCCGCGTCGAGTGGCGTCGTGCCCTTGTCGGCGGAGTGCTCGCCGTCGGCCTCATGACCGGATTCGGCGCATCGACGGCGTTCGCCCAGCCCGATTCGACGGCGTCTGATACCCGTGCGCCAGGAGAGCCCTGCACGGGTGAGGACTGCGCGAAGCCGGTGGCGGGGGAGGCAGACACCCGTGCGCCGGGGGAGCCCTGCACCGGAGAAGAGTGCGCGAAGCCCGTTGCGGGGGAAGCGCCGGATGAACTCCCAGCGAACATGACTGCCGACCAGGCGCTGACGATCATCTACAACGAGTACGACTTGGGTGACGGTGGCGGCCAGCTGTCGACTCTGATCGACGACGTGATGAAACTACGCGCCCAGGGTTTCAAGGCGTCGAATGCGAACAAAGTCGCAATCCAGGATGCTCTCGAACACCGACCCAACCAAACCCCGCTCATCGAGGCGCTGAAGGCGACGCTGCAATACCAGCGCAAGTTGCAGGCGCAACAGCAGATGGCAGCTCAGCAGCAGCAACAGTCCGGCGGCGCCGTGCCGGTCATCCCCGGCGGCTGACGCGCAACTGTGCTCGACGACAAGCTCCTTGCCATCCTGGTCTGCCCGGAGGACCGCGGCCCGCTTCTCCTGGTGGGCAACGAGTTTCTGTACAACCCGCGACTGCGGCGTGCATACCGCATCGAGGACGGCGTTCCGGTCCTGCTGATCGACGAAGCCGTCACTGTGACCGACGACGCCGAACACGCCAGGCTGCTCGAACGGGCGTCAGGAGAATCCGGGTAGCTCGCCGGTGAGGTAGCGCTGCAGGTTCGGGGCGATGGTCTCGGCGATCTGTTCGACCGGCAGCGACTTGAACGGGTCGAGCTCGAGAATGTATCGCGCCATGACGACGCCGACCAGCTGCGAGGCGACGAATTGCACGCGCACGGGCCCACTTCCGGGCGGATCGTCCACGCGGGAGCCGACCTCCTTGGTGATGACCTCCTGCAGAAACGAGCGCACCAGCGACGGGTCACTGCCTGCCAGAATCGATCGCAGGGTGGCGATGAATCCCTTACCCATCTCGGAGTCCCACAGCGGCAACAGAAGCGACGGGAGCGTGTAGCCGATCTCTTCGACGGGGATGCGCTGCAGCGGGCCGATCACCTCCATCGGGTCGATCGGGATGTGGATCGCCTCGGCGAACAGTTTGGTCTTGGTGCCGTAGTAGTGGTGGACGAGCGCGGGATCCACATCCGCGTCCGCGGCGATGGCGCGGATGGAGGTCTTGTCAATACCGTTGCGGGCGAACAACTCCCGCGCGCTGTTCAGAATGCGCTCGCGGGTGTCCGACGTCCCGGGCGGCCGCCCGGGACGCTTGCGTTCGGTGTTGGTCGTCAAAGCCTCTACGGTGTCCTTCGTCGTAGCGTCGCAGCGGCCAGGCACAGCGCGACGATCGCGAAGCCGATGACGACGGCGATGTCCCGCACCGCGATGAACGTCGGCTCCGCGTACGCACCCACCTGTTGCAACGCTTCCAGAGCGTAACTGGCGGGCAGCGCATTGCTGATCCACTGCAGCCAATTCGGCAGCACGTCGCGCGGCACGATGATTCCGCAGAGCAGTAGTTGCGGGGCGATCACCAGCGGCATGAACTGGACGGCTTGAAACTCGGTGCGGGCGAATGCACTACAGAGCAGGCCCAATCCGACGCCGAGAACCGCGTTGATGATCGCAATCGTGAACACCAGGATGGGGCTGCCCGCGGTGTCCAGACCGAGGAGCCAGAACGACACGATGCACGCCAGCGTCGCCTGCGCGGCGGCGGCAATCGAGAACGCTGTCCCGTACGCGGCCAGCAGGTCCAGGCGGCGCAGGGGAGTCGTCAGGATCCGCTCCAACGTGCCCGAAACCCGTTCGCGCTGCATGGTGATCGACGTGATCAGGAACATCACGATGAGCGGGAACACGCCGAGCATGATCAAACAGGCGTTGTTGAACGGCGACGGAGCGCCGGGACGGTGCGGCGCGTCCTGGAACATGAAATACATCAGCGTGATGATGAGACTCGGAACGACGAGGATCATCGCGACGCTGCGGTGGTCGGCGGCCAGCTGACGCAGGATTCGCGTGGTGGTGGCCAGATAGGCCCGCGGGCTCAGCCGGCTTCGGCTCGTGTGGCTGCGGTGCTGTGCCGGATGACGGACAGAAACGCCTCCTCCAGTGACTGACATCCCGTGTCCTCTCGTAATTTCGTTGGTGTGGTGTGCGCGAGAAGGTGGCCCTCGCGCATCAGCAGTAGATCGCCGCAGTGGTCGGCCTCGTCCATGACGTGGCTCGACACGATCAACGTCGTGCCGCCCTTTGCGAGTTGGTGGAACTGTTCCCAGAGATCAACGCGAAGCACCGGGTCCAGGCCGACGGTGGGCTCGTCGAGCACCAACAGATCGGGGTGCGACACCAGCGCACATGCCAGGGAGGCGCGGGTGCGTTGGCCACCGGAAAGATTGCCGCACAACGCGGTTCGGTGATCATCGAGGCCGACGGTGGCGACCGCCTCGTCCGCGTCCGCGGCGGTTGTGCCGGTCAATGCCGCGAAGTAGCGGACGTTGTCGATGACCCTCAGATCGTCGTAGATCGTCGCACTCTGTGTGACGTACCCGACCCGGTGGCGCAGCTCGGCCGAACCGGCCGGGCGCCCCAGCACCGTCACGGTGCCCTTCGCGATGATCTGGGTGCCGACGATGCTGCGCATCAGGGTCGTCTTACCGCACCCAGACGGGCCAAGTAGTCCGGTCATGGTGCCCCGCGCAATCTGCACGGAGACGTCGTCGAGCGCGACGCGACCACCTCGGACGACCCGAAGATCCCGGACGTCGACCGCGACGTCCTCAGCAGTGCGTTGTAATTCATCACCCGATGAACTCATCATGCGATGAATAATCCTCGGCCGGGGTGTGCGTGTCAAGACTTGCCGGGCAGAATCGCTGCGGTGAGTTCACGCCGGTTGTCCGTGGATCCGCTCAGCGCCGCCCGGCGACTGCTGGGCGCGGTGCTGGTCGGGCGCGATGTGAGCGCGATGATCGTCGAGGTCGAGGCGTACGGCGGTCCGGACGCCGGTCCGTGGCCCGATGCGGCATCTCATTCATATCGAGGCATGGGAGGACGCAACGCCGTCATGTTCGGACCGGCCGGGCGGCTCTACACCTACCGCAGCCATGGCATACACGTCTGCGCGAATGTCGTGTGCGCGACCGTCGATGTTGCGGGCGCGGTGCTGTTGCGGGCGGCCGCCATGGAGTCCGGGGCAGATGTCGCCCAAGTTCGCCGCGGGGACTCGGTCCGTCCTGCCGCCCTTGCGCGGGGGCCCGGAAACCTGTGCTCCGCGCTCGGAATCACCATGGAGGACAACGGTATTGATCTGTTCGACGCGAAGAGCCCGATCCGCGTGGTGCTCGGCGCGAAGCACGAAGGTGTGTCCGGGCCCCGTGTCGGTGTCAGCAAGGCCGCCGATCGGCCGTGGCGATTGTGGCTGGCAGGCCGCCCGGAAGTGTCGCTCTATCGCCGCAGCCCACGGGCACCGGCTCCCGGCGAAAGCGACTAGTGCGAGAAGATCGGTGCTGTGACTTCTACGGGCGCTTCCATCCTCGATGAGCTGGAGTGGCGCGGGCTGATCGCGCAGTCCACCGACCGGGAGGCGCTGGCAGCGGCGTTGGCCGCAGGCCCCGTCACGGTCTACTCGGGTTTCGATCCGACGGCGCCGAGCCTGCACGCGGGCCACCTCATTCCGCTGCTGACGCTGCGCCGGTTTCAGCAGGCCGGCCACCGGCCGATTGTGCTGGCCGGGGGAGCGACCGGCATGATCGGCGATCCACGCGACGTGGGCGAGCGCACGCTGAACAACGCCGACACGGTCGCTGAGTGGGCCGATCGGATTCGTGGCCAGCTCGAGCGATTCGTCGAATTCGGCGACTCGCCGACCGGCGCGGTGGTGGAGAACAACCTGACCTGGACCGCGCAGATGCCCGCGATCGAGTTTCTTCGCGATGTGGGGAAGTACTTCTCGGTCAACGTGATGCTGGACCGGGACACGGTGCGGCGTCGTCTCGAGGGCGAGGGCATCTCCTACACCGAATTCAGCTACATGCTGCTGCAAGCCAACGATTTCGTGGAGTTGCACCAGCGCTACGGGTGCGGATTGCAGATCGGCGGGTCCGACCAGTGGGGCAACATCATCGCCGGAGTCCGCCTGGTCCGACAGAAAGCGGGTGCGACCGTGCATGCGCTGACCACTCCGTTGGTCACCGATTCGGAAGGCCAGAAGTTCGGCAAGTCGACGGGCGGCGGCAGCCTCTGGCTCGACCCGGAGATGACGAGTCCGTACGCCTGGTACCAGTACTTCGTGAATACCTCCGATGCCGATGTGGTCCGTTACCTGCGGTGGTTCACCTTCCTGTCGCCGGAGGAACTGGCGGAGCTGGAGGAGGCGACGGCGGAGCGCCCGCACGAACGTGCAGGTCAGCGCCGGCTGGCGCGGGAGCTCACGAATCTGGTGCATGGGGAGGCCGCGACCGAGTCCGTCGAGCACGCCAGCCAGGCCTTGTTCGGCCGCGGCGAACTCGCGCAGCTCGACGAGCCGACGCTGGCCGCAGCGCTGCGCGAGGCGTCGGTCGCCGAGCTCGCGCCTGGTGGGCCCGATTCGATAACGGACCTATTGGTGGCCAGCGGCCTGTCGGCGAGTAAGGGGGCGGCCCGTCGGACCATCGGTGAGGGCGGCGCCTACGTCAACAACGTCCGCATCGAAAGCGAAGAGTGGACAGCGGAGCCGTCGGACTTCCTCCACGGACGGTGGCTGGTGCTGCGCAGGGGCAAGCGGAATATCGCCGGGATCGAACGCGTTGGATGAGTTGCTGGAGCCGATCGCTCTGGTCAATGGGTTCTGTGTCCTTTCGGGAACAAACTCGGCGACCGCTGCGTTGAAGCCCTTGAGAGTCGACGCACCTGTCGGTGCGCACGCAAGAGCAGTTTCGAGAAACACGCTCTAGCAGGCCATTTGACTCAGAGTTATCCCTCACGTAACTTATCGGAGTCGCCGCGACACGGGCCCAAAAGCCCGGAGAGCGCGGCGGCCTCCAGAGGGAAGTCCACTTCGGTGGGTGTCCTCGTCTGTCCGAACTAGAGACCTCGGCTTAATCGCCGAGGATTCTTGCGCGGTCAGTCTGGGTGTGTTGTTTGAGAACTCAATAGTGTGTTTGGTGGTTTTTGTTTGTTGTTGTTTTTGTTCACCTCTTTTTCCCGTTTAGGGGTGGATGTTTTTTGATGCCAGTTTTGGTGTCTTTGTTTTGGTTTCAGGCTTGTTCTGATTCGAAT